>JAKLKC010000041.1 GCA_023150875.1 Myxococcota bacterium | reverse complement strand
CCCGCCCTACGTTCCGGATCGGGTGGGCCTGGGAACGGAGAAACTGGGGAGGAACCTTCGGAACGTGGTACTAGGGCCCGGCAGCGGGAGGAGGCCGTACCCGCGGTCGCCGCCCCCGAGCTGGGACGTCGCCGGAGCCCATCCCATGTCCCAACCCCGCGAGCAGATCCACTCCGTCGAGTTCCTGGGCTCCTTCGTGCGCCTGGCGCAGTTCCCCAAGGACGACTTGCCCGAGGTGGCGTTCGCGGGGCGCTCGAACGTCGGCAAGTCCTCCTGCCTGAACGTCCTCGTGGGGCGGCGGAACGTCGCCCGGGTGAGCGCGACCCCGGGCCGGACCCAGCAGCTCAACGCCTACCTGGTGGACGGGATCGTCCGGTTCGTGGACTTGCCCGGGTACGGCTACGCCAAGGCCCCCGAGCCCGTCCGCCGGTCCTGGGGACGGATGATCGAGGACTACCTGAATCGGCGCGAGAACCTGAAGCTGATGGTCCTCCTGGTGGACATCCGCCGCGACCCCGGCGAGGAGGAGCGCCAGGTCGCCGAGTGGCTCGATCACCGGGGGATCCCGGGCCTCCTCGTGCTGACCAAGGCCGACAAGGTCAGCCGCAACGAGGCCCGCCGGCGGGTCCTGGCCATCGGCCGCGCCCTGGAGGCATCCGAGGAGGAGATGGTCCCCTTCAGCTCCCTGACGCGCCAGGGGGTGGAGGAGGTGTGGAGGCGGATCCGGCAGGTGTCCGGCAAGGGGATCCCCGGAGGCGGGGGACCATCCTGACGTCGCCGGGGGCGGGAGGACCGGGGCCCCAGGGGGTCGCCGGGGCTACTCGCCGCCGCCGTCTCCGCTCTCGGGGCCCGCCTCGGAGGCGCCGGGGGCGACCGGGGCCTTCATCTCGGGCTCGTCGTCCTCGTCGCTCCCCTTGCCCTGCCGGGCCCGCAGGTCCGCCAGGCGCTCCACGGCCTCGTCGCTCACCTTCGCCTTGGCGGCCCCCTTCACCGCCTTGGCCACCGCGGCGGCGACGTCCTTCTTGCAGATACCCCCGATGGCGTCGCCGGAGCCGACCCGGCCCCCGGCGACGGTGACGAAGCCGTACAGGGGCTTCAGGGGATCGGCGGCGTCGACGATCTCGGCGTAGACGATCACCTCGCCCACGGGGCCCTCCGAGCCGGTGTCCACGCTCAGGAACTCGCCCCGCAGCACCAGCCCCGTGCGGTCCAGCAGGTTGTCCGCGGCCACGGCGGACTTCCCGAGGGCCTTCACCGTCGCCGCCTGGAGCGCCCTCGACCAGCCGGCCTTGCGCTCGTCGGCCTCGTCGGGCTTGCCGATGTCCCCCTCCACCAGGGTCTCCCGGGCGGCGAAGGGCAGCACGGTGATGGAGGGGATCGGCGCGCCGGCCACCCCCTCCGCGGGCGTGACGGCGCCCCAGGTGGCGGCCGCCTCCGCGCGCCCGGGGCTCCCGGGCAGGGCCGCGAGGGCCAGGGCGGCCCCGAGGAGGGTGGCGCGGAACCGGGGGTCGAATCGCATCATCGGTCGGGGTCCTCCTCGGGCGCGGGCCCGGTCGGTTTCTTGTTCGGCTCCACCCCGCCCGGGGTGGTCATCCACACGTCGTCCCGAGACAGCCGGATGGGTCGGTACATTCGAGGCGCGGCCTCCCGCGCCTCCGCCGCCGTCGGCGCCCTCCCGGGGGGGACGATGACCCGGTGGGGGTTGGCGACCCTGTCGCCCCCTCCTCCGGGGAGGCCGGGGGCCTGGTGCCGGCACAGCCGAACGGCGCCCCAGGGACCCACCGGGAGGGGAGGTTGATCCAGCTCGCCGAGGGCCGCGCACGCGCCCGCTGCCCGAGCGGCCCTCCTCCGGAGCCGATCGTGACGGGACGTGCCCTCGCCGACCTGGAACGCCAGCAGCATAGCGACGCCGACGGCCGCGGGGAAGGTACCCCGCTGCCGATGGGCGAACGCGCGGGCGACCGCTTCCGCCCCCAGGCCGGCGAGGGGGGCGAGGAGCACGAGGGACGCGAGGTGGGCCGGCACGTCTCCCCGGCGGTCCACCAAGGAGCAGGTCAGGGCGAAGCCCGGCAGCCAGGCGAGGGCATACGCCCGCCCGCGAGGTCCGGCGAGGCCCCCCATCGCCAACAGGGGGAGGGTCGCTGGGGCGGCCTCGATCCCGAGGCGCCAGGCCCGCTGGAGGGAGAGGACCGGGCCGACGTCCCCGTCCCAGGCGGCGAGGGCCCCCCGGGGACCCGCCAGCCAGCCGTCGACCCACAGGGCGCCCACCGCCGCGGCGGGGAGCACGCACAGGGCGCCGGTCACGCTCCGGCGGATCCCACCTCGTGCGGCCAGGAGGGAGAGGGTGGGAATCCACGCCGCCGCTCCGGGGTTGACGGTGACCGCCCAGCCCGCGAGGACCGGGACGGCCCACGTCCGCCCCGAGAGGCCGAGGGCGGCGGAAGCGAGGAGGGCGGAGGAGGCGGGGCCGTAGACCTCGGCGAAGAGGGCGGAGTCGAGGAAGGGGGAAGCCCCCAGGAGGAACCACACCGGCACCAGGGCGGCGACCCGTCCGGCGCCCAGGCTCAAGGCAGTGAACCGGGCCGAGGCGAGGGCGATCGCCGCCAGGCCCGCCGAGAGGGCGTTGGCGGCGGCGTCGGCCCCGGGACCGGCCGGCGAGACGGCGGCGAGGGCGGCGACGTACCCGGCGTGCAGCGGGCGAAGGAGGGGCCCGCCGCCACGAAGCGCCATCGCCTCCTCCACGTAGGCGGCGGCATCCCCCGATCGGAGGCACGGAGTGAAGAGCCAACCGAGCAGGACGACGGCCAGGGCCGCCGTGACCGCCTCGAGGGATCGGATCCCCCGGGACGGGGTGTCCCCGGCGCCCTCCGGCGTGCGGCCCGTTGACGCCCCCGGGCCCGGCATGCTAGGAGCCCCTGCCCCCGCGGCGTCCACCGGTCCGGCCTCCTTCAGCTCGCCCTCCACCCCCTTCCGGCGCCGCCCCGGCGTACCGGCCCCACCCCCCACCGCGGCCCCCGGGGACCTCCCCGAGCGGGACGGCGATACTACATGAGACCTCGTCCCTCCGCGTCGATGGCCCCGATCCTGCTCTCGGCGGCCCTGATCACGGGCTGCGTACGGGAAGCCCCCCTTCCCGACGCCGGGGCCTGCGCCCTGACTCCCGAGGAGGGCACCTACGCCTGGGGCGAGATCGGCATCGGCACCTGCCTCGCCGGCCCGTCGGACCTCCAGATCTGGGGGGACCCCCACGATCCCGAGCGCTACCACGTCGCGGTGGTCAACTCGAACTTCGAGGCGAACTTCTCGTCGGGCTCCCTGGTGCTGATCCCCGGCGACGGCATCGACCTGTCGCGCCCCACGAACTACATGCACGAGGTCGGAGCGAGCTCCATCGACCTGCCCACCTTCCCGGCACGGGTCGCCCTGGACGCCGATCGCCGGGCCGCCTTCGTGTCGGTGCGGTCCGCGGCGGGCATCGACGGCAACCTCACCGACCGGGTCTTTGCCATCGACGCCGCGGACCCGGCGGCGCTGGGCTGGTCGGCGGCCGCGCCGGAGCAGGACGAGAGGGGCGCCTACGTCTTCGTGCCCCCGGACCCGTGGTCGGTGGTCTTCCAGCCCGAGACGGGACTCCTCTTTACCCTGAACCTCACCACCCACGACGTCGCCGTCATCGACACCCTGAAGGACCCCTACACCGTCGTGGACGCGAGCGGCGCCGCCGACCTGTCGGAGGTCGCCTTCGTGGACGCGGACGCCTCCGGCTCGGTCTCGGACTTCGAGGTCGGGGCTTTCCAGGAGGAGGTGGCCCCCACCGACTCGTGGACCGTCGCGTTCAACGAGGGGACCTATCGCCTCTACTTCGCCGCCCGGGACGAGGACGGGGGCGACGGGATCGTCCACGCCGACTCCCCCGACGGTGCGGCGTGGTTCGACTCCCAAGGGGGCGCAGACCTGCCCTTCCCCGGGGAGGACGAGGGCTGGGACGGGGCAGGGTACGCCTCCTCCTCGACGATGCTCTGGTTCGACGCCGAGGGGAACCCCGGCCTGCTCATGTGGGTAGAGGGGATCGACCCCGGGACCGGGACCGCCACCATCGGCCTCGCCACCGCGGACTCCACCGGGACGTCCTGGAGCGCCGCCGAGCAGGTCCTGGTGGCGGGATCTCCGGGCCGCTTCGACGAGGCGGGGGTCGGCGATCCCTCGGTCATCGGCGCAGGCGAGGTCTTCGAGATGTTCTACGAGGGCCGGAGCGCCGACGGGTCGACCGCCATCGGAAGGGCCTCCTCGGCCGACGGGCAGACCTTCGGACGGATCGACTCGGGCGACTCGGAGACCGGGCGGGTGCTCCGGGCCGGAGAGGGCGGGGCGTGGGACGACTCCGGCGTGGGCTCGCCGTCGGTGCTGTGGCTGTCCGAACTGGACCGGTACTTCCTCTACTACGACAGCCCCGACTCCCCCGTCGGGGGGATCGGCCTCGCCCGCTCCCAGGACGGCGCCGCCTTCGACCGCGTCGACACCGGATCCGGCCCCGGGAGGGTGGTGGAGCCGGGGGAGGCCGGCGCGTGGGACTCCGCCTGGATCGGCGCCCCCACCGTCATCCGCGACAACGGCCGATTCCACCTGTGGTACGCCGGGACCGACGGCGTCACCTGGGCGGTGGGCCACGCCACGTCCTACGACGGACTGCGCTGGGTGAAGGACCCCGCGAACCCCGTGTACGTCGGCCCCGACGAGGGGTTCCGCAAGGTCGAGGCCGGGGCCTACAAGGCGAGCCCCGGGGGGTACTGGAGCGTCGAGGGGGAGCTGACCGGCTTCCTTCCCGAGACCGCCCTCGCCAATGTCGGCTACGCCTATGCCCTCTCCCCCGTGCTGTTCACCCTGGTGGACGGCCATGCGCTGGGCTGGGGCGCGGACGACGAGTTCGACCGGGGAGGCGTCGCGTCCCCCGGCGCCCGGATCGCCGAGGACGGGACGGTGGAGCTGCTCTACGAGGGGCGCGGGGGCGGCGTCCACCGCCTCGGCCTCGCCACCTCCGCCGACGGCCTCGCCTACTCCCGGGCCGGTTCTCTGGAGTTCGACACCGCCAGCCTGACCGGCGAGGTGGGGGAGGTGGAGGACTTCGACGACCCCGCCTTCGGCGGCGCCCTCTCGGACGACCGGGTGCTCTTCGCCGGCGCCGCGGGCGAGAGGGTGCGGATCTACTCGGCCACCCGGGACGGCGGGACCTGGAGCGCGGCGTCCACCCCCCTCCTCGCCGAGTCCGGCGTGTCGGGGACCTTCGACTCGGCGACGGTGGGCGCGCCGAGCCTCGCCCCCGGCCCGGACGGGGACTGGCTCCTCTTCTACGAGGGCTCCGACGGGGACCGGTACGGCATCGGCCTGGCGGTCTCCGGCGACGGCCTGGCCTTCGAGCGCGCCTCGGACGGCACCGGCCACCCGGACGACGCCGGCCTGGTCCTGGACCGGGGGGAGCCCGGCGACTGGGACGACGCCGGGGTGCGGGGTCCCACGGTGTCCTGGGACGGGGAGGCGGGCCTCTATCGCATGTGGTACGCCGGCTCCGACGGCCAAGTGTGGCGGATCGGCATGGCCACCAGCGAGGACGGGCGCGCGTGGACCCGGCACGCCGACGATGAGGGGCGCCCGGTGGCGGTGCTGGAGCCCCGGCTGGACGTGCCCGCCTTCGACGAGGACGGAGTCTTCGACCCCGACGTGGTGTGGGACGAGGACCGGGGCGTGTGGAGGATGTGGTACCAGGGCTTCCGGGACGACGTCCCCCGGATCGGGTACGCCGAGAGCGAGGACGGCGTCCACTGGCTCCGGATGGCGTCCCGCCCCACCGCCGGGGACCGGTTCGAGTTCGACACCCTGCGCGGGGACGACTCCGACACCACGACCATCTTCCTGGGGGACGAGCGGACCGGGATCATCGTCGACGGCGAGACCGTCCGGGGCAGCGGCGTCTCCGAGATGGTGCTCTCCCCCGACGGGCGGTACCTCTACGTCGCCAACAAGAAGTTCGACAACGTGTACGTCGTGGACGTGCACGACGACTCCACGGCCGAGCAGCTCGACGCCAACTACCTCGGGGTGGAGGCGGTGATCCGGACCCGCCTGGACGAGCAGGTGGTGGGTACGCGCGGCCTCGCCTTCTCGGCCGACGGCGAGACCCTCTACGCGCTGCTCTCTCCCCTGGTGGTGGCGGAGGAGGTCGCCGGCAACACCCGCGGGAACGGCCCCGAGGCGGTGCTGCTGCTGGACGCCGGGAAGGTGGTGGAGAGCCCCGAACCCTACACCATCGACGACGCGGTGCTCGGCTGGCTCCCCAGCGTCCAGGGAGTCGAGGAGGATGCCGGCTCCCGCACGGCGGTGAGCGTGGGCCCCGCGAACATCGAGATCTCGGCCGACGGCCGCCTGGCCTACGTCGCCCAGTTCAACGCCAACCTGGTCCAGGTGTACGACCTGACCAAGGGAGCGTACGGCATGCCCGTGGACGAGGTCCGGGGGCTCGGCGAGGAGCCCTTCGACCTCGCCCTCTCACCCGACGGGAAGCTGCTCTTCGTCGCCAACTACACCGGCGAGCTCGGCGGCGACCAGGCCAACGTGACCCACTCCACCCTCTCGGTCATCGACACCGACCCCGAGAGCCCGACGTACCACACCGTGCTCACCACGCTGCGCAACCGGGACGCGAACTGATGGTCCGCCCCACCGCGACCCTCATCTTCCTGCTGGCCGCCGCCGGCTGCGGCACCGGCGCGAGCGAGCTGCACCGCTTCCACGGCCCCATCGACGTCGCCTACCTCCCTCCGGGGCCCTTCTTCGAGCAGCCCGTCGCCTACGTCACCAACTGGCAGTCGGGCACGGTCTCGAAGCTGGACCTCCGCCGGTACGACATGCTGGTGGAGGACGAGCCCGGCGCCTGGATCGCGTCCCCGCCCATGGCAGCCGGTCGGGACCGGGTGCTGGACCAGGTCGCCGTAGCCACCGACCTCGAGACCTTCGTGGACGTCCTGGCGACGGACGCCGCCCGGGACGAGATCCTGCGCATGCCCCACCTGGAGGTGGCCTCGGACGGGACCCTGGAGTTCTTAGGGAAACCCGTCGTGTCGTCGGGCCCGGAGTACCGCCCCGGGGAGGGGAGCGGAGGCGGCGAGGTGACCCTCGAGGGGCTGGCGCTCCTGGAGGGGGCGACCGCCACGGAGGAGTGGACCCTCACCTGGCGCGGGAGCGCCTGGACGGTGGACGGGACGGCCTCGGGCCCCCAGGTCGAGGTCGCCTTGCCGGGCGTACCCTACGCCACGGACCGCGAGGAGCTGCGCTTCACCGTGATCCACGGGGACGCCGCCCCCGCCGAGGGGTCCACGATCGTCCTCTCCACCGACACGGGACTCCGCTCGGCGCCCCTCTCGGGCTACGCCCACGACCTGCTTGCGGTCCCTGGCGGGCGCTGGGTCCTGGCGTCCGTCCAGGCGACGGGCCCCGGCGGGGAGCCGGCGGGCGTGATCGAGGTGTGGGACCGCGGCCTGGAGATCGGCGCCGTCCTGGATCTCCCCGAGGGTGCCCGTCCCGCGGGCATGAGCCTGGACCGGGACGGGACGTCGGCGCTGGTGGCGGACCTCTCCGACCTCGGGGTGGTGCACCGCGTCCGCCTCGACGGGGACGACCCCGCCGCCTTCGCCGTGGAGCAGGTCCCCGTGCCGGGGCCGACGGTGGACGTCGCCGTGGGGCGCTCCCCGGAGCGGGAGGTGCTCTTCGCCGCCTCCCTGGACGAGCAGGTCATCCACCTGGTGGACCTGGCCACGGCGGAGCCGGTGGACTGGAACGCCTACACACCCGAGGCTGACCCCATCCGGGTCCGCGCCCCCGTGGTGGGCCTGGCGGCGAGCGCCGAGGAGATCGACCTCAACACCGAGGCGCCCTGGGGCGCCCCCGAGAGGGCGCCCGTGGTGGTGGCGACGACCCTCACCGGCTTCCTGCACGTCTTCGACGCCGCCACAGGCTGCGCCGCCTTCGAGTCGGCGGCGGGGGCCTACGTGCAGGCGGACGCATCGGGCTCGTACTCGCCCTTCACGGACCTCTCCCCCCCGTCGAACCCCGCCATCGAGGTCGATCCCGAGACCGGCGCCGTCGGCACGACGAACTCCTGCGGGGGGATCACCCTGGACGAGTACTGGACCCTGACCTACGAGGAGTCCCTGCAGAGCTACGTCGTCGAGGGCAGCGAGTCCGGCGAGCAGGTGGGCCGGCTGCACGAGGACGTCCGGTACGTCAGCGACGGCGGCGAGATCTCCCTCCTGGTGCGCTCGGGCACCCTGGCCACCACCGACGGCGACCGCTTCGTCCTCGACGTGAACGACGGCCTCAGCCCGGTCCCCCTCCAGGAGCTGCCGGGGGATCCCATGGTCTACACGGATCGGTTTGGCGACAGGACCAGTCCCTGGTACAACGTCGCCACTCGCGAGGCTGCGGTCGTGCCCCACGCCGGCAACGACGTGGTGATGTGGATCGACATCCAGGGGTATGGCGACGGCGGCCTCCAGTACTTCCAATAGACGGCCGGCCCCCGGGAGGTCTCCCGGCGGCACGCGGGGGCGAGCCCCGGGCGCGACCGGCGGAGGAGATGGGCGATGCGCGATGTGGTGATCCTCTCGGGGGCACGCACCCCCATCGGCTCCTTCATGGGGGGGCTCTCCTCGGTCCCGGGGCCCCGCCTCGGCGCGGTGGCCATCCAGGCCGCCGTCGAGCGGGCCGGGATCGCTCCTTCGGACGTGGAGGAGGCCATCATGGGCACGGTGCTGCCCGCGGGCGTCGGGCAGGCGCCCGCCCGCCAGGCCGCCCTCTTCGCCGGCCTCCCCCGCTCCGTCGCCTGCACGACGGTCAACAAGGTGTGCGGCTCGGGCCTGAAGGCGGTGATGCTCGCGCACCAGCAGATCGCCCTCGGCGACGCCGAGGTCGTCGTCGCCGGCGGCATGGAGAACATGTCCCGGTCCCCCTACCTGCTGGAGAAGGCTCGCGACGGCTACCGGATGGGCCACGGCCAGCTCGTGGACTCCATGGTCCGGGACGGCCTCTGGGACGTGTACAACGACTTCCACATGGGCAGCGCCGCCGAGATCTGCGCCCGGGAGCAGGCGATCCCCAAGGACCGGCAGGACGCGTTCGCCCTGGAGTCCTACCGCAGGGCCCGGGCGGCGGTGGAGGAGGGGCGCTTCGTCGAGGAGATCGTGCCCGTGCCGGTGCCCCAGCGCAGGGGGGACCCCGTCCCCTTCGCCCGGGACGAGGAGCCCTTCGCGTCCCCCGTCGAGAAGCTGCCCGGGCTGCGCCCGGTGTTCCAGCCCAAGGACGGCACGGTCACCGCGGGGAACGCCTCCACCATCAACGACGGCGCCGCGGCCCTGGTGGTGACCTCGGCCGACAAGGCCCGCGCCCTGGGGCGCTCGCCCCTGGCCCGGGTGGTCGGCCACGTCAGCCACGCCCAGGACCCGGAGTGGTTCACCACGGCGCCCGCCTTCGCCATCGAGAAGCTGGTGACGAAGCTGGGTTGGGGGCTCGGGGAGGTCGACCTCTTCGAGGTCAACGAGGCGTTCTCCGTCGTCAGCCTGGCGGTGCAGGACAAGCTCGGCCTGGATCCGGCGAAGGTCAACGTGAACGGCGGGGCCGTCGCCCTGGGGCACCCCATCGGCGCCTCCGGGGCCCGGATCCTGGTGACGCTGCTCCACGCCATGAAGGCCCGGGGCGCCCGCCGGGGGATCGCCAGCCTGTGCATCGGCGGCGGCGAGGCGGTGGCCCTGGCGGTGGAGGCGGTGGGCTGACGGCGAGAGGCGCCGCGGCCGGAGCGTGATCGGGGCGGAGAAGGTCGGTTCGGGGGCCGCGGAGGCCGCCGGGCAGGAGGTTGGCGAGATGTCGGGTCACGGGATCGGTGTGCTCGGGGTGGTCGGCGCGGGACAGATGGGCGGGGGGATCGCCCAGGTGGCGGCCCAGGCGGGGCTCGATGTGCGGCTGGCGGATCTGGACCTCGCCGCGGCGGAGCGGGGGGTGCGGGGCGTGGTGGCCCAGCTCGACCGCCTGGTGAAGAAGGAGAAGATGACCGCCGAGGCCCGGGACGCCGTCGCCGCCCGCCTCCGGCCCGTCGCGGGGATCGCCGACATGGGCGAGGCCGACCTGGTGGTGGAGGCGGTCAGCGAGAACGAGACCGTCAAGCTGGCGATCTTCCGGAGCCTCGACCAGGCCTGCCGCCCGGGCGCGATCCTGGCGAGCAACACGTCGTCGATCTCCATCACCCGGATCGCCGCGGCCACGAAGCGCCCCGACCGGGTCATCGGCATGCACTTCATGAACCCGGTGCCCGTGATGAAGCTCATCGAGGTGATCCGCGGCTTCCGCACCTCGGACGAGACGCTGGGCACCACCCTGGCCCTGGGGGAGGCGCTGGGGAAGACCTGCGTGCTCGCCAGCAAGGACTACCCCGGCTTCGTGGTGAACCGGATCCTGATGCCGTACATCAACGAGGCCTTCTACGTGCTGGACGAGGGGATCGGCACCGCCGCCGACATCGACACCGCCATGAGGCTCGGCACCAACGTGCCCATGGGGCCCCTCACCCTGGCGGACTTCATCGGCCTCGACACCTGCCTGGCCATCATGGAGGTCCTGCACCAGGGCCTGGGCGACTCCAAGTACCGGCCCTCGCCCCTGCTGCGGAAGTACGTGGAGGCGGGACTCCTGGGACGCAAGACCGGGCGCGGGGTCCATGACTACTCCGAGGGCAAGGCCTGACGGCGGAGGGGAGGTCCCATGAGCGCATCGGAACACATCCTGGCGGGACGCTTCGGCGCCCTGAGCGTCGAGCTCGATGGCGCCCTCGCCGTGGTCACCATCGATCGGCCCCAGGTCCTGAACGCCCTCGACTCGGCGGTGATCGCCGACATCGATCGCTGGTTCGCCGCCGCCGCGCCCCATGGCTCGGTCCGGGCGGTGGTCCTGACCGGGGCCGGGGAAAAGGCGTTCGTCGCCGGCGCCGACATCGCCGAGATGCGCGCCTTCACCGCCGCCCAGGCGCTGGACTTCGCCCGTCGCGGGCAGGCGGCCCTGGACCGGATCGCCTCGTTCCCGGGCCTGACCGTGGCGGCGGTGAACGGCTTCGCCCTGGGGGGTGGCTGCGAGCTGGCGATGGCCTGCGACCTGGTGGTCTGCGCCCGCAACGCCCGCTTCGGCCAGCCCGAGGTGAACCTGGGGGTGATCCCCGGCTTCGGCGGCACCCAGCGCCTGGTCCGCCTCGTGGGGGCGCAGCGGGCCCGGGAGCTGGTGCTCACCGGCCGCCAGGTCAAGGCCGACGAGGCCCTCGCCCTCGGACTCGCCGTCCGGGTGGTGGACGAGGGCCAGGCGGTGGCCGCGGCGAGGGAGATCGCCGCCACCGTCCTCCAGAAGGGCCCCATGGCGGTGCGCCTGGCCAAGAGGGCCCTGGACGCCGGGTCCGAGCTGGACCTCCCCCGGGGCCTGGAGCAGGAGGCGGCCCTGTTCGGTCTGTGCTTCGCCACCGAGGACCAGAAGGAGGGAATGGGCGCCTTCGTCGAGAAGCGCCGCCCGACCTTCCACGGGCGCTGATCCGCACCCCGCCGCCGCGTTGGGCCCGCCGCCGGCGCGGGCCGTGACAGAGGAGCCACCGTGATCGACTTCCAGCCCACCGAGGAGCAGAGACTGCTCCAGTCCACCGTCCGGGACTACGCCCGAGAGAAGCTCTGGCCCCGGGCCCCCCACCTGGACGAGACGGGGGAGTTCCCCTGGCCCGCCTGGCGCGAGATGGGCGAGCTGGGACTTCTGGGGATGGTGGTGCCCCAGGAGTACGGCGGCGCGGGCATGAGCACCGTGGACTACGTGCTGGCGCTGGAGGAGGTGTGCTGGGGCTGCGCCTCCACCGGCGTCGCCATGAGCGTGCAGAACTCGCTGGTGGAGGTGCCGATCCTGAAGTTCGGCACCCTGGCCCAGAAGTCGCGGTACCTGCCGGGCCTCGCCAGCGGCGAGCGGGTGGGCTGCTACTGCCTCACCGAGCCCGGCTCCGGATCCGACGCGGTGGCGATGAAGGCCACCTGCGTCAAGAAGGGGGATCGCTGGATCCTCAACGGCGTCAAGCAGTTCATCACCAACGGACCCCAGGCGGACGTGGCGGTGGTGTACGCGACCCTGGACCCCGCCCTCCGGTCCAAGGGGGTGTGCGCTTTCATCGTCGAGAAGGGCTTCCCCGGGTACCGGGTGGGGAAGGTCGAGCACAAGATGGGCCTCAAGGGCTCGTCCACCTCGGAGATCCTCCTGGAGGACTGCGAGGTGCCCGAGGAGAACCTGCTGGGCCAGGAGGGGCGGGGCTTCACCGTCGCCATGGCCACCCTGGACGGCGGGCGGATCGGGATCGCCACCCAGGCGGTGGGGATCGCCCGCGCCGCCTTCGACGAGGCCCTGCGCTACAGCCAGGAGCGCAAGGCGTTCGACCAGCCCATCGCCAACTTCCAGGCGATCCAGTGGAAGCTCGCCGACATGGCGACCCGCATCGACGCCTCCCGCCTGCTGATCCACCGGGCGGCCCGACTGAGGGACCAGGGAGAGAACCACTCCGTGGAGTCCGCGATGGCCAAGGTCTTCTCGTCGGAGACGGCGGTGTGGGCGACCAACCACGCCGTGCAGGTCCACGGGGGCTACGGGTACATCCGGGAGTTCGCCGTCGAGCGCCTCTACCGGGACGCCAAGATCTGCGATCTCTACGAGGGGACTTCGGAGATCCAGCGGCTCGTGGTGGCCACGAACATCCTCAAGGGGAACTACCGGGGCGCGGGGGGCTGACATGTCCGATGCCGCGCGCCGCCCTCGGATCCTGGTGGGCAAGCCCGGCCTGGACGGCCACGACCGGGGCGCGAAGGTGATCGCCCGGGCGCTCCGGGACGCGGGCTACGAGGTGATCTACACCGGCCTCCACCAGACGCCGGAGATGATCGTGAGGACGGCGCTCCAGGAGGACGTGGACGCCATCGGGCTCTCGGTGCTCTCGGGGGCCCACGGCACCCTGCTGCCCGAGGTGATCCGCCTGCTGCGGGCGGAGGGCATGGAGGCCGTGCCCCTGGTGGCGGGGGGGATCATCCCCGCCGGAGACGTCCCCGCCCTCAAGGCGGCGGGGGTGGCGGAGGTCTTCGGCCCCGGCACCTCCACCGGGGACGTGGTCCGCTTCTTCGACGCCCGCCTCCGCCCGGCGTTGGGGGGCTGACCCCAGGAGGCGGGGCCCGCCGCTCCGGCGCGGCATGGAGGACCACCATGACCCGCTTCGTTGCCCGAGTCGCCACCGGCCTGGGGCTCGCCCTGCTCGCCGTCCCGTGCGTCGCTCCCACCGTGGCCGGCGGGGAGGCGCTGGCGAGCGCCGATCCCGATCCAGCCCACCCATCGCCCGCCAACGCCGCCCTCCTCGCGGGCCCGGCGCGGCAGCCGACGTGGGCCGTCGCAGGCGGGAAGGTGAAGGTCCGCTTCCTCCACGGCCCGGACACCACCGGCGCGAGGGACGCCGCCGTGAGCCGACTGACCGCCGAGCCCGGGGTGGAGGTGGCCGTCCACGTCCACGAGTCCAGCGACGAGCTGCTGTGGATCCAGGAGGGGGGTGGCACGATGCGGATCGGCGCCGACCTCTTCCGGGTGGGTGCCGGGGACGCCGTGCGGGTGCCTCGGGGAGTCCCCCACGGGGTGGCGGTGGACGCCGCGGGTCCGGCCTTGGTGGCGGTACAGGTCTACACGCCCTCCGGTCCCGAGCAGCGGTTCACTCAAGGTGAGCGGGTCGCCGAGTGAGCGCGGCGCGCCCGTTCGACCTCGTCGTCTTCGACTTCGACGGGACCCTCGTGGACTCCGCCCGGGACCTCGCGCGGTGCATGCACCTCGCCTTCGGGGATGTCGAGAGGAGCGTGGCCGAGGTGGATCTCCTGGGGGAGATGGGGCACCCCCTGGACGACGTCTGGCGCCGGTTCACCGGCGAGGTGCCGGTGGGGGCGGCGTGGGAGCGCTTCGTCGAGCGCTACCGCGATCACCACCACGTCCACGGCAACGCGACCACGGCGGTCTTCCCGGGGGTGGTGGAGACCCTCCAGCGCCTCGCCCACCTGCGCCTCGCCATCGCCACCACCAAGCCGACCCACCGCGCCCGGCAGCAGGCGGAGTTCTTCAATATCCACGGATACTTCCACCACATCCAGGGGACGGACGACTTCCTCCCGAAGCCCGATCCCGAGATCGTGTACCGGGTCCTGCGCCTCCTGCCCGCCGAGCCCTCCCGGGTCCTGTTCGTCGGGGACACCGAGAGGGACGTCGAGGCGGGCCGGGCCGCGGGGTGCGCGACGGCGGCGGCCACCTGGGGGGGCAGGGACCGGACATTCCTGGCCGCCCTCGGGCCCGATCACCTGCTGGACCGCTTCGAGGACCTCCTGGGAGTCGTGGCCCCCCGGTACGGCTGAGGGCCCCTAACGCCGCCGCGGCAGGAAAAAACGACCACCCCTCTCCACGTCCGGCCTCCTCCTGCGTCACTCTGCGTGTGGGGCCCCCAAGGCCGGGCGCGCTCCCGTCGGGACGGAGATGGCCGAGGCCACGGACGAGGAGCTGCTGGGCGCGTACGCCCGGGGCGACCGGGAGGCGTTCCGGACCCTGTTCGAGCGGTACGCGCCGCGGCTGAAGGCGTACGCGCTGAGGCTGCTGCGGAACCGCGGACTGGCCGACGACGTCGCCTCCGAGGCCATGGTGCGGGTGGCCTCCCACCCCGAGCGGTGGGAGGGGAGGGGATCGGTGCGGGCCTACCTGTTCACGGTGGCGCACCGGCTGTGCATCGACTCGCTCCGGGAGAGGCGCCGGGACCAGCTCGCCCGCGACCGGGTGGTGGACATCACCGCCTCGCTGAACGTGCCGCCCTCCCCCGAGGCGGAAGCCATGCTGGGCCAGGTCGCCGGGCGATTGGAGGCGGCGGTCGCAGCCTTGCCCGCGCCCCACCGGGAGGTGCTGCTGCTCCGGGTGGTCCACGGCCTCTCGGGGGAGGAGACGGCGGCGGTCGTCGGGCTGGACGAGTCCCAGGTCCGCTCCCAGCTCTCATACGCGCGCAAGCAGATCCGCGAGAGCTTGACCCGGGTCCCTGCGTCGGAGGGCCGGCGGGCCTGGGGGGAGGTCGAGTGAGGGAAATCGACGACCTCCTGGCGGACGACGAGGCGCTGGACGCGGCCCTCCGGTCCCTGGAGGCCAGCCCCGCGGCGGTCCCCGGGTTTACCGCGGACCAGGTGCTGACCCGGGTCCCCGCTCCGGCGCCGCCCGCCGCCGCCGCACCCGCCGGCCCCATGGGGGCGCTGGCCACCCGGGCGGTGGCGTGGATCGCCACCGGCGCCGCCGCGGGTCTCGCCGCGGGGTGGGCGATGTGGGGGCGCCCGGCGGCGGACTTCCCCGAGCCGGCCCCCGTCGCGGTCGCGGACCGAGGGCCCGGGCCCGACGCTCTCCCGACCCCCGCGGCGGTCGAACCTGCTCTCCCTGCGCCGTCGCCCCCGCCCCCCGTGCCCGTGGCCGAGTCCGCGGGGCTCTCCATCGAGGTCCGACCTTCGGAGCCGACCGGGAGCGAGGTGGGAAGCGGCGATCCGGTCCCCCCCGCGACCCGCACGCCCGCCCCGCCGGCTCCGCCCGCCCCGCCCGCTCCGCCTGCCGCCGTCCCACCTCGGGGCACCACCGAGGGCGATCCCCTCCGTGCCCCTGGCGGTGGGCACGGGAAGGTCGCTGCGGCGCCACGCGCCGGCTTCTGGGCCCTGCGGGCCGGCGCCGGGGTGTCGCTGGGACCTGGCTCCCACGCCGCTCCCGACCTGCCCGTCGGCGCTGGCCTCCACCTGGGCGTGGCCCGGATCGGTCCGACCTCCGGCCGGGTGCGACCCCAGGCGAGCCTGGGCCTGGACGTCGGCCTGATCCCCCCCGCGGAGGGGAGGAGGCCCCGCCTGGACCTCGGGGGCACCCTGGCCCTCGGCGTCGGCCTCGGCCGCGGCCCGGCACGCTTCGACCTGGGCTGGTCGGTGAGCGGGCGCTACCTCGATCCCTTGGGCGATACCCCCGCCCTGGGCGGGGAACCTCCCCCCGATCCCGGCGGGCCCCTCATCGCCACCGGCCCCGAAGTCGGGCTGAGGATCGCCGCCCCGTCCGGCGTCGGCTTCCACGCCCGCCTGATGGCCCAGGCCGCGTTCACACCCCGGATCGATCCCTCTTCCACCGGGAGCGGGCCGCGGATCTCCCCCTTGCTCGCCCTGACCGCGGGCGTGGAACTGCCCCTCGGTGGGGGGAGCTGAGCTGGGGCTAGGGGGTCACGAGGCTCAAGGCTAGGGGGTCACGTACCAACACATTCACATTTCTCCCACCCCTCGCCCTGAATCTTCGCTGCCGCCCCGCTCGCGCCCGTAATGGCCCCGCCGATTGTGGGGGGCTAGGGGGTCACGTACCAACACATTCACATTTCTCCCACCCCTCGCCCTGAATCTTCGCTGCCGCCCCGCCCGCGCCCGTAATGGCCCCGCCGATTGAGGCGGAGGAGCCGACCTGCTAGCGTGCGGGGAGTGCGTGGCGGTCCCATGCCCATCCGCTCCTCCGGGTCCGCCCACCGGCGTTCTTCATGGCACCTCCCCCGAGAGACCGTGCGTTCGTACCCGCAGTCGTCGGCCTGGCCGGAGGGCTGCTCATCGGGCTGTGGCAGCCCCGGGGGGAGATCCTGGGCCTGCGGGCGGAGGTGGAGGAGCTCCGGGATCGCGCCGAAAGGGGCTGCGCCGAGGAGGGGGCCGCCGCCCGGATCCGGGGCCTGCTAGGGGCTCCGGCGGCGGGCCGCCGGGCGCCCCCAGCCCCCGTGCCCCCAACGGAGGACCCGGTGGCGGCGAAGGACGGGGGAAGACAGGAGGTCCCGGCGACCCCGCCCGGCGCACCCGTGGGCGGTCCCGAGGACGGCGCGGCCTCCCCCAGCCCCGAGGAGATGGCCCGGATGATGGAGGACGCCATGCGCGTCCGGCGGAGGCAGGCCCGGGCGGCCCTGGTGGAGCAGGCGGAGCTGGAAGAAGACGACCTCGTCCGGGTGGACGCCGCCGTGGAACGGATGAACGAGGAGCTGGCGGGCATGGTGGAGGACCTGGTGGAGGACGCCACCGCCTCCGGCCGGTTGGACCGTCGAGAGCTGATGGCGTTCGCCGCCGACGCCCTCGAGGTGGTGATCTCCGCCGACGGAGCCCTCCGGGACGTGGTCGGTGACGAGGCGGTGGCCTCGGTGGACGACACCGCCCTGGACCCCCTCTCGTACCTGGACGCCGCGGTGGTGGCGCCGCTGACGCGCCTGGAGGGGGTGGCGTCCCCCTATGGTCGCTGACGGGGGGGCTCCTGAGCCGGCCTCGCCGGCCCCGGGCCTCGGCCGCGCGCTGCGGAGCTGCGGTTGGATCGCCGCCTACGAGGTAGGGGAGGCGGCCCGCACCCGACTGCTCCAGCTCCTCCTCGTCGCCTACGCCGCCTCGGTCGCCCTCTCCACCTGGGCCCTGGTGCGGCTGGTCGCCTTCGCGGAGCGGGCCGTGGCCGAGCGGTTGGGGGTCCCCACCACCCGCCGGCCCGGCACCCTGATCGAGGAGACCCTGAGGAGCGGGTCGGTGACCGAGCCGCTCCGGGCGTTCCTGGGGAACGGGGTCGCGGACCAGCTCCTGGACGGAAGCTCCTTCGTCGCCCTGTGGTTCGGGGCGACCGCCTCCGTCGCCCTCCCAGCGCTGGCGCTCCTCTCGGCCTCGGCCTCGATCTCCGGCGAGGTCCGCACCCGCGGGATCCGCTGGCTCCTCTCCCGCGCGACCCGGCTGGAGGTGGCCGCGGGGAAGCTGCTGGGCCAGGGGGTCCTGGTGGCGGTGGCGGCGCTCCTGGGGGCCGCGGTCGCCTTCACCCTGTCCACCTCGCTCATGGTCGTCGCCGAGCCGCGGGCCCTCGCCGGGGAGCTGCTGCTCCGGGCCGGCACGTCCCTCGCCTTCGCCCTGCCCTTCGTCGGCCTCGGGCTCGGCGCGTCGTGCTGGGTCTCGGGGGCCCACACCGCCCGCGCCATCGCCTTCGGGGTCCTCTTCGCCTTGCTGTGGGGCTACGCCCGCCTGCAGGACCACGTCGGCCCGGGCGGCCTCGGGCGCGCGGCCGACGGGGTGCTCCTCCTCCTTCCCCCCAGCCTGTGGACCGATCTGTGGGGGCGCGACCCCGGGACGCTGCTGGCCACCGCGGCCCGGGGCGGGGTACAGGGCCTGCTGTTCTTCACCCTGGGCTGGGCCCGCTTCCGGGGGCGGGACCTGTGAGCGCCGCCGCCCTGCGGGCCGAGGGGCTGGTGAAGCGCTACCGGCGGACCCGAGCGCTGGACGGGTTCTCCGTGGTCGTGCCCCGGGGCAGCGTGTGCGGGCTGGTGGGGCCCAACGGGGCGGGCAAGACCACCTTCCTCTCCGTGGTCGCCGGCTTCGTCGCCCCCGACGCGGGGACCGTGGACCTGCTGGGGCTCGGCCCCTTCGACGCCGCCCGCCACGCAGGGAGGGTGGGGATCCTCCCCCAGGACGCCGAGCTGCCCCTCGCCTCGACGCCGCGCCAGCTCCTGGGGGTGTGGGGGCGCCTTCAGGGGATGGGCGCCGCAGCCGCGGGCCGCGCCGTGTCGGTGGCCCTGGAGGCGGTGTTGCTGGCGGACCGTGCCGACCAGCGGGTGGCGACTCTCTCCCACGGCATGCGCCGGCGCCTCACGGTGGCGGCGGCCCTGCTGGGGGATCCCGAGCTGGTGATCCTGGACGAGCCCACCTCGGGCCTCGATCCGGTGCAGGCGGCCCACCTGCGCCAGCGGATCGCCGCCGAGAGGGGGCGGCGCACGGTGCTGCTCAGCTCCCACAACCTGGCCGAGGTGGAGAGCCTGTGCGACCACGTCGTGATGGTCGAGGCCGGACGCTGCCCGAGGCAGGGCCCCCTCCGCCAGGTCACCGGCGCCGACCGCGACGTCCGGGTGAGACTCGTCCCCCCCTTCCCCGCCGGGCGCGCCGAGGTCGTGCGGCTGCGCCTGGCCGTCGACGATCCCCGATGCCTGGAGCGGGCCACGACCGAGCTGCTGGCGGAGCTGCTGGCGGAAGGGGCGACCATCGCCGAGGTCCACCAGGGCGACTCCCTGGAACGGCGCTTCCTGGAGGGGGCCGGACGTTTGGAGGGGACGGATCCGGCCTCCGACTGATCCCGGCGGCCTCCTCCCCTCGCCCCGGCGCCCCCGGACCGCTATGCTTCGGGCCGGGAGCGCGGCATGCAAGACTACGCGGAGCTGGACGCCCTCGGGATCGCCCAGCGGGTGCGCCTGGGGAAGGTGAAGCCCGTCGAGGTCGTCGAGACGGCGATCCGGCGGATCGAGGAGCACAACCCCCGGCTGAACGCCGTCGTGCATGCGATGTACGACGCGGCGCGCCGCCAGGCCGAGGGGCCGCTGCCCGACGGGCCGTTCACGGGGGTCCCGTTCCTGGTCAAGGACCTGGACGGCTTCCTGGCCGGCCAGCCCTACACCGCCTCCAGCCGCTTCCTGGAGGGCTTCGTCCCCGTGCAGGACGCCGAGCTGATCTCCCGGTTCCGGCGGGCGGGGGTGGTCTTCCTGGGCAAGACCAACTGCCCGGAGCTGGGGATCATGGGGGTGACGGAGCCGGAGGCCCGGGGACCGACCCGCAACCCCTGGGACCCGGGGCACACCCCCGGAGGCTCCAGCGGCGGCTCGGCGGCGGCGGTGGCGGCGAGGATGGTGCCCATGGCCCACGGAGGTGACGGGGGCGGTTCCATCCGGATCCCCGCCTCGTGCTGCGGCCTCTTCGGCCTGAAGCCCAGCAGGGCCCGCAACCCCCTGGGGCCGGACCTGGGGGAGGGCTGGGCCGGGCTGGTGCAGGGGCACGTGCTGACCCGCAGCGTGAGGGACAGCGCCGCGATGCTGGACGCCACCCACGGCCCCGACGAGGGAGCCCCCTACGCGGCGCCTCCCCCCGAGCGCCCCTTCTCCCAGGAGCTGGACCGGGAGCCGGGCAGGCTCCGGATCGCCTTCTCCACGGGCTCGATCTACGGGCGGGAGGTCCACCCGGACAACGTCGCCGCCGTCCGGGACGCGGCGAAGCTCTGCGCCGACCTCGGCCACGACGTCTTCGAGGCCGATCTCCCCGTGGACCGGGGCGAGATGGCCCGGGCGTACCTGGTGGTCGTCGCCGCGGGGGTGGCGGCCTCGGTGGCGGAGGCGGGCCGTTGGATGGGCAGGACCCCCACCGCCGCGGGGTTCGAGGCCCCCACCTGGTTCCTGGCCCAGGTCGGGCGGAGCCTGAGCGCCCTGGACCTCCACCAGGCCCGGGAGGCGAACGCCCGGGCGGGGCGGCGCCTGGCCGCCTTCTTCCGGACCACCGACGTCTTCCTGGACGCCACCCTGGCGCACCCGCCGGTGCGGATCGGCGAGCTGGCCCTCAAGGGCGCCGAGAGGGCAGGCCTGGCCCTGCTCCGCACCGTGCCGGCCCGTCCCCTGCTGCACAAGGCCCTGGCCGACCTCGCCGAGAAGTCCCTGGAGAAGACCGCCAACACGATGATCTTCAACCAGACCGGGCAGCCGGCGATGTCCGTGCCCCTCCACTGGAACGCCGCCGGTCTCCCCATCGGCGTCCAGTTCGCCGCCCGGACCGGCGACGAGGCCACCCTCTTCCGCCTGGCCGCCCAGTTGGAGCAAGCCCGCCCCTGGGCGGGGAAGAGGCCGGCGGGGACCTGAGCCCCGCGGCTCGTCCCGGGAGCCTACTCCCCTTCGGCGAGGCGGCTGGCCGCCTCCTCCAGGAACGTCTCGAAGTCGGCCAGGGCCTGGTCGACTCCTCCGCGCACTCCCGCGAGGTCGGCGGCGAGGCGCTCGATCCTTCCGGCGTCCAGCGAGACGGCATAGGCGTGCCGGAAGAAGTGACGAAAGCGGCGGAGCTCCCCGAGTGCCCTCCGGGAGTCAGGGCGGAGCACGGCGGGCCGGACCCGCGGGATCTCCAGGAAGGCGCCCTGGAGGAGTTCGTCGTGCCAGTCCCCTCCGCTGGGCTCGGCGCCGAAGGTGCGCTCGATGCGCTGGAGGAGGCTCTCCAGCCCGGTGTACCACTGGTGAAGCTTGTAGGCGACGTAGACCAGGGGTGCCTCGTCGGTCCCAGCCTCGCGGAGGCGCTCGCCCGCGGTCGACAGGTCCTCCCCCAGGGTCGCGAGCACCCGACGGTCCCGGGCCACCTCGGCCCCCAGGCGGCGGAGCGAGGCCGCGCCGGCGTCCTCACTCGCCATGGAGCACCTCTCCCTCCCGCCGGACGAGGTCCCGGAGCGTCTCGGGTGCTTCCTCCAGGGGGACGAGGTCGACGGGCCTGCCCATGACCTCGCCGAGCCGGTCCAGGGCCCGGAAGTAGGCGCCGGAAAAGAGGCCCTCCACCGCGAGGTCCACGTCCGACCCATCCCACAGCTCGCCCGCCAGGAGGGACCCGAAGAGGACCACCCGCCGCGCGCCGAACTCGCGCACCAGCAGGTCCACCGCCCCGGGCAGGCGGAGGCGCGCCTCGGAGGCGCGGGCTCGCCGGGCCCTGAGCCGGGCGGCGTGCCGCCTCCGATAGGTCTCGGCGCAGGCTCCCACGTCCATGGGCGGATGGTATGCCCGCCGCCGGGGATCGGCAACCGCTGCCCGCAGCGGAGGGTACCGCCACCCACCCCCTTCGGCGCAGGAACTACGGCGCCGCCGCCCCCGTGTACTCCGGTGCGTCGGCGCGGCGGATCCCCAGGGCGACGCGCTCGGGACCTCCCAGGAACTGGCCGCTCACCAGGTCGACCCGCACGCCGCCCCTCTCGATGGGGAGGTAGCCGGGTTGGAAGATCCGGGTCAGCAGCTCCGAGGCGTCCCGGGCGCCCAGGCCGATCACGCCGTGGGCCAGGTGGACCAGCATCGCCCACTGGTAGGAGAGGGCCACCGGCTGGCCGCCCGGGCCCCGGGCCGCCACGCGGTAGGACTCGTCGGGGTGGTCCTCGGCGGAGGGGAGCAGCGACACCACCACCTGCGTCACCCGCCGCTCGGCATCCACGCCCACCAGGGCGAAGGTCTCGCCGTTGGTGTAGATCCGGTCGCGGCCCACCATCTTGCGGAGCTTGAAGCCGCCCAGGACGAAGAAGGGGCTGGATTCCAACTCCGACAGGTCCCTGCCCAGGGCGTGGGCCGGCGCCGCCTCGGCGTAGGGGCCGGGGTTCTCGAAGCGTCCGGAGGGGGTCGGCGGGGCCTTGGGGGCCGTCTTCACGTAGCTCTTCCGGTCGGATCCGCCGCCCTGTCTCTTGCGGGAAACGGGCATCGCCGCTCAGGGCCTCTCCACCAGCAGGCTCATCCCCATGCCGCCGCTGATGCACAGGGTCGCCAGGCCGCGGCGGCCGCCGTGGCGGGCGAGGGCGTGGAGGAGGGTGACGACGATCCGGGTGCCCGTGGAGCCGATGGGGTGGCCCAGGGCGATGGCGCCGCCGTGGACGTTCAGGCGCTCGCGGTCCAACCCCATCTCGCGGTCGCAGGCGAGGACCTGGGCCGCGAAGGCCTCGTTCAGCTCCACCAGGTCGCAGTCGGACAGCTTCCAGCCCGCCCGCTGGAGGACCCGGGCCGTGGCGGGCACCGGGCCGATCCCCATCTCCTCCGGAGGGACGCCGGCGTTGGCGTAGGCCACGATCCGCCCCATGGGCTCCACACCCAGGCGCTTCACGGCTGCGTCGGAGAGCACCAGCACCGCCGCCGCCCCGTCCGTGACCCCCGAGGCGCTCCCGGCGTGGACCGTGCCCCCCTTCTTGAACACCGCCGGAAGCTTCGCCAGGTCCGCCATCGTCGTCTCGGGGCGGAGGTGCTCGTCCTTGTCGAAGACCACCGCGCCCTTCCGTCCCGGGACCTCCACCGGGACCACCTCGGCGTCGAAAGCCCCCTCGGCCCACGCCCGGCCCGCCCGGCGCTGGCTCTCCAGGGCGAAGGCGTCCTGCTCCTCCCGCCCGATCCCGTACTTCTCCGCCAGGTTCTCCGCGGTGGCCCCCATGAGCTGGTCCGCCAGCGGGCAGTGGAAGCCGTCCTTGTACATGCCGTCCACCAGCTCGGCGTGGCCCATGCGGTAGCCCCACCGCGCCCGGGGCAGCATGTAGGGGGTGTTGCTCATGGACTCCACCCCGCCCGCCAGCACCACCTCGGCGTCGCCCAGGACGATGTGACGGTAGGCGTCCACGATGGCCAGCATCCCCGAGCCGCAGGCCTTGTTCAGGGTCAGGGCGGGGGAGGTGACGGGCACGCCGGCCCGCACCGACACCTGCCGGGCGGTGTTGGGACCGCCGCCCGCCTGGCGGCCATGCCCCCAGATCGTCTCGTCCACCGCCCCGGGATCGATCCCGGCGCGCTGGAGGGAGGCCCGGGCGGCGACGGTGGCCACGTCGGCGGCGGAGAGGGAGGCCAGGGTGCCCCCGAAGCGTCCGATGGGGGTACGGACGGGGGAGGCGATCCAGACCGGGGGGAAGGTGCTCACTCGGGGTTCCTCACGACTTCAAGCCCATCCAGACCGACTTGGTCCGGGTGTACTGCATCAGCGCCTTCTGGCCCAGCTCCCGGCCGAAGCCGCTCATCTTGCAGCCGCCGAACGGGGCGGCGGGATCGTAGAAGTTGTAGGTGTTCACCCACACCGTCCCCGCCCGGAGCGCGGCGGCAGCGCGGTGGGCCGTGGGGAAGTCCCGCGTCCACACCCCCGCGGCGAGGCCGTAGGGGGAGGCGTTGGCCCGGGCCAGGGCCTCGTCCAAGTCGTCGAAGGTCAGCACCGACAGCACGGGGCCGAAGACCTCCTCCCGGGCGATCCGCATGTCGTCGGTGACGCCCTGGAACACCGTGGCCTCGAAGAAGAGTCCCCGGCCGTCCACGGTGACCCGCTCGCCCCCGGCGACCAGGCTCGCCCCCTCCTCCCGAGCCGAGCGCACGTAGCCCAGGACCCGGTCCATCTGCTCGGCGTTGTGGATCGCTCCCAGGCGGCACTTCGGGTCCTGGGGGTCCGCGGGGCGCAGCCGGCGGGCCCTCTCCGCCAGCTTGTCCAGGAAGGCGTCGTGGATGGAGCGGTGCAGGAAGAGGCGGCTCCCCGCGGCGCAGACCTCGCCCTTGCCGTAGAAGATCCCGTTGAACGCGCCCTTCACGGCGGCGTCGAGGTCGGCGTCGGGCAGGACGATGTTCGCCGACTTCCCCCCCAGCTCCAGGGTGACCGGCTTCATCGTGTCGGCGGACCGGCGCAGGATCTCCTGGCCCACCGACGTCGAGCCGGTGAAGGTGAGCTTGTCCACGCCGGGATGGGCGACGAGGGCCGCCCCGGCCTCGTGGCCCAGCCCGGTGACCACGTTCAGCGCCCCCGGAGGCAGCCCCGCCTCCTCGGCCACGGCGGCGAGCATCAGCGCCGTGAGGGAGCTGGTCTCCGCCGGCTTCAGCACCACGGCGTTCCCGCAGGCCAGCGCCGGGGCGACCTTCCACGCCGCCATGATCAGCGGGAAGTTCCAGGGCACCACGGCGCCCACCACTCCCAGGGGCTCGTGCCGCGTGAAGGTGAAGAAGGGGCCGTCCACCGGGAGGGTCTCCCCCTCGATCTTGTCGGCCAGGCCGGCGTAGTAGCGGAAGACCGCCGCCACGCTGGGCAGGTCCACCCACCGGGACTCGAAGATCGGCTTGCCGTTGTCCAGGGTCTCCCAGCGGGAGAGGGACTCGAGGTGGGGCCCCTCCAGCAAGTCCGCGATCTTCCAAAGGATCCTGCCCCGGGCCCGGGCCCCGAGGCCGCCCCACGCCTCCCCCGCCAGGGCCGCCCGGGCCGCGGCGACCGCGCGGTCCACGTCCTCGCCGCTCCCCCGGGCGACCTCGGCCAGGACCTCGCCGGTGGCGGGGTTGGTGGTGGGGAAGGTCTCGCCGCCGCTGGGGGAGACCCACTCGCCGGCGATGCGATGCCGGCCCTGGGGGATGGGGAGGGCGTCGGTGCTCATCGGACCCCCAGGGGGCGAGGAAGCGGGTGGTGGGGACTAGCGGCCGGTGAAGCGGGCCTTGCGCTTCTCGGCGTAGGCGGTCAGCCCCTCCTTGGCGTCGGAGCTGGCGAAGAGCTGGGCCTGGAGCTCCCGCTCCAGGGTCAGGGCCGCCTCGAAGGGGATCTCGGCGCCGCTCTGGACCGAGCGCTTGATGAGGCCGACGGCCTTGCTGGCGTTGGCGGGGGGCAGGAACTGGCGGGCGTACTCCAGCACCTTGCCCAGGAACTCGCCGGGCGGGACGTCGTACACCTCGGTGACCACGCCCATCGCCTGGGCCTCCTCGAAGTCGAAGCGGCGGCCGGTGACCATCAGCTCGATGGCCCGGGCCTTCCCCACCAGGCGGGCGAGGCGCTGGGTGCCGCCGGTTCCGGGGAGGACCCCCAGGGCCACCTCGGGCAGCCCCACCAGGCCCGCCCCCTTGCGGCCGATCCGCACGTCGGCGGCCATCGCGATCTCGAGCCCGCCGCCGACGGTGTGGCCGTTGAGGGCGGCGATCACCAGCTTGGGGGTCTGCTCCAGGCGGCTCAGGGTCTCGTTGGCGTGGAGGCAGAAGTAGTACTTGTACTGGGGGGTGACGCTCGCCAGCATGGAGATGTTGGCGCCGGCGCAGAAGAACCGCTCCCCCATGCCGGTGAGCACGATCACGTGGACCGAGTCGTCGAAGCGGGCCCGGAGGATCGCCTCGTCCAGGTCGCGCATCATCTGGTGGGTGTAGGTGTTGGCCGGCGGGTCATCGAGGGTCAGCAGGGCGATCCCTTCGCGGACCTCGTAGTGCACCAGGGTGTCGGCGGCGTCGACGGACATGGGGGGTCCTCCTCGGCGGGGCTCGGGGCGCGACCGCGGGAGCGGACGCCCTCTCCGAGCGGGCGGGGCATTCTAGGGTCCGGGGGGTGAAGGGTCAACGCGGATCCGGCCCCGGGGAGGGTGGGCCGGGGGGCCCGGCCAGCGCCAGCTTCAGGGCGGCCCGGGCGTCCCGGACCAGGTCGCCGGGGGACCGGGCCCCCTTCAGGCGCCGGAGCACGAAGCGGGGGCGCAGGTAGAAGCGGCGGTAGGCGTCCCCCAGGGCCGCGAACAGCTCGTCCCTGCCCATGTGCTCCTCCCAGAGCGGGGGCGTGAAGGGGGCCTCGGGGGCCCGGGCGAAGGCCCGCCAGTAGTCCCCCCGGGGCAGGATCCCGCGCTGCCTCCCCTCCCGGTAGAGCTCGGTCTCGGGGTAGGGCGTGAGCAGGGCGAACTGGGCGAAATCGAGGGGCAGCGTGCAGGCGTAGTCCACGGTGCGCCGGACCTGCTCCCGGGTCTCGCCGGGGTTGCCGATGATGAAGTCGGCGTAGGTGGTGAAGCCGAGGGACTTCGCGTCCCGGACGACGCGGCTCGCCGCCCCGAGGTCGATGCGCTTCTTGAGCGCGGCCAGGACCTCGTCGGTGCCCGACTCCACCCCGAAGGAGATCCGGTCGCAGCCCGCCCTCCGCAGCTTCTCCAGCAGCGGGCCGTCGACGCCATCCACCCGGGCGCGCACGTCCCAGCTCACCCTCAGCGCCAGCCCGCGGGCGACGATCTCGTCGCAGATCGCCGCCACCCGCTTGCGGTTCACGGTGAAGGTGTCGTCGAAGACGAAGACCTCCCGGACCCCCGACGCGGCGATGGCCTCCATCTCGTCCACCACGCCGGAGGGGGAGCGGGCCCGGAACTTCCGCCCCATGGAGTGGTAGCAGAAGGAGCAGTCGTAGGGGCAGCCCCGGCTGGTGAGCATGGTGGTCATCGCCGGGTGGCGCCCGTGCACGGCGAAGTAGTCCGAGGCCGGGAGCAGGTGCCGGGCGGGCAGGGGGAGGTCGTCCAGCCGGTCCGGCACCGGGCGCGGGGGGCCCACCACCACCTCCCCGTCCCGCCCGCGCACGGCGGTCCCGGGGATCCCGGCGGGCTCCCGGCCCGCGGCCAGGGCGGCCACCAGGTCGGGGAAGGTCTCCTCGGCCTCGCCGGCGACCACCGAGTCGACATGGGGGAGGGACGCCGTCTCCCGGGGGTAGAGGCCGCAGTGGGGCCCGCCCATCACCACGTGGACGGCGGGGTCCAGGGACTTGATGCCCCGGGCGAGGGCCACGGCGTCGGGCAGCGTGAAGGTGGTGGCGGTGATCCCCACCACGTCCGGGGCCCGGCGCGCCACCTCCCTCAGCAGGCGCGGGTGGTCCAGGCCCCGGGCGACGGCGTCGATGGCGGCGAGCTCCAGCCCCGGCGGAGGGCGCCGCTCCAGGCCCGCGGCGGCGTAGAGGAGGCCCAGGGGCGGATAGAAGCCCGCCTCCTCCTCGACGAAGCGGGGGAGCAGCGTGTCCAGCATCCTCTCGATGGGGGGCTGGACCAGGAGGACCTTCACGGGGCGGCCCTCCGCGCCGCCCGAGCAGCCGCGGCGAGGGAGGGTGGGGGAGGGGCCAGCTCGGGGACCCGGTGGGGGCGCGCGGGCCGCCCCGCCGCCGCCCGCCCCGAAGCGGCGGCGCCGTGGAGCATGATCGACAGCGCGTCGGCGGGCCGCGCCCCCGCGACGTAGGGCCCCCCCTCGATGGGGCAGCCGTCGTCGATGGCGAGGCCCAGGCGGGCGGCGATCACCCCCACCTCGTGCTCCCCGGAGTAGCGCCGGCCGCCGAAGTAGGGGAGCACCCGCCGGAGCGCGGAGATCCGGATCGCCCTCATGCCGCACTCCAGGTCGGCGAAGGGGAAGCCGGAGCAGAGGCGACCCCAGCCGCTGAGGACCCGGTTGCCGAGGCGCTTGCTGGGCGGGTAGCGGGAGAGGTCCCGGCGGCCGATGGCCAGATCGGCGCCGCCGGGGCCGATCCGGGCGGCGAGGTCCGGGATGGCCGAGGGGGGGTGCTGGCCGTCGCCGTCCAGGGTGACCAGGGCGTCGCCGTCCTCAAGAAGGCCGGCGTCGGCCCAGGCCAGGACGGAGCGGAAGGCGGCGGCGAGGGCGACGGCCTTGCCCCGGTTCGGCCGGAGGGTCAGGACCGCGACGGTGTCCAGGCCCGCGGCGAGGGACGCCATCGCCTCCCCGGTCCCGTCGGTGGACCCGTCGTCCACCACCAGCACGGCGTCACTGGCCTCCCCCGCGGCCCGGACCACCCCCTGGGACGCGGCGATCTCGTTGTGTACGGGCACGACGGCGACGACGCGCATCGGTCCTTCGGCGGGTCGGGCCCGTCCGGCGTGGACGGGCCGCGGCCCGTGTGATAGCACGTCCTCCGGGCACGGCGCGCCGTCCGCGAGTCGCGGGCGGGCACCGGGGCCCGTCGGAGGAGACGATGTCGGCGCGCTTCTGGGCGGTGGGGATCCTCGCGGGGGCGCTGGGCGTCGCGTCCGCGGGCTGCGACGCGGGGGGCAAGCTGCTGGAGGAGGCGTCCGCCGCCCAGCAGGCGGGGGACCTGGACACCGCGGCGCGGAAGTACGCGGAATACCTGGGCACCCACACCGAGCGGGACCCGGCCTACGACGGGGCGGCCCTGGAGATGGGCAAGGTCCTGGTGGCCCAGGTGGAGGCGGTCTCGAAGTCCGGGGACCTGGAGGCGGCCTACCAGAAGATGATGGAGGTGGAGGCCGGGGAGTGGGCCACCGCCGCCGCCCAGCGCCTGGAGGCCCTCAAGAACTCCGACGCGGGGCTGACGGCCATCGCCGCCTACAAGCAGGCGATGGGTGAGGAGGACCTCAACGAGGCGGTGAACCGGATGATCGAGGTGGCCGAGAGCGGAACCAAGCTCGCCGCCCAGGCCAAGACCTGGCTCGTGGACAAGGTGGCCCAGGTCTACCTCCCCCAGTGCCTCGATCCCGCCGCCAACCCCAAGATGCTGCCCGGCCCCGACGTGGTGGAGATGGTCCAGTCCCACTGCGACTACGTGATCACCTACGCCCCCGACTCCGAGGACGCGAAGAAGGCCAAGGCCGCCAAGGAGGGGCCGCTGGCGAAGCGCCTCGCCGAGGTCAACGCCGAGATGGAGCGGGAGATGGCGAAGGAGAAGGCGAAGGCGGCGAAGAGCGGGGGGTGAGTCCCGGGGTGGGGGCTCCGGCGCGGTGCCCTCGGCTGGCGTGGGGCGCTCGCCCGGCGGGGCGCGCGCGCCCGGCGGGGGTGCGGGCCGCGGTCCGCCTCGCCCTGCCGTGCCTGCTCCTGGCGCTCCCCGCCGGCTGCGGCGCATCGGGGTTTGGGAGCGATCCCCTCCCCGGGGACGATGAGGTCGCAGACGACGACGGGACGCCGCCGGACGACGACGTCGCCCCCGACGACGACTCCGATGGATGCGCCGGGCGGGTCCGGTGGGACCGGCACGACGAGGACGTCGGCCTGACCGGGGAGCAGGGCCTTGGCGCCGCCTCCCCCCTGGACGCCCAGGTGGGCGGGGGGATCGCCCTGGCGGACTTCCACGGGGACGGGAGGCTGGACCTCTTCGTCGCCAACGTGGCCGGCCCTTCGGCCCTCTACGTCGGCCTCGGGGGCGGGACCTTCGCCGAGGGGGCCGTGGCGGCGGGGGTCGACGTGCCGGAGGGGCGCAGCCTGGGCGCCTCGGCGGCGGACTACGACGGGGACGGCGACCTGGACCTGCTGGTGCTGAGGGCCGGGGGATCCCGGCTGTTCCGGAACCGGGGGAGCGGCACCTTCGAGGACGTCTCGGAGGCGGCGGGCATCGACGACGGCTCGGGCCGCCGTGAGACGTCGGGAGCCTTCGGCGACTACGACGGGGACGGGGACCTGGACCTGCTGCTGGCCAGCTACTACCGGGGAGGCTCCCTGACGGACATCCCCTTGGGCCTCGGCGAGCCCGACGGCCACCGGCTCCTGCGGAACCGCGGCGACGGCACCTTCGAGGACGCGGCGGACGAGGCCCCCCCTGGGGCCCTGGACGGCCTGTCCCTCCAGGCCACCTGGCACGACCTGGACGGGGACGGCGACCTGGACCTGCTGGTGCCCAACGACCTGGGGGAGTTCACGGGCCCGGCGTTGGCCCTGCGCAACGACGGCCCCGGCGGCGGGACGGCGGGGGCAAGGTTCACGGAGATCGGGCAGGAGAGCGGGCTGGGCTTCACGATCTTCTCCATGAACCTGGCGCTGGGGGACGCCGACTCCGACGGTGACGACGACGCCCTGGTGAGCTCCATGCCCGGCGTGGCGCTGCTCCGGGCCGAGGAGCCCTGGAGCTTCTTCGACGCGACGGCGGCCTCGGGGCTCGGCACCCTGGCCACCCCGGAGCGGGACGTCGCCTGGGGGGCCCTCTTCGAGGACCTGGACGCCGACGGCTTCGACGACCTCCTCGTCCAGTTCGGCCACCTGGAAGGGATCGCCTCCCCGGACTTCGTCAACGCCGAGACCCAGCCCGACGCCCTCCTGTGGGGGCGCGAGGACGGCCTGGACCCCGCCCCCTGGGACCACGACCTGGCGGACGGAGCCTCGGGCCGCACCCTGGCGGTCGCCGACGTCAACGAGGACGGCGTGGCGGACGTGTTCATGGGCGTGATGGGCGCCCGTCCCCGCCTCTACCTGTCGCGCCCCGACTGCCCCGGGGGCCACTGGCTGGAGGTGGCGGTGTCCCTGCCGGGCACCGGGAACGTCCACGGCGTAGGAGCGACGGTGGAGGTCTCCGCAGGGGGCCGGACCCGGAGGCGGACCGTCGATGGAGGCTCCCGGGTGGCCATGGCGTCAGGACCCGCCGTGGCCCGCTTCGGCCTCGGGGGCGTGGGCGTGGCGGACGTGGTGGAGGCGAGGCTGCCCGACGGCACGGTGCTCCGGGCGGAGGCGGTGGCGGTGGACGGGAAGCTCGTGCTGGGGGAGGAGGAGCGGGTCCGGGCTGCGGACCCGTGAGGCGCGGTGTCGCATCGGCGGCGGGCGCAGCCGCACTTCCCCCGGGCGGCGCCGGGTGGCAGGGAGGAAGGGCCGGGGGCCCCGACCATGGATGCAGGATCACCGAAGAGGCTCGACCCGCCCGAAGACACCGCGACGGATGCGGGGGAGGCGATCCTCTCGAGAGCTGGCCGGCGAACCGCATTCGTCACGTTTGGTAACCCCAACGGGACGAGTTTCGAACTGGATCGGGGAGGAGGGGGCCGCGGTGAGGATGATGGCGGACGGCAGGCCGGCTGCCGGCCCTGCGTAGGTTCTCACTGTCGCCGCGCTGCCTGGGGGCCAGTCGGGGTTGCGGCCCTGCGCGGCCACTCCCACAGCACTCGCTGCCCGGGAGTCGCCACAACGCGAACACCTCCCGCCCGCGCCACGTCCTCCAGGGACATCCCCACGAGCGTCGGCAGGATCTCCCGTAGCAGGTCACCGTGGTACGCCTCAAATGCGTCGATGGTGTCGTGGGAGACCGAGATCGCGGCTGCTGGAAGTGGAAACGGCCGCGTGTGAGCCACTCGACTGCGGCTCTTCGCCGAGAGCCTGAACGTCACAGTGTCGCCTTCCTCTGCCGCCTCGACCACCAGAGGGTCGTTCAACTCCCATGGTGGCGGCGTCTCAGCGAGCAGAAGGGCGTGAATGCGCTCTGACAGCGTGTCGTACTCGCGGCGTTCTCCGACGACATCGAGGCCCATGGATGCGGCGAATTGGATTCCGATCTTCGGCGCGAATCGACGACGAAGGGGTCGAACCGGCACGTCCAAGGCTGCGCGCGCGCGCCCCAACGCGGAGCTGATGTGGTCAATCGATGTCTTGTCGGGGCAGATCACATCAAGATACGCCAGCACGCTGTTCCCGCCCGGCGTGACCTCGAAGCTGGTCGCGGCGAGGCGCCCGGGCTTGTGCTGCGTGATCAGGTCGTAGTTGATTGACGCACCAATTCCCTCGACCGCATCGGCGTCGTGGCGATGGAGGAACGCATTCACGCCGACGATCCCGCGGCTGCTGCGAACATGGTGGGCAGTGATGTACATCAGGCCGCCTCGCGGAGCTCGCGCAGCGCCGCGCCCGGATGGGAGAATACTCTCGCGTCTACGACTTCGACCGTTGGAAGGTGGTCCCCCTCGCGAAGCAGAGTCCGATGGCCTTCACCACGAATCAGGGCGCGCTCCGAGGGCGAGAGCGGCCGCCACGCTTCGGCGAGTGCCTCGACGAGAGCTCCCTCCTCCGGGCACTCGTAGCCCCGATGAAGCCAGCGCATGTAGATGAGTTCATCCTTGAGCCGACGATACTCGCGAAGAGCCTCGGTCATGGCATTCTCACCCAACCTACACGCGTGCCCTGCACGTCGGCGTTGTAGGCATCGAATTGCACTACGGCCGCCGGCTCGACGGTGGCGTGATCCGGGGCGTCCTGCCTCGCTGTGAGCGTTGACGGCAGCGTGACCACTCGCAGCTCGAACATCGGATGCCGTCCATCCCCGCCACGGGAGCGGGGCAGAAGATCGAACGGCGTCAAGTCGGGTTTTCCGGTGTGACGGACATGCCGCCAGTCTTGGGCGCTACCGACCCGTCAGGCAGCACCGGGATGTCCTTGCCGGGCCGTACCCCCAGGGTCGATAGCGAGGCACCCAGTCTGGGGAGCCCATCGGGATCGGGACGCATACATCGGTAGATAGTCGCTGCGGGCATCAGGAGGAAGTGCATTTCGCCGTCAAGGCACGTCATGGGGAAGGCGAGCACCGCAGACGGACTTGCGACGGGCGACTCCGGATCCGGATCCGGGCCTCCCACCGTTGCCTCGGGGGCCCGCCTGCAGAATCCCGAAGTCGGCTCCCTGGAGCTGCCCATTGCGGGGAGGGATCTGGTTGGTTGGCCGAAACCAGGAAACGCGCGCGGTCCGTCGCTCAACCATCAGGTTGTGCGCCACCTTCTGCGCCGTCCTTGTGCGCCGCCTCTCGCGGGGCTCCGCGAGGGAGGGGTTCTGCTCGACCACTCCAGTCTCCGTGGGACACCACCGGAGAGCGTCCTGGTTGCCTTCGTTCGCCGCGCAGCGGACGCCGAGGGGTCGATCGGGCGTGCGAGCGCAACCGGTACCCGATAGTGCCTTGCCGGCGGCCTCTTCGCAAGGGTGCTGGCACCCTTCCGCGCTCGGCGACCTGGGCCAGCGGGGTGAAGGTCTAGTACGTCGTTCCAGAGCGAGTTCCCCAGTTTCTGAGTCCGCCTTCCAGCTCATCGGCGTCGCGGTCCCGCGAACGGGAGGCCCCGTAGGGCGGGGGCTGTCCCCCGCCGAAGCCCCGCGGCGGGGGACAAGCCCCCGCCCTACGTTCCGGATCGGGTGGGCCTGGGAACGGAGAAACTGGGGAGGAACCTTCGGAACGTGGTACTAGATGGAGCGGGAGATGGCGAAGGAGAAGGCGAAAGCGGCGAAGAGCGGGGGGTGACTCCCGCCGTTACGGCTTCGTGGATGTGCGGGGGGAGGTCGGCGGAGCCGCGTCATTGCCGCGGCCGGAGATGATGTTCCTGGGGCTCGGCTCCGTGCCGCGGAAGCGGTGACTGACGGGGGCGGTCAGGGAGGTGGGGAAGCGGTGACCATCAGCGCGGGTTCGAATCCCGTCGTGAGCCGACGTCGGAGGTCACGACGGGACGCCCCGCCGTGGACAGCTCCCCCTTCATGCACTACACTATCGGTGTCGTCTGGACCTTGACGAAGCGTTCGCCTTCCTGGGGCGACTCCGGGTCGCGCTCGGCCAGGACCGCGTGATCGTGACCGACAAGGCGGCGGGCGAGGCCGCAGCCGATCTCGGCTGGGACGGTTCGGACGTACTGGAGGAGCTTGGCGAACTGGGGGTCGACGACTACCTCCGGTCGGAGCGGAGCACACGGCGACCGGGCGACATCGTGCACACCTTCACGCCACCTCTCGACGAGGGCGAACTCTGGATCCGCCTCGTCGAGCGCGATGGCTTCATCGTGGTGAGTTTCCACCGAGCCTGACCATGGAACTTCGTCCGCCCCACTGCCCGTATTGTGATCGGTCGGCTCGACTCGAGGTTCGACCGGGTCGATACCGGCGCGGCACTCGGGAGGTCGTGAGCGAGTCGCGATTCTGGGAGTGCCCGACGGGCTGCGAGGGCCCGGACGGCGAGCGGCCGTTCCGGTTCCAGGACGCGGCGCTGCTGCGGGTCAACGACGAGGCGGCGCGTGCGGCGTGGCGGGAGCGGTTCGGCGAGGCGATGCCACCCTCCGGGCGTCCCGGCCGGAAGTCCGCCACTCGTCGAACGGCGGCGGTCCAGGTCCGGCTGACGCAGGCGGAGCGGCACCGCCTGGACCTCGAGCGGGGGGATCTCTCGCTGTCGGCGCTCGTCCGCGAGGCCGTGCTCCGTCGCCCCGGGTCCCCGCGCGCTCCGCGGTTCCCGCTCGTGGAGACGGATGACGTCACCGGGCCGCACCGGAGGGCGTCCTGATGTACGTCACCGCACATCGGGTCAGGGACGGGCGTGGCACGGAAGCGGTGCATGCGTTCATCCACGAGCACGGCCCGGTGGAGTGGCCGACGGACGTCGCCGACTGGCCCGAGACCCACCCGGGCAAGCTCGTGGGACAGCGGACCACGCTCAGGGTGGGTGGCAACACCGTCCTGAGCTACCTGGACGTCCTCGCGCCCGACGGGGCCCGCCCCGACGAGGTCGAAGCGGCGCTCGGCGGGCTGCGGGACGACCTCCCGGAGCGCGCGAACCCGACGGTCATGGTCACGGGCTCGGTCACCATCCGGTTCGGGACGGCGCTGGCCTTGGAGTCGAGGCGGCTCCAGGAATTCGACGAGTTATCACGGGTCGTCGCCGATCTCCGGTCGACGCGGGGCTGAAGGACGGCACGGAAGGACGGCACGAAGGCGAATCGGGGACGCTCCGCCCACCCGATCCGCACCCCGGTGCTGCGCCCGTCCGGTCAGATCTTGAACAGCCCCTTGAGCTTGTCCTTGGCGGCGTCGGCGGCGGCGCCGGTGGAGGCGGGGGTGCCCTCGCGGTAGCGGAAGGTGGAGCAGTGGTTGTTGCGGTCGCGGTCCCGCACGAACTCCGTGCCCACCTCGCGGCACTCGTTGTAGGCGCTGGTGTCGTGGAAGTGGCAGTTGGCGCAGCAGTGCAGGTCCGCGCCGCACCAGGGGCAGTACTCGCTGCGGAGGATCCGGGTGTCGAAGGGCAGCGCCTTCCTGCACTTGTGGCAGAACTTGCCGTTCGGGTCGTCCATGGAAGGTCCTCCGCACGGGGGTCGGGGCTGATTCTAGGCGTGTGGCGCCGGCTGGGCTACGGCTCCTCGGTGCCGGTGGCCTCGGAGCAGTCGGCGTCGGCGGCGTCGGTGGCCCCGTCGCCGTCGTTGTCCAGGCCGTCGTTGCACTCCGCGGCGCCGAAGCTGGCCTCGGCGCCGTCCGGGACCTGGCAGTCCGGGTCCGAGAGGTCGATCCAGCCGTCGCCGTCGTCGTCGAGGCCGTCCTCGCAGCTCGCCGCCGGGGGAGGGGACTCATCGAGGGTGGCGTCGGTGCAGTCCGGGTCCGCCGCGTCCACCCACCCGTCCCCGTCGCCGTCCAGGCCGTCGTTGCAGCCCGTCCCCGAGAAGCCGCCCTCGCCGGCACCCGCCGGGTCGCCGGCGCAGCCGGGGTCGTCCAGGTCGGTCCAGCCGTCGCCGTCGTCGTCCAGGCCGTCCTCGCAGGGGCCGGTCTCGCTCGACCCCGCGGGATCGGCGGCGCAGCCGGGGTCGTCGGCGTCCACCAGGCCGTCGCCGTCGTCGTCCAGGCCGTCCTCGCAGGGGCCGAGGTAGGTGACCGACTGCCCGGTGGCCGTCCCCCGGGGGGTGACCAGCGCCACGGCGGCGGGGCCGGGGGCGGACTGGGCAGGCGCCGCGAAGACGATGGACTCGACGCACTCCGACGCCTCGGCGTCGCCGTAGCCCGCCCGCCCCTCGCACGCCTCGATGCACTCGCCGCAGGTCAGCTCGGCGATGCAGGCGTCGCAGGCGTCGCACCCCTCCCGCACCACGCCCAGCACCGCGGTGTCCACCCCACCGACCCGCACCGCGAGGTCCCGGGGCTCCTCCCACTCCAGGGCCAGCCACGTCCCGGTCATCGCGACCTCGAAGCCGCCGGCCAGCGGCCCCTCGGTCCCGGAAGCCGACTCCAGGAGGGGACGGCACACGTCGTAGGTGACGGGGACCTCCTCGGTCGCGCAGCCGGGGAGGGCGGCGGCCAGCAGGATGCAGGACAGGAGGAGGGCGGTGGCCGCGTTCTTCTTGGGGAATCGCATGGTCAGAGTTCCTTGTCGGCGGAGAAGAAGTCGGCGGGGTCCACCTCGCCCTTGGCGGGCGCGAGGTCCGTGGGCGCGGTGCCCTCCCGGAAGGCGACCCTCACCCTCCGGTCGGAGTCGTCCCGGGCCAGGCGGCCGGTGGCGGCGTCGACGGTGGCCCACTCTACCCCGGAGGGGACACGGAAGTCGGTCTTGGGGTAACGGGGGAGCACGGCGCGCATGTAGTCGATCCAGATGGGGAGGGCGCAGTCCGCCCCGTACTGCCCCGGCCCCAGGGAGCGGGGCTGGCGGAAGCCGACCCACACCCCGGACAGCACCTCGGGGGTGAAGCCCATGAACCAGGCATCCTTGAACCCGTTGGTCGTCCCGGTCTTCCCCGCCAGGGGCACTTCCAGCGCCAGCGCCCGGGTGGCGGTGCCGGAGCGGACCACGTCCGTCAGCAGGTTGACCATCACGAAGGCCGTGGCGGGGTCCATGGCCGCGGCCAGCTCCCCCTCCCTGGTCTCCTCCAGGACCTTCCCGTCCCGGTCCCGGACCCGGGCGACGAGCCAGGGGGAGCGCCGGTCCCCGAGGGTGGCGAAGACCGAATAGGCCCGCACCATCTCCCACAGCGTGACCTCGTTGCTGCCCAGGCCCATGCCCAGCTCGGCCCGCAGCTCGCTCTCGAAGCCGAAGCGGCCCAGGTACTCCCGCAGCCACGGGACGCCGATGTCCTGGAGGATCCGCAGGGTCACGTTGTTGCGGGACAGGATCAGGCCGCGGCGGAAGGTGGTGTCCCCCAGGAAGTCCCCGTCGGCGTTGCCGGGCTTCCACACCTCCCTCTCGCCGCCGTCGCCCTCCTTGAAGCCCACCACCGGGGCGTCCAGGACGATGGTGGAGGGGGTGTAGGCCCGGCGCGGGTCGTCCAGGGCGGCGGCGTACACGAAGGGCTTGAAGGTGGACCCCGCCTGGCGCCGCGCCTGGGTCACCAGGTTGAACTCGTCCGCCTCGAAGTCGCGCCCCCCCACCATCGCCAGGACCGCGCCGTCGGAGAGGCGCATGCTCAGGAGGGCGCCGTCGACCTCCACCTCGTGCTCCAGGGCGAGGCGGGCGGCGCGGCGACCGGGGCCGAGGGTCCCGGCCATGTCCTCGTCCGGGGCCAGCACCCGCACCCGCACCACGTCGCCGGAGGCGAGGGCCTTGCCCACCTTCTCGAGGCGGCGGCGGGGGCGCTCGGGATCCCGCTCCACCGCCCAGCGGACGTCGGAGAGGAGCAGCACGCCCATGTGGCTCCCCAGGCGCACGGTCGCCCACCCGTCCCGCGCCTCGTCCACCACGCCCCGGAGGCGCTCCCCCTCGGTGAGGGGAGGGAGGGGAGGCGGCTCGATGCCCGGGACGACGGCGCAGGACCCGCCGGAGGCCCGCCGCTCGGCGTCGATCCGGGAGAGCTCGGCGGGGACCTCCTCGGGGGGGAGGCGGGCGACGGGTCCGCGGTACCCGAGGCGGCGGTCCACCAGGGCGGTCCCAGCGGCCACCGCCTCCCGGGCGGCCTCCTGGAGGGGCCACTCCATCGCCGTCTCCACCTCCAGGCCCTCCCGGTAGACGGCGTCGTGGCCGTAGCGGGCCACCAGAGCCCGCCGGACCTCTTCGACGTAGTGGGGGGCCTCGGTGCGGGCGAGGTCGCGCTTCCGGGCGAAGCACAGGGGCTCGGCGAAGGCCGCCTCCGCCTCGGGACGGCTGACGAAGCCGTTGTCGGCCATCTGGTCCAGCACGTAGCGCTGGCGGGCCCGGGCGGCGTCGTAGTGGTGGATGGGGGTGTAGCGGGAGGGGGCCTGGGGCAGCCCCGCCACCAGGGCGGCCTCGGCCAGGGTGAGGTCCTCGACGTGCTTGCCGAAGTAGAGGCGCGCGGCGGCCTCCACGCCGTAGGCGCCGTGCCCGAGGAAGATCTGGTTCAGGTAGAGGTGGAGGATCTGCTCCTTGTCCAGGGTCTCCTCGATGCGGGTGGCGAGGATCACCTCCTTGAGCTTGCGCTCGAAGCTCTTCTCGCGGGTGAGCAGGAAGGAGCGGGTGACCTGCTGGGTGATGGTGGAGCCCCCCTGGGCCAGGCGCCCCTCCCGGGCGTTGCGGAGCGCCGCCCGGGCCATGCCCATGGGATCCACCCCCCGGTGCTGGAAGAACCCGGCGTCCTCGGCGGCGACGAAGGCGTCGATCACGTGGCGGGGGATCCTCTCGTAGGGGACGACGTAGCGCTGTTCCTCGAAGAACTCCCCCACCAGGCGCCCGTCGGCGCTCAGGACCGAGGTGACCACGGGGGGACGGTAGTGCCTCAGCCCGTCCACCGTGGGGAGGTCCCGGCTCGCCCAGAGCAGGACTCCCCAGGCGGCGCCGGCGGCGACCAGGGCCAGGACCCCGGCGGCGACGAGGACCACGCGGGCGGCGCGGGCGGCCCGACGGGGAGGAGGTGGCGGGGCGGCGGGGCGGGGCGAAGGAGGGCGGGGAGCCGGGGCCGCGAGCGCGGTGCGAGGGGGTGTGGCGGGGGCGGGAGGGGCCACGGGGGCCGGCGGCGGAGGAGTGGGAGGGGCCGCGGCAGCCGGCGGGGGTGGCGGCGCGGGAGGAGGGAGCGAGGAGGCCGGCGGGGGAGGGGATGGGGGAGACCGCCGCGCCTCCTGGGACGCCAGGAGGGCCCGCACCGGCTCGGGGTAGACCAGCGTCAGCACGGTGCCGCAGGGGCAGCGGTAGCGGGCGCCCTCGGGGGGAGGGGGGCCGTCGAGGCCGTGGGAGCGGGCGCAGTTGGGGCACTCCAGCCGCAGCCTCACGGGAGGGCACCCTGGCGAGTGCGACCCCGGGGGAGCGCGGCGGGGCCGGCGCGGAGGCCCGCGGGGGGCGGGACGGGTCGGCTCGGATGCACGGCTGGCTCGGGCAACTCGACGATCTCCGACCCCTCGGCGCACGCCGGGTCGTCGGCGGACGGGGGATGATCGGGGCCCGGCCCACCCAAGTCAACGCCGCCCCGCCCGCGGTCCGGGTTGAAGAGGGCGCCGGGAGGGCCGATGTTTGTGGGGCGCGATCCGCGCCGGGCCGCCCGCCCGGCGGGGGCGGGGTCGCCAAACCGAGGGTCGGCCACTAAGATGAAGACGAGTCCTGGCGACCGCGCCACCGCGGTCCTTCCCCTGTTCCTCGACCCGCGAACCGGCCTCCTTGCCCGGGAAGCGAGCATGAAGCAGATCGCCATCCTCGCCCTGTTCCTCGGCGGACTCGTCGTCGCCGGGCTGGTCGCGTTCGGGGGGACTCCCGATCGTCCGCCCTCGGAGATGGCCGGTCCCGCCATGACCCGCCTCTCCCGGGCGTGGGACCTCTTCGGCAGCCGGGAATACGAGTTCTCGCAGCTCCGCCTCTACAAGAGGGTCGCCCAGAAGGTCTCCGAGGACTACGTCGACCCCGAGCGCGTCGACGCCTCGAAGATGCTGACCGCCGCCCTCGAGAGGGTGGCCCGCACCGTGCCCGAGGCCCTCTTCGACTACGACGAGGCCGCGGGGACCGTGCACGCGGTGATCGGGGGAGCCGAGACGACGGTGGCCACCGGTCCCATGCGGAGCGTCGGGGACCTTACCCGGGTGCTGGGCCAGCTCTCGGGCTTCATCGAAGAGCACCTCCAGGGGGATCGGCACGTGGAGCTGCCCAAGGTGGAGTACGCGCTGATCAACGGGATGCTCGGCACCCTCGATCCCCACTCCGTCTTCATCGAGCCCGACGACTTCAAGGAGATGCAGGTCCAGAACAAGGGCAAGTTCGGGGGGCTGGGGATCACCATCGGGATCCGGGACCGCCGCCTCACCATCCTCTACCCCCTCCAGGGTACCCCCGCGTGGCGGGCGGGCCTGCGGGCGATGGACCGGATCGTGCGGATCGAGGAGGAGTCCACCATCAACATGGCCCTGGACGAGGCGGTGGACCGACTCCGGGGTGACGTCGGCACGCCGATCCGGATCACCATCGAGAGGGAGGGCGATCCCCCCCAGCAGGTCACCCTGGTGCGGGAGGAGATCAAGGTCCCCAGCGTGAAGCACGCCTACCTGGGGCAGGGGATCGGGTACCTCAAGCTGATCCACTTCGCCGAGATGACCGCCGACGACATGGACCTCGCCCTCGCCGAGATGGGGGCGAAGGCGACCGCGGAGGGCAAGGGAGCCTTGGAGGGCCTGGTGCTGGACCTGCGGGACAACCCGGGTGGGTACCTGCAGCAGGCGGTGCTGGTCGCCGATCGCTTCATCGATCAGGGGGTGATCGTCACCACCGTGGGTCACGGCAACCTCAAGATCGACGAGGAGGAGGCGCACAAGTTCGGCACCGACGACCGGATGCGGATCGTGGTCCTGGTGGACCACGGAAGCGCGTCGGCGTCGGAGATCGTGAGCGGCGCCCTCAAGAACCACGACCGGGCCGTGGTGGTCGGGGTGCGGACCTTCGGGAAGGGATCGGTGCAGAACCTCTACGAGATGGAGGACGCCACCGCCCTCAAGCTCACCATCGCCAAGTACCTCACCCCGGGGAACCGGTCCATCCAGTCCGTGGGGGTGACGCCCGACATCGCGCTCCGGCCTGCCCTGGTGGACCGCAACGACGTCCGGATGTTCTGGCAGGACCGCATGACCCGGGAGGCGGACCTGGACGAGCACTTCGACAAGGACCCCGACGCCCTGCAGAAGGAGGAACCGGAGATCTCGTTCGTGTACCACGACGCCGCCCTCTTCAAGGACGACAGCCGCCGTGACCGCGAGGAGACGGCGGACGACTTCAAGAAGGACTTCCAGGTCGTGTTCGCCCGCACCATCCTCGAGGCGAGCGGCAGCTCCGACCGGCGCGCGATGCTGCGGGAGGCCCGCGCCGCCATCGAGAAGCTGATGGCCCCCGAAGAGCAGAAGCTGGTCGAGGCGTTCCGCGCCGTCGGTGTCGACTGGTCCACGACCCAGGGCAAGGGGACGCCCCGGGCCGAGGTCGCCCTGGTGGGCGGTCCCGCGGCGGACGGCACCCTGAGGGTGGGAGAGCGCAACCCTTTGATCCTGAAGGTGAAGAACGTCGGTACCGGACCCTTCCTGCGCCTGCGCGCCGTGACCGAGTCCGACCTGCTGGGGGCCCGGGAGTTCGTCCTCGGGCGCATCGAGCCCGGCGAGGAGCGCGCGGCGAGCATCGAGCTGACGCCCGGCCTGCACATGAGCGCGCGGACCGACGAGGTGAAGGTCCACTTCTTCACCGAGGGCAGCGCCGCCCCCGAGGACCACGTCGGCAGGGTCCGCATCGCCGAGAGGGCTCGCCCCCGATTCGCCTACTCCTACCAGGTGATCGACGACGGGTCGGGCGAGAGCCGGGGCAACGGGGACGGCCTGGTCCAGCCGGGGGAGGCCATCGACCTGCTGGTGGCGGTCCGGAACATCGGCGAGGGGAGGACCGGGGACGACTGGTTCGCCCTCGCCGCCGCCAAGCGGGACGACGCCCTCGCCGCCCCGCCGGTGGGGAGCGAGGCCGACGCGGAGGCGGCCCACGCCGCCGGAGACGACGCGGACAAGGACCGCAAGGCGGGCTTCGTCCAGGTCCGGAACAAGGCCGGCAACGCGGCCTTCCTCACCCGGGGGACGGCGGAGTTCAGCCTGGAGCCGGGCCAGGTGGTGCGGGAGCGCCTGCACTTCGACGTGCGGGCCGACGCCAGCGCCCCGCTGGAGTTCCAGGTCACGGTGGGTGACGTCACCTTCTTCGAGACCTTCGTGGACGAGGTCACCCTGCCGGTCCAGGCGTCGGGGGCGAGCGTGGAGCCGGTGGAGAAGGTGGTGCGGGCGGCGGCCCGGACGGCGGTGCGCGGGGGGGCGTCGGCGGACGGGCCGGTGGTGGCGTGGATGCGACCGGGGACCGTCGCGGTGGACGGCAAGCTCGGCGATCACTTCCGCGTGGCGCTCCCGTGGGGGGCTCCGGGGTGGGTGAGGGCCGCGGACGTCGCCCCGGCGAAGGGCCCGGCCTCCCTCCAGGTGGAGGAGGCGTTCGTGCGGTCTCCGCCGGTGATCGCCCTCTCCACCCGGGCGGCCGACGGCGTCAGCGACCAGGCGACCCTGACCCTGCGGGGCACCGCCAGCGACGACGTGGCGCTCCGGGACCTCTACGTCTTCGTCAACGGGCGGAAGGTGTTCTACCGCAGCCTCGCCGGGAGGGCGGTGTCCCAGGACACGGGGGATCGCTACGAGTTCGAGATCCCCGTAGGGCTGGAGCCCGGCGAGAACGACATCGAGATCTACGCCCGGGACCGCAGCAGCCTGGTGGGGGCCACGTCCCTCGGGATCTACCGCCCCGGGGGATCGAGCCAGGCCGCGGCGCGCTGAGGAGGGGCGCGATCAGCCCGGATCCCCCCGCCGCCTCCCGGGGCCGCGGAGCGCGCGCCCGACGCCGCGGACGAAGAGCCACCCCAGCCCCCCCAGCACGGCGACCCAAGGAAGGGCGCCCGCCCCCAGCACCACCAGCCCCCTACCCAGTCCCCCGAGGGCCTGCACCGACGCGAGGAATGCGCCCTTGGCCCGCTGGGCCACGGAGGGGTCCACGGGCGGCGTCCACCGCTCGGTGACGGTGACGTCCAGCACCAGGGTCGAGAGCCCGATCTGGTCGCGGAGGAGGCGTCGCCGACCCTCCATCTGCTCGATGGTCTCCCTCACCCGGGCCAGCTCCCGCTCCACCTCGATGACGTCCTTGAGGCTGGCGGCGCGGGAGGCCAACAGTTCCAGGATCCGCGACTCCAGGCGACGGGCGTTGGCGAGGCGGGCCTCGACGTCCGTCCACTGGTCCGTCACGTCCTGGACGTCGATCTGGACGGACGTGGCCACCCCCTGGCGCTGGACCCAGGCCACCAGCGCCTCGAACCGCTCCGCGGGCACCCGCACGGTCACCCGGGAGGACACCACCTCCCGCTCGGAGCGGCGGGTGTCGGAGTCGCCGATGAAGCCCCCGAGGGTACGGACCTGCTCGGCCAGGGCCTCCGAGAAGGGATCCCACGTCCCCACGGTCAGCGAGACCGCCCCCGTGCGGATCAGCTTCCGGTCCGTGGCCGCGGGGACCGCTCCCGCCTCCTCCGCGCCGGGCGCGGCGGTCCGATCTCCCCCAGTCTCACCGGTGGCGCCGGTGGCCTCCTCGCCGGTGCCCACGGGGGCCGAAGCCGGAGCTTCCGAGTGGGGCTCCGGCGGCTCTCCCGCCGGGCGCGCGGCCATGCAGGCGGGGAGCAGGAGGAGGGCGAGGAGCGGCCCCCGGTGGGACCGGTCTGCGCGGAGGCCGGTGCGGATCCGGGGAGAGGGAGAAGTGTAGGGAGGGGTCATCGAGGCTCCGAGAAGACCCGCCTCGGGACCCGCGGGGTCGCGGAGGGAGGCGGATCAGCCGTCCAGGGACACCCCGGCGCGCGGAGTGGTTCCCGAGCGGCGGCGCCGCAGTCCCGCGGCCAGCATCAGGAGGGCCGCCCCCGCGCCGGGGCCGCGGACCTCGGCGATCCCGCCGACACTCCCCGAGCAGTTCCCGCAGCCACCTTCCTCGCCTTCGTCCACACCTTGGCAGTCGGGGTCGCCGACGTCGGCGAGGTAGTCGCAGTCGTTGTCCATCCCATCGTCACAGACCTCGGGCATGCCAGGGTTCACATCGGCGTTCTGGTCCTGGCAGTCGGCGCCGATGAGGGTCGGTCCCGGGTAGCCGTCGCCGTCGAGGTCGTTGACGTCGGAGCCGTTGCAGTCCTGGTCGATGTTGTCGTAGGGGTTGTCCACGGCCCCCGGGTAGACGCCGTCGTCGGTGTCGTCGCAGTCGAGGCCGTTGCAGGCGGTGTAGCCGTCCCCGTCCTGGTCGATCCCGTCGTCCACCTGCCCGTTGCAGTCGTTGTCCTGGCCGTCGCAGACCTCGGCGGCGCCGGGGTAGGTCCCGGTGTCGTAGTCGTCGCAGTCCCCAGGCTCGGTGCCATCGCAGAGGGGGAACCCGTCGCCGTCGACGTCGCCGTCCTCGTCGGTCGCGGAGTTGCAGTCGTTGTCCTTGCCGTCGCAGATCTCCGCGGCTCCGGGGTAGCGATCGGGGTCGTTGTCGGCGCAGTCCATGGGATCGGTGCACTCGGAGAACCCGTCTCCGTCGTTGTCGGTCTCCAGGCTCAGGTCGTCGGCGCAGTCGCTGTCGATGCCGTCTCCGCAGACGTCCTCGGCCCCGGGGTAGACGTCGGGGTCCTCGTCGTCGCAGTCGGCGTCGTTCACGCCGTCGTCGCATCCGATGTGGCCGTCCCCGTCCTGGTCGTACTCGAAGTCCGCCGGCATGCCGTCGCAGTCGTTGTCCTGGAAGTCACACAGCTCGATGGCCGAGGGGTTCACCGACGGATCGGTGTCGTCGCAGTCCCCGCCGCACGCCGTGTAGTGGTCGCCGTCGGTGTCCCAGCCGTCGTCGATGGTACCGTCGCAGTCGTTGTCCACGAGGTCGCAGGACTCGAGCTGGGTGGGAAAGCGGGAGGGGTCCAGGTCGTCGCAGTCCCCCTGGCAGGCGCTGAAGCCGTCGCCGTCGGCGTCGTCGCCCTCGTCGACCTGCTCGTCGCAGTCGTTGTCCAGGCCGTCGCACAGCTCGGGAGCCCCCGGGAAGACCGTCGTGTCCCGGTCTGCGCAGTCGCCGTCGCACTCGGCGACGCCGTCGCCGTCGCCGTCGGTCTCCTCCAGGATCCCGTCGCAGTCCGTGTCGAACCCGTCGCCGCAGGTCGCCGGCTGGCCGGGGTTCACCATCGGATCTGCGTCATCGCAGTCGGCCTCGCAGTCGGTGTATCCGTCGAGGTCCGCGTCGACGCCCTCGCAGGCCTGGAACTGGATGGCCAGGCCGTTGGTGAGGGAAGTGGAGTTGTAGGAGTACTGGAGGACCGCGTCGGCGGCGTTGCTCCACTGGATCCCGACGGTGCCGGAGAGCCCGCCGCTGGAGGTACCCCCGGTCCCCACGTCCGCGTACTGGAAGAGGATCCGGTCCGTGAGCTCCTCGATGACGATCTGGAAGCTCACGGTTGTGTTCGTGGCGCCGTGGCGGATCCGGTTCCACTGGAAGACTGCCCGGCGGAGGTTCCCGGAGTCGAGGACCTCCCAGTAGACGTCCCCGCTGCTGGTGTGGGCCGGGTTCCAGTCGTCCCACCAGCCCGCGATGGCGTAGCCGGAGATCCCGCTCCCGAAGGTCGTCGCGGGGAGGGGCTGGTTGGCGCCGACCGCGCTGCCGTTGTCGAGGTGGAGCACGCCGTTGGCGCTCACGCCGATCTCGCTCACGGCGCGGTCGTACAGCGAGAACTCGAACGGCAGCGTCACCCGCACCGAGCCGTCGTTGGCGAGGGCGAGCGCCGTCCCCGTGGCGGAGATATCGGTCCACGAGTAGGCGGGACCGTCCACCTCGGCGCTGTCCGCGAAGCGATATCCGAAGGAGTCCGGCCCTCCGGTGCGGGCCAGCGTCGGGCCCGCCGCGAGGAGGGAGGCGGACATGAGGCCGGAGGCGACGGCCGCGCGGCTGGGAAGGAAGGACATCGGCGCACGCTCCAGGTTGGGGCGCGCCGATCCTAGCGGCTGCGAGCCCGTGCAGCAACGCCGGCGTGCGGTGGGTCGGCGAAGTCCAGGCGATCAGCCAGCGACGGCCCGTCCCGCTCCCTCCGTGGCGTGGTCCCGCGCGCCGCCGGAGGGCGGCGCCTCCCCCATCTCCACCCGCCTGGCGTCGTCGCCGTCGCTCTCGCCGTCACCATCGTCCGGAGGCATAAGTCCGGGGCGCTGTCGAGGTCCGACCCGGGCGCGCCGGGGCGACCCGCCCCCTTCCACCGGCCGGGTCGCCACGGGGATCGCCGGGCTCCGGTGGAGGATCTCCTTGAGGTAGCGGCCGGTGTGGGAGGACGGAGTCGTCGCCACTTCCTCGGGAGTCCCGCACGCGATGACCTGCCCACCCCGGTCGCCCCCCTCGGGGCCGAGGTCCACGACCCAGTCCGCGGTCTTCACCACGTCGAGGTTGTGCTCGATGACCACCACCGTGTTCCCGGCCGCCACCAGCCGCCCCAGCACGTCGATCAGCTTGCGGACGTCCTCGAAGTGAAGGCCGGTGGTGGGCTCGTCCAGGAGGTAGAGGGTGTCGCCGGTGGCGATCTTGGCCAGCTCCCGGGAAAGCTTGATCCGCTGGGCCTCGCCGCCGGACAGGGTGGTGGAGGGCTGCCCCAGTTGGAGGTAGCCCAGGCCCACCTCCTCCAGGGTCTCCAGGATCCGGGAGATCCGGCGGTGGTTCCGGAAGAGCTCGCGGGCGTCGGTGATGCTGGCGTCCAGGACCTCGGCGATGGTCCGGCCCTGGTAGGTGACCTGGAGGGTGGCGTCGTTGAACCGCCGGCCCCGGCACACCTCGCAGGGCACGAGGACGTCGGCGAGGAAGTGCATCTCGACGGTGCGGTATCCGTCCCCCTTGCAGGTCTCGCACCGCCCCCCCTTCACATTGAACGAGAAGCGCCCCGCGGAGTAGCCCCGGACCTGGGCCTCCTTGGTGGAGGCGAAGACCTCGCGGATGTCGTCGAAGACCTTGGTGTAGGTCGCCGGGTTGCTGCGGGGCGTCCGCCCGATGGGCGACTGGTCGATGTCGATGACTTTATCGAGGTGCTGGAGGCCGGCGATCCGGTCGTGCAGGCCGACGGATCGCCCGGCGCCATGGAAGTGGTTGGCGAGGGCAGGGGACAGGATCCGATTGATCAGCGAGGACTTGCCCGCCCCCGACACTCCGGTGATGGCCACCAGGCAGCCGATGGGGATGGGGACGTCCACGTTCCGCAGGTTGTTCTCCCGGGCCCCCTCCACCCTGAGCCACCGCTCCCCGGGCCGCCGCCTCTCGGCGGGCAGCTCGATCCGCCGGCGCCCGGACAGGTAGGCCCCCGTCAGGGACGCCTCGCAAGCCCCGATCGCCGACGGGGGCCCCGAGAACACCACCTCGCCCCCCAGGCGGCCGGCGCCCGGTCCGAAGTCCACGACGTGGTCCGCCTCCTCGATGGTCTCCTGGTCGTGCTCCACCACAAGGACCGAGTTCCCCACGTCCCGCAGGTGCTTCAGCGTGGCGATCAGCCGCCGGTTGTCCCGCTGGTGGAGGCCGATGGAGGGCTCGTCGAGGATGTAGAGGACGCCGGTCAGCTCGGAGCCGACCTGGCTGGCCAGGCGGATCCGCTGGCTCTCGCCCCCCGAAAGGGTCGGGCCCAGGCGGTCCAGGGTGAGGTAGTCCAGGCCCACGTCCAGCAGGAAGGAGAGGCGGTTGCCGATCTCCTTCACCAGCTCCGCGGCGATGGTGGCGCGGTTGCCCTCCAGCCCCAGGGCGTGGATGGACCGGTGGGCCTCGGCGATGGTCATGCGGGACAGGTCGGTGACGGTGTGGGGGCCGACCCGGACCGCCGCCGCCTCGGGGCGGAGCCGTCCGCCGCGGCAGGCCCGGCAGGGGACGTCGCGCATGAAGCCTGAGTACCAGCGACGCATGTCCTCGGAGTGGGTCTCCTTGAAGCGGCGCTCCAAGGCGGGTACCACCCCCTCCAGGCGCGTCCGCAGGGTGCCCGCGCTGCGCCGGCCCTGCCACTTCACCTCGAACTCCCGGCCGCCGCTGCCGTGGAGCATCACCTCCCGGGCCTCCCCGGGCAGGTCGTCCCACGGCGCGTCCATGCTGATCCCGAAGGCGCGGGCGGCCTGGGAGATCAGCCGGTAGGACCAGCCGGAGCGGCGCTGGAGGGGACCGGCCCAGGGCACGATCGCCCCCTGGTGCAGCGTCAGGGAGCCGTCGGGCACGATCAGCGCGTCGTCGAACTCCGACCGTCGCCCCAGCCCGTTGCACTCCACGCACATGCCGAGGGGGTTGTTGAAGCTGAAGAGCTGGGGGGCCAGGTCGGGGAAGGACACGCCGCAGCGATGGCAGGCGAGGTGCTCGCTGAAGATCCGGTCGTCCTCGCCGGGCACGTGGAGGACCAGCACGCCGCCGCCGGCCTTGAGGGCGGTCTCCACCGACTCCGACAGGCGGGGACGGAGGTCGGGCTTCATCGCCAGGCGGTCGACGACGATCTCGACCGTGTGCTTGCGCTTCTTGTCGAGGGCAGGCGGCTCCTCCAGCGAGGTCATCGCGCCGTCGATGCGGGCCCGGGTGAAGCCCTGGCGCAGCGCCTCGGCCATGACGTCCCGGTGCTCGCCCTTGCGCTCGACGATCAGCGGCGACAGCAGCATGAAGCGGGTGCCCTGGGGCAGGCGCATCAGCTCGTCGGTGACCTGCTGCGCCGTCTGCCGCCCGACGGGCTGGGCGCAGAGGTGACAGTGCTGGGCCCCCACCCGGGCGAACAGGACCCGGAGGTAGTCGGCGATCTCGGTGATGGTGCCCACCGTCGAGCGGGGGTTGCGGCTGGCCGCCTTCTGCTCGATGGAGATCGTCGGGGAGAGGCCGCGGATCCAGTCGTACTTGGGCTTCTCCATCTGGCCGAGGAACTGGCGGGCGTAGGCGGAGAGGGACTCGACGTACCGCCTCTGGCCCTCGGCGTAGAGGGTGTCGAAGGCCATCGAGGACTTGCCCGAGCCGCTCACCCCCGTGAAGACGACGAGGCTCTTCTTCGGGATCTCGATGAAGACGTCCTTGAGGTTGTGCTCGCGGGCGCCCTTGACGACGATGCTCTCGGGTTCCATGGAGGCGGCTCGGGGGCGGTGGGCCCCGGCGGGGTGTGGCGGCGAGGGTCCGCCCCCCGACCGCCCGGGAGGCCCGGACGTGTAGGGGAGGGGAGAGGCCGGGGCATCTTAGGGGCCCCGGCGCGCCTCGGGCAATGCCATACAGCACGAAGGACGAACGCCGGCCGGACCCGTCTCCCCGGGACGCGGTTGACCCTTCCGCCCCTCCGGGTTAGAAGGAGCGCTGACCGCGGCGCCCTCCCGGACGCCCCGGCCCTGGAGATCCCCTTGCCCGGCCTCATGGACGTCATCGCCCGCGTCGACGCGGCCCTCGCCCTGCCGCCCCGAGCCATCCGGGCCCGGGTGGGAGCCCTCCTCGGCCGGGGCGGGACGGAGCGCGAGTGGCGGGATGCCCTCGCCGTAGGGACGGCGGTGGGGCACCTGCACGAGCCGGCCCGGGGGAGCGGCAAGGCGGTGGTGCTCGTGGCCGATGCCGCGTGTCCGAGCCGGGTCTTCGACGGGTTCCGGATGGTGGTCGGGGTCGCCGAGCTCGTGGGCCGGGGCTGGCGCGTCGTGCACTTCGATCCGCCCGGCGTCGGCGCCTCCCCGGGGGAAGACGACGTGCTGGGGCCGGCGACGGCGGCGGCCCTGGGGGCGGCGGTGCGGCGCGCGGCGGAGGGGGGGAGCCTCGTCGGGGTCGTCGCCTTCGGCGCCGGGGCGGCGGGGGCGATCGCGGGGATCGCCCGCGACCCCGAGTGGGGGAGCATGGTCCACTTCCTGGTCGACGTGGACGGACCCACGGACCGCAAGAGCCTGGCGGCGCGGCTCCGGGCCCGGGGCCTCGCCGCGCCGAGCCTGGACGACGACGCATGGTGGGAGGCGCGGGACCCCTTCTACAACGTCGACGCGCTGCCCTGCCCCTACTACCGGATCCAGCCCAACGACTCCGAGGGGGGACTGGAGCTGGTCAACGGCGCCCTGAATGGGAAGGCGGGGTGGGCGAGGCTGAACGACAACCAGCCGAACCAGCAGTGGTACAACTGGCGTCCCGAGGACAACCTGCGCCTCTCCCCAGCCGGGTTCTCCAACCGGAACCGCTGGCTGCTGGGCCTGCTGGAGCAGGCATTCCACACCGACTACCCGGCGGACCGGAAGGCGCGGCGCATGGCGGAGGCCCCCATCGGCGGAGGTTGAAAAGGAGAGTCAGGAGCGGACGTGGATTCGGCCCGGCTCTCCGTCCTCGACCCGACCGACGACGGCGGCGGCGAGGGTGCCCCGCTCCTGGAGGCCGGCGAGCAGCGCATCGACGGCGCTGGGGTCCACGGCGATCAGCAGCCCGCCGGAGGTCTGGGGGTCCAGCAGGAGGGAGCGCCGCGGCGCCGGGAGGCCGGGGTCGACCTCGGTAGTGGGCCCGACGTACTCCCAGTTCACCTTCTCGCCCCGGGTGAGCATGCCCCAGCCCGCCAGGGACTCGGCCTCCGGGAGGATGGGAAGGGCCGAGGCGTGGAGCTCCAGGGCGACCCCCGAGGCGCGGGCGAGCTGCATGGCGTGGCCCAGGAGGCCGAAGCCCGTGACGTCGGTCGCCGCCCGCGTCCGGGGCCAGAGCGCGGTCATCGCCTCCGATGCATCCCGGTTGAGGGTCGCCATGGTGGACGTGACGAGGCGGATCAGGTCCTCCCCCGCCTTCCTCTTCTTGATGGCGGTGGTGAGGATCCCTGTCCCCAGGGGCTTGGTCAGCACCAGCACGTCCCCGGAGCGGGCCCCGGCGTTGGTGTAGATCCGGTCGGGGTGGACCCGTCCCGTCACCGCCATGCCGTACTTGAGCTCGACGTCGGTGACGGTGTGGCCGCCGCAGACCACGGCCCCCGCCTGGTGGGCGACCTCGTGCCCGCCGGACAGGATCTGGGCCAACACCTCGCCGGGGAGCTTGTCCGCCGGGAAGCACACGACGTTGAGGCAGGTCAGGGGGATCCCCCCCATGGCGTACACGTCGCTCAGGGCGTTGGCGGCGGCGATCCTCCCGTAGTCGAAGGGGTCGTCCACGACGGGCGTGAAGAAGTCCACCGTCTGGACCAGGGCGAGGTCCGGCGTCAGGCGGAACACGCCGGCGTCGTCGGCCCCTTCGAAGCCGACCAGGAGGTCCGGATGGGTGCTCCGGGGCAGTGCGTGGAGCGCGGCCCCCAGCGCCGCCGGGGGCATCTTCGACGCTCACCCAGCGCACTGCACCGTCGCCGTCAGCCCGAGCCGGCGCCAGCGCATGTCCCTCCTCGTGCCGGCGGACCGCCCACGGGACCGCCCCGCGGGAGCCTCACGGCCGGGGGATTGTAGGGCCGGACGCGTGCGCCGGCCAGCGGGCGGGCGGGCTGGGGGAGCGTCTTCCCCACCGGGGCACGCATCCTGCTCGGACCTCGGCCCGTCGGGGAGCGCGGCCCGGGAGGCGGCGCCGGGCGGGCGGAGCGTGATGCGAGAGTCGTCGGCGGGGGACGGGATCCTGAGGTCCTACTGGTTCGTCCCCGCCGTGATCGCGGCCGCCTGCCTCGGCGCCGCGGTGGGCGCGATCGCCCTGGACGACGTCCTGGGTAGGGCGTTCCGCTCCGTGATCCCCGGGGTCCTCGGGTTCGAGGCGGAGGGCGCGCGGGCGGTGCTGGCGGTGATCGCCACGGTGATGGCGACGGTGGCGGGCACGGTCTACTCGGTCGTCATCGTGGCCCTCTCCCTGGCCGCCCAGCAGTACTCGCCCCGGGTCCTCCGCCGCTTCCTGGGGGAGCGGGTGGAGCAGGTGGTCCTGGGGACGTTCATCGGGACCTTCGCCTACTGCGTGGTGGTGATCGTGTCCACCCGCGCCGGGGATCCCCGGGGGTTCGTCCCGGGGCTTGCGGTCCTCGGGGCGGTCCTCCTGGCGCTGGTGAGCATCACCCTGCTCATCGTGTTCATCCATCACGCCGCGCAGATCATCCAGGTCTCGTGGCTGGTGGCGGCGCTGACGGAGGACACGCTGCGGGCGGTGGACCTGTGTTTCCCCGTGGCGCGGGAAGGGGGAGGGGACGGGCCAGCGAGGCCGGCAGAGGTCCCCACGGCGGTGCCGGGGACCGTCGCGGCGCCCACCCACGGATACCTGGAGCGCGTGGACGTGCGCGCCCTCGTGAGGAGGGCAGCGCGGTCGGACCTGGCGATCTGGGTGGAGCACCGGCCCGGCTCGTTCGTCGAGGCCGGCTCGGCCGTGGTGTCGATCTGGCCGGCGGAGCGGGTCACTCCCAGGCTGCGGCGCCAGATCGGGCGAGCGGTGAGGGTGCGGCGGCACCGCTCCGTCGAGACCGATCCCGACTACGGCGTCCGGCAGCTCACCGACATCGCGGTCAAGGCCCTGTCCCCGGGCATCAACGATCCCACCACCGCCCGCCTGTGCGTGGACCACATCTGCGTGGTCCTGGGCCACGTCGCGTCCCGGGATCCCCCCCCCGCGGTGCTGCGGGATGGGGACGGGACCGCCCGCGTCTTCCTGAGGCGCCGGGAGTTCGAGGACATCATGGACACGGCCCTGCGGGAGATCGGCGAGTACGGCGCCCCCCACCGGGCGTTCACGCTCCATGTCCTGGGAGCCTTGGGGCGGCTCGGCGGGGAGGTGGCGGATCCCGAGCGGCGCGAGAGGGTGTGGGAGCACGTCCGGAGCGTCGCCGCCCGGGCCGCGCAGAGGTCCGAGACCCCTTCGGAGCGGGCGGAGATCTGGGGCGGGATGGCGGCGGCGGCGGCGCGACTGCCGCGGAGGGGGGGACCGGGGCGGTCCGCGGCCGCTGGAGGGGGGAGAGGGGGAGAGGGGGACGGCGTCTCCCGCGAGCTGGGGCGGGTGCCGCCCCCCCGCGTCACACCCGCTCGATGATGGTCGCGATGCCCTGGCCGAAGCCGATGCACATCGTGGAGAGCCCGTAGCGGGCGCCGCGGCGCTCCAGCTCCGCCAGGAGGGTCGAGAGGAGGCGCGCGCCCGACGCGCCGAGGGGGTGACCCAGGGCGATGGCGCCCCCATTGACGTTCACCTTCGCGGGGTCCATCCCCACGTCCCGCATGGTGGCGATGGGCACGCTGGCGAAGGCCTCGTTGATCTCGATGAGGTCGATGTCGTCGATCTTGAGGCCGGCCTTCTGGAGGGCCTTGAGGGTGGCGGGGATGGGGCCGGTCAGCATGATGGTGGGGTCGACCCCGGCCACCGCCATGGACACGATCCGGGCGCGGGGCTTGAGGCCGTGGCGCTTGACGGCCCCCTCGTTGGCCACCAGGACCGCTGCGGCGCCGTCGCTGATCTGGCTGGAGGATCCGGCGGTGATCCTGCCGTCGTCCTTGAACGCCGGCTTGAGGCCCGCGAGGCGCGCGAGGGTGGTGTCGCGGCGGATCCCCTCGTCCTTGGAGACCGTGCGGACCTCGCCCTCCACCGCGGCGCGGACCGGCATGACCTCGCGGTCGAAGCGGCCGGCGTCCTGGGCGGCCGCGGCCTTCTCGTGGCTCTGGAGGGAGAAGGCGTCGATCTGCTCGCGGGAGAGGCCCCACTTCTCGGCGATGATCTCCGCGGAGATCCCCTGGGAGACGATGGAGTAGCGCCACGACAGCTCCGGGGAGGGGAGCTGCATCTCGCCGTTGTAGAACATGTCGGAGCCCATGGCGATGCGGCTCATGGACTCGACCCCCGCCGCGATCAGCAGGTCGTGGGCGCCGGACATCACTCCCATCGCGGCGAAGTTCACCGCCTGCTGAGAGCTGCCGCACATGCGATTGACGCTCGTGCCGGGCACCTCCTGGGGAAGCCCCGCGATGAGGGCCGAGGTGCGGGCGATGTTGATGCCCTGCTCGCCGACCTGGGTCACGCAGCCCATCACCACGTCCTCGATGGCGGCGGGATCGACGCCAGAACGCTCCACCACGCCCTGGAGGGTGGCGGCGGCGAGGTCGTCGGGGCGGACGCCGGAGAGGCCGCCGTTCTTGCGGCCGATGGGGGTGCGGATCGCTTCGACGATGAAGGCGTCGGACATCTCAGGGTCTCCCGGGGCGATGGCCCGCCGGCGCGGGCCCCATCGGGGTCCGGGCCGCTCGCTGAATGACTGTTCAATCAGTCGCCGGGAATTCTGCGGCGTCCCGGCGCGGAGCGCAAGCGTTCGCGAGGCTTTGGGGCAGGCAGGCTCGGGGGGAGGGGCGTGGGACCGGGAGGCGAAGGTGGGGGGCGGAGTACGAGGGCACGAGCGCTCGGTTGCGACCGCGGCGTTGTGCCCGCGGCGTCGTGCTCTTGGTGTCGTGCTCGGGGTCGCGGTGTCGCGTTCGCGGTCGTGGCGCCGCGGGCGTGCTCGTGGCGCCGTGCTCGCGGTCGTGGTGTCGTGCTCGCGGTCGTGGCGTCGTGCTCGCGGTGTCGTGGTCGCCGCCTGGTCGACCTCGATGGTGGTCTGGAGCCCCTGGCAGGCGGTCGGGGACGGGCGGGGTGCGCGTGGGAGCGATCCAGGACAGCGGCACCGTCGCGCACGCCCTCGCAAGCGACCCTCCTCCCACCCCCCACCCCTGAATTGGGTGGGGGGGTCATGGATCGAGGGGGTGACGGCCGGCGGCGGCGGGGCCATCCGCCCGCCCGCCCAGCGCGCCGCGACGCGAACACCCGAACCCCGCCGGAGCGTCCCCCCTCACCGCCCCCGCCACGGAGCGCACCCCCGCCCAGGCTCAGCGCGTGTGCTTCTCCACCAGGCGCCCCAGGCGGGGCATGGCTTCCTCGACGTGCTTCTTCCCCTGGGGCCTCAGCTTCCCGTAAGCGCCCTTCAGCGTCTTGTTGTCGCTCCGGGCCGCCCTCTCGTCGGTGACCGTCAGCAGCGCGTCGGCCAGCTCCCCGCCGCGGCGGGTGAAGTAGTCCGCCAGGGGGGGCTTGCCGCCCTGGGCGAGCCACGCCGCGTGGAAGGGATCGATCCGGATCGAGAAGTCGTCGATGAGGTGGTGGACCGCCTGGGGGATGATCCCCGGCCTCACCGCCTTCACCACGGCGAAGGCCCCCTTCACCGCCAGTCCCGTCAGGCCGCTCTTGGAGGCGACCTCCGCCTCGATGAGCTCGGCGCAGTCGTCGATCACCGCCTTGCGGCGGTCCTTGTCCTTCACGAGATCGCTCAGGCTCGGCATGCAGTCCTCTGTCGTCCCGGACGGCCCGTAGCGCCGCCCCGCCTTGCCGCCCCCGGGAGCGGGGGCGCGCGCGGAAGATAGCACCGGCGCGGCGGGTTCGGAGGCCCCGCGGCGCCGCCGGACCGATTATCGCCGCCCGGCCCCCTTCCTCTTCTTCTTCGGCGCCCGGGGCCTTTCCTCTTCGGCGCTCCTGCGCGAAGATTCCCCGCCCCGAGCACCTGCCCCGGCGCCCGGGGGCGGGCGGGCCGCTTCCCGCGCCGCCGTCAACCCAGGGGCAGCCACGACCCACCGCCCTCCGCCCCAGCGAGCCAGAAGCGATGAGCAGCCAGCGCACCCACGACCCCTTCGGCGCCCGGACCTCCTTCGACACCGGCGCGGGCACCGCCTCCCTCTACCGCCTCGGTCGCCTGGCGGAGATCGGCGTCGCCCCAAGCCTGGAGCGGGTGCCCTACTCCATCCGCGTCCTGCTGGAGTCGGCCCTCCGCTCCTGCGACGGCTTCCAGGTCACCGAGGACGACGTGCGGAAGCTCGCGGCGTGGCGGGCCGACGCCGCGGCGGACGTGGAGATCCCCTTCAAGCCCGCCCGGGTGATCCTCCAGGACTTCACCGGGGTCCCGGTCCTGGTGGACCTCGCCGCCATGCGCTCGGCGGTCCGGCGGCTGGGCGGGGATCCCGCACGGATCAACCCGCTGGTCCCCGTCGACCTGGTCATCGACCACTCCGTCCAGGTGGACGAGTTCGCCTCCCCCGTCGCCCTCGCCCGCAACGCCGAGATCGAGTTCGCCCGCAACGGCGAGCGTTACGAGTTCCTGCGCTGGGGCCAGGGTGCCGTGCGCGGCTTCCGAGCGGTGCCGCCCTCCACCGGGATCGTCCACCAGGTCAACCTGGAGTTCCTCGCGCCGGTGGTGATGACCCGCGAGGTCGGCGGCGAGGTCCTCGCCTTCCCCGACTCCCTGGTGGGCACTGACTCCCACACCACCATGATCAACGGCCTCGGCGTCGTCGGTTGGGGCGTGGGTGGGATCGAGGCCGAGGCGGTCATGCTCGGCCAGGCGATGTCCATGAGGATGCCCGAGGTCGTCGGCTTCCGCCTGGTCGGCTCGGCGCGGCCCGGCGTCACCGCCACCGACGTCGTGCTGACGGTGACCCAGATCCTCCGCAAGCGGGGGGTCGTGGACAAGTTCGTGGAGTTCTGCGGCCCGGGGCTCCCCTCCATGAGCCTGCCCGACCGCGCCACCATCGCCAACATGGCCCCGGAGTATGGGGCGACGATGGGGTTCTTCCCCGTCGACGAAGAGACGCTCCGGTACCTGCGCCGCACCGCCCGCCCCGAGGCCCTGGTCCGCCTCGTCGAGCGCTACACCAAGGAGCAGGGGCTGTTCCGCACGGCGGAGTCCCCGGAGCCGGAGTTCACCGACCTGCTGGAGCTGGACCTCTCCACCGTCGAGCCCAGCCTCGCCGGTCCCAAGCGCCCCCAGGACCGCGTGCCCCTCCGGGATCTCAAGGGGTCCTTCCGCGGCGCCCTCTCCGCCCCGGTGAAGGAGCGGGGCTTCGGTCTCGCCTCCGCCGACCTGGGGCGGAGCGCCGAGGTCCGCCGCGGAGGGCGCGCCTCCGAGGTCCGGCACGGCTCGGTGGTGATCGCCGCCATCACCTCCTGTACCAACACCTCGAACCCCTCGGTTCTCATGGCCGCCGGCCTCCTGGCCCGCAAGGCCGTCGCCCGGGGGCTCGCCGTGCCGCCCCACGTCAAGACCAGCCTCGCGCCCGGGTCCAGGGTGGTGACCGAGTACCTGAAGGCGGCGGGCCTCATGGGGGACCTGGAGGCCCTGGGCTTCCACGTCGTGGGCTACGGCTGTACCACCTGCATCGGCAACAGCGGGCCCCTGCCCCCCGAGGTGGCCGGCGCGGTCAAGGAAGCCGGCATCGTCGCCTCGGCCGTCCTCTCGGGGAACCGCAACTTCGAGGGGCGGGTCCACCCCCTGGTCAAGGCGAACTACCTGGCCTCCCCCCCGCTGGTGGTCGCCTTCGCCCTCGCCGGCACCACCGACATCGACCTCTCCCGCGATCCCCTCGGCACCGACCGCGAGGGGCGCCCCGTCTTCCTCGAGGAGATCTGGCCCTCCAGCGGGGAGGTCTCCGCGGCGGTGGAGGCGGCCATCCGGCCCGACATGTTCGCCGAGACCTACGCCCACGCGTTCGACGGCGACGAGGCGTGGAGCCGGATCCCCACGTCGAGCGACGAGATCTACGGCTGGGACGAGGCGTCCACCTACATCCAGGAGCCCCCCTTCTTCGCGGGGCTCACCCTCGATCCTCCGCCCGTGGACGCGATCCGGGGCGCCCGGGCCCTCGCGGTCCTGGGCGACTCGGTGACCACCGATCACATCTCCCCCGCGGGAGACATCCCCGAGGACAGCCCGGCCGGCCGCTACCTCCAGTCCCGGGGCGTCCGCAAGGCGGACTTCAACTCCTACGGCAGCCGTCGGGGCAACGACCGGGTGATGGTGCGGGGCACCTTCGCCAACATCCGCCTCAAGAACCTCATGGTCCCCGGTGTCGAGGGGGGCGTGACCGCGCACCAGCCTTCCGGCGAGCGCGCCTCGATCTTCGACGCCGCAGAGCGATACCGCGCCGAAGGGGTGCCGCTGATCGTCCTCGCTGGCAAGGAGTACGGCACGGGCTCCTCCCGGGACTGGGCCGCCAAGGGAACGCTGCTGCTCGGGGTGAGGGCGGTGATCGCCGAGAGCTTCGAGCGGATCCACCGCAGCAACCTCGTGGGCATGGGCGTCCTGCCCCTCCAGTTCCAGGAGGGGCAGAGCGTCGAGTCCCTGGGGCTCACTGGCCGCGAGGCGTTCGACCTGCCCGAGGTCGGCGGCGACCTCCAGCCGGGACAGGCGATCACCGTGCGGGCCACCCGAGAGGACGGGACGTCGTTCGAGTTCGGGGTCAAGGTGCGCCTCGACACCCCCGTGGACGTCCACTACTACCGGAACGGCGGCATCCTCCACGGCGTCCTGCGCCAGCTCGCGCGGGGCTGAGGGCGGGTCGGGCCCTCGGCCCACGGGGGCCCGATGGGTTCCCCGCCTCTGCTACACTCCCCCCATGGCCCCCCCACCGCTCCTCGCCGTGCGCGAGGTCCCGCCCCGGGACACCTGGCCCCTGCGCCACCAGGTCCTGCGGCGGGGCCACCCCATCGAGTCGTGTGACTGGCCCGAGGACCGGCTGGGCGGCGCCTTCCACCTCGCCCTGGAGCGGGACGGTGCCGTCGTCGGGATCGCGTCGTTCTACCCGCTCCCCCTCCCCGGCGCCGATCCCTCCGCGGAGCCCGTCTCGGGTGGGGGATGGCAGCTCCGGGGCATGGCCGTCGCCGACGGAGCCCGGGGGGGCGGCCTCGGGGCCGTGGTCCTGAGGGAGGGGCTGGGCCGCGCGTGGGAGCGGGAGGCCGGCTACGTCTGGTGCAACGCGAGGGTCCGGGCCCTCTCGTTCTACCTGCGGGCGGGATTCAAGTGTGTCTCCGGGGAGTTCGAGATCCCCGGCGTCGGCCCACACCGGCGCATGCGCCTCGCCCGGCCCCACCGCGCCCGGGGATGAGCCCCCGGCCCCACGACGAGGCCTGACGATGACCCTCCGCGTACCCTCCGCCGCGCTCGCCATGGTGATCTGCGCCTGCGGCGGTGGCTCGCGGCCGGTGGCCGAGCAGGAGGGAGCGCCCGCCACCGCGCCCGGCGCCGGGACCGAGGCGTCGAGCGAGGCCCGCCGGGCCGCGAGGGAGGCGGACGCGAGGACGCGGGCGGAGTGGGCGCGGGCCCACCGTGCGGAGTGGTTCGCCAAGGCCCGGGCGGCCCTCCCCAGTGCGCCCTCCGCCGACGCCCTCATGGGGGTGGCCCTCCTGGGGACCGGGGAGGAGGCCCTTCCCCTCCTCCGGCGGGCCGTCGACCGGCTCCCCGGCGACGCCCTCCCGCACCTGCTCCTGGGGCTGACCCTCCAGGGGAGCTGGGATGGATGGCTGGCCCTCCCCGACGAGGCACGGGACCTCGCCGGCGCCGCGGAGGCGCTGGAGCGCGCCGCCCGCCTCGATCCCACCACCATCCGGTACGCCGTGTTCTCCGCCATCAACCGCTCCCTCGCCGGGGACGCCAACGCCGCGGCGGCCTCCCTCCGGGCCCTGGCCCGGTCCAGAGGCGCGGCCACTCCCTTCCCGGACCTCTTCGACCGGGTGGCCCTCGCCCTCCGGTCCGCGGGCGCGGACGACGCCGTCCTGGCCCGGTTCCATGCCGCCCTGCCGACGCCCCGCTACGCGCCCTTGCACGAGATCCCCTCGGCGGCTCTTCCCCCGCCCGCGTCGGAGGCCCCCGATCCCGGGGCGGTCCTCGCCATCGCCCGAGACCTCGCGGCGGTGGGGGAACGCCTCGCCTCCGGGAGCGGGCCCGCGGCGGAGCGGCTCGCCGGGGCGGCCCTGGTGTCCGCCGCCGGGGAGCGCGTCGCGGCACTCCTGCCGCCGGATGGCCCCGGTGAGGCCCGGAGCGAGGCCGTGGCGTGGGTGGAGAGGGCGGGGGCCGCCCGCACCGAGATCCTGGCCCGGGTCGACGCCGGCGCCGAGAGCTGGTGGCACTGGCGCCTCGCGGAGCTGGAGTGGCTCGTGGACGGGGGCCAGATCCCCGCCGCGGACTTCGCGCGCCTGGAGGCCTCGGCCCGGGCGGAGAAGGCCCGCTTCTACTCCGACACCCCCTGACCGTCTTCCGTGTCGCGGCGGGCGAGGCCCGGCGCTATCATCGGGACGCGACCGACCAGGCCCGAGCGCCGATCCGGCCCCGGGGCACGGGAGGTCCCGGAGCGGGAGATGGCGCCTTCGTGGTGGGGTTCCCTCGGTTTCAAGGGAGGGGTCGTCGCGGCCGGTGCCGCCGTCGCCGTCGCGGCGGCCCTCCTCACCGCGGAGCGGGCCCGCGCCGACGCCTGCACCGTCCTCCTGCTCTCCCCCGCCGACGGGACCGCCGTCGCCGACTCGCCGCAGTTCCGCTGGAGCCCGGGATGCGCCTCGTGGCGCGTGTGGTTCTCGCCCGTGGACACGTTCAACGTCGACCTGGAGCGGACCCCCTGGCGGTCGCAGCGGCGCTACCAGTTCTCCGAGGGGGACTGGACCAGCCGCGAGGACGGCGCCTGGGCGGACGGAGTCTACTGGAAGGTGCAGGGGCGCTCCGCGGACGGGACCCTCTCGTTCTCGGAGACCCGCTTCGTGGACGTGCTCCCCAAGACCCGCTTCGTCGCCGTGGGGGACACCGGAAACGGCAACGCCACCCAGTACGCGGTCGCGGACGCCATGGCGACGGTCTGCGGCGACCAGGGCTGCGACTTCGTCCTCTTGCTGGGCGACAACATCTACCCCGAGGGGGTCACGTCCCCAGATCCCGCCGTGGACCCCCAATGGGACGACAAGTTCGAGATCCCCTACGCCGACCTGTCGATCCCCTTCTACCCCGTGCTGGGGAACCACGACTACGGGGACGATCCCGGGGGCGGTGGCGGAGGGTGGCCCCCCACCATCGACCTCGCCCGGGGGGACGCCCAGGTGGACCACACGGCCTACAGCTCCAAGTGGTCCATGCCCAACGAGTACTACTCCTTCACCCACGCCGACGTGGAGTTCTTCGCCCTGGACACCACCCGCCCCCTGGCGGGCCCCGGGCCCCTGGCCCAGGAGGAGTCCGTGATGGGGCCGGCGATCTCGGGATCCGTCGCCCCGTGGAGGATCGCCTTCGGCCATTACCCGTACCTCTCCAACGGCAGCCACGGCGACGCCGGGAACTACGACGGCGTGGCGGGGCGCGGGAGCGAGGTCCAGGGCTTCCTGGACGACAACGTGTGCGGGCAGGTCGATCTCTACGTCAGCGGCCACGACCACGGCCTGCAGTGGCTCACCGACACCTGCGCGGGGACCGAGCTCATCGTCAGCGGCGGCGGGTCCGACTCGCGCCCCCACGGAGCCGCCCACCCCGTCGAGTTCCAGGCGGCGGCGGCCGGCTTCTTCTGGTTCGAGGTCCAGGGGGACACGATGACCGTGGAGGTCTACGACGAGTACGGGGTCCTGGCCCACCAGGACGTCAGGACGAACTAGGACCGCGCCCCCACGCCCCTCCCCGCGGCACTCCGCCCCCCCTCCCCGCCACCGTGCCCGTGATCGTGCCCGTGATCGTGCCCGTGATCGTGCCCGTGCCCACCCCCACGCTCCCACTCCCCCTGCCCCGCGAACGGCGACAGGACCGGCTCCATGAAGCCCCTCACCCCCTGGCGAAGCAGTGACGCGAAGAGCACCCCCGCCAGCGCCACCCCGGAGACCAGCTCCCACGCCGCGGGTGCCTCGTCGGCGACGGCGTGGAGGGGGATCGCGCCGACCGCCGGCAGCACGGCGTTGACGGCGACTCCGAAGGCGATGGCCAGGGTCGCCATCACCGCCGCGAAGGCCGCCGCGACCCGCGGACCGTGGAGGCGTGCCAGGACGCCGAAGGTGGTGACGTTCGTCGCGGGGCCGGTGAGCAGGAAGGCGATGGCCGCCCCGGGGGACAGGCCCTTGTGGATCAGGACCGCCACCAGGGGGGTCGCCCCCGAGGCGCAGACGTAGGCCGGCATGCCCAGAAGCGCGGCGACGGGTACGTCCACGCCGCCGGGCAGCCTGCCGATGGCGTCCGCCCCCAGCAGAGGTTCGACCCAGGCGGCGATCCCGAGGCCGAGGAGGATCCAGGGGGCGGTGTGGTCCACGACGTCGCCCAGGCCGAACCGCGCTCCCCGGATCACCCGCTCCCACGGCGTCCCCCGGGAGTCGACCGCGGCCTCGTCGTCCGGAGCGAGGGGCGCGGCCGGACCCGCGAGGCGCCCGACGCCCCATCCCACCGCCAGGGCCACCGCCGCCGCCGCCACCACCCGCGCCGCCGTCAGGGTCCCCCCCAGCAGGGGGAGTGAGATCATCACCGCGGCGAAGCTCAGCTCCGGGGCCGCCACCAGCAGGGCCATGGCCGCCGGCGCGGGCGCTCCCCGGGTCACCAGGCCACGATAGAAGGGCACGACGCCGCAGGAGCAGAGGGGGAGGGGGAGCCCGAACGCCACCCCTCGCACCGCCTGGGCCGAGGCGCCCCCCCGCCGCAGCCACGCCAGCGAGGCCCGGGGCAGGAGCTCGGGGAGCATCCCGGCCCCGAGGAAGGCGAGGAGGAGCGCGGGGGCGCTCTCCAGGGCAAGGGCCACGAACGTCCCACCCGCGCCCACCTCGCCGGACGGCGCCCCGCCCACCGGGTGGGTCGAGAGGGACCAGAGCACCACCCCCGCCGCGACCGCCCCCAGCCCCGCGGCGCGGCGAGCCGCGGTCCCCGCCATGGACGGGCCGCCGGGGTGGTGGGGATGGAGCACCACGTGGAGAAGGGATCCGCCTACGGCCGCCTGGAAGACCGCGAAGCCCGGGCCGGTGGATGCCGAGAGGGGGAGGCCGGCGGCGTATCCGGCGACGGTGGCCAGGGCCGTCCCCCCGAGCACCGCCACCGCCGCCCGGGTCCCGGCGGCCATCCGGACCAGCCACCAGATCCC
>JAKLKC010000040.1 GCA_023150875.1 Myxococcota bacterium | reverse complement strand
CGGAGCCGAGGCGCGGACTTTGGGCCTGTAGCGGACGCCGGGGATGCCCTCGAAGTCGGAGTCCTGGGTCCAAAGGAGGGCCCCGTGCTCCTGTGCGGTGGCGAGCATGACGCTGTCCGCGAGGGGGATCCTGTGCAGAAGACCGAGCCTCGCCGCCCGGATGGAGATCGCCGCGTCCAGATCGACGACCCGCCCCTGCTGCATGAGCGCGGCCGCGTGGAGGGCCGCCTCCTCGCCCCGCTCCCTCGCAACCCACCTGAGCACCTCGAGGATGCTCACGGTCGGAACCACCAGGCGCTCCGGAGCCTCGATCACTGGCGCGAAGAACTCGGAGTTCTCGGCGTCGGCCAGGAACTCGAGCCAGCCCGACGAGTCCACGACGTTCGCCGCGGCGGGCCGTTGAGCCTTCACAACCTGTCCGCCTCTCGCACGAGGTCGGTGGACATGCCGCGCAGCGCGCCTCGCATCTCCCGTGCCGGGCGGACCGGGATGAGCTCGATGCGGTCCCCGTATGGGATCACCTGCACCTGCTGGCCCGGGCGGAGCCGCATCTGCTCGCGGACTGATCGCGGGATGACGACCTGGTACTTGGGCGAGATCGTAACGGTCTCCACGGGACCCTCCATCGATGCTGCCATCGTCATACCGTAGATCGATCGACCGGAGGATGCAAGGACACACCTTCAGAACTGGACAACGGCGGGGGGCGTCCGTATGCTGTCTGAGTGGTGCAGGACGTGCCACGAAGGAGCCGGGGTGCACCCTTATCTCTCTACGACGGTCGGGTGCCTGATCGAGCGCCTCGGCCCGGGGAAGTGCCCTCACCCCCGCGATCTCATCCTTCCTGCGGAGAGCCCCGTAGATGGGAGGCGGCGCGGTGTGCGCTGAACCTCCGGGGCCTCGACCTCGACCCGAGGTTGCGGACATGACCCATACGGCGGCGCGGAGGCGGCATGGTTGACGTAGCCGAGGCCCGGACAGCGGCGGGGACGAGGCTCGGATGGGAGGACTTCCGGCGCCTGCTGGCCGGCGAGCGGCTCCCCGCCGCGGTGGTGGACCTGGATGCGATGGGGCGGAACGTCGACCGGATCCGCGCCCGCCTCGACGGCACCGGAAAGACGCTGCGCGTCGCCTCGAAGTCGGTGAGACACGTGGGACTGCTGAGGCGCGTCCTGGACCGGGGCGGGAACGGCTTCCGGGGGCTCATGTGCTACTCCGCCGAGGAGGCGGCCTTCCTGGTGGAAGAGGGCTTCGACGACCTCTTCGTCGCCTACCCCACCCTCCAGCACCAGGCCCTCCTCCCCCTGGCCCGGGCCGCCGGCCGCGGCGCCACGGTCCGGCTCGTCGCCGATTGCCCGGAGCACCTGGAGGCCATGGGGCGCGCGGGGAGGGAGGCCGGGGCGGTCCTCGACGCCGTGCTGGAGCTGGACGTCTCGTACCGCCCCCTGGGGGGGCGCCTGCACCTCGGGGCCCGGAGGAGCCCGCTGCGGTCCGCCGCCGACGTCGTCGTCCTCGCCCGGGCCGCCTCGGGGATCCCGGGGGTGAGGGTCGTGGGACTCATGGGCTACGAGGCCCACGTCGCCGGCGTGCCCGACGAGAACCCCTTCAGCCCCGCCATGAACCCGCTGCGGAAGGCCCTGAAGCGGCTCGCCGTCCCCGCCGTGTCGCGGCTCCGCTCCCGCACCGTCACCGCCCTGGCGGCGGAGGGCGTCGAGCTGCGCCTGGTCAACGGCGGCGGCACCGGCAGCCTCGGCTCCACCGCCGCTGAATCATGTATCACCGAGGTGACCGCCGGCTCCGGCTTCCTGTGCTCCCACCTCTTCGACTACTTCGCCGGCCAGGACCTGGAGCCCGCCGCCTTCTTCGCCCTGGAGATCTGCCGCGTCCCGGATCCGGGTCACGTCACCTGCGCCGGTGGCGGCTACGTCGCGTCCGGGGAGCCGGGCCTCGACCGCCTGCCCCTCCCCTGGCTGCCCCGCGGGCTCGCCTACGTCCCCATGGAGGGGGCGGGAGAGGTGCAGACCCCCCTGCGCCGCGGCCCCGCCGCGCTCCCCCTCGCCGTCGGCGATCCCGTGGTCTTCCGCCACGCCAAGGCGGGGGAGCTCGCCGAGCGCTTCGACGAGTACCTCCTCGTCGGCGGGGGCCGGATCGTGGCCCGGGAGCCGACCTACCGGGGGCAGGGGAGGTGCTTCCTGTGACCCCGGGCTCCCCGGTCCCGGGGGATCCCCCTCACGTCCCCCCGCGGCCGGGGCGCAACGCCGCGAGACACCTGAGGAAGTTGCCCCCCAGGACCTTGGCGATCCGCTCGTGCCCCCAACCGGCGTCCAGCATGTGCTGGACCAGGCGGGGGTAGCACTCGCCCCCCCGCAGGTCCCGGGGAGGGGTGATGGCGCCGTCGTAGTCGCTCCCCACCGACACGGAGTCCTCGCCCGCCACCCGGATCGCGTGCTCCATGTGCTCCACCACCATGCGGCCGTCCCGGGGACCGCCCGGGCGCCTCAGGAACTGCTCGCTGAAGATGATCCCCACCGTCCCGCCGGTGTCGGCGATGGCCTCGAGCTGCCGGTCGTCGAGGTTCCGCCAGTGGGGCCTCGCCCCGACCACGCCGGTGTGGGTGGCGACGAGGGGGAGGCTCCGGTCGTGGGCGTCCACGGCGTCCCAGAACGTGCGCTCGTGGGCGTGGGCGAGGTCCACGAAGATCCGCCGCTCGTCGAGGCGCCGGACCAGGTCCCGCCCCGCGGGGGTGAGGCGCTTGTCCCGCCGGAGCAGGCCCAAGGGGCTGGACGTCGCGCCCAGGCCCGAGTCGGTGAGGTGCACCAGGGTCACCCGGACCACCGCGTCGTCGGGGATCGAGGCCGCGCCCTCGGGGGCCCCGTCCAGGGCGTTCCCCCCCTGGACCGAGATCAGCACGGCGTGGGCCCCCGCCGCCCGGGCCTCCCGGTACTCCGTCGCGTCCCGGGCCACCCGCATCCAGCCCCCCGACCGGTCCACCAGGGCCCGCAGGCCGGCGAGGTTCCGCTGGAAGGCCCGCCACCTCCCCCGCCGTCCCCGGATGGGGTTGGTGGTGATGGACCACATCGCCCCGCCCAGGCCCCCCTCGAAGATCCGGTAGAGGTCCAGGTGCCCGAAGAACCAGCGGCCCGCCAGGGCCGCCCCGTGGCGGCGCAACGGGTCGTAGCCCCACAGCCGGGGGGGGATGAAGGTGTCGACGTGCAGGTCCACCACCTCGCAGTCCCGGGCGAGGCGGGCCGCCTCCTCGGAGATCCCCAGGCGGCGGGCGACCTCCCCGGGCTCCGGCATGGCGGGGGGACCCACCCGGGGATCCGGGGAGGGCCCCGGCGGGGCGAGGGCGGTGGGACCGGTCATCGCGGGGCTCGGTCCCCCGGGGGGGGCGCCCCGCCGGCTCGGGCGCCCAGCAGCTCGGGGGCCGGTCCCGCGGCGAGGGTCGCGGGGGCGCGGAGCGCGGCGGCGAGCCGCTCCAGGTAGACGTCCCGGGGGATCTCCACCGCCCCCAGGCGGGCGAGGTGGGGGTTCAACACCTGGGCGTCCAGGAGGGTGAAGCCCCCGGCCCGCAGGCGCTCCACCAGCCAGGCGAGGGCCGCCTTGGAGGCGCCGGTGCGCCGGTGGAACATCGACTCGCCCCCGAAGAAGGCGCCGATGCCGACTCCGTAGAGGCCCCCCACCAGCTCCTCCCCCTCCCAGACCTCGACGCTGTGGGCTTCGCCGGCGGCGTGGAGGGCGCCGTAGACCTCCATGAAGTCCCGGGTGATCCAGGTGGACTCCCGCCCCTCCACCGAGGCGGCGCAGCCCCGCATCACCGCGCCGAAGTCCCGGTCCAGGGTGAAGCGCCAGCCCGCCCGCCGGACCTCCTGCCGGAGGGATCGGGAGGGCCGCCACGACTCCAGGTCGAAGACCGCCCGCTCCGCCGGGCACCACCAGGTCACCACCGGCTCCGACGACCACGGGAAGAGGCCGCGCCGGTAGGCGACGCGCACCAGGCGCGGGTCCAGGAAGGGGCTGATGGCCACCAGCCCGGACTCCCCGGCGGAGCGGGGGTCCGGGGGGACGCGGGGATCGATCCAGATCGGCACCGCGCCATCATACCCCACGCCCCGGGGCCCGCCCCGGATCAGGACCGCGGATCGCGCTCCCGCGCCCGCTCCCGCCTCTCCCTCCACCCCTCCCCCTCCGCCGGCAACACCAGGGGGCGGGTGAGGATCAGGCGGAGCTCGGCGGTCTCGGGCACCCGGGCCTCGCCGGGGCTGTAGAGGGAGCCCAGGTAGATCGCCGAGACCGGCTCCTGCCCGCGGACCCGCCCGCCGGTGGGGGGATACCGGCGAAGCCACCGCTCCGACAGGGTCGTGCCGAAGGCCGGCGCCTCCGGATCCGCATACAGGGCGCGGGGGCGCGGCGCGCCGGGACGGCGCTGGACGTCCACCTCGAGGACCGCGATGTCGATGGGCACCTCCTCGCCGGACACCGTCTCGATGGAGTGGAACTGGACGGCGATCATGGGGTTCCGGGCCCTGCGGACCGCGACCACCTCCCCGGTGAGGGTGGCCGCGACGGGGATCAGCACCTCCCCGTCGGCCCCCTCCACCGCCTCGACGGTGCGGGCGGTGAACTCCTGCCCGACCCGCACCCGCTGGAGGGGCAGGGCCTGGTCCATGGACACGGTGAACCGCGTGCCCATGGGCACGAAGCCCCGGACCTGCATCCGGGCTTCATCCCCGCGGTCGCGTTCGGGGATCGGGGCCCGCCCTCCCTCGACGGGGCCGATCCGCCCATCCCTCGCGTCCTGACCGCGGGCGTCCGTGGTGGGCTCAGCCTCCCCCCGGACGTGCTCCAAGGCGCACCCCGGCGCCCCCACCGCGAGGACCAGCGCCCCCAACAGGGCGCGCGCGCCCATCATGCCTGTCGTCGCCATGGCCGGAGCCTCCTTCCGGAAGGGCCCCGGTCGCAACGGGTGTGCCACCACCACCCGGGCCCCACCGGAGAGGGTCGCGGCCGGAGGCCACCGTCAAGTCGCCGACACCCCCGAGCCGGATTTCCGGCGCAGTGACGGCCTCCCGGCCCGCCGGTCCTGGCGTGTCTCGGGGCGGCCGGCGCTCCCCGGTGTCGCACCGCATCAAAAAAACACAGTAAGAACAGCGATATGAATCGACACGGAAGAAAAAAGGAGCCCGGAAAGGCGAGCCGGCACGGCCGTTGCGATGATGGGGGAGCGTCGGCCGTCCACGGGACGACCGGCCAGGAAGACGCGGCGACCCCGAGGATGGGGTGCCGGGAAGGGCGGCGGGAAGCCGCCCGAAGAGGTCCAGGATGACCGCCACCGCTCGCCTCCGGGCGAACGACAACGCCGTGGGATGCGACACCGTCCTCCCCGGGATCGGCAGCGGGGCCCTGCTCAGGGCCGCGAACGCGGGCCCGGCCCGGACCGTCGCGGTCACATCCGGCAAGGGGGGCGTCGGCAAGTCCCACGTCGCCCTCTACCTTGCCGCGGGCGCGGCGTCGTGGGGCCAGCGGGTGCTGCTCATCGACGCCGACGTGGGACTCGCCAGCCAGGACCTGCTGGTCCGCGCCCGTCCGCGCCACGGCCTGGGCCAGGTGGTGCGGGGCGAAGTGGCCCTGGAGGACGCGGTGGTGGAGGTGCCCGGCGGCCTGGAGCTGCTGGCCTCCCCCGTGGGCGATCCCGGGCTGATGGGCCTCAGCGACGGCGAGCGTCGGAACCTGGTGGACGCCGTCGACGGCATGGCCTGGCGGTATGACCTGGTGGTCATCGACACCGGCGCCGGGGTGGCCGGTGACGCGCTGCCCCTGTCCGCGGCGTGCGACGAGGTGGTGGTGGTGACGAACCCGGAGCCCACCGCGCTCCGGGACGCCTACGCGGTGATCAAGCTGCTGAACCAGCGGTGGGGCGAGGACCGCTTCTCGCTGGCGGTCAACTCCGTCCGGGACGATCTGGAAGGGGTGTCGGTCCACCGCCGCCTGTCGGCCGTCGCCAGCCGCTTCCTGCCGGTCTACGTCGAGTACCTCGGTTCGCTGCCCAAGGACGATGGGCTCCCCGCCGCCGTGATGCGGGGGGAGCCCCTGTATCTCACCGCCCCCAGGTCCCCGTTCGCCGCCGCGGCGCGGGGGCTGGCGACGCGCCTGCTCCAGAAGGAGAGGCCGGCACGCCCGAGGGGTGCCCATCACTTCCTTTCCCGCCAGCGGTTGGGGGGGGCGGAGCAATGACTGCGCACGCATACAGGAACCCCGAAGAGCAACTGATCGACGGCCTCACCCGCACCCAGCTCATGGCGACCTACGCGCCGAAGATCAGCTTCATCGCGCGGCGGATCGCCCACCGGCTGCCCCCCAACGCGCCCCTGGAGCTGGACGACCTGATCAACTCGGGGGCCCTGGGGCTGCTGGACGCCATCGACAAGTACGACGCGACGAAGATGGTGAAGTTCGGCACCTACGCCGAGTTCCGCATCCGCGGCGCCATCCTCGACGTGCTCCGCCGCATCGACCCGGTGTCCCGCAACGTCCGGGAGAAGGCCAACGAGGTCCAGAAGACCATCCGGGACCTGGAAGGGGCGCTGGGGCGCCCCCCCTCCTCGGACGAGGTGGCGAAGGCGCTCCGGATCACGGTGGTGGAGTACCAGGACCTGCTGGAGGAGGTGCGCCCGGTCACGTTGGTGAGCCTGGACAGCCCCAAGCCCGGCACCGACCAGGACCGCCGGCCCCTCAACGAGGTGATCGAGGACGACCGGGAGGAGTCGCCCGACGGCGAGCTCTCCAAGCGACAGGCGGTGGACCTGCTCAAGGAGGCCATCGACGACTCGCTCCCCGAGAGGCTGCGCCTGGTGCTGACGCTGTACTACTTCCAGGAGATGAACCTGAAGGAGATCGGCGCCGTGCTGGGGGTGACGGAGTCCCGGGTCAGCCAGATGCACACGGAGGCGTGCCTGCGCCTGCGGTCCCGGCTCGGGGACCTGCTGCGGCCCGGTGAGACCATCCCCCGCAAGCAGAAGACGCGGCGCCCCCGGGGCCGGGCCGCGGCCCTGGACGCGACGTCGGTCGTCGAGTGCGCCGGGGACGAGGCGGAGCTGAAGAAGGTGTCCAATGGATGACGGGCTCTACGTCGCCCTCGCCGGCGGGCGGGCCGCTTGGAAGGCCCTGGACGTGATGGCCAACAACCTGGCCAACGTCGACACCCAGGGCTTCAAGGCCGACCGGGCGACGTTCCGGGTGGCGATGCCCGACGCCGCGGCGGGGACGGATCCCCGGGGCGACGAAGGAGTCATGGCCGAGCGCTACGACCTGGTGGACGAGGTCACCTTCGACCTCACCGGGGGGGCGCTGCGGGAGACGGGCAAGCCCCTGGACGTGGCCCTCCTGGGCCAGGGCTTCCTCGCCGTCGAGGGGGACCAGCCGGGGCAGGAGCTGCTGACCCGGGACGGGGGCCTCTCGGTGGACTCCGAGGGACTCCTGGTCCACGGCAGCGGGCGGCGCGTGGTGGGGGAGGGGGGCCCGATCCGCCTGGGCGGAGGGCCTGTGGAGATCGACTCCCGGGGCCGGATCGTCCAGTCCGGGGAGGAGATCGGGAGACTCAAGCTCGTGGAGGTCCGGGGTCCCCGGGACCTCGCGAAGGTGGGATCGAACCTGTGGGAGGCGGATCCGGCGTCGCTGTCTGCGGCCGGCGACCCCCGGGTGGAGCAGGGCCGGGTCGAGGGTTCCAACGTGGACCCCGCCCGGGCCATGGTGGACCTGGTGAAGGTGACCCGCGCCTACCAGGCGTACCAGAAGGTGATCGAGACGATGAGCCAGCTCGCGACGCAGCGGGACACGCAGCTCGGCAGGTGGCAGTAGCGGCGCACCGGCGCCGGAGCGAACCCAGCACGGGGCCGAGGGCCCCCGAAGGAAAGGAGGTGGAGGAGGAGGAGGACCCGGCGAGTTCCTGGGAGTCCCCTGGGGAGGGGCCGCTCCCGGGACCTGCCGGGGGGCCGCGGAGGCCGGCGTGGGGTTCCCCCCCGGCGGCGGTCTCCGGCAGCGCCCGCGATCACGACCCGGACTCCCCTGGGGAGGGGCCTTGCCGGGACGGGACGGGGGCGGGAGGGTGCCGCGTGCGGAATGGGAGTCCCGCCCGCGGCGCCACGAGGCGCGACGTGGAGGCCGTTCCCCTGGGGAGGGGCCTTGCGGTGGAAGCGTCGCGTCGGAAGGCACCGCCCGAGACATCGGGCGGTGCCACAGGGACGCCCCCGCGATGGGGCGGGGGCGTCCCGGTCGGCCGGGTCCCCAGGGAGGGGCCGCTCGGCCGGCGGCTGGTCGGTCCGCGCCGCCCGGGGTACGTGCCCCGAGCGGCGCGGGCCCTCCCGCCGGAAAGGGAGCCGACATGCGAGCCCTGAACTCCGCCGCGTCGGGCATGGGCGCCCAGCAAGTGCGACTGGACAACATCGCCCACAACCTCGCCAACGTGAACACCACGGGCTTCAAGAAGTCCCGGGAGAGCTTCCAGGACCTGTACTACGAGAAGGTGCAGGCCGGGGGCCCGACGTCGGCCCAGGGCACCGCCAACACGTCGGGCGTCGCCGTGGGCAACGGCGTCCGGACCGTCGCCATCGAGAGGGTCTTCACCCAGGGCACCATGGTGGTGGACAACCAGCCCCTGCACCTCACCATCGACGGGCCCGGCTTCTTCCAGGTCTCCAGGCCCGACGGATCCCTCGCGTACACCCGCGACGGGTCCTTCCAGCGGGACGCCGAGGGGAGGATCACGACCCAGCAGGGGTTCCCGCTGCTCCCCGAGATGACGGTGCCCGAGGGGACCCGGGACCTGGCGATCGGCCAGGATGGTTCTGTGAACGCATACACCGACGGGCAGGAGGAGCCCCAGAGCCTGGGGATGATCCAGCTCGCGACGTTCATCAACCCCGCGGGGCTCGACGCCCTTGGGGGGAACCTCTACGCCGCCACGGACCGCTCGGGGGACGCGGCCCTGGGAAACCCCGGCGAGGCGGGTTTCGGGCGGGTCCAGCAGGGGGGGATCGAGGGCTCCAACGTGGACGTGGCCGAGGAGCTGGTGAACATGATCCGCGCCCAGCGTTCCTACGAGCTGAGCTCGAAGGTGGTCCAGGCCGCGGACGAGATGATGGGGTACGCCAACTCCATCCGGAGGTAGCGATGCGCCTCGCCCTCGCGGGCCTCGCCGCCTGCCTGGCCCTCCCCGGGGAGGCCGCCGCGGCCTCCCTCGCCCCCGAGGCGGTGCGGGAGGGGCTGGTGGCGTGGCTGGAGGAGCTGATCCCCCCCGGCGCCGGCCGGGTGACGGTGACGGGGCTGAGCCTCGGGGCCCCGGTGGAGGTGCCCGACGGCCCCCTGGACCTGCGCCCCCGCGCCGAGGCGACCCGGTCCCTGCTGGGCAGGGTCAGCCTCCCCGTGGACGTGTGGGTCGCGGGGCGGCGGGCGCGGACCCTGAACGTGACGTTCCACGCCGACCTGGTCCGCCCGGTACCCGTGCTGGCGGCCCGGGTGGCCGCGGGCGCGGAGATCCGGGCCGCCGACGTGGCCCTCGGGGAGAGGCCCCTGTCCTCGCTGGGGCGCGACGCGGTGCTGGACGCCGCCGAGCTGGTGGGAAGGACCGCCCGCCGGGACCTGGGGCCGGGGCAGGCGGTGGGCCGCACGGACCTGGTGGAGGTGGTGGACGGGCGGCGGGGGGACGCCGTCACCCTGCGACTGGAGTCGCCGGGCCTGCGGATCTCCGCCTCGGGGATCCTGGTCCACGACGCGCGGATCGGCGAGACGGTGCGGGTGGTGTGCGTCGCCACGCGGCGGGAGCTGCGGGGGACGCTGCGGGACCGGAGCACCGTGGAGGTGGCGCTGCGGTGAGACAAGAAATCAAGGATCGCCGCATCGCGCGCCCGCTCCTGGGGATCCGGGGGCTGCCTCCCGGGCTGCTGCTGGCGGCGTTGACGGTCACGGCCGGCTGCCGGACCCAGCGCCTCGCGGGATCCTGGAACGAGGGGTCGGATCCCTGCGCCGACCTGGCGCCGCCGCCGGTGGCCACCGCGGACGGGTCCCTGTTCGTGGCCTCGGGGCCGACGGGGCTGGTGTTCGGCGAGCAGCGGGCCCGCCGGGTGTGCGATCACGTCACCATCGTGGTCGCCCAGGAGACCAGCGCGTCCCAGGAGAACGTGGTGGAGACGGGCCGCCAGTCCGAGGCCAGCCTGGGGGTGAGCGCCCTGGCGGGGCTCGAGAAGTCGGTGACGGCGGCCAACCCCGACGTGGACCTCTCGGCCCTGCTGGGGGCGGAGTCGGGGTCGAGCTTCAACGGGACGGGCAAGACCAAGACGGCGGGCCAGGTCACGGGGGCCCTGACGGCCCGCGTGGTGGAGGTCCTGCCCAACGGCTTCCTGCGGCTCTACGCCGAGACCCAGACCAAGGTCAACAGCGACGTCCAGGTGCTGGCGCTGACGGGGATCGTGGACCCCCGGGCGATCTCCGCCGACAACTCCGTGTCCAGCACCGCGCTCTTCGACGCGCGGATCGAGTCGTCCAGTCTTGGGGGGCCCGCGGGGGAGGCGGCCCGGGTGCCGTGGGGGATGAGGCTGTTCAATGCGGTGTCGCCGTTCTGAACGGGCGGGGGTCGGCCTCGCCGTCTTCGCCATCCTGGCCGCCTCGCTGCTGGCCCCGCGGCCCGCCGTGGCGACGCCCCTGCGCCAGCTCGCCGACGTCCAGGGGGTCCGGGGCAACGCGCTGTCGGGGGTGGGGGTGGTGGTGGGCCTGAACGGCACGGGGGACGGGGACTCCGTCGCCCTGAGGGCGGCCCTGGCCCGCTTCCTCGCGGCGGCGGGCACGACGGTGGACCCCCGGGACCTGAAGCTCCGCAACGCGGCGCTGGTGTCGGTCACCGCCGAGCTCCCCGCCTTCGCCCGGGCCGGCAGCGAGATCGACGCCGCCGTCCAGAGCCTCGGGGACGCCAAGAGCCTGTTCGGCGGCACCCTGCTGGCCACCGCCCTCAAGGGCCCGAGCGGGCAGGAGGCCTACGCCGTCGCCACCGGCCCCCTCATCGTGGGGGGCGCCGCCGGCGCGGCCGGCGGGGCCTCCCGGGTCAAGAACCACCCCACCTCCGCCCGGATCGTGGACGGAGCTCGGGTGGAGCGGGAGGTCCCCGTCGCCCTGGACGGCCGGGAGACCCTCACCCTCGCCCTCCGCCGCCCCGACTTCCACCTGGCGGTGGAGGCGGCGGCCCGCATCGACGAGGCCCTCCAGGGCCCCTTCGCCCACGCCACCGATCCCCGCACCGTCGTCGTGCGGGTGCCCCCCCAGTACCGGACGGACGTGGCGACGATGATGGCGCTGCTGGGGGACATCGAGCTCGAACCCCGGGTGCCCGCCCGGGTGGTGGTCAACGAGCGCACCGGCACCGTGGTGATGGGCCAGGACGTGCGGATCGGGAAGGTGGCCGTTGCCCACGGCGACCTCACCATCCAGATCGACACCACCCCCCAGGTGAGCCAGCCCGGCCCCCTGTCCCGGGGGAGGACCGAGGTGGTGGAGAAGTCCGAGGTCGCCCTGGGCGAGAAGGGCGCGGAGCTCCGGGTGGTCCACGGGGTCACCATCTCCGAGGTGGTCGCCGGCCTGAACGCCCTCGGGGTGACGCCGGTGGACCTCATCGAGATCCTCCAGCAGATCCGCGCGGCCGGCGCCCTGGACGCCGACCTGGTGTCCATGTGACCGGGGCGGTCCCGGGGGGCCCGCGGGCGATGGTGGGGCTCCCCGCCCCCGGGGGGGACGCCGAGGCCCGGGGGGAGGGCCTGCGCCGCGCGGCGGACCGGGGGGACGCCGCCGCGCTGCGGCGGGCCGCGGAGGGATTCGAGCAGTGGTTCGTCCAGCAGCTCTTCCGCGAGATGCGGGCCGGCTCCGTGGCCCCGGACGCGGGCCCGGGGATGGCGACCTTCCAGGGGATGCTGGACGAGGAGCTGTCGGGCCGCGCCGCCCGGGCGGGGAGCTTCGGGATCGCCGACCTCATCGTCGACTCCCTGACCCGGGCCCGGGGCGCCCGGGAGTACGCGGGCGCGGCGGCGGCCCCAGCGAAGCTGCCGGGGGTGGGTTCCGGCCCCCGGGCGGGGTGGCGCTGGCCCCTGGAGTCCATGCCGGCGGGCCTTCGGGAGCCCAACCGCTTCGGCGAGCGCCGGGACCCCTTCACGGGGGAGCGGAGGGCCCACCGGGGTGTGGACCTCGCGGCGGCGGAGGGGGCGGCGATCTTCCCCGTCGCCCCGGGGACGGTGGTGGAGGCCGGCGCCCGGGGGGGCTACGGGAACCTGGTGGTGGTGGACCACGGCGGCGGCGTGCGGTCCCTCTACGCCCACGCCCGGGAGGTCCTGGTGCGCCCCGGCGACCGGGTGGACCCGGGGACGCCGGTGGCCCGGGTCGGCTCCACGGGCCGCTCCACCTCGCCCCACCTCCACCTGGAGGTGAGGGTGGAGGGGGAGGCGGTGGACCCCCTGGGCTGGCTGGCCTCGCCGGCGGATTCACCGTAGCGCCAGGTCGTTGACCGGGCCCTCCCCCCCGGCTACCGTGGGCCCTCCCGCACGGGGGCGGTCCCCGCGGGGTGGGAGGCTCCCGTGCGGCCCCGAACGGTCCCCCTCGCCGAAGCCGTCGCCTGGCTCGACGCCCTCCTCCGCACGGCGGACTTCGTGGACTCCAGCCGCAACGGCCTCCAGGTGGAGAACGGCGGCGGGGTGAGCCGGATCGCCACCGCGGTGGACTGCCGGATGGAGTCCATCGAGGCGGCGCGCCGGGCGGGGGCGGACCTGCTGGTGGTGCACCACGGTCTCTTCTGGAGGGAGCCCGAGAGGGTGGTCGGGCCCCACCACCGCCGGCTGAAGGCGCTGCTGGACGGCGGGATCGCCGTGTACGCGGCGCACCTGCCCCTGGACGCCCACCCCGAGGTGGGGAACAACGCCCGGCTCGCCGCGGCCCTGGGCCTCGGGGAGACGCGCTCCTGTTTCGAGGACCGGCCCGGGCAGCGGATCGGGATCGCCGGCGCACTCCCCACCCCCGTCACCGCCGCCGAGCTGGCGGCCCGGCTGGCGTCCTGCGTCCAGCCATACGGGGGCGCGGTCTGCGGCTTCGGGAACGGGCCCGAGGCGGTGCGGACCGTGGGGATCGTCAGCGGGGACGCCGCCGACTGGGTGGACCAGGCGGCGAAGGTCGGCGTCGACGCCTACGTGACCGGCGAGACCGACCACGCGGCGGCGTGTCTCGCCGGGGAGCTGGGCCTCCACCTGCTGTGCGGCGGGCACTACGCCACCGAGACCTTCGGCGTCCGCGCCCTCGGGGAGCGGATGTCTCGGGAGCTGGGGGTGCCCTGGGAGTTCGTGCATGCACCGACGGGGCTGTGATACATGAATCATGGACGAAGCGCGGCGGCCCTCGCCACCCTCCTGCCCCTCGCCGGGGGTCTCGCCGGTTGCCCGGGGGACTCCGCCCCGGAGCCGGGCCTCGTGTTCTTCGTGTCGCCGGAACACCTGGCGGCGGTGCAGGACCTGGTGGGGATGGTCGGGGACGGCCGGCTGTCGGTGCGGGAGAGCGCCCGCCCCCTGCACGACGCCGCGGCGGCGGAGGGCGGCCCAGCGGTGGTCGCGGTGACCGCGGACCAGGACTGCGCCGAGTGCTACCGGATCGACGAGGTCTCCGGTTCCTCCACCCTCCACGTCGACGGCGGCGACCTGCTGGGGGTGCAGTACGGCGTGACCCACGTCCTGGAGCTCGCGGGGTACCGCTTCTTCCACCCGTGGCGCCCCCACCTCTCCGCCGACGCCCTCCTGGACCGGGACGCGGCGGTTCCCGCCTTCGGGCGCGTCCACGAGCCCGAGGTGGCGGAGCGGGGCCTGCACCTCCACACCCTCCACCCCATCGAGGGCCTCTACGACGTGTGGGTCCCGTCTCCGGAGGGCCTGGAGGGGGCGAAGCGGATCGTGGACTGGACGGTCAAGAGCCGGGGGGACTACCTCCAGTGGCCCGGCCTGGACGACGTCATGGACGACGCGGCCCACGAGGCGTGGCGGACCCACACGGCGGCGGTGGTGGACTACGCCCACTCCCGGGGGGTGGAGGTGGGGATCGGGCTCCAGCTCTTCGGCGCCAGCAACCTCCAGCTCGCCTACGACCTGGTGGACTCCGGGGACGACGAGGCCGCCTGGAGGGCCCAGATGGAGCCCCGGCTGCGCCGCGTCCTGGAGGGCCTGGACTTCGACCGCGTGAACCTCTCCTTCGGGGAGTTCTTCGGGGCCGATCCCGAGGCGTTCATCGCGGCGGTGGACCTCGCCTACCAGGTGATGCAGGAGGTCGCGCCGGGGATCGACGTGACCAGCGTGATCCACGTCGGGGACTCCGAGGACCTGCGGATCGAGTACCAGGGCGAGGAATACTTGTATTACTTCCTGGTGCAGTTCGCGGATCCCGCCATCACGCCGTGGGTCCACTCGGTCATGTACTACGACCTCTTCGAGGACGCGGGGGGGGCGTATCACCACGACGAGTTCGACGAGCACCGGGCCTTCCTGCTGGAGCGGCTCGCCGCGGGGGAGGCGGTGGGCTACTTCCCCGAGTCGGCCTACTGGGTGGCCTTCGACAACCCCGTCCCCACCTACCTGCCCCTGTACGTGCGCTCCCGGTGGGTGGACTACGACGGGATCGCCCGGGAGGGGGCGGGACCGCTGCCCTCCCACGTCCTGTTCAGCACGGGGTGGGAGTGGGGCTACTGGCAGAACGACTACGCCACCCTGCGCTTCGGCTTCGAGCTGCCCGCGTCCTTCGCGGAGTCGTTCCAGGAGATGTTCGCCCCCTTCGGGCAGGACGGCGCCGCGCTGGCGGCGGCCATCGCCGAGCTGGCCGAGGTCCAGCACCGCCACCTGATGGGGGCCCGCCTCGCCGGCTACCTGGCGGGTCGGGACAGCATCATGGACGTCGGCTACCAGTTGGGGATCGTGTCTCAGCCCGAGCGGCTCACCTTCGCGCAGGTGGCGGCCCTGCCGGAGCCCGACCGGGCGGCCTTCGGGGACGCGGTGGTGGACGGGCTGCGGGCGCTGGCGGAGGAGACGGCGGCGGTCCTGGAGGACGTCCGGGCCCTGCACCTCCCCGGCGGCCAGACCTGGCTCGACGAGGTCCTGGACGGGATCGAGGTGGACGCCCTGCGGGCGGAGTACGTGGCCCGCCTGTACCAGGCGGTGCTGAACCACGCCGACCACGGCGGCGACGACGGGGAGCTGGCCCAGGCGGAGTCCTTGAGACAGCAGGCCCGCGTCGTGGTGGACCGGCGCCACGGGGCGATGCACGACCCCGACGCCGCGACCCTCGTCGAGCGGAACGACAACCCCACGATCTACGACTACGGGTACCTGTATCGCGCCGAGCAGCTCTGCTTCTGGGAGCGGGAGAAGGTCCAGGCGGAGGCCCTGGTGCTCGGGGTCCAGGGGACGGATCCCGGCTGCGCGCTGTGACTCAGCGCCGCGGCTCGTCGCCGAAGGGGGCGTAGCGGCCGGTGTCCAGGGTGGGGAGGCCGTCCTCCGCCCCCGGCGCCTCCTCGGTCATGCCGCCCCCGTCTGGGGGGTCCAGCAGGCGCCACAGGCCGCCCACCCGGTGGAGGGTGCCCAGGGGGACGGTGAGGCGCACGTCGCCCTGCCGCTTCAGACGCAGGCTCCAGAGCCCCCCGGCGTCGGACTCGACGCAGTCGTAGACCGTCTCGGGGTCGATGGCGTGGCCGAGGCGGGCGAAGGCCAGGCGGATCCGCTCCGGAGGGCGGCCGTCCAGGTAGGCCTCCGCCCGCTCCCGGCCGAGGACACGGGTGGCCTCCGCCCCGCCGAGGTACTGGGCGCGGTAGGCGTCGAAGTCGTCGGAGCGCGCGGCCGCGAAGACCGCCCTGCCCACCTCGTCGGGGGTGACGGCCCCCCGGTGGGCGGGACCGTGGGCGGGGATGGCCGCCCGCCGCTGGCTCGTGCGGGTGAGCAGCCACAGCACGAGGAGCGCGGCAACGCCGAGCCACTCCCGATCGAACGAGGCACCGTCCGACCCACCCCCGATCCCCGAGGGGGCCGCCACCGCCCCGTCCTCCTCCGCGAGCGCCGTCGCACCAGGGCCGGAGAGGGCGAGCACCCCCGCCAGCAGCATCCCCCGAGCGTGTCGATCCACGGGCCGGACCTCCCTCATGGTCTGGCGGCAAGCGGGTGGAGGATAGCACGGATCTCGATACCGGGCGGGGGATCCTGCGCCCGCAGGAGGATCACGGACGGACGGGGTCCCCCGAGCGGCTCAGCCCGACCCGCCTCCGAGCTTCCAGGCAGTGGTCCCCCCCCACCGCGAAGTCCTTGCAGGACCGGGGTCTCTCGTCGTACACGCGGCAGCGCCAGCGTCCCCGCGGCGCCGCCTCGGCGTCCAGGGCGACGCAGAGTCCCCCGGGGCGGGCCAGGTGGGCTCCGTGGGCGTCCCGGGCGATCAGCTCGGGGTGGCTCCGGGCCAGGGGGGCGCGTAGGCCGACGGGGACGAGGTCGTAGCCCCCCCGGCAGCAGGCGCCGCAGGACTCGCAGGAGGAGGCGTCCAGGACCGGCTCCCAGCGATCGCAGGCCCGCCAGGCGGGGTCCACGAGCGGGCCGGGTCCGCCGCCCGGGGGCCGGGCCTGGCGGCAGCGTTGGGGCGCTCCCCGCCGCGTCGCGTACCGCCACCCGCACGTGCCGCAGGACTCCCCCCCGCCCACGGGGAAGCCGGTGGGGTGGAGGGGGAGGGTGCGGGCCCACAGGGAGCCCGGGGGCGCGAAGGGGCGGGCGGCGTCGGCGACGCGGCGGGTGGCGGCGAGGGCGTCCTCCAGGACCTCGGCCCAGGGTCCGTGCCGGGCCCTCTCCCACGCCTCCCGGGCGACGGGGATGGCGGGGTCGTCGCCGGGGGCCAGGGGATCCTCGGGCAGGGCGTCCCAGTAGGGGCGGAAGTCGGTGGTGGGGGCCAGGAAGTCCCGCAGACCGTGGCGCGCCGTCAGCGCGGCCTGGAGGCGGTGGCAGGCGTCCTCGCGCCACAGGTCCCGGTCGGTGAGGTTGTCGAGGCCCCAGTCGGGGAGGTGGAATGCCGCCGGGCCCTCCAGCAGGGCGTGGCAGATCTCGTGGAAGATCAGTTGGGCCAGGCTGTCGTCGGGGTCGAAGCCCTCGGGGGTGGAGAGGCTGAGGGTGCCGGCCCCGTCCCACCAGGCGTGCACCTCGTCCGAGCGCACCACCCTCATGCCCACGCGCCGGGCGGCGTCGAGCCAGATCAGGTCCAGGGGGTCCTGGTAGGAGTAGAGGATCTCGCGCGTCATCGCTGCTCGCTCCCCTCCGGGCCCCGCGGGGTGGCGGGGGATCTCCGCCTGCGGGCCGCCCACGCCCCCAGGGCCAGGACCACGGCGGAGCCGGAGGGGGCGCCGCCCCGCGCCGCGCCGCAGCCGCAGCCGCCGGGGGGATCCTGCTCCTCCTCTGCGGGGGGCTGCTGCTCGTCCGTGGGGCCGGGCTGGGCCTCGATGGGCTCCTCGTAGTTGCCGGTGTTGCGGGCGTCGTGGTGGAAGGAGCCCCACTCGGGGGGGACGTCGGCGCGGCCCCGGGTGGTCCAGGCGAAGAGCCAGCCACCGCGGGTCGACACCACCACGTCGTGGTAGCCGTCCCCGTCCACGTCCCCGACGGCGGGGGAGCCGGCGATCCACTGGCCCGTCATCTTGGGCCAGCCCTCGGGGGACGCGCCGTCCTTGTCGAAGGCGTTCACGAGGTACCCGCCGGTGCCCGAGATGGCCTCGGGGGCGCCGTCGCCGGTGATGTCGGCGATGGCGGGGTTCATGAAGAATTGGAAGTCCTCCACCTGGCGGGGGAAGGCGTCCAACATGCGACCATCGTCCATCTGCCAGGCGCCCAGGAGGTGGTCGAACTCCTCCCGCCTCCAGTCGGCGGCGCCGCCGGTGATCCAGCCGATCCCCAGCACCCCGTCCACCAGCTCGGGGCGGCCGTCGCCGTCCAGGTCCCCGAAGCTGCCGCTGTGGACCATCATCACCGCCGCGGTCTCCCGGGTGTTGCTGCCCCGGCCCCACTCGTCGGCGAGGAAGCCCAGGTCCAGGAACAGGGAGCCGTCGGCGGAGCGGACGTGGCCGGGATCGGTCACCGCCGAGGCGAAGACCTCCAGCGATCCGTCGCCGTCCAGGTCCGCCAGGGCCGGGGCGGAGGGCACCCCCTCGCCGACGTAGGGCAGGGCCTCGGCGTAGACCGCCGCCAGGATCGCCGGCCAGCCCTCCAGGAAGGGGCCGCCCGGGTGCTCGTTGCCGTCCCCGTGGACCGCGAAGACCGGGGCGTAGCTGGTGTTGATGGCCTGGTTCGTGCCCACGATCACGTCCAGGCGGCCGTCCCCGTCCAGGTCGGCCACGGCGGGGCTGGAGGTGATCCGGTTGCGCTGGCCCACCTGTCCCTCGGGGTCGAAGGCGAGCTGGACCGGGAAGCCCGGCAGGGTACGCGCCTGTCCGTCGAAGGCGTACAGCCAGCCGTCCAACCCCCCCGCCGCGATGTCCAGGACCCCGTCCCCGTCCAGGTCCCCGAGGGCGGGGGCGGCGAAGAAGCCGGTGTCCAGCACGTTCTCGGGCCCGGTGGGCTCGTCGAAGTGGGCGGGGTCGATGCGGGCGGGGAAGCCCTGGAGGGGGACGCCCTGGGCGGAGAAGGCCCAGATCCTGCCCCCGAGGGTGGCCACCACGACGTCCGGGGAGCCGTCGCCGTCCACGTCCCCCACCGCGGGGGTGGCGATGATCGCCTCGCGCACGTCGGCGTCCAGGGAGCCCGAGGCGAAGGCGGGGGCGGCACGGTGGTTCGCGGGGCGGTCCGGGTCCACGGCGACGAAGGGCTCCACCCGGACGGGCCAGCCCTCCAGCGGCGTGCCGTCCCCCCGCAGGGCGTGGACCTCCCCGTCCGTGGTGACTTGGACGACCTCGTATACGCGGTCCCCGTCCAGGTCGGCGAGCTTGGGGGAGGCCTCGGCGGAGGCCCCCAGGTCCATGGGGAAGCCCGGGAGGGAGTCGGGATCCCGGCGGACGTGGATGGCCCGCCGCATGGCGCCGCTCCGCCCCTCGGCGTCGGTGACGCGGAGGCGCAACGTGATCAGCGCCAGGAAGGCGCGGTCGGCCCGGGTGACGTTGTCGTGGTCCTTGGTGATGGCGGGGATCTGCGCCGCCGCGTCGAAGGCGGAGGCGGGGATGTCGGCGAGGCGAAAGGTGGCCAGGGCCCCCTGGGTGGCCTCGGTCAGGCCGTCGGCCCGGGCGATCTCCACGAACTCGGCGTCGTCGGGCTCGTCCCCCGGGGCCCACTCCAGCACCCAGGAGTAGGACGCGGAGCGGCGGGCGGCGGCGTAGCCGGAGACCACCAGCTCGGGGGTGGCGTCGGGGTCCAGGTATGCGAACCACTCGGGGGAGGTGATGTCGGCCTCGGGGGGGATCTGGCGGTCGAGCACGGCGTCCACGGCGCGGGCGGCGTGGATCCGCCCGTGGCCGAAGTAGCGGTCCCAGCCGGGTTTGGACGGGTACTTGTCCGGATCGGCGCCCTCCCCCCGGCTCTCGGGGATGTCGATGTCGTGGGTGGTGCTGGTGAGGATCTGGTAGGTCTCGTTGGCGCTGAGGGGGGGCACGAGGGGGTCGATCCCCTCGTGGGGCGAGCCGGCGAGGGAGGCCGAGAACACGAGGCCGGTGACGCCCGCGGCGACGGCGGTGGCGCGGCTGCTGGCGCCGGTGGCGGGGGCGGCGACGTCCACCCGGGGCCCGTAGTTGGTGGAGTTGGCGAACTGGAGGAAGGAGGTGGCGTCCTCGACGTCGGCGTCGTCGTAGCGGATGTCGTTGACGTAGAGGGTGTGCTGGCTCCCCGAGGGCCAGTTCAGGTGGTAGGAGGTCTCGTCGGCGGCGGAGCCCATGACCAGGGCGCCCCGCTCCCACGCGTAGTCGACGGCGGCGCGGGCGAAGGTGGAGTGGGTGAGGGTGCCGAGGGCGCAGTTGACGACCTGGGCCCCCTGGTCGACGGCGTAGACGGTGGCGATGGCGAAGCGGTTGCCGTCGGCGATGAAGGAGTCGGAGACCCGCAGGGGAAGGATGGAGCAGTTCGGGCAGGGGGAGACGTGGCCGCCGTCGTTCCCCTCGCTGGCGGCCTCCCGGGCCTCCCAGTACCCGTGGCCGAACTCGGTGTCGTCGAAGGGGTCGTTGTCGTCCCACATGAAGTCCCACCCGGCGATGTCGTCGACGTAGCCGTTGCCGTCGTCGTCGACGCCGTCCGAGAAGGTGGCGATGAGGTCGCCGGGGTCCAGCACCTGCCACGCGTCGGTGTCGGAGCCGGAGGCGGGGTCCACCCTGGGGTCCAGGGCGTAGTCCTCGACGTTCACCAGCCCGTTGCCGTCCAGGTCGTAGGGGTCCGGGAGCTCTCCCTCGGCGGTGCCGCCGTCCTCCCGCTGGGGCGGCGGCAGCTCGGCGACGTTGAGTCGGATCTTCCGGCGGGTGTTGCTCTCTCCCCAGTAGATCCCGGAGTCGGTGACGGCGATGACGGCGTCCCAGTCCCCGGTGGTGCGCCGCCACGCCCGGTCCGCGTGCATCCCCGAGCCCAGCTCCCACTCCGCCTCGCGGACGTGGGGCTTCCACTCGGCGGGGACGTAGCTCAGGAAGTTCCAGGTCAGCCCGAGGTCGTTGGGGCACAGGTCGGGCCGATCGGGCTCGCCGCACTCGGGGAAGACCGGCATGGGCAGCTCGGCCCGCACGGCGGCGGCGAGACCGAGGGCGGCGGCGAGGACGGCGAGGCAGGGGGCGGCGCGGCGCATCGGGGCACTCCCGGCGTGGGGCCGGCATCGTACCACCTGGGGGGGGGACCGGGGCGCGGCCCGGGCGGTCCGTGCGGGACCGCCAGCGTCCCCCGGCGAGGGCGGTCGCGGTGGCGGGCGCACCCCCGGTGCTCGCTCCTCCCGGCAGGAGCACGCCGCCGGTACAGCGAGTTGACAGGTCGCCAGGACGTCCCGATGCTCCCGGCGCGGTCCGCGGCGGGCGGGGCGGGGAGGTCGAGAGGTGACGGGTCCCGTGGAATCGGATCGACCCGGGACGAGGGACGGATGCACTCCCCCCACCACCCGCCTGGCCCTGTTCGGGGCGGCCCACCTGGCCCTCGCCGGGGCGTTCTTCCTCGCGTTCATCGAGCGGTACTGGAACTGGAGGGCGTGCATCGAGGAGGCGAGGTCCAGTTGCGTGACGCCCGGGGGCGAGAACCTGACGAGGGGAGGCGCCCTGTGGTCGATCCCCGCCCTGGTCTTCGCCTTGCTCGCGCTACGAGCCGCATTCAGGGTGTACCGGACGCGGCGGGCGTCGGCGCGGGAGCGGCCCTGGACCCGCGGTGCGGCCGGGCGGCGGCCAGGAAGTAGAGCCCGTAGTCCACCAGGGCGGCGGCGCTGGCGACGGCCGTGCAGGCCACCACCGGGGCGAGGGCCCGGGGCCGGGAGGTGGCCACCACCAGCGCCAGGAACTGGAGCGATGTCACCACCTTGCCCAGGGGGCGGGCCCGGAAGGTCACGCGGCGCAGGCGGGGGAAGGGGCGGGTGGCGAGGAAGGACGCCGCGGTCGCCAGGTCGCGGCTCGCCAGCAGCGCGAGCTGGGCCGGGGTCAGCACCCCCCGGGCCGCCAGCGAGGCGAGGGCCACCAGCACGAAGGCCCGGTCCCCGGCGGGATCGGCGAGGTGGCCCCACCGCGACGTCCACCCCATCCGCCGGGCGATCCGCCCGTCGAACCAGTCGCTGGCGGAGGCGGCGAGGACCAGCGCCCTCCTCTCCGGGTCCGTGCGGCACCGGACGAAGGCAGCCGCCATCCCCAGGCGGGAGAGGCTGAGGAGGTCCGGGAGCGAGAGGAGGGGCGGGTGGGGGTCCTGGGACATGGGGCCTCCCCAGGCACCCTAACGCTCCTCCTCCGGGGGGCGAGGGAGGGGAGGGCTTGCCCCACCGCCCTGCCGCCCGCCGGCGGCGGCCCCGAGGAGGGCGAGGAGGGCGAGGCCGACGGCGATCCCCCCCACCACCGCGGCGCGGGTCGCGGCCCGGTCGTCGGGATCCGCCTCGTCCAGGAGGGGGAGGGTCGCCCAGGGGGTCCCGGAGTCCGCCCCGGCGAAGAGGGCGGCGACGTCGCCGGGCAGCCGGGCCCCGGGGTGGGCCACCACGTCGATCTCCCGCGGGGCCCCGCCGCGCCAGGCGGGGTCCGCCGGATCTCCCGCGATCCGCGCCACCGCCAGCACCTCGCGCTTCCTGCCCTTGCCCTTCCCCTTGGTCCTTCCCAACGGTACGTATGGGAGCTGCGCCGGCCCCGCTCCGCCTGTGCCGCGGGAGGCGGCCTCGGTCAGCTCGGGGAAGGGGGTGGCGACCACCCGGAAGAAGCCGAGATCCCCGCCCCTGGGCGCCGAGCCGTCGGCCAGGGCGCCGAGGTCCGCCGGCACGGGAGAGGGGTGGGAGCGGCGCCAGGCCAGCTCCCCCGCACCCGACCGGAGCAGGGGCAGGCCCACCGCGAGCACGCCGAGGGCGACCAGGGCCGCGGCGATCCGGGGGTGCCGGCGGATCGCCCGGGCGATGGGGTTGTCGGGCCACGGGGCCGGAGCGGCCATGTCGGCGATCTCCGCGGAAGGACGGGCCGACCCCGGGGAGCGGGGCCGGGGGCGCGGGGAGTGTAGAGGATCGGCCGCCTCCGCGGGATCAGTCGGTCTGCCGGTCCCGGTCGTCCCCTTCGACGTCATGGTAGCATCCCGGCCCTTCTTGGCGGTCGCGCCCCGAGTCCCCGCGGAGCGGGACCGCCCGGTCCCACCCACCGGTGCGTTCGGTGGCGCCATCGTCCGAGTCCTTGACCCGGACCCCCATCCCCGCAGGCAACGCCCCCCGGAGAGCCGATGAGACTGCGATGGACCCGATACGCGACCGCTGCCGCGCCCACCCCGGACGAGCGGGAGCTGAGCCTGCTGCTGGACCATGCGGATCCGACCGGCCAGGTCGAGGTCGAGATCGAGGGCCTCACCTCGCTCCGCAGCCTGTCCATCTCCCTGGCGTACGCTCGCGGCGAGATCGACGCGGACGCCGTCTTCCGGGCGGTCTCGGCCCTGCCGCGGCTCACCTCGCTCACCATGGACTGCGGGTACGGCGGGGAGCCGTCGCTGGCCTTCCGGCCGGATACTCTGGCCCACCTGCCGGGCCTGGAGACGCTGGCCATCCGCGGTGGAACCCTGCCCGAGGTGTTCCCCGGGTCGATGCCTGCCGGCCCGGCGCTCCGGTCCCTGAAGCTCGACCAGTGCCGCGGGATCGGCAGCCTGGGTGCTCTGTCGGGGCTCGGCGGACTGGAGGAGCTGGAGGTCAACGGGGTGCGGATTCCCCCGCTCCCCACCGAGGTCTGCGCGCTCACGCGCCTGCGCCGCCTGTCCATCCATGGCACGGGAGACGGGGGTGCCAGGGCCCGAATGCCCGACGCCGTCGGCCTGCTCACCGACCTGGAGGTGCTGGACCTGGGGGCCTTCGTCCACGTCAGCCCGCGACTGGGCGAGTTGGAGCGGCTCAGGCGGCTGACGCTGACCGGGCGAGCGGCGGGCGGAGCGCATGTGGTCTCGCTGCCCCTCGAGGCTGGGAGGCTCTCCGCGCTCGAACACCTGGAGCTGAGCTACAACGGCCTCGGGGCGGTCCCGCCGGCGGTGTCCAACCTCTCCGGGCTCAAGGTGCTGGACCTGAGCGACAACCGGCTGTCGGCCCTGCCCCCCGACCTGGCGCGCCTGACCCGGCTCCAGGTCCTGGACCTGGGCGGCAACCGGTTTGCCGCGGTGCCCCCCGTGGTCTGGCAGCTCCCGCAGCTCCGCGCCCTGCTCCTGCATGGGAACGGCAAGCTCCCGCGAGCAGACCGCGCGGCGCTGGCCGAGTCCCTGGCTCCGACCCGCGTGGCCTGGACGGAGTCGCACGTGGACGAGCTCCAATCCCAGGGCCTTCTCGGGCCCATGCCCGAGGCGGTGGTGCGGACTCCGGGGGCACCCCCGCCGGTACCCGCGCCCGCCGCGGGAGGAGGAGTGAAGTCGCCCCGGCGGGGCAAGGAGATCCGGCTTGGCGCCGGCGAGATGCAGGAGCTCTACGAGGGGTGGGGAGGGCTCTTCTTCGAGGACGACCACCACTGGCAGTCCATCGAAGGGCTGGCCGAGGCCCTGACCCACTGGGCGAAGGAGCGGCACGCCGCCCACTACGCGAGTTGCGCGGCGGGCGGAGGGGGCGCCGCGCCGCAGGTCGCGCCCCTGTTGGAGGGCTGCCTGAGGGACGAGGAGGGCGCCGAGGCGATCGAGGAGTTCGTCAACCAGCTCCCCGGCCCACTGCATGCGAGGGCGATCCGAATGGCCCGGGGGATGGCGGCGGGCGGATTGTGAAGCCTCTCCGCCGGCGCCGCGGCCCCACGTCACCGAGGGGACCTCCCAGGGAGGGTCGGTGGCGGGGCATGCGAGCGGGGCGGTGGCGTCGTCCCCATGGCAACGGTCCTGGGTCGGGTACCGGACGCGGTGGAACCGGGCACCATGGCAGGAACGGGATGCCGTACCTGGCGCGGGAGGGTGGCCGAAAGGCGGGGCCGGTGCGATGATCGGTTCACCTTTCGGGCGCCGTGCCGTTCAACCTTCGGAGTCCGTGCCGAGCCGCCCCACACCCAGACGGGCACGCGCCCGCGCGAGGCCTCATCCCCATGCGCCCTCCGGTCCGACTGCTCTCCGTTCCGATGTGGCTGGCGCTGGCGCCCATCGCGTCCTGCGCTCCGGAGCCCCGGGAGTGCGCCGACCAGAACGTGGCCTGCGGCCCGCTCTCCGGCTGCGAGGTCGAGGAGTCCTCCCTCATGCTCCCCGGCGCCAACTGCCTGGCATGCCACGCCCCGGGGATCCTGGATACGGTGGAGGACGACGATGACCTCGGCGCGTCCGCTCTGAGGGATGGCGACGACGACGACGACGGCGACGACGACGATGACGGCGACGACGACGACGGCGACGACGAAGACCTCTACTTCACGGCGGCGGGAACGGTGTACGGGGACGAGGAGGGGACGGCGGCGGCGGGAGGCGCGATCGTTCGGATCGTCGACGCCGCGGGCACGGTCGTGGAACTCACCAGCAACTCGGCCGGGAACTTCTACACCGCGGTGGACCTGGTCTTCCCCATCGACGCCGAGGTCGAGAGGGACGGCCAGTTGCGATGGATGGAGCGGTCGGTGGACTCGGGCGCCTGCAACGACTGCCACCACTGCTCCGGCGAGGCTGAGGCGAAGCTCTACGTGCGGTGAGTGGAGGGGGTCACGTACCAGCACTCATGCGTCTGGCGACCGGGATCAAGACGACGTCGGGGTCGGGCGGGCGCGGGTGACCGCCGCCAGGGCGGGGAGCACCGCCTGGGGGAGCCCCTGGATCCGCAGGTCGCAGTCGGCGTCCAGGGGGGTCGGTGCGGGCGCGACCAGGACCACCCTCGCGCCCACCTCCCGGGCGACGAAGGGCAGGTCCCCCGCGGGGTGGTAGAGGCCGCGGGTCCCGGCGACCAGCAGGAGGTCGCAGTCCCCCACCAGGTCGAAGGCGCGGCGGATCGTCCGCTCGGGGATGGGCTCGTCCAACCACACCACGTCGGGCCGCGCGGGGGCCCCGCAGGTGGGACAGGGCGGGGGGCCCCCTCCGCCGGCTCCGCCGGGGGCGGGGAGGGCGTGGGCTTCGTCCCGGGAGCAGCGGAAGCGGAGCGCCGAGCCGTGGAGCTCCACCACGTCCTGGGATCCGGCGCGGACCTGGAGGCCGTCCACCGCCTCGGTGACCACCGGCAGGGAGCCCAGGCGGCCCTCCAGTTCCACCAGGGCGCGGTGGGCGGGACCGGGGCGGGCGAAGGCGGCGCGGTTGCGCTGGATCAAGGCGTGGATCCAGGCGGCTCGGGGCCAGCGGGCGAAACCCTCGGGGGACTCCAGATCGTCCAGGCGGTAGTCGCCGGGGGGCATGACGAGGCGAGGGGGCTCGGGGCCCGGGCCCGGGGGCAGGTCGGCGCCGGTGAGGGCCACCGGCCGTCGGGCCTGACCGAGCCACTCGGCGGCGCGGGAGAGGGAGCGCTCCGCGGACGGGGGATGGACCTGCGCCATGGCACAACGCTAACGCGGCCACCGGCGCCGCCAGGGGTCGCGGAGCCGGCCGCGGGCGGCGGCCCTTGGGGTCGGCGGGTCCCGCTTCGTGGCCGCCGAGCCGCGCCGCCGCCCGGGGCCGTCAGTCGTCCGCGGGCTTGGCCACCTTGCGCTCGAAGGGGCGGACGCCGAGGGGACCCTTGGGGGTGCCGCTCCGGAGCTGCCGCCGGCACTGCTGCGCCCGCCGCTCGCAGCGCGCCGAGCAGGCGTCGAGACCCTCGGACATGCGCAGGGTCAGCTTGGGCGAGCGGCGCGTCTGCGGGAGCCGGCTGCCCGGGGAGTGGACCACCCGGCAGATGGTCTTGCAGCGCTGGAGGTCCGCGGCGCAGGAGCGCCCCGAGCGCGTCTGGTCGCGGAGGTGCAGCCGGGGCGGCAGGACCTGGCGGGGGGTCTTGGGGGTGACCTCGGGGGTCACCTTCTCGGGCGAGCGCTCCTGGTCACGGGCCTCGGCGGCGCCGGGGCCGAAGGAGACGCCGAGGGCCAGGGCCAGCGCGAAGGCGGATCCCAGTCGGGTGCGGATGGTGTGGAGCCTCATGTCCCTATCCCTTCCGGAGCCCGTCCCGGGCCCCTGGGGGCGCGCCCACCGGGTCGTGCCCCGCCGGAGCGGTCAGCACGGCCCGTGCCGGCGACCCCCCGCGGGGTGACGGAGCGGCGGTTGCCGGCGCAGGGGCGGTCCCGACCGCTCGTTTGCGGGCGAGGGGGGCATCGCGCATAATGGGCCACCATGAGCGGACCCCGGCGAGCCCCGAGCATCGAGGAGCTGCGGGCACGGATCCGGTCCACGGGACTCCGGACGACCGCCCCGCGGATCGCCGTGCTCCGGCGGCTCTGCGGCGCCGACACCCCCCTCAGCCACGCCCAGGTCATGGAAGACCTGGCTCCCGACGGCTGGGACCGGGCCACGATCTACCGGAACCTGGCGGACCTGACCGAGGCCGGGATCGTGTCCCGCACGGACCTGGGCGACCACGTCTGGCGATACGAGATGCGCCCGGATGGTGGGGGCGGAGCCCCCGGGGAGCATCCCCACTTCATGTGCGTGACCTGCGGAGAGGTGAAGTGCCTCCCGGGGGTGCGGGTGGAGCTGACCGACGCCGGCGCCCCCGCCCGCTCCCTGACGGGCAGGACCCTGGAGGTGCAGCTCAAGGGCCAGTGCGAGCGCTGCGCCTGAGGCGCTTGCCCCGGTGGGAGACCCGACCCGTCAGTAGCGCGGGACGGAGGGGTCCACCTCGCGGGACCAGGCGTCGATCCCGCCGGTCAGGTTGTAGGTGTTCCGGAAACCCCGGGAGGCGAAGCGCTCCGCGGCGTCCTGGCTCCGGACGCCGGTGTGGCAGACGAAGACGAGGAAGGCGTCCTTGGGCAGCCCCTCCACCTCCCTCGCCTCCGCGGCGTCCAGCAGCCGCGATCCCTCGATGCGGGCGATGGCCCGCTCGTCGGCGCCCCGCACGTCCAGGATCCGAGGCGTGTCGCCCCGGTCCATGCGCTCCTTCAGCTCCGCCGGCGTGATGGAGCGGACCTGGATCCGGTTGGGGTTGTCGATGACGAAGCCCCGGCCCATGGGGGAGGTGCGGAAGTCGATGGCGATCCCGTCGGCGCGCCGGGCCGAGCCCCGGTCCACCAGGAGCTTCACGCCGTTGGCCTGGACCTCGAAGTCCCCCGGCCGGGGGGTGTCCAGCTCCAGGCCCACCTGGAAGCGGGCGTCCACCACCAGGCGCACGGCCTCGCCCCCGGCGCTCGCCACCGCCCGCGCCAGCTCGTCCCGGGCGGCGTCGGTGATCGAGATCCCGGGGGCGGAGACGGGGACGACCGGCACTCCGAGCATCTCGTTCAACTCCCCGGATCCGTGGAGCTGGCGGACGATGTCGGAACCGCCCACGAAGGTCCCGCCCACGTAGAGCTGCGGCAGGGTGGGCCAGTTGCTGAAGCCCTTCACGCCCTCGCGGATCTCCTGGTCCGCCAGGACGTCGACGGTCTCGTACTCCACGCCGATCTCGTCGAGCACCCCCACCACCGCCGCCGAGAAGCCGCACCGGGGCTGGGTCCGATCGCCCTTCATGAACAGGACGACCCGGCTCGACTCGACGATCTGCGAGATGCGCTTGCGGGTGTCTTCGTGGAGCTCCATGTCCAGCCTCCGGTGGGCCGGCACCTCGCGGCCGGCGGCGGAGATTCTGACGTCACGTCACCTTTCCGGCCAGCCCCCGGACGCGGATTCCGGTGGGGAGGAGCCGGGAGGTCCGGATCCGAGGGGAGATCAGGCCCGGCCCCGGACGGCCCGGACGGGCAGCGCCAGGAGCACCAGCGAGGCGGCGACCACGACCTGGGTGGCTCCCACCGGAGTCGACAGGAAGTAGGCCAGCACGTAACCGGCGCCCCCGGCGATCCCCCCGAGGAGGGCCGCGAGGGGGAAGGCGCCCCGGAGCCCGCCGCTGGCCATCAGCGCGGCCATGGCGGGCAGGACGGCGAAGGCGAAGACCGGCAGCGCCCCCAGGGCCCGGGTGGTCACCGAGACCTCCAGGGCCACCAGGAGCCAGAGGACGGTGTCCAGGAGGCGCACCGGCAGGCCGTGGACCCGGGCGCCGTCGGGGTCGAAGGCGGCGAACAGGAAGCCCCGGTGCCACCACAGGTGGACCGCGGTGACGAAGAGGCCGACCCCGAGGACGGCCCGCAGGTCCTCGGGGCGGACGAGCACCGCGGTGCCGAAGAGGATCGCGGAGATGTCGTGGGACTCCTGGGTGATCCGGTCCCCCACGATCACCGCCGCGGCGCCCGCGGCCACGTAGGCGAGGCCCAGCAGGCTCTCCCGCGAGACCCGGAGACGTTCGGGCTGGGCGGCGAAGAGGAGGGTCGCCAGGACCGACAGGGCCAGGGCCCCGGCGACGGGGTGGGCGGTCTCCTGGCCGAGGTGGATCTGGGCGTAGAAGGCCAGCGCGACGCCGAGGCCGGCGGACTGGCTGATGGCCGCGGTGACGAAGACCATGCGGCGGAGGACGACGAAGACGCCGAGGTAGCCCAGCACCACCCCCGCCAGCACGCCGCAGACGATGGGGTCGCGGAAGAGCTCGAAGGCGGAGGCGAACTCCGCCCAGGAAGGGGCGGGCTCACCCATGGAAGAGCAGGTCCTCGGGCTCGCCGTAGCGGGAGCGGAACGCGGCGTGCTCGAAGACCTCCCGGGGGGTCCCCACCACCACCTCCTGCTCGTCCCGGTCCAGCAGGATCACGCGGTCGGCGAAGTCCCGGGCGACGCCCAGGTAGTGGCTGACCACGATCGTCGCCATCCCGTACCGCCTCCGCAGCTCGTCCAGCATCCGCAGGGACTCCGCCTCGGCGACGACGTCCATGGCGGCGGTGGGCTCGTCCAGGAGGACCAGGCGGGCGCCGGACACCACCAGGCGGGCGAGGAGGACCCGCTGCTTCTGGCCCTCGGAGAGGGAGCGGAAGGTCCGGTCGGCGAGGTCCCCGGCGCCCACCGCGCCCAAGGCCCGCCCCACTTCGGGGGACTCCCGGAGGAGGGAGGGGCGCAGGAAGGACCAGCCCCGGTCGATCCCCATCGCCACCACGTGCCGGGCGAGGATGGGGTAGAGGTCGTCGAAGCCGGTGCGCTGGGGGACGTAGGAGATCCGGGGATCCCCCGACGGCCAGACGATCCGCCCGCCGACGGGGGGCTGGAGGCCCAGCAGGGTGCGGAACCAGGTGGACTTGCCCGAGCCGTTGCGGCCCACCACGGCCCAGAACTCGCCGGCCCGGACCTCGACGTCGATGGGAGGGAGTAGCGGCGTCCCGCCGTAGCCGACCCGCAGCCCCTCGCAGCGGAGCACCGCCGCGGTCGGCTCGGGGCGGGCAAGCGGGATCGCGTCGCTCATTCGTGGCCGTGGCCTTCAGCGGACGACAGCAGCAGCCACACGTCGCCACCCTGCGCGGAGAGGAGCTCCAGATAGTAGGAGCCGGCCTCGTGGAAGTCGAGATCGTAGTGCTCGGGGATGTCCTCGGCGCAGAGGTCGTTGGGGGAGGGCTCGGGGAGGGACTCCTCCTCGGTGCCGTGGAAGAGGCCCTGGACCACGTCGGCGGTCCCGGCGAAGAGCAGGGCGGCGGTGTCGCCCTCGATCTCCACCCGCACGTACCCGGGGGTGGCGGCGGCCAGGGTGACGGTGTGGGGCTCCTCGCCCAGGACGATCTCCGGCGTGTTGGCGTCCATGACGTCGGAAGCGGTCACCGCCGTCCCCGCCTCCGAGACGTGCTCGCAGGCGTGGGCGGCGGGGTCCTCGACTTCGGGCTCGCAGCCCGCCAGGGCCAGGGCTCCGGCGGTCAGCAGCCACCTCGCGGCGTGGGCGTTTCGGATCATCATCTCTCCTCCGTAGGGGTCGGCGCCGGGATGGCGCTACCGGGAACGCTCCAGGTCGATCTCGAGGCCGCTCGCCAGCACGGCGGCGGCCAGGGCCGCGGCGGCCTCCTCCTCCAGGGCATCCAGAATCACCTCGCCGGAGGCGGAGAGGGGGGCGAAGTCGATGCCGTCGAAGACGGTGCCGTCCACCACCAGGCGGACCGACAGGTCGATGATGGGGTCCTCGTCCCGGGCGATGGGCAGGTCCAGCCCCGCACCCACCTGACCCGAGACCTCGAGGTCCACCGCCAGGGGCACCCCGATCTCGCCGATCCCCGAGCCCTCCGGGCCGCCGGAGACGCTCCCCGCGAGGCGGATCCTGCTGACGTCGAGAGTGGCCTTGCTCACCTCCGCCGCGGGCAGGAGGGAGCCATCCCCAACGGGATCCAGGGCCACGGATCCCCCCGCGAGGAGGTCCAGGTCGCCGCTCAGGGGGAAGGTGAGCACCGGCACGAAGGAAGCCGCTCCCCCCGCCAGCTCCGCTTCGATGTCGGCGTAGTCGACGAGGGCGCCGTCCTCGGAGTGGCAGTGCCCGCCGTGGCAGAGGGTGTAGCCGGGGGGAGGCGCGGCGGGGTCGAACGAGGCTCCTCCCCCCCCCGACAGCTCCGCCAGGACGAGGTCGCCGGCGGAGAGGGTCGCGGAGTCGAGGTGGACCCGGTACAGCAGGTCGGTCAGGGCTCCGCCGTCGCCCAGGTCCCGGGCGCCGGGCTCGAAGGCAGCGGCGAAGGTCGCCTCCCCCAGGGTCCCGAAGCCTCCTCCCGGGGTGAAGGTGCAGCCGGCGGACAGCGCGGCGACCAGGGCGACGAGGCGGAGCGGGTGGGGGCTCACTTGCCACCCCCCGCGACCCCGAGCTGCCCGACGAGCGCCTCCATGCGCTGGATGTAGGTCTGGCCGGCGGGGAAGTCGGTGCCCCCGGCGACGGTCACCACCGGGACGCCGGCCCGGTCGGCGACGAGTCGCCCCGAGGTCTGGGGGTAGAACTGCTCCTGGAGGACCATGCGGACCCCCTTCTCGCGCATGGTGGCCAGCACGTGGTGGACGTGGCCCGGGGTGGGGGGGATCCCCGGCCGGGGCTCGATGTGCTCGACGACGTTCAGGCCCAGCCACTCGGCGAGGTAGGGGAAGGAGCGGTGGTAGCCCACGACGTTCGCCCCCCGCAGCGGCGCCATCGCCTGCTCCCACCGCACCCGGGCCTCCTCCACCCGCCGCGCGAAGTCGTCGGCCCGCGCCAGGTAGGTGGGGGCGCCCGCGGGGTCCAGCTCGGAGAGCCGCGAGGCGATCCCCCGGGCGGCGGCGGCGGCGTTGCGGGGGTCCAGGAGGTAGTGGGGGTTTCCTCCTGGGTGGATGTCCCCCATGGACCTCTCGATGGGGCCCGCGGGGGCGTCCAGGAGGCGGACCAGGCGAGAGCAGTCCAGGTGCCCCCGGGCGCCGGTCTGGATCCGCGGGTTCCGGGAGCCCACCTGGAGGTTGGGGAGCCAGCCCGCCTCCAGCTCCAGGCCTACGGTCACCAGGAGGTCTGCCCGGGAGAGCTCCAGCGCCAGGTTAGGCCTCGCGTCGACGAAGTGGGGGTCCTGGCTGGGCAGCGCGAGGGACACCACCCGGGCCCGGTCCCCGGCGACCTCGTGGGTGAGGGCGGCGAGATCGGGCACGGTGGCGACGACCCGGAGCGCCGCGGCGGCGGCGGAGGGCGCGCCCGCGGCCAGGAGCGCCACCAGGGCCAGGAGGGCGAGACGGCGGGGGATCATGGGCAGACTCCGTCAGAAGGCGTGGGCACCGTGGGCGCCGATCACGAACTCGAAGGCCAGGAAGCCCGCCCACACCGGGGCGTCCCGCCAGCCGGCGACGTCGCTGGACCCCTGGAGGCGGATCCGGGAGAACTCGGTGGGCCAGAAGGTCACGTTCGCCGAGATCCGGTGGCGCAGCGTGGTCCAATCGGGGTCGAGGTCGTCCTGGGTCCCGTCCTCGCCCGCCCACGCCGGGGTTCCCAGCTCGTAGCGGGCCCCGGCGCCCCAGCGGGGGGCGAACCGCCACAGGAGGTGTGCGTAGCCGTTCACGTCCTGGAGCACGTCGCCGGGGACCTGGCGCCTGCGGTACAGCCACTCCGACTGGAGGGCCACCATGGTCCCGCGGGAGCTGCGGACGGGGCGGAACTTCAGGTAGAGGTCGGTCCCGAAGACCTCGCTGCGGTTGGTCCGGCCCGTGGGGTTCGGCCCGCCCGCGTAGCTGAGCCCCCACGCCAGGGACCAGTCGTCCGAGAGGGGGAAGAACTGCTTGATCGCCGCCGTGTACTGGAAGTCCAGGGGGGAGTCCACCCCCAGATCCTGGGCGCTGTAGAAGCTGCGGGCGGTGGCCTCGCCGGCGGCGCCGGTCGCCGAGCCCACCACCTCGACGTACCAGGGCAGGGGCAGGAGCACCGACACCTCGGCCCCCAGCCCGCGGTTCCCCTCGCCCCCGAATACCCGCCCGATGGCCAGGGGCTGGTCGGCGAAGTCCCAGGCGTGGGGGTGGGTGGCGTTGGCGCGGCCGAAGCGGGTGAGGAACTGGCCGAGGCGCACCTGGAGGCCGGCGGGCAGGCCCAGGGTGGTGGCGTAGATCTCCTCGACCTCGACGCCGAACAGGCTGAAGACGATGTTGCCGTCCAGCCGGAAGTAGGGGTCCACCGACTTGCCGATGGAGAGCTCCACCTGCTGGAGGTTGAACCCGGTGGCGGTGGGGTCGTGGCCGCCGGTCTGCATCGGGTCGTCGGCCGAGAAGACCGCCAGGGCGACGTCGGCGATGACGGCGATGTCGGGGATCAGGGCCTGGAGGACCTGGCCGGTGCCGGGCGGGGGGGCCGAGGCCGGGGGCGATGCGGCCGCCGCGAACGCGGCCTCGATGGCGGCCTGGTCCTCGGCGCTCGTGCCGCCGGCGGGGTCCGTCTCCTCCGCCCCGTCCCCGCCCGCCTCCCCCTCCTCCGCCAGGGCTCCGGGCGCCGTGAAGAGGAGGACGCCGGCCAGTGCCCAAGGCCCCGGCCCGCCCCAGCCCCATTGCCGGATCCCCGCTCCTCGGCTCCTCGCCACGACCTTCCCTTCCGCCACGCGCCCGTCCTCCGCGCCCACCGCCGACCGGACACTGCCACCCTATGGCAATTGCGACAGTGTCGCAAGAGCGTGGAGGAGATTTCCCGGCGTCCGGCGCGTCCCGCCCCCCGCTTGCCCGGCCCTCGCTCCGGGATCATCCTGCGGGTGCGATGCGGTTGCTGCTCTTCGACATCGACGGCACCCTCCTCCTCTCCGGGGGGGCCGGGTCCCGGGCGCTGGCCCGGGCCTTCCTGGAGGTGTGCGGGATCGAGGGCGCCATGGAGGGGGTGTCCTGCGCCGGCATGACCGATCCCCTGATCGTCGAGACGGTCTTCACCCGCCGCGCCCCCCACCTCCTCGGGGATCCCGGCGTGGAGGCGCGGGTCATCGAGGCCTACCTGGCGGTGATGGCCGAGGAGCTGGCCGCGTCGCCGGGCTTCCGGCTGATGCCCCACGTCCGGCCCTGCCTGGAGGCCCTCTCGGTGCGTCCCGACGTCTCCCTGGCGGTGGGCACCGGCAACGTCCACCGGGGGGCGGCCCTGAAGCTGGACCGGGGCGGACTCGCCCGCTACTTCCCCGTGGGCGGCTACGGCTCCGACCACCGGCTCCGCTCCGGCCTGCTGGCCGCGGCTCGACTCCGGGCCGAGGCCCACTACCGCCGGTCCTTCCCCCCGGAGTCGATCTGGGTGGTGGGGGACACCCCCCAGGACGTGGCGGGGGCCCTCGACGCCGGCTTCGTGCCCGTGGGCGTGGGGGCCCACGCCTGGGACGCCGCTTCACTGCGCGACGCGGGCGCCCGCCACGTCCTGGACGACCTCTCCGGCCTGTGCGCCCTCCTCGACTGACCGCGCGGGCGGCTTCACTCCTGGCAACCCGGGCACCCGTAGGTGCCGCGGCCACCGTGGACGTTCCGGATCAGGGTTGCGCCGCAGCGGGGGCAGGGCTGCCCCGCCCGGCCGTAGACCCGGAAGGGGTTGGCGGAGGGATCCTCCTCCACGTACGCGATCTCGTCGGCGTCCTCCTCCCGGATCGTCTCCTCCAGGACGGCGGGGATGGTCCGGGCCAGGGTGCTCCACTCCGCGTCCGACAGGGTGGCGGGGGCGCGGTCGGGGCGCAGGCGGGCCCGCCACAGGACCTCGGCGGCCTGGATGTTCCCGAGCCCGGCGAGGGCGGCCTGATCCATCAGCGCGACCTTCAGCGGCCGGCGCGTGCCGCCGAGCCTCGCCCTCAGCCCCGGCCCGTCGGGCGCCTCGTCCAGCGCGTCGGGGCCCAGGCCCGCCTCCAGCCACGCCCTGCCCCCTGCCTCGCCCCGGAGGCCCACCCGCCCCAGTAGCCGTGGGTCCCGGTAGCACAGCACGGGCCCGCCCCGCACCTGGAGGACCGCGCGGGTGAAGCGGGGCGGGTCCTCCCCCGGCTCCCTCCTGAGCCACTTGCCGGTCATGCCCAGGTGCAGGCACAGGGCCAGCCCCCCCTCCAGGACCCACAGGATCCGCTTCCCCTTGCGCGACAGCGCTTCCGTCCGCCGGCCCCGCACCGCCTCGTCCAGGTCCCCGGGGGAGCAGCCCACCAGGGAGCGCGGTTCCGGAACCCGAGCCCCCTCCAGGGCCCGCGCACCGACCCACCGGGCCAGGTTCCGCCGGCAGATCTCGACCTCGGGAAGCTCGGGCACCACCGCCTCCTGTCCGCGCCGCGCCGCTGCCGGGCGGGCTCCCGCCGGTATGCCGCGGGAGCGGGCCGCGGGCAAGCGTCGCCGCCGCTCGACCCGGCGGGGCCGCCCCCCTTGGGTCCCGCCGTGCTACGATCACCGACTCACGACCGTGTGCCGGTCCCGACCGCGCGCCGGCACCCCCCAGCCGAGGTGGGCGACATGAGCCACTCCGCGTCCCCGTTCCCGATGTCCCGCGCCGCCCTGGCGTTCGTGCTGTTCGGCCTCCTGGCGATGTCCGCGGGGTGCGCCCCGAGCGGGGACGACGACCTCGACGACGACGACGCCACCGCCGACGACGACAGCGGGTCCGACGACGACACGGCGCCGGACGACGACAGCGCGTCCGACGACGACACGGCCGACGACGATACCGTCCCCGACGACGACACCGCCGACGACGACACGTCCTCGGGCCTCGACCAGGACGGTGACGGCTTCGACCAGTCCGAGGACTGCGACGACCACAACGCCACCGTCTACCCCGGCGCTGACGAGGACGGAGGCACCGGCACCGGCGATGGCGACGGCCTCGACAACGACTGCGACACCCTCGTGGACGAGGGGACCACCGCCTACGACGACGACGGCGACGAGTGGAGCGAGGTCGAGGGGGACTGCAACGACCAGAACGCCACGGTCCGCCCGGGGGCGGTCGAGGTCCTGGACGGCGTCGACCAGGACTGCAACGGCCTGGTCGACGACGGCACGGACGGCTACGACGACGACGGCGACGGCCACACGGAGGTCGGCGGCGACTGCGACGACGCCGAGCCGGCGGTGTACCCGGGTGCCGAAGAGGACGGTGGCGCGGGCACCGGCGCGGGAGACGGCCTCGACAACGACTGCGACACCCTCGTGGACGAAGGGACCACGTCCTACGACGACGATGGGGACGGGTTCAGCGAGGCGGAGGGCGACTGCAACGACGGCAACGCCACGATCCGCCCCGGCGCCGCCGAGATCGCCAACGGCATCGACGACGACTGCGACGGCACGGCGGACGAGGGGACCTCGGCCTTCGACGACGACGGCGACGGCTACTGCGAAGGGGCCTCCTGCGTCGGCGGCGCCTCGCCGGGGGACTGCGACGACACCCGTTCCCTGGTCTACCCCGGCGCCAGCGAGGCCCTGAACGGCAGGGACGACGACTGCGACGGCCTGGTGGACGAGGGGACCGAGGGGGCCGACGACGATGGGGACGGCTACACCGGACTCGGGGGCGACTGCGACGACTCCGACGCCAGCGTGCATCCCGGGGCCGCGGAGGCGCCCAATGGAGTGGACGACGACTGCGACGGCCTGGTGGACGAGGGGACCACCGCCTACGACGACGACGGCGACGGCTACTGCGAGCTCTCGCCGTGCACCCAGGCGGGGGTGCTCCCGGGGGACTGCAACGACGTCTCCTCTTCGGTCCGCCCCGGCGCCACCGAGACCGCCGACGGGATCGACCAGGACTGCGACGGCCTGGTGGATGAGGGGACGGCGGCCTACGACGACGACGGGGACGGCTGGACCGAGAACGCCGGGGACTGTGACGACGCCAACGCCCTGGTTCGCCCCGGGGCGACGGAGGTGGCGGACGGCCGGGACAACGACTGCGACGGAACCGCGGACGAGGGGACGACGGCGTACGACGACGATGGCGACGGCTACTGCGAGACCTCCCCCTGCACCAGCCCCGGGGACGTGGGCGGCGACTGCAACGACGCGTCCGCGGGGGTCCGCCCCGGGGCCGCGGAGCTGGCCAACGGCATCGACGAGGACTGCGACGGCGTCGTCGACGAGGGGACCACGGTGTACGACGACGACGGGGACGGCTGGACCGAGGCGAGCGGCGACTGCGACGACGCCAACGCCGCGCGCTTCCCCTACAACTCCGAGTCCCGGGACGGCCTGGACAACGACTGCGACGGCACGGTGGACGAGGGGACTACCGCCTACGACGACGATGGGGACGGCTACTGCGAGACCGCTCCGTGCGTGAACGCGGCGGCGGGGGGGGACTGCGACGACACCACGACGCAGCGGTACCCCGGCCGCACCGAGTCCCTGGACGGGGTGGACAACGACTGCGACGGTACGGTGGACGAGGGGACCACCGCCTACGACGACGACGGGGACGGTTACTGCGAGACCGAGCCGTGCGTGAACGTGGCCTCGGGTGGGGACTGCGACGACGCCGATCCCGACGTGAGCCCGGGGGGCGACGACGTGCCCTCCAACGGCCTCGACGAGAACTGCTCCGGCGCGGACGCCCCCACGCCCGAGAAGGCGACCCTGTGGATCGCGGTGGAGGTGACGGGACCGACGGTGACGGGGAGGCTCGACATCGAGTACCGCGACACCGACGGCAACTACCTGTGCTGGGACACCTTCGACCTCCTGGGCAACATCACCGTCGGCCCCCCCGAGGCGAGTTGCGACTGCGACGACACCTGGCACCTGGACCTGGCCTTCTCGGCGGACCAGGACCTGCCCTGCGACTGGCCCGAGGAGTGGTTCGTGGATGCGTCGGAGCGGGAACAGATCACGACCTGGGGGGTCACCCACGACGTCTCTTCGAACCCGGTCCTGGCCACCAACGCCAACATCGTGGAGACCTATCGCCCGAACTACGACGCCATCGATGGCTTCTACATGCGGGCCCCCTCCTGGGCGGGGGACTACTGGGACCCCACCGGGATCTTCGTCCGGCTGACCCCCGCTCCGGTTCCGATGTCGGGGTACTACGACACGGACAACTTCTGGGCCTACCTCGCGTTGTTCTGAACGGACCTCCCTTTGCCGGGAGCCCGGTCGGCGGGGGGCACGGAGCCGGTTTGACATCCCCGTCGCCGGCCCCGCAGAATCGACGTCGGGGCGGGCACTGACGGACCCTGACGGACCCGGCAGCGGGGACGCCGCGGGTCGAGGAACGCGCGTGGGCACAGGCCGTTCGAGCATCGGGAGACCCTCCGGGATCCGGACCCGGACCGCCGCGGCCGCGGCCGTGGTGGCGTCGGTGGCCCTCGGGGGCTGCTTCCAGGACCAGGACTGGCCCGACATCCCCCTGGAGGTCTCCCCGTTCAAGAACGTCTACCTCGACGCCGGCCTCGCCGAGGTGACGGTGACGGCGGTGGAGGGCTACTCCTGTCCCGACGGCCGGGCCGCCCGCACCTACACCATCGCCCCCACCAACCTCGGGGACGCGACCACGACGCCCCTGGCCCTGCTGCTCCACCCCGGCGCTTTCGACTACGTGGTGGCCAACGGGGAGCACTACTCCATCATCGACCGGCTGAACGCCGAGTGGGCGGCGGCCGAGGTGGAGTCGATGCTGGGGCTCGACTCCGACGGTGCCGTGGCCGCGGACGCCCCCGGGGCCCTGGTGGCCGCGCTGATCGAGAACGGCTTCCACGTCGTCGCCCCCACCGACTGCTGGGGGGACCTGTGGCACGGCACCGCCAACAACGACTACGACGAGGGCTTCTTCCGCATGGGCCTGTACCTGGCGGACGACGTCCTCACCGCGGCGCTCGCGGACCTGCCCGTCGACCCGTCCCGGGTCCTGGCGGTGGGGCTGGGCGAGGGGGGGCGCGGCGTGACGGACCTCGTGCGGATCCGTTCGGAGTACGGCGGGGAGAACCTCGCCAACAGCGACGTCACCGCGGTGCTCATCGACAGCTCCCCGGACGACCTCCGGCCGGTGGTCGGGGGCGGCGCCTGCAGCATCAACGCCGACTACGTCTACGGGCTGCACGCGATCTACGGGATCGACCACGACACCGACCCCGACTGCGACCTGCTGGAGGCGGCCCTGGAGGACGCCTGGTTCGGCAGCGTGGTGGCGGACGGCTACCAGCGTCCGGTGGCCTACCAGTACTCCTCCGTCGACTCCCTGGTGGACGACGACCTCACCGTGCAGACCGCCAACGCCATCCTCCAGCACCTCGGTCCCAACGAGTCCGGGCGGGCCTGTGTGAGCGACTGGCGGCAGGACAAGCACGTCTTCTCGAACTCCGACAAGTACAAGGCCGACGAGTTGGTGGCCTGGATCCTGTCCGCCTGGGACGGCGCCGGCACCGCGACCGCTCCCTGTCCCGTCCCCGGCTCCTGATCCACATACACGGCCCCGCCCGGCGTGGCCGGGACTCGCCGGGACTCGCCGTTGACAGCCCTCGGAGTGGACGCTATCGTCGGCCGCCCGGTCGCCGGAGTCGGCGCCGTGCTGGCGGGTGGTCACCCCCTTTCCGAGGTCCATGGGCGAAGACAACCTCCGTGAGCGCTCGGGCGACGCGTTCGAGGTCGAGGCCCTGCTCGGCACGGGCGCCTTCGGGCAGGTCTACCGGGTGCGCTCCGTCCGGGACGGTTCCCGCTTCGCCCTGAAGACCGCCCGGGTCGGCGGGGGACCGGAAGGGGTGGAGCTGCTCCGGGAGCTGGGCCAGCGCACGCGCTCCCTGGCCGGCAGCGGCGTGCCCGGGGTGGCCTGGCTCGAAGAGACCCCCCTCGGCACCCCGGGCATGATGATGCCCCTGTACGCCGTCTCGCTGGCGGAGAGGCTGAGGGAGGTTCCTCCCCTGCGGGAGGTCGTCGCCATCGTCGCCCGGGCCGCCCGGGCCGTCTCCGGCCTGGAGCGGCAGGGGCAGGTCCACGGCAACCTGCGGGCCACCAACCTGCTCGTGGACGAGACGGGGGCCGTGCTCCTCTCCGATCCCCTGCCGGCGCGCTCGTTCCTGGCCGGCCCGCCGCCCCATCCCGCCGATCCCGCCCCCTCCCCCCCCGAAGGGCGCGCCGGCCCCGAGGCCGCCGAGGGCCGCGCCAGCGCCGACACGTACGCCCTCGGGGCGATCCTCTACCAGTCCGTGCGGGCCCTGTCCCGGCGGCCCATGCCACATGTGGGCTCCGCCGGGATCTCCTCCCCCGAGCGCAAGGCGCTGGAGGAGGCCCTGGAGGAGCTCCTGTCCCTGGCGGTGCCGGACTCCTTCCGACCCCGGATCCTGCGGGAGGCGGTGGCCATCACCTGCCGCGCGGCCTCGCGGCGGGACTCCCCCAGCCCCCCCTACCGGTACCTGCGGGCCGAGGAGATGGCCGAGCGCCTGGAGCGCCTGGCCCGCATGTTCCGCCCCGAGGTGGTGGAGGTGGGCCCCCTCCGGGTGGAGTTCCCGTCGGGGCGGGTCTCCTTCCGATCGGGAGAGATCGCCCGTTTCGCGGTGCTCGTCTCCGGCAGCGAGGGCGCAGCCGACCCCGACGGGATCGAGGTCTTCACCACCGTCACGGACCTCGACCGGGGCCGGAAGGTGACCGGCGCCCGGATCTCCTACTCGGTGCGTCGCTACGACACCGGGCGGATGTCCTACCGCTTCGAGGTCGAGGACCTGCCCGTCGGCCGCATGGAGCTCAAGGTGGCCTTCCGTTGTGCGGGGAGCTCGGCGGCGGCGCGTCTCGCCGCGGCGTCCTGCGTGGTGGAGGCCGAGCCCCGCCGGGCGGGACGCGAGCCCGGCGACGACCGGGACCCCGCGCTCCCCGGAGACGCCCTGCCGGAGTGGCGAGGGGAGCGCCGGGATCCCCCCCGTCCCGCCGAGCCTCCCCCGGACCGCCGTCCGGATCGAGTCTCCGCGCCGGCCCCGATCCCCGCTCCGGACCCCCGGACCCGTCCCGCCCCCCCGGTCCCGGCCCCATCGGTGCCGCCGCCGACCCCGGCGGGCAGCCGGCGGCCCGCGCCTTCCCCGGGGGGGACGCCGTGGACCCCGGTCTCCGCGGATGTGCCCGAGTCCCGCGCCTCGACGGGGCTCCGCCGGCGCTTCCCTCCCATCGTCCCCCCCGATCCCGATGACGGCGAGGGGGGAGCCCCCCCGCGCTCTCGCTGACCCCGACGCACCCCTCCCGCGCCCCCCTTCGGAGTCGTTCGATGAAGTTCTCCCTCGCCCGCGGTCCCGTCCCCAAGCTGACCCCCGGCCTGCTGGTGGTCGGCGTCCCCCAGGGCAATCCCAAGAAGTCGGCGGTCTTCCAGGAGTTGGACGCGGCGGCGGACGGATCGGCGGAAGCGGCGGTCCGGGACGAGAAGTTCACCGGCAAGGCGGGTGAGACCCTCCTGCTGCCCGGCATGACCCGGGTGGGCTGCCGCCAGGTCCTGCTGGTGGGCCTCGGGGAGCGGCGCGAGATCACCGAGCGGAGCTACCGAGATCTGGGCGGACACGCCGGGGCCCGGGCCCGCAAGGCGGGCTTCCAGAGGATCGGCTTCGCCCTGGAGACGGCGGTGGAGGGCCGGGGCGGCTTCGGCCCCCGGCAGGCCCAGGCCCTCGCCGAGGGGCTGGTGCTGGGGGGCTACCGCTTCCAGAAGTACCTGAAGGCGGAGGACCAGGACGCCTTCGACGTCCAGGACGTCCGCGTCCTCTACCCCGCGAGGAAGGGGGCCGCCGAGGTCGTGGAGGCCATGGAGGCGGGGCGGAAGGTGGCGGACGCCCAGTGCCTGGCCCGGGACCTGGTCAACGAGCCGGCGAACGTCGCCACCCCTCCTTACATGGTCGAGTACGCCCGCCGCCTCGCCGCCGAGAAGGGCCTGGAGGTGCGGGTCCTGGAGCGCCCCGAGCTGGAGGCGCGGGGGATGGGGGCCCTCCTGGCGGTGTCCCAGGGGACCCAGCATCCCCCCTTCCTGGTCCACCTGACCTGGCGCCCCGGGGGCGAGGTCAAGCGACGGGTGGCGCTGGTGGGCAAGTGCCTGACCTTCGACAGCGGCGGCTACGACATCAAGCCCCCCGACGGCATGCTGGACATGAAGATCGACATGGGCGGCGCCGCGGCGGTGCTGGGGACCATGGCCGGGATCGCCGACCTGAAGCCCCAGGCGGAGGTCCACGGGATCTTCGCCGCCACCGAGAACATGATCGGCCCCGCCGCCTACCGTCCGGGGGACGTGCTGCGGGCCGCCAACGGCAAGACCATCGAGGTCGGCAACACCGACGCCGAGGGGCGCCTCACCCTCGCCGACGCCCTGTGCTACGCCTCGGAGCTGGAGGTCGACACCATCGTCGACGCCGCGACGCTGACCGGCGCCTGCGTGGTCGCCCTGGGCACCGACTACGCCGGCCTCTACACGGACAGCGACCGGCTTGCCCGGCAGCTCGTCGAAGCGGGGGAGTCGGCGGACGAGAAGCTCTGGCGCATGCCCATGCCCAAGGAGTACCGCGAGCTGTTCAAGGGAGAGGTCGCCGAGCTCAAGAACGTCGGCCCCCGCTGGGGCGGGTCGATCACGGCGGCGATGTTCCTCAAGGAGTTCGTATCCCCCGACAAGCGCTGGGCCCACCTGGACATCGCCGGCCCCGTCCACGCCGACAAGGGGCGCCCCTCCACCCCCAAGGGGGGGACGGGCTACCCCGTCCGCCTGCTGCTCCGCTGGCTCTGCCGCTAATCGGTCCCGTCACTCCGGCGGCTCCCCGCCGCGGAAGCCCGTCCCCACGATGAAGACCTCGATGCTCCGCTGACGGGTGGCCTCGGGGCGGGCGGTGGCCACGCTTACGAAGGAGCGCCGCACCTCCTCCCGCAGCGCCCTCACGTCGGGCCCCTCGAAGACCTTCACCACGAACCACCCCCCGGGTGCCAGCACCCTCCGGGCGACCTCCAGGGCCCGCTCCGCCAGGCCCGCCGAGGCCGCCTGGTCCGCCGAGCGGACGCCGGTGGTGCGGGGGGCCATGTCGGACATCACCCCGTCGAAGGGGGGTGCCCGGCCCTCCGCCGCCTCGGCGAGGCTCTCGGGCTCGAGGTCGAAGGCGTCCCCCCTCAGGACCCGGGCGTGGGGGGGCAGGGGCACCGTCACGCCGCTCAGGTCGATCCCCACCACCAGGCCGCTCCCGCCCACCCGCCGGGACGCGAACTGGGTCCACGAGCCCGGGGCGCACCCCAGGTCCAGCACCCGCTCCCCGGGGCGGAGCAGCCCGTATCGCCCGGCGATCTCCTCCAGCTTGTAGACCGAGCGGGCGGCGTAGCCCTCCTCCTTCGCCTTCCGGGTGAAGCGGTCTCCGACGTAGGGGTTCTTCGCCACGGCCCCGGGCCTCCTCCCCCCCGCCCGGCGGGGCGCCGGGGCCGCGGGGGGGACGGCCCCGGCTTTGCCAGCGGGGAGGGGCTGAATAGCATGGAATCGAGTCCCATGCGGGGAACGCAGGTCCCGCGCCGCGCCCTGCCCATCCACGCTCGGAGGTCTCGATGGCTCCCCGGGTCCCCCCGTCCCTGCCCGCCTGGATCGCGACTGGCGCGGTCCTCCTCGCCGCCGCGGGATGTGCCGGCACCCAGGAGGCCGAAGGGGACGGGGAGGGCGCCGCCGACGGGGCCGGGTCCGCGGACGCCGACGGGGACGCGATCCTGGACGTCCACGAGGGACCCATCGACCACGACGGCGACGGTCTCCCGGACTACGAGGACCCCGACTCCGACGGGGACCACGTCCCCGACCGGATCGAGGCGGGCGACGCCGACGTGCTCACGCTGCCCTTCGACGTCGATGGCGACGGCGCCCCCGACTTCCTGGACACCGACAGCGACGACAACGGGATCGGCGATCGCCTCGAGGCGGGGTCGGACCCCGAGGACCCCGTGGACACCGACGGCGACGGCGTCCCCGATCCCTCGGACCTGGACAACGACGGCGATGGCCTGCCCGACGTGGTGGAGATGGCGGGGGATCCGGCCTCGCCCCCGGACTCGGACCGGGACGGCGCGCCGGACTACCTGGACACCGACTCCGACGGGGACGGGATCGACGACGTGTACGAGGCGGGGACCGGCGCCTTCGACCCCGAGCCCCGGGACTCGGACCAGGACGGCACCCCGGATTACCTGGACCTCGACTCCGACGGGGACGGCATCCCCGACCGGGACGAGGCCCACCTGGGGTGCGCGGGCTGCCCGCCCCGGGACCTGGACGGGGACGGCCTTTACGACGCCATCGACCCCGACGCCGACGGGGACGGGATCGGCGACTCCGAGGAGGCCCTGGGACCGGACGGCGTGCCGGGCAGCGGAGACGAGACCGATCCCTACGACGCCGACACCGACGGCGACGGCTACACCGACGGCGCGGAGGCCCTGGGCGGATCGAGCCCCACCGACCCCCACGACTGGCCCGACGGGGTCTACGTGATCGTCGAGGAGCGGTCCACCACCGACGAGCGGTTCACCTTCACCACGGACGTCAACGTCGCGGACGTGGTCTTCCTGCTGGACACCACCTGCTCCATGGGCTCGACGGTGTCGGCGATGTCGTCGAGCTTCTCCAGCATCGTCGCCCGGGTCGGCGCCTCGATCCCCAACGTCGCCTTCGGAGTGGCGCAGTTCCGGGACTACAACGACCAGGGCTTCGGGGGCGGATCCGACCTGCCCTTCTACCTGGAGCAGCAGGTGACCACCGACACCGCCCGGGTCCAGGCCGCCCTCTCGGGCCTGTCGGCCTCGGGGGGGAGCGACTGGGAGGAGTCGGCGCTGGAGGCCCTGTTCCAGGCGGTCACCGGCGAGGGGTACGACCAGGACTGCGACGACGCCTTCGACTCCCAGGACGACGTCGCGCCCTTCCTCGCCTCTCCCTTCGACGCCTTCGGGGGCACGGTGCCCGGCGCCCACGACCCCGCCACCCCCGGCTCCGGCGACGGCGGGGGGGTGGGCTTCCGGCCCTACAGCCTGCCCATCGTGGTGTGGGCCAGCGACGCGGAGATCCGGGACCCCGACGGCGGCTACCCGGCACCGGACCCCTGCTCGGCGCCGGCGGGCCTCGCCGCCACCGCCGAGGCGGTCAACGCCGTGGGCGCGAAGGTGATCGCCGTCGAGGTCGACACCTCGGCCGACTTCCTGCCCCAGGCGACGGAGGTCCTGCACGCCACCGGCTCCTACGCGGACCTGGACGGCGACGGCGTGGCGGCGGAACCCCTCGCCTTCACCGGCACCGACGCCGACGTGGTCGACTCGGTGGTGGAGGGGATCGTCGGGCTGGCGGCGACGGGTGTCTTCGACGTGACCCTGGAGGTCCCGAACGACACCCACGGCTTCGTCACGGGGATCTCCCCCGCCGCGGGCTACCCCGGCGTGCCTACGGGCACCTCCATCTCCTTCACCCTCTCCTTCGCGGGGGTGGTGGCCGCCTCCACCGAGGACCAGCTCTTCCACCTGGACCTGGACGTGGTCGGCGACGGCGTGACCCTCCTGGACCAGCTCCAGATCATCCTGGTCGTCCCGGGCAGCGCGAACTGAGCGCCCTCCCACTCCTCCTCCACCCGTCCGGTTTTCCGCTAGAATCACCCCGACCCCGTCCCCCGGAGGGTCCGCCGTGCCCCGCCTCCTCGTTTCGATCCTCCTCCTCGCCGTCCTCGCGGCCCTGGCGCCGCCCCTGGGCTGCGGCTCCGACTTCGGAGAGGGGGACAGGGACGGCGGTGGGGGAGGCGACGACGACTCCTGGATCGGTGGGGACGACGACGACGCCTCCGACGACGACGCCTCCGATGACGACGACGACGCCTCCGACGACGACGACGCCTCCGAGGCCGACCGGCTCACCCTGACCCTGGACTCCCCCACCTCCGCCCACACCCTGGGCTCCTGGTCCCCGACGATGGTGGCAGCGACGGTGGTGGACGGCTCGGGGTCGCCGGTCTCCCCCGCGTCGGTCTCCTGGCGCTCGTCCCTGGGCGGGGACCTGGGCCTCGCCGCCCTGTCCGGGCAGGTCACGCTGGCGGCCGGGGAGCAGACCCTCACCGTCGAGGCGACCTACGGCGACGGCTCCAGCGACGTGGACGACGTGTACGTGGTGGTGGACGCCCCGTCGCAGTTCGAGGGCACCTGGCGCGGCCCCCTGCTCGCCGACGTTGAGACCGAGTACAAGGGCTTCGACATCGACCTCCAGTGCTCGGGCCAGATCCAGGTGGAGATCGGCCCCGACGGCCACGGGACGGGCTCGGGCCAGTGCGAGGTGGACCTGGTGGACTACACGGTGCTCTTCGAGCTGGACGGCCAGCTCGCCGGGTCGTCCTTCGTGGGCACCATCTCCAGCGAGGGGCCCGACGGCGGGGTGGGCTACCTCGACACCACGGGGATCTTCTCCCCCGCCCAGGGCCACGGCACCTTCCTGTACGACGACGGCACCAACCGCCTCGACGGCGAGTGGACGGTGATGCCGATCTGATCCGGATGCCGTCCAGCCCGGCTCCGACCCGGGGGCGGACGGGGTGCGGCGGCGTCGCCGCTGGCGTAGACTTCGGCCCCGCGCCCGTCGACCCGACCACCGGGCGCGCCCCGGCCCCCCGTGATCCCCTACTTCGCCACCCCCCGCGTCTCCCTCGGACCCTTCCAGCTCGACTCCTGGACCTTCCTGGTCATCGCCGGGATCTACGTCGGCATGGAGGTGGCCCGGGCCCGGGCGATCCGGGAGGGCCTGTCGGTGAAGGTGACGGTGGACACCACCCTCGGCATGGTGGCGATCTCCTTCGTCTTCGCCCACTTCCTCCACGTCCTGGGCTACCACTTCGACGAGTTCCGCGAGCGGCCGATCTACCTGCTGGAGGTGTGGAACGGCTTCTCGTCCATGGGGGGCTTCATCGGGGCCTCCGTCGCCATCCCCCTGCTGCTCCGCCTGCGGCGGGCGCCGGCCTGGGCCTACGCCGACTGCCTCGCCATCGGCTTCATGGCCGGCTGGACCCTGGGCCGCCTGGGCTGCTTCACCGCCCACGACCACCGGGGCGCCCGCACCGAGTTCTTCCTGGGCGTGGACTTCCCCACCGGGGGCCGCCACGACCTCGGCCTGTACGAGGCGTTGCTGGCGGCGGCGATCTTCCTCGCCTTCCTGGCCCTGGACCGGCGTCCCCGCTTCCACGGCTTCTTCGTGGGCTGGATGATGATCCTCTACGCCCCCGTCCGCTTCGGCCTCGACTTCCTGCGGGCCACGGACCTGCCCAACGCCGACACCCGCTACCTCGGCCTGACACCGGCCCAGTACGGGTGCTTCGCCCTGGCGGCGGGCGGGATCGCCGTCCTGGTCCACCGCTCCCGCCGGGGCCGCCAGGACACGACCGGCGAGGCCGACCGCGACTTCCCCTCGGGGCGCCTCCCGCCTCCCCGGGAGGGTGGGGACGGAGGGGACGAGGCGCCCGCGGCCTCCGGCGCCTGAGCCTCCCGGATCACACCGTCCGCGAGAAGGCCGCCCGGCCTCCCTCGCGCTGGCGGACCCGCAGGTGGGCGTCGAAGACCATGGCGACGTTGCGGACGAAGAGGTGGCCGAGGGGGGTCAGGCTCAGCCGCGCGCCCCGGACGTCCACCAGGGGGGCCAGATCGGGGCGGGCCAGGTCCTCCAGCTCCTCGGCGAAGGCATCCTCGCCCCCCTCACCCAGGTCGGCCTCGAAGCGGCACATCAGGTCGGCGATGATCCGGCGGCGGCGGTGGTCGTCGGGGGTCAGGCGGAGCCCCCGGGAGGTGGGCAGCCGGCCCTCCTCGATGGCCTGGAACCACGGCCCGAGCCCCCGGTGGCCCTGGGCGTACACGCCGCCCACGTCGCTGATCCCGGTGATCCCGAAGGCGACGATCTCGGGCGCGGCGGCGCTGACGTAGCCCATGAAGTTGCGGGTGAGGGTGCCGTCCGCGGCGGCCCGGGACAGGTCGTCCGAGGGCACGGCGAAGTGGTCCATCCCGATGGCGGCGTACCCCGCCCCGCCCAGCACCTCGTGGGCGCCCCGCAGCAGCTCCATGCGGGCCATCCCGAAGGGGATGGCCTCGGCGGAGAGGCGACGCTGGTGGGGGCGCACCTCGGGCACGTAGGCGAAGGAGTAGATCGCCAGGCGATCGGGGCGCATCTCCACCACCTTCTCAAGGGTGCGGCGCCAGCTCTCGGGGGTCTGGTGGGGCAGGCCGTAGATCAGGTCGAAGTTCACCCCGGTGAAGCCCACCTCCCGGGCGTGCTCCAGCAGGCCCCGGATCCGCTCCACGTCCTGGCGCCGGCGCACCGCCTCCTGGACGGTGGGGTCCAGGTCCTGCACCCCCATGGACAGCCGGTTGAACCCCAGGCGGGCCAGCAGGTCGAGCTGCTCGTTCCGGGTGACGGCGGGGTGGGCCTCCAGGGCGATCTCGGCGCCGGGCTCGGGGGTGAAGGAGCGGGTGATGGCCTCCCACAGGCGGGCGAGCTGGACCTCGTCCAGGAAGGTGGGGGTACCGCCCCCCAGGTGCACCTGGCAAAGGCGCCTCCTCCGCCCCAGCCGCTCCGCCGCCAGGGCCAGCTCCCGGTCCACGGCGTCCAGGTAGCGGGCGACGTAGGCGGCGTCCCGGCCCACCACCACGTTGCACCCGCAGTAGGCGCACAGCTCGCGGCAGAAGGGCAGGTGGACGTAGAGCGAGAGGGGGGTGTCGGGGGCGCCCGCCCCCGCCTCGGCCAGGGCGCCGCCGTACTCGTCGGCCCCGAAGTCGGCGGACCACTCGGGCACCGTGGGGTAGGAGGTGTAGCGGGGGCCCGCCACGTCGTAGCGGCGCACCACATCGTCGGACACCAGGGCGAAGGCGCGGGCGGCGTCCCACGGGGCTCCGGGGCCGGCGGCGACGGGGGCGCGGGGGGCGGCGGGATCGGTGGGCATGGTCCTCGGTGCGGCGCGGCGCGGGGGGAGCGGGGTCGGCGGCCCCTCCCCCGAGAGGTCCGAACTCCCGGGAGGTCCGGCAAGGGCCGGCCCGCCCGCCCGCGCGCCTCGTGGCGTAATAGCACAGCCGCGGCGGGGCAACCGCCCCGGCGCCCTGGGGCTCCGTCCGATCCGGCTGCTCCTTCGGGGTTGCCGGGGACCGAAGCCGTGGGGGCGAACCTCTCTTGACTGCGTATGAGCGGCACTCACGACTGCGTTTCGTGTGCACTCGTGACCGCGTATGCCTGGCACTCACAGACCCCCCGGGAGTATCCTACCCCCCGTGCGAGCCCCTTACCTGCCCCGCCTCGTCGACCCCGTCCTCCGGGATCTCCTCGCCGATCTGCCCGCCGTCATGCTGACCGGCCCCCGGGCCACCGGCAAGACGACCACGGCGGCACGCCTCGCCCGATCCGTCGTCCACCTGGACCGGCCGGAGGAGGCCGCCGTCGCCGCGGCGGACCCGGACGCCGTCCTGAGGGGACGGGAGCCGCCGGTCCTCATCGACGAGTGGCAGGCCGTCCCCTCCATCCTGGGCGCCGTCAAGAGGGCCATCGACCGGGACCCCGTCCCCGGACGCTTCCTCGTGACCGGCTCGGCGCGCTCGGAGCTCGCTCCCGACCTGTGGCCCGGCACCGGCCGGCTCGTCCGGGTTCCCCTCTACGGCCTCACCACCCGGGAGCGCGTTGGTGCCGCCGACCGGCCGGGGCTCATGGAGCGCATCGTCCAGGGGGGGCTCGATGCCGTCGAGCCCCCGGCCGACCCGCCAGACCTCCGCGGCTACGTGACCGAGCTGCTGACGAGCGGCTTCCCCCAGCCCGCCGTCCACCTTCCGCCGTCGAGACGGGAGATCTGGCTGTCCAGCTACCTCGACCAGGTGATCACCCGGGACGCCGCGACCGTCGACCACGGCCGGGACCCGGTCAAGCTGCGCCGGTTCCTGGAGACCCTCGCGGTGAACACCGCCGGCGTCGTGGACGACGCGACCCTGTGCCGCACGGCGGGCATCAACCGCCGCACGGCCCAGGCCTACGAGGCGCTGCTGACCGACCTGTCGCTGGTCGACACGTTTCCCGGCTGGTGGAGCAACCGCACGAAGAGGTTGGTGCAGCGTCCCAAGAGGTTCCTCGTGGACGCGGCCCTGGCCGCCGCGGCGGTCGGGATCGACGAGGACGGCATCCTGCGCGACGCCGCCGTCCTGGGGCGGCTCCTGGAGACCTTCGTCGCCGCGCAGGTCCGCGCCGAGCTCCCCGCCTCGCGGGTCCGCGCCCGGCTCTACCACCTGCGCACGGAGCAGGGGCGCCAGGAGGTGGACATCCTGGCCGAGCTCCCCCGCCAGGACCTGGTCGCGCTGGAGGTGAAGGCGACCTCGGCCCCGGGGCGCGCCGACGCCCGCCACCTCGCGTGGCTTCGGGACGAGGTCGGCGACCGCTTCGTCGCCGGACTGGTCCTCCACGCGGGAGCCCGAGTCTTCCGGCTGGACGACCGGATCGCCGCCGTCCCCATCGCGTGCCTGTGGAGTTGACGAGACGCGCGGAGCCCTCACGAGTCCGGCGCCCGAGGTGACGGGCCGCGCTGGCCTGGCCGGACCTGGATCCGCACCGCACGGCAGCCGCGGTGCTGGGTCCGATTCGCCAGACGCCGTCTGGCGATTCCGCCCTCGTCGTCCGGACCGGCGGCGGCTTTCCCTCCCTCGCCGCTCCCACGTCCACCCTCAGGGGGCTTCCCTGGCAGGACGCCCCACCGGAACTCGCCCACGCCCGTGTGGTTTGTCGCAGCGATGCGGCGGGCACGCGGGCGCGGCGGAGTGGTAGAGTCCGATCCCTCGGAGGGCGAGGCCCGGTGGGAGACGAGTCCAGGACGACGTTGTGCATCCGACTGTGGGACGCGCTGCTCGGGCGGGGAGAGCTGGCGACACGGGAGGTCATGGGGCTGTTGGAGGTGGACAAGCAGAGGGCGCTGCGCTCCCTGCGGGCCCTCCAGGACGCGGGGCTGCCGGTGTACCCGGTGGGGCAGGGGAGCGCGCGGCGTTGGAAGCTGGACGAGGGCTACCGGCGGACCCGGGTGAACGTCACCCTGGGGGACGCGATGGCCCTGGAGTTCGGCCGGCAGCTCATGGGCTTCCTGGGGGGCACCAGCCTCCCGGGGTGGATGGCGGACCTCCAGGAGAAGCTTCGCCCGGCGCTGCCCGAGGGGGTGCCGGAGCGCCTGGCGGACTTCCGCACCCGCCTGTACTACCTGAGCGAGCCCTACCGTTCCTACGACGCCCACGACGACGTGGTGGACGAGGTGCTGTCGGCCCTGCTCCAGTCCCGGGAGCTGGAGGTGGAGCACGTCACCCGCACCTACCCGTGCCTGCGTCCCCTGACCCTGGTGGTCTACCGGCGGGCCCTCTACCTGCTGGCGGAGGACCCCGCCGCGGGGATCCGCCGCCGCCTCGCCCTGGACCGGGTGCGCCGCGCCCGGCGCCTCCCCTCCCACTTCCCCTATCCCGACGGCTTCGACCCCGCCGCCGAGCTCCTGGGCCCCTTCGGCATCGAGTCGTCGGGCCAGCCCGAGGACGTGGTGCTGCGGTTCGATCCCCGGGTGGCCCACCTGGTCCGCAGCCGGGTGTGGCACCCCACGGCGACCCTCACGGACCTGGAGGGGGGAGGCGTCGAGCTCCGCATGCGGACCCACGGCCGCGAGCTGGTCCGCCTGGCCCTGGAGTACGGCGAGACCGTGGAGGTGGTGCAGCCCCCGGGGCTGCGGGCGGCGGTGATCGCCGAGCTGCGGGGCGCCCTGGCGAGGTACGACGGGGGCGGCGCGGACTGACCCTGACGCCTCCGGTCGCTTGGACGCCGCCGATGGACCGGCCGCCCCCGTCAGCCCGGCACGGTCCCCGGCCCGACGCCGACGCCGCCCCGGGTCCGAAGCGCGAAGCCGAGCCCGATCAGCAGGGCGCCGAAGACGATGGCGTAGATCCCGATCATCCACACCAGGGCCAGCAGGCCCGCGGCGGGCTGGGCGAGGAGGAGGATCCCGAGGACCACCGAGAGCACCCCCGCGAGGGCGAGCCAGCCCTCCCCCTTGATCACCCTCCGGAGGCGGATCGCCGCCCCGACCTCCAGGATCCCGGTGAACAGGGCCCAGAAGGCGATCACGAACAGGAGGGCGACGGCGGTGATCCCCGGCCACAGGAGGGTGACGGCCGCGGCGGCCAGGCTGGCGATCGCCTCGAACGCCAACTCGCCCCACGCCTCCTCGCCCCGGGCGGCCCGCACCGCGGCGACCAGGGCGAAGATCCCGTCCACCAGCGCGTAGGCGCCGAACAGGGCCACCAGGGTCACCAGACCCACCTGCGGCAGCGCGACGAGCAGGATCCCGAACATGACCGCCGCGAACCCGCGGACGACCAGCGACCACCAGTGACGGACCCAAGTCGGCATGGGATCTCCCTGGTCCCGGCCCGCCGTCCCCGACGGGTCCGGCCCGGGACCGCCCCGGCGCTCCGGCCGCTGGCCGGTGCAAGTCGCAGGCCCCCCGGGTCGAACGCCCCCCCCGCGTCCATGGCGCCGGGCGGGGCCGGTGAGGACGGCTCCGGACCGCGAACGAACCGTGTCGCCGGGGGGCGGGGGCGTGGCCGTGGGGCCCGATGATGCCGGGCCGGGGTGAAGGGCTGAGCGGGAGCGGCACCGAACGTGGTTGATCCGAGGCACGCCTGATCTTCCCCTTTCGCAGCCACAGCAAGGACGGGTCAGTCCCTGATAACGACATTCCGTTCTGTCTAGTGGGAAGACGCTTGAATTGCGCCGGCGGATGCGATAGGACTGTCGGCGATCGGCCGGTCGGGACTCCAGACCCCCACCGGGGGCGGCGATGCGTACGCCGCCCCACCGATCTCATGTTGGGCCAGAGCGGAGCCTGCCGCTGTGCTCACCCGATGGCCCGTCCGGTCGGTCGGCCGGCTCGATTGCAGTTGTCTCGCGGGTAGACGGTTGCTTCTCCGATATTTTGACATCCCGGTCCTGGACCGGGCTCCATTGTGCCCGAAGCCGGCGAAGACGCATCGCCTGGCGGACTCAACAGACAACCGCGCCGGGGTATCGCTATCTGATACCTGCCCCGTCCGTTCGGTACGGTAAACTTCTTTCCCTCTCTGGTCCGTTCGCTCACGTGGCGGCCGGGCTCGGGGCGAGTTGATCCAGAACCTCCACGAAAGGGGCCTGAGCCCATGCCTGCACGAGAGAGCGCCCTCGACTTCGATTCCCTCGCGGCCGCGGTTGCGGGTAGTTCCGCCATCCGTGTTCGGACCCGCCTCCAGCCCGCGGGGGGGCCCGGCGACAAGGTGTTTCCGCCGACGTATGACGGCGCGATCTACGCCACGGAGCGCCGGCGCACGGCGGAGGGGGCGGTGGTGGACTGCGTACTTCTGGACTCGGTGCAGTCGCAGGCGAACCGCCTCGAAGCGGCACTCCTCGCCGCCTACGACCGGGGCGAGGTGCGCTTCCCCCTGATGGCCGTGGACTTCTCGTCCAGGGTGGATGGGATCGGCCGGATCACCGCCCTCGATGCCCCTCACCGGATCGCCGACGCGATCTTCCGGGACAGCCTCTTGGGTGGAGTGGCATTCCGCCAGTCGGACGCGGGCCGGGCCTTCGAGAAGTCGAGCGTCGCCGACGCGACCGCCCTGCTGATGCTCTGCCCCACCGCGCTGGTGTTCGGGACCTGGGACTCTACGGGGGCGGCCGGAGGATTGGGCAACAAGTTCGCGCGGGCCCTCACCTCGGAGATCGTCGGGTACGGTGTCGAACTGGGCGTGCGGACCAGCAGCCGGATCGATCCCCTTCGGATCGAGAAGCTGGTCGACATCTTCCGGGCCTCCGCCGGAGGGTGGACCTTGGATCCGGCGCTTGCCGCGCGGGACAAGAAGGGGGAGCCCGTCAAGCTCAAGCCGTCCGACGTGAACCACGGCAACGTGACGCCGGACATCGTCCGAGACGGTCACAAGGAGCCCATCGCCGGTGGGATCACGATGCTGCACGCGCAGCAAACGGTCGTCCTGTCCCTCGCGGGTCTGCGAAAGCTCCGGTTCCCCAGCGCGGGGGCTTCCGTCGAGGCGCGGGTCTCCCGGGCGCGCGCGGCATGGACCGCGCTCGGTGCGCTGGCGCTGGCTGCGGTGGTTCACCAGCATAGTGACGGGTTCGACCTCCGGTCGAGGTGTGCGCTCGTGCCTGAAGCCGCCCCCGTGTTCGAAGAGGTGCTCCCGGACGGTGCGGTGCGGGGGTTCACGCTCACGCCGGACGAGGCCAACTCGCTGCTGGCCCGCGCCGCGGAGGTTCTCGGCCGAGTCGGGCTTCCGTGGCGGGGCGAGGAGATCGTCCTCGAACCGAACCCGGATCTCGTGACCTTGCTGCAGCGGGGCCGGGCCTTGGCCGGGGCGGAGTGATGATCGTCCTCGTCGTCGAGCTCCTCGCGGGCCGATACGTCGCGACCTCACGCTACGACCGGGAGGAGGCGGAGTGGCCTCCCCACCCCGACCGATTGTTCTCCGCGCTGGTCGCTGCGTGGAAGGAGGGCGAGTTCGGGGACGAGGAGGGTGCGGCACTGAAGTGGCTGGAAGCCCAGCCGCCCCCCCGGGTCCGGGCGTCGGATGCGCATGCTCGCAAGACGGTGGCAACCTACGTTCCGGTGAACGACACCGCTATCCCGCAAGCGGGTCGAAAGGCGGACTCCCGCGCGCCGTCACCCGATGCCTGGAGACTCCTGCCTGGGACGAGGCCCCGCAAGGAACGCCGGTTTCCGACCGTGGTTCCGGAAGAGTCCATAGTCCGGTATGGGTGGGCCGACGTGGACTCCCAGGGGGACCAGCGCCACGTCGCCGCGCTGGGGCGGCTCGCGGCCGCGGTCGGCTACCTCGGGCACTCCTCCACGCCGGTGCGAGTGGCGTTGGGCGATCCCGCGGAGCTCGACGCGAACTGGGTCCCCGATCCCACCGGCCCGTTGCGCCTCAGAGTCCCCGTCCCCGGGCGGATCCGAGAGCTGGAGGAGTCCTACTCTGCCGGCGAGCGCCCCATCGCCGCTCCGGCGGCTCGCTACTCGGCGGCCCGGCGCGGGGCTGCGGGGGTGGTCGCGGCCTCGGTCTTTGGCGAGGCGGTCGTCTATCGCCGCGTCGACGGTCCGCGCATCCCGCTCCATGCCTCGACCGTGGTCACCGGCGCAGTCCGGGATGCCCTGATCTGCCATATCGAAGATCCTGTCCCCGAGGTCTTCTCCGGCCACGGTGACGGAGGCGCCCCCAGCCAGCGCCCCCACCTCGCCGTTGCTCCGCTGGCGAACGTCGGGCACGACTGGGCGGACGGTGCGATGGCCGGGTTCGCTTTGCTCCTCCCTCGGGAGACCCCAGACGGTGACGTCCGCCGGCTGTTCGCCGCCCTCACCGCCCTGGACGAGGAGGGCGAGCCGCGCTTCCGAAAGCTCGCCATGGGGCGGGGCGGGGCGTGGAGCATCGAGCGCGTGGTAGGGGACGCTCCCCTCCGATCGCTGTCGCTCGGTCGGTACGAACGGCCCTCCCGTCGCTGGGCCAGCGTCACTCCGGTCGTTCTTGACCGCTGGCCGAAGGACCGCCCGGGCCTGGACCCGGCTTCGCTCATTCGGCGGGCCTGCGCTCACGTCGAGCTTCCCGAGCCCGCCCGTGTGCACGTGGGGCAGGTGTCACCCATCCTGGGTGTTGCTCCCGCCAGCCACTTCATCCCGCCCGAGGGAAGGACCTCCCTCCTCCGCCCCCGCGTCCATGCCGTCCTCGAGTTCGAACAGGAGGTGCGGGGACCATTACTCCTCGGAGCGGGACGCTACCTGGGGCTGGGACTCTTCACGCGCACCGACTGAGGCGCGAGCCGCCCCTTGGAGTGATCGCCCCATGCAGTCTATCGAGCCGACCGACTTCGGTGCCTACTTCCGCGCCCTGCACGGAAAGACCGATCCCTTCCCCTGGCAGGAGCGCCTGGCGGTGCAGCTCATCGAGCATGGTGAGTGGCCCCGGGGCATCACTCTGCCGACGGGTTCGGGGAAGACGGCCGTCATCGACATCGCCCTCTTCCATCTCGCTTGGGAGATCTCGAACGGAGTCACGCTCCGTCGAGCCCCCAGGCGGATCTTCTTCGTCGTGGACCGACGGATCGTGGTGGACGCGGCGAGGGACCGAGCGGCCGGGATCGCCGAGGCTTTGCGATCGGCGATCTCCACGGGGAAGGGCATCCTCTACCGGGTGGCCACCGCTCTCGCGCGGTTGGGGGGCGAGGGCCCGCTGGAGGTCGCCTCGCTCCGCGGTGGCGCATACCGGGATCATGGCTGGACACGGTCACCGGAGAGCGCCCTCGTCTGCGCGACGACAGTCGACCAGATCGGCTCGCGCCTGCTGTTCCGCGGATACGGGGTCAGCGAGTACGCCCGGCCGATCCACGCAGGCCTCGTCGCCCACGACGCCCTCGTCGTGCTGGACGAGGCCCACCTCTCCAGGCCCTTCGACCAGTCGCTGGACTGGGTCGAGCGCTTTCGTGGTCCGCCCTGGTCGGAGTGCCCCATCTCGTTGCCCTTCCAGGTGGTGCGCATGACAGCGACCCCCCGGGGCGGGACCGGATTCGAGCTGTCAGAAGACGACCGGAGACATCCGGAGCTGATGCGCCGCCTCGCGGCCTCGAAGCTGGCGCGGCTCCACCTCGTTCCCACCGCTGCGGACGGCGGGGGGGACGAAGAAGGCCGGTTCGTGAGCGCGGCCTCCGAGGCTGCGAAGGGCCTCGTCGCCGGACGCGCTGATCGGACCGTCGCGGTGGTGGTCAACCGCGTGGGGACGGCACGCCGGATCTTCAACCAACTCGGGGCGGATCCGACCCTGGCCGCTTCGACGGACTTCGTGCTCCTCACGGGAAGGTGTCGCCCATACGACCGTGATCGGTTGCTCGCGCGGTGGTTGCCGCGGATGTCGCCCGGGCGCGAGCCGGCCGGAGAGCGTCCCCTGGTCGTCGTGGCGACGCAGACCATCGAAGCGGGCGCCGACCTGGACTTCGACGGGCTCGTGACCGAGGTGGCCTCGCTGGACGCACTGCGACAGCGGTTCGGCCGTCTGGACCGGCGAGGGAGCGCGGGGGTATCCGAGGCGGTTGTCCTGGCGCGTAAGGGCCAGGTGCAGCGGGGCTCGGTGGATCCGGTGTACGGAGCGGTGCTCCCTGCGGTGTGGAAGTGGCTGGAGGTGCAAGCCAAGGCTTCGGGCAAGCCACGGCAGGTGGACTTCGGGATCGAGGCGATGTGCTTGCCCACCGGCCCGCAGGAACTCGCGGACCTGTGCTCCGCGCCGGCTGAGGCGCCGGTGATGTTGCCCGCGCATATCGATGGCTGGGTCCAGACGTGCCCCGCGCCGGGGGCGGACCCGGAGGTGTCCATCTTCCTCCACGGCGAGGCGACCCAGCCGGCGGACGTCCAGGTCGCCTGGCGGGCCGACCTGCCCCTCGAACTGGCGGAGCGAGATGTGGGCGAGGTGGCGGCCATCGTCTCCCTGGTCCCTCCGACGGTGCGGGAGTGCCTCGCGGTGCCTGCTGGCGCCGTGCGGGCGTGGCTGGCGCGATCACCTGCGCTGGAGGTGGCCGACGTCGAGGGCGCCCGCGAGGATCCAGGGGGGACGGAACCGCGGAGCGGACCCGGGAGGATGAGCCGAGCGGTGGTGCGGTGGCGGGGCCCCGAGGACGTGGCGGTCATTCGGCTCGACGAGATCCGGCCGGGGGATACCGTGGTCGTGCCCTCGGAGTATGGGGGTGCCGATGCGCTCGGCTGGAATCCCGACGGCCCGCGGCCGGTCGTCGACGTTGCGGACCCGTGCGCCATGGAGTCCGGGAGGGCTCCGGTGCTCCGCCTGCACCCCGCCGTCGTCCGCCAGTGGCGGGATGGGTCGGCGGTCGGGGAAGACCTCACCGGGGCGGTGGAGGGGATCCTGAAGCGAGATCCCGGCGACGACTCGCTCGTGCCCGAGGCGGCGGTGGTGGTGGAGGCGTTGTCCCGAGTGGAGAACCTGCCGGAGTGGGTCAGGGAAGCCATCGACCGTCTCACTCACCAAGGGGCCCGGCTCCGTCCCTATCCCGCCGAGGCCGGGTCCCGGGCGCTGGTCCTCAGCGAGAAGCCGGCGGCTGCATCTCGCTCCAGGCCACGTAGGAGGCATGAGGAGGCGACGACCGAGGACGACTCGGCGTCCCATACCACCGTGGTGACCCTGGCCGCCCACTGCAAACACGTGAAGCAGCAGGCAGAGCAGATGGCTCGCGCCTGCGGTCTCGGGGAGCCCCTGGTGACCGCGCTTGGAGTGGCGGGCCTGCTCCACGACGTCGGCAAGGCGGACCCGCGCTTTCAGACGTGGCTGCGGGAAGGGGACCGGGTCCCGGTGGTCCTGGGGGAGCCCCCGCTGGCGAAGTCGGGCATGGATCCGCGGGATCGCCGCGCGATGGAAGCGGCACGGCGTCGCTCCGGCTATCCGCCGGGCGCAAGGCACGAGCACACGTCCGTCGCCATGGTCGACGGGGGCGCGTGGTCCTGGCCGAAAGGGGTCGACCAGGACCTCGTGCTCCACCTCGTGGGCACCCACCACGGTAGGGGCAGGCCCTTCGTGGGGTCCGTCCCCGATCCCGAGCCCGTGGATGTGCATCTGTCCCACTTCGGGGCCGAACTGCATACATCGTCCCGACACGGGCTGGAGCGACTCGATTCCGGATGGGTGGACCGCTTCTGGCGCGTGGTGCGTCGCTATGGACCCTGGGGCGTTTCCTATCTTGAGGCGTTGCTCCGGCTGGCGGACCAGCGGGCCTCCGAGATCGAAGCCAATGGGGAGGGGGAATGAAGAAGCGTCAAGGGGCGGTCGTGGCGGAGGCGGTGGAGGCTGTCGCCCCGCCCGTCGGGCCCGAGGATGAACCACCCCGGCGTGACCACGTCCTGGCGGGGCTGGATGGGAGCAACCTTCTCGCCTTCCTCGCCGCAGTGGGCACCCTCCGGACTTGGACGGGGATCGCCCAGGGCGGGGGCGGTCGCCTTTCCTGGAGCCGAGTCGGTTCTCGATGGAGCCCGACTCTTCACCTGGACGAGGAGATCACGGGTGCGGAACTGCTCCAGCGACTGGACGCCGCGCTGTCATCGGGGCGCGGGAGCCCGGCCTTCTCACTGGCAACGGCCGGCTTGCTGGAGCAGGACAACCTGACCTTGAGCGCCGCGGACTTCTCACGAGTGGCGGAGTCTGCGAGTACTCAGGCGACGCCGACGGATCGGGCGTTTGCCGACTTCTGCGCCGCGTGGGGTACGGACGCGTACAGGTCGAAGGACGCAATGGTCGACACCGCGTTCCGGACCATGTCGGGTGCCGGGCACCAGCACTTCCTGGCGTTCATGCGGCAACTCGTCGACACCACCGCGGTGGCGCACCTGAGGAGGGCGCTCTTCGAGAAGTGGCGCTATGAAGACGAGCGTCCGTCGATGAGATGGGATGCGCACGATGATCGCCGGTATGCGCTCCGGGCGCGAGATCCGAGCGCCGACGTGATCCGGACGGTGAGGGGTGCCAACCGCTTGGCATTGGAGGCCATGCCTTACCTGCCCACGGTACCCCGGTCTCGCGGGCCGGTGACGAGCGGGTTCCGGCGGGGGTCGAGGGCGCCTGGGATCGAGTACAGTTGGCCCCTCTGGAACGTTGCCGCCGGGGCCGACGCGGTTCGCACGTTGTTGAACCACGCGGAACTGGTGGTTGCGGAGCCGAGGGCTCAGGTCTTGGGGCCCATCGGCGTCGTCGAGGTGATGCGGACTCGCCGGATCACGGTGGATCGATACCGCAACTTCACTCCCGCCCGTCCCGTCCTTCGCTGACGCGACGACGTTTAGTCTCGCTGTTGGCGGGCGGGCCGCTCCCAAGCTGCCGGTGAAGCGGTGCGCCGCTTCTGGGGAGGGATCCGCCATGGGAGAGCCGCTTCTTCCCGCGAGGATGCTCAACGAGTTCGCCTACTGCCCGCGCCTCTTCTACCTGGAGTGGGTGGAGGGGGACTTCCGGGACAACGCCGACACGGTGGAGGGTCGCTTCGTCCACCGCCGCGTGGACGCCCGGGAGGAGGCCTTGCCCGAGGCGGCGGGGGAGGCGGAGCGGGTCCACGCCCGCTCGGTGTACCTCTCCGACGAGGCGCTGGGGTTGGTGGCCCGGATCGACCTGGTGGAGGCGGCGGGGGGCGTGGCGACCCCGGTGGACTACAAGAAGGGCGAGGCGCCGGACCTGCCCGAGGGGGCGTGGGAGCCGGAGCGGGTGCAGGTGTGCGCCCAGGGGCTGCTCCTCCGGGCCCACGGGTACGAGAGCCGAGGGGGCGTGCTGTACTTCGCGGCCTCTCGGCGTCGGGTGGAGGTCCCGTTCACCGCGGAGCTGGTGGCGCGGACGCTGGATCTCCGGGACGGGGCGATGGCGGCGGCCCGGAGCGAGGTGGCGCCGCCTCCGCTGGTGAACAGCGCCAAGTGCCCGCGATGCTCGCTGGCCCCCTTGTGCCTCCCCGACGAGGTGAACCTGGTGCGGGGCGAGGGGGTGGAGGAGCCCCGCCGCCTGGTCCCGGCCCGGGACGACGCGCTGCCCCTGGTGGTGCAGAAGCAGGGGGCGACGGTGGGCCTGTCGGGGGAGATGGCGAGGGTCAAGGCGGGGAGCGAGGTCCTGGCGGAAGTGCGCCTGATGGACGTGAGCGACGTCTCGGTGATGGGAGCGGTCCAGGTGACGACCCAGGCGTTGCGCGAGATGGTGGGCCGGGGGATCCCGGTCTCGTTCTTCAGCGGTGGAGGGTGGTTCTACGGGATGGCGGTGGGCCTCTCCCACAAGAACGTGCTGCTCCGCAGGCAGCAGTACCGGGCGGCGGACGATCCGGCACGGAGCCTGGCCCTGGCCCGCCGCCTGGTGTCCACGAAGGTCGCCAACCAGCGGACGCTCCTGCGCCGCAACCACCCGGACGTCCCCGACGAGGCCCTGGCGGCGATGCAGCGGGGGGTGTCCCAGGCGTTGAAGGCGGGTTCACTGGAGACCCTCCTGGGGATCGAGGGCTCGGCGGCCCGGGTCTACTTCGAGCACTTCGCCGGAATGCTGAAGGGAGCCGACGCCCTGGCGAAGGAGGGCCCGGCCTTCGACGGCCGCAACCGCCGTCCCCCCCGGGACCCGGTGAACGCGATGCTCTCCTTCTGCTACGCGCTGCTGGCGAAGGACCTGACGGTGACCCTCCAGGGGATGGGCTTCGACCCGATGCTGGGCTTCTACCACCAGCCCCGCTACGGCCGTCCGGCCCTGGCCTTGGACCTGATGGAGGAGTTCCGTCCCCTGATCGCCGACTCGGCGGTGCTGACGGCCGTGAACAACGGGGTGGTGAAGGCATCGGACTTCGAGCGCGGGGCGGCGGGGGTGTCGATGACGTCCCGGGGACGCGCGGCCCTGGTGGAGTGCTACGCCCGCCGGATGGACGAGATGGCGACCCACCCGGTGTTCGGCTACCGCATCAGCTACCGCCGGATCCTGGCGGTGCAGGCCCGCCTGCTGGCCCGCCACATCCTAGGCGAGATCGCCGACTTCCCGGGCTTCCGCACGAGGTGACCGATGCGAACGACTTACGTGGTGGTGTACGATGTGAGCGACGCGAAGCGCCTGCGCCTGGTCCACCGGACCATGCGGGGCTTCGGCGACCGGATCCAGTACTCGGTGTTCCGATGCGAGCTGAACACAATGGAGCGGGTGCTCCTGGAGGCGAAGGTCTCACCCCTGATCCACCACGGGGAGGACCAGGTCCTGATCATCCCCCTAGGCCCACCCGGCGGCCACAACGACTCCGCCATCCGGTGCCTGGGCCGCCCCTACGTGGAGCGCGAGCGTTGCGTGGTGGTGGTCTGACGATCCAGCGGGCGGAGCCCACCGGCGCGTCCGGAGCCCGCCCCCGGGAGCCGGCGACAACCGCACACTCCCGCGTCCGGCCCTCCCCGCCCGCCGCGGCGGGAGAGCCCCCCGGGCCCACCCCGCCCATCCCCGACCCTCCGCCGACCCCGGCCCCGCGCCGACCCAGCTCCTTGACAACCCCCCTTGCGAGCGGTCCGGTGGCGCCGAAACCCCCGTCACCGCTCGCAAGTCCATATCCTAATGAAATCACAGGAGAATTCCCCCACCCCTTCTCCCCCGATCCGCCCCCACCCCCCGGGAATCCGCCCCCGAAGAACGGACCGCTCGCAAACCCCCCGAAATCCTGCTATGGTTTCGCAGCGTTGCGGGGGGCGTCCTTCCACGGCTGAACGGCCGTGGCTCCATTGAAGCGACGTCTGGCGACGCGAGCAGATCGCCTACGCGCGGCCCTTCCACGGCTGAACGGCCGTGGCTCCATTGAAGCCTGGCGAAGCACTACACCGGTGTCGTCGGACACGGACCCTTCCACGGCTGAACGGCCGTGGCTCCATTGAAGCATCGAACGGCGCGGCCGGCGCCGAAACGAGGGGGGCCGCCTTCCACGGCTGAACGGCCGTGGCTCCATTGAAGCGGCGTAGCGTGGGAGACCAGCTCCGGCGACCCGAGCTACCTTCCACGGCTGAACGGCCGTGGCTCCATTGAAGCAGGGACGCTGCGACGAGGGATCCCGTTTCGCCGCCGCCTTCCACGGCTGAACGGCCGTGGCTCCATTGAAGCCATCGAGGCCCCGGCGCTGGCGTGGGGGAGGCGGGCGACCTTCCACGGCTGAACGGCCGTGGCTCCATTGAAGCCTCAGCCCCACCACCCACCGCGCCCCCTTCAGCAGCGCCTTCCACGGCTGAACGGCCGTGGCTCCATTGAAGCTCCACCGCGACCCGGACGTGGAGCTTGGTCCCCGACTTCCACGGCTGAACGGCCGTGGCTCCATTGAAGCTTGAGGCTCGTGTCGCTGGTGAACTGGAACGGCCCCACCTTCCACGGCTGAACGGCCGTGGCTCCATTGAAGCCCGTATCCATCGGGCACCTCCACCGGCACCCCCCGCCCCCTTCCACGGCTGAACGGCCGTGGCTCCATTGAAGCCCCGCGCCGCTCTCGTCGCCGACGTAGATCCGCACGACCCTTCCACGGCTGAACGGCCGTGGCTCCATTGAAGCCCGGCGCCCGCGGGGAGGCCCGTCGCGGCGGTGCGAACCCTTCCACGGCTGAACGGCCGTGGCTCCATTGAAGCCCCTGGCCCGTGGCGTAGTAGGTCGCTACGACTGCGCCTTCCACGGCTGAACGGCCGTGGCTCCATTGAAGCGACCACCTCCCCGCCGACTGGGGCGGCGGGTGGCCGCCTTCCACGGCTGAACGGCCGTGGCTCCATTGAAGCTCGGACGCCTCCAGCGCCGGGGCCGCCAGATAGTGCACCTTCCACGGCTGAACGGCCGTGGCTCCATTGAAGCCGCGCTCGGCGACGGCTGATAGGTCTTCTGGAGGACCTTCCACGGCTGAACGGCCGTGGCTCCATTGAAGCGCGGCGCGGTTGGCCGCGGTGAACTCCTCCCGAGCCCCCTTCCACGGCTGAACGGCCGTGGCTCCATTGAAGCGGGGCGGATCGCGGGGCGCTGGACGCGGTGCTCGCGCCTTCCACGGCTGAACGGCCGTGGCTCCATTGAAGCCCGTCGGCCCGCGACGGCGTCGCCGTCAGCCCCAGCCCTTCCACGGCTGAACGGCCGTGGCTCCATTGAAGCTTGGCGGCCCAGAGCCCATCCGGGAGCTCCAGGCGGCCTTCCACGGCTGAACGGCCGTGGCTCCATTGAAGCGGGCTACCAGCGGATCGTCCAGTGGCACCATAGTCACCCTTCCACGGCTGAACGGCCGTGGCTCCATTGAAGCTCGAGCAGCTCGCGCATGGAGTCCCCGGGGAAGTACCCTTCCACGGCTGAACGGCCGTGGCTCCATTGAAGCCCCATTCCTGGCCGGGCCGCAAGGATCGTCACCGCCCCCCTTCCACGGCTGAACGGCCGTGGCTCCATTGAAGCACCGGCCAGGTGCAGGTGTCGTTCCGCCCGAGCTTGACCCCTTCCACGGCTGAACGGCCGTGGCTCCATTGAAGCGGGCCGGGCCGTCTTGGGGTCTTGGGGGGCATAGTCCCTTCCACGGCTGAACGGCCGTGGCTCCATTGAAGCGCACCGCCCTTGAGGGTCCCGGCCGAGTCGAAGGGCCCTTCCACGGCTGAACGGCCGTGGCTCCATTGAAGCCGCCTCGGGGCCCTCGCCCCGCAACCCGGCGCCGCGCCTTCCACGGCTGAACGGCCGTGGCTCCATTGAAGCACCCTCGACGCCGACGTGCCCCCCTGGGCGTGGGGCGCCTTCCACGGCTGAACGGCCGTGGCTCCATTGAAGCGCCGCGATGGCCTGGCGTCCCCACCACACGTTTCAGGCCTTCCACGGCTGAACGGCCGTGGCTCCATTGAAGCAGAACCTCGAGGTCGGCCTCGAGGGGCTTGCGACGGTCCTTCCACGGCTGAACGGCCGTGGCTCCATTGAAGCGCCGACGGGCCGCCGTTCGCCGACGGGCCACCCGGGACCTTCCACGGCTGAACGGCCGTGGCTCCATTGAAGCCCGGCGCCAGGCGCGGCGATGACCTCCACCGGAGTCCCTTCCACGGCTGAACGGCCGTGGCTCCATTGAAGCCATTCGCACCAGAGCATCGGAGAGCACGTCCGCCACCCCTTCCACGGCTGAACGGCCGTGGCTCCATTGAAGCGGCGCGCGGGTCGTCCACCCGCCACTCCCGCGCCCACCGCCTTCCACGGCTGAACGGCCGTGGCTCCATTGAAGCGGCGCCGCAGTGGCGGCGGAGGTGCCGAACTTTGCACCCTTCCACGGCTGAACGGCCGTGGCTCCATTGAAGCCGATCAGGCCGATCCTCACCCGGTGCGACGTCGAGCCTTCCACGGCTGAACGGCCGTGGCTCCATTGAAGCGGACGCGCGGCAACATCGACCTCGGGGACTTCGACCCCCTTCCACGGCTGAACGGCCGTGGCTCCATTGAAGCGGCCGGGGGGAGGGCAGACCCGGCGCCATGGCACGCGCCTTCCACGGCTGAACGGCCGTGGCTCCATTGAAGCCCGTTCTTGGGGAGGCTGTGAGGCTTGTCTTGTTCGACCTTCCACGGCTGAACGGCCGTGGCTCCATTGAAGCCTG
>JAKLKC010000003.1 GCA_023150875.1 Myxococcota bacterium | reverse complement strand
CAAGGAACGTTCGGTGGATTGCCTGAGGATGGTTAGAGACCGCCCCCGGTCACGACGTACACCGCGTCCGCGCCGTAGGACGCGGCGATCAGGTCGTCGGTCCCGTCCCGGTCGACGTCGGCGAACCACACGGCGCTCCCCAGCTCGTCCCCGGCCGCCTCTCCCCGGAGGACGAGGGGAGCGTCGGGGAGGGGGATCGTCCCGGACACGTCGCCGTAGAACAGGTAGGTGGCGCCGATGTCGACCGTGTCCGCCGCGTCCGAGTCGTCGGCGTGGTAGGCGCCGACCGCGACGTCCGCCCGCCCGTCCCCGTCGAAGTCCCCGATCAGGCTGACCGAGCGACCTGCACCGTCCCCGCCGGCCCCACCGGTGAGTACCGCGTCCGCCGTGGCCAGGGAGCGGTCGCCGGTGAGGGGCCCGCGGAGGAGGAAGGCCGCCCCGGCGTCGACCCCCACCCCGTCCTGGCCGGGCGCGCCCACCAGGACGTCGTCGTGGCCATCGCCGTCCACGTCCCCTCCGGACGCGATGGAGTAGCCGGCGTACGCGAGGGCCTCGTCACCGAGGAGGCGCGCGTCGGCGAAGGCGAGGTTCGCGGACCCGCTCACAGGACCGTAGACGACGTAGACCGCGCCCGCGTCCGATCCACCCGCGTCGTGGTAGGGAGTGGCGACCAGGAGGTCCGACGCCCCGTCCCCATCCAGGTCACCTGAGGTGTCGACCCGGTAGCCGGCCCCGTCGTACCCCGCCTGGCCCTCGACGACGGCGTCCGCCGCGTCCGCCCCGAGGACGCCGGCCCCCAGCGGCCCATAGAAGACGTAGGCGGCCCCATTCTGAGTGTACGCCCCCGTCCGCTTCAGCGCGCCCACCACCAGGTCGTCGTGGCCGTCCCCGTCGAGGTCGCCCGCGCACGACACCGAGTGCCCGAACTGGTCACCCCCCACCGCGCCGTCGATCCGGATGCCGGCGTCCGCCATCGGGACGCTTTCCGCCACGGAGTCGACGAAGACGTACACGCTGCCCGCGTCCGCGCCGACCCCATCGACGTCGTGGAGGTAGGCGCCCACCACCAGGTCCTCCCCCCCGTCACCGTCGAGGTCGCACCCGCCCGCGAGGGTCCAGCCGGCGCGGTCCCCCGCGGCCTGCCCGTAGAGGCGGGCCTGGGGCGAGGCCCCCAGGCTCGCGGGGACCCCCGGGCCACCCAGCACGTACACGAGGCCGGTGGAACTGGTGTTGCCCCAGGCGCCGACGGAGAGTCCGGGCGTACCGTCGCCGTCCAGGTCCACGAGGGCGATCCCCCCGCGCCCGATGGAGTCCCCCGGCGATCCGACCCCCTTCCAGGCGTACACGTCGGCGATGCCGTAGGTGCCGTGGAGGCCGCAGCCGTTGGCGGTGCCGTCGCAGTCGTTGTCGGCGCCGTCCCCGCAGACCTCGGCGAACCCCGGACGGGTGTCGGCGCGGCTGTCGTCGCAGTCGCCGCCGCACACCCGGGAGCCGTCCCCGTCCCCGTCCGCCTCTTCGGGCGGGACGCCGAGCGCGCAGTCGTTGTCGATGCCGTCGCAAACCTCGGGGAGCCCGGGAGCCTGGTTCGGGTCCCCGTCGTCACAGTCCCCGGCGCAGGACGCGTAGCCGTCCCCGTCCCCGTCCAGCTCCACGGGGGGGATGCCGAGGGCGCAGTCGTCGTCCCGCCCGTTGCAGGTCTCCATGGCGCCCGGGTGGACGGCGGGCTCGGAGTCGTCGCAGTCGCCCGCGCAGACCGTGTGACCGTCCCCATCGCCGTCGAACCCCTCGTCGACGGCGCCGTCGCAGTCCTCGTCCACGCCGTCGCAGGTCTCGGACGCATCGGGATGGGTGGCGGGATCGGCGTCGTCGCAGTCCTCGGGGACCGCGTAGCCGTCGCCGTCGCCGTCCACGGGGAGCGTGGTGTCGTCGTCGGCGGTGTCGTCGTCGGGGGGCGTGGTGTCGTCGTCGGGGGGCGTGGCGTCGTCGTCGGGGGGCGTGGTGTCGTCGTCAGGGGGCGTGGTGTCGTCGTCGGGGGGCGTGGTGTCGTCGTCCGCGGTGTCGTCGTCCGCGGTGTCGTCGTCCGTCTGCCAGGAGTCATCGTCGCTGGTGTCGTCGTCGGTCTGCGGAGCGGCGAGGCAGCCGGCGAGGACGAGGAGGGACGCCAGGGTGGCGACGGCCAGGGTTCGGGGCATGCTCCGGTCTCCGCGCCGCCATCGGGGCACGCCCGCACACGTGACGCCCTCCTCAGCCGACCGGTGCACGCTAGCGCCCGAGGAGCACGTTCACAACCCTTCGATGCCCGGCATGGGGGAGCGCGACGGCGAAGGACTCCGCGGTGGGTCGATCCCCGAGCGGAACGGGCGGGTCCGGAGCCGGGATCCGGGGGCGGCGTAGCGAGAGCTTGACGATCTCATTTCACGACTATACGATGGTCACGAAATGACCCGCGCCTACCGCCAGACCGCCCGCGCCGAGGGCGCCGCCGCCCGGAGGAGGGCCGTGATCGAGTCGGTGGGGGCGATCCTCGTGGAGCACTCGTTCGAGGACATGACCCTCGCCGAGGTGGCGCGTCGCTCCGGCGTCTCGCTCAAGACGGTGGTGCGCCAGTTCGGCACCCGGGAGGGGCTCCTGCGCGCCGCGATGGAGGCGGCGCGGGCGGACGAGGAGGCTCAGCGCGAGGTGCCCGTCGGCGACGTCCCGGCCATCGTCGCCGTGCTGGCCAGCCGCTACGAGCCGATGGGCGAGTTCATCTATCGCATGGGCGACGCCGAGGTCCGCCACGAGTGGCTCACGGTATGGGTTCAGAACGCGCGCCGGAGCCACCTCGCGTGGCTCGCCCAGGCGTTCGCGCCCTGGCTGCCTCCGGAGCTGGAGGAGGCCGAGCGGGAGCGACGCCTCATGTGCCTGTTCTGGGCCACCGAGGTCCGCTGCTGGTGGGCCCTGCGCCAGCGGCTCGGCCAAAGTCCGGAGCAGACCGCGGCGGTGATGCGTGACACGCTCGATGCGCTGGCCGCAGGCTGGGCGCACGATGAAGGGAAGGCGAAATGAGCCCGAAGCGACGTGTGTTGCTCTGCACCTGGGACGGGGGAGGCGTGGTGCCGCCGCAGCTCCAGGTGGCGCGGGAGCTGATCGCCCGCGGCCACGAGGTCATCGTGCAGGCCGATCCGACCGTGGAGTCCGAGGCCCGGGCCGCCGGCTGCGGGTTCGTGCCTTGGAACAAGGCGCCGCACCGCCGCTCGCGGGACCGCTCCGCCGACATCATGCGGGACTACGCCTACACCAACAAGATGAAGTACTTCGAGACCGAGTTCCGGGCGTACCTGATCGATCCCGGACCGGACTGGACGGCCGACGTGCTGGACGCCATCGATGCCCGCGGCGTCGACATGGTGCTCTGCGACTTCATGGTCCCCTGGGCGGCCCTCGCCGCCGAGAAGCGCGGGCTGCCCCACGCCGTGCTGGTGACCCACCCCTACCCCCTCCCGACCCCGGGTGTCCCGCCCCAGGGCTCGGCGATGGTGCCCGTCCCCGCGTTCCTGGCGCCCCTGCGGGACGCCGCCTTCCGCCGGATGACCGAGTGGGTGTACGACAAGTGGAAGCCCGTCCTCAACCGCGTGCGCTCCGAGCTGGACCTGACGGCCCTGCCCCACGCCATGGACCAGCTCCGGCGCGCCGGCGCGGTCCTGGTTCTCACCGCCCCGGCGTTCGACTACCCGGGTCCCACCGTGCCAGGGAACGTGCACTGGGTCGGACCCAAGCTCGCCGATCCGACGTGGTGCGAGCCCCTCGTGTGGCCGTGGCCGGAGGAGGACGAGCGCCCCCTGGTGGTGGTGGGCATGTCGTCCACGTTCCAGGACCACGCCGACCTGATGCGACGCATCGTCGGGGCCCTCGCGGAGCTTCCGTTGCGCGGGCTGGTCGGCCTGGGCCTGGCGATCCGCGCCGACGAGGTCCCGGGCGCGGCCAACGTCGTCGTCGTCCCGTCGGTGCCCCACGGCCAGGTGCTGCCGCGGGCCTCGGCCCTCGTCACCCACTGTGGCCACGGCACCACCCTGAAGGGCCTCAGCCACGGACTGCCCATGGTCTGCATCCCCATGGGGCGGGACCAGGACGACAACGCCGCCCGCGTGGCCGCCCTGGGGGCCGGCTTGCGGTTGAAGCCGGCGGCCACCCAGGCGCAGATCCGCTCCGCCGTCGAGTCCGTCCTTCGGGAACCCGGGTACCGAAAGGCGGCGCGCGGGATCGCGGACCGGATCGCCCGCGGCGAGGGCCAGGAGGACGCGGCCCAGGTGCTGGAGGCGGTGATGGCGACCCGAGGGGAGCGCGCGGCGAGCTGAGGGGGCGGTTCCGGACCGCGCCCACCGGGATCCGAGGTCCTGTCGGTGGTGCGTTCCTATCGAAAATGATTTTCATTACCATTGAAGAGTGGGGTCGATCCTGTTAGAAGGTGGCCACCGCGTGGCGGCGTCCTCCGTGGACGCCCGCCGGAGCGCTGGACCCCCAGGCGCGCCCGCGCCTTCAGCCCTGAGGACCTCGGACATGTACGGAAGCTCCATCCGCCCCACCGGCCTCCTCGCCCTCGCCCTGCCCCTCGCCCTCCTCGCCGCGTGCTGGCAGACGGGGGAGGGGGACGACGACACCGACGGCGTTGCCGACGAGTGCGTCGGCCCCTACGAGCCCTTCAACGCCGACAACTACGCCAACCAGATCGTGCGGGTGGACGCCTTCGGGGAGATCGAGTCGATCCGCAGGGCGGAGGACTTCTCGGCGGCCTCGTTCGACGAGATCGAGGACCTGTACCTGAACAGCGCCGACCTCGCCGCGAAGGTCGCGTCCCGGCAGGACGACCACCCCTACGCCCAGGTGGTGGAGATCGGGGCGGTGCTGGACCAGCGGATCCGGGACGCCATCGCCGCCGGAAAGGCCGACGAGGACATCGACGTCCAGGCGCAGGTCGTCTCCAAGACCCTCCAGCGCTTCTTCTTCCTGTCGGTCTACCACTACGTGGCCCAGACCCAGGAGGCGGGGATCGGGTCCGCGGACGCGCAGAAGGGGTGGGACGAGGCGTTCGGCTACTACGGCGCCTCCAACGACGGGGCGTCGGCGGAGGGGATCGCCGGGACGATGACCGCCCGGGACGGGGAGTTCGGCCTGGACCTCTTCCAGCCGGTCTACGACGGCCTCGTGCAGGGCAAGTGCCTGATCGCCGCCGGGGACCTCGCCGGGATCGGCCCCCTCGTGGAGACCATCGACCTCAGCCTGCTCCAGGGCTTCGCCGCCTCGGTGGTCCACGAGATGGACGAGTACGCCGAGGACCCGCTGGTGAAGGGCGCCGAGGGCTGGCTCTACTGGGACATCGTCGCGGACTACGTGAAGGCCACCGACGCCGCGGCGTGGCAGGTCGTCGAGGACGAGTTCGAGCTGGGCTTCGACGCCATCGATCCCCAGGCGGTCCGGGACGCGGTGACGGGGGCGTTCGGGTTCTCGTTCTGAACTTGCTGGGGGGGGAGAGAGGGGGTCCGGGGGGGAACTGGGGAGAGCCAGGCCGGCGCGCGCGGGATCTCCGCCCCTATAGTCTACCCTCCTCCCACCCCCCGCCCCTGGTTAGGGTGGGGGGGTCATAGAACGAAGGGGCAGGGGCCGTTCGCCGGCCGGGCCACCCGCCCGCCGCCCGAGCGCATCGCGACGCGAACACGCGAACCCGGCCGGAACTTCCTTTCTCGATCCCAGCCCCGCGCCCGCCCCCGGATCCTTCCCCCCCCTCCGTCACCCGTCGCACCCATGCCCGCCCCCGCGTGAACCCGCGGCCTGTGGACCGCCCGGCCTCGCCGAGACCGGACGGCCGCGCGATGGGGTCGTCGCCGGGCGCTCAGACCGTCCCCGTCCGCCCCGTTTCCGCCCCTTCTCCCTTGATCTCGATCCGCCGCCGCTGGGCGGCCTCCTCGGTGGGCGCTTCCAGGCTCACCTCCAGCACCCCGTTCCGGAAGCTGGCCTCGGCGCTGTCGGGATTCACCCCCTCAGGCAGCGGGATCGAGCGCGTGAACGCCCCGTAGCGCCGCTCGCAGCAGTAGTAGCCCTCCCGTTCCTCCTCGCGCTCCTCCTTCCGCTCCCCCCGCAGGATGAGGGTGTCGCCGGCGACCTCCACCTGGACGTCGTCCTTGCCCATGCCCGGCAGGTCGGCCCGCACCACCAGCCGGCCGTCCCTCTCGAAGACGTCCACCTCCGGCGCGAACCCCAGATCCGTCTCCAAGGCCGCCATCGGCGCCAGCGGAGGCATGGCGCGGAAGGCGTGGCCGAGGGTCCGGTCCACCTCGTCCGAGATCCGCCGCGCCATGGCGAAGGGGTCTTCCATCCGCCGGATCAGGTCCGTGCCGAAGACCGACGGGAGCGGGGGTCGGAACCGTGCGGGCACGAACCGAGCGCTCCGCCCTCCCCGGCGCCCCACGGGGAGCCGGGACTCGCCGCGTTGATCGGGCTGCTGCGCCTGTTGCGGGTTGGGGCCCCCCTGTCCCGCCGCCGCGCCCTGGCCGCCCTGGGGGGCCTGCCCGGCCTGGCTTCGTTCGGCCTCCTGGCCCTGTGGACTCTGCTGTGCCATCGCTCCGTCCTCCCGCGGCGCGGAGGTCCGGCCCGCGCCGTCCCCGGAGCGAGGGAGCAAGGAGGGTGCCGCGGCGAGCCGTGGAGTAGACTGGCGCAGGCCCGCGCACCGGCGGGCAGGAAGGCCCCCATGCACGCCCGGGTCGCCGCGCTCCCCCTCCTCCTCGCCACACTGGCGTCCCCGGCCTGCGACCCTCCCGCGGCCGACGACGACACCGCCCCGGCCGACGACGACTCCGCCCCGGCCGACGACGACTCCGCCGCGCCTCCCTTCGAGCGCCTGTTCACCTTCGCCGTGGTGACCGATCCCCACGTCACCGGCGAGGGCGAGAACCGGGAGCGTCTGGCGGCGGCGGTGGCGTGGATCGAGCAGGAGGCGGGGCCCCGGAGCATCGAGCTGGTGCTGGTCACCGGCGACGTCGCCTGGGGCGCCGGGCTGGACCTCGCCCGGCAGACGCTGGACGGCCTGAGCGTGCCCTACGTCCCCCTGATCGGGGACAACGAGGTCCAGGCCGGGGACGAGGCGGCGTTCGAGGCGACCTTCGGCCCCGTCCACGAGGCCCTTGCGGGGGTCCTGGACGACTGGCGTAAGGCCGAGTCCCCCGTGTGGCACGGGGAGGCCGGCGCGGACGTCTGGCTCCAGAACCTGTCCTTCGCGTACCGGGGCGTCCGCTTCGTCGGCCTGGACTTGTGCGCCCGGGGCGTCTCCGGGATCATGGGGGAGATCGGAGCCTACGACGACATCCCGGGCGGCACCCCCGCGTTCCTGGCCGCCGAACTGGAGGAATCCGCCGCGACCCAGGGAGCCGAGGGGGTCGTGCTCGCCTCCCACATCCCAATGCACGACGGCGCCTTCGTGGTCGACGAGATGGAGACCCTCGTGGCACTGCTCGCCCCTTACGGGGACTTCGTCCACGCCGACTACGCCGGCCACGTCCACGTCAACTACGAGTGGTCCCTGGCCGACGACGGCTACGAGATCCACGTCACCGATGCCACCTGGGACGACGAGGTGGACCTGCGCCTGGTGGAGGTCCAGGGGAACGGATCCGCCTTCGCCTACACCCAGGAGCTGATCGTCGTGCCGTGGGAGTGAGCGGATCCCGCACGATCCCGCCTCGCCCCGCCCCCGGGCGAGGTACACTCCGCCCCGGGAGGCGAACGTGGCTGTAGCACCCGAGATCTGCGTGGCCCTCGCGGCGGTCCTGGCCCTCGCGGCAGGCTGCTCCGACTACGACCTCGGCTCCGGGGACGACGAGGGGATCCCCCCGGGGGACGACGACGCGACCGGCGACGACGACGACGGCGGGAACCCGGACTTCGACGGGATCCCTTGGGACGACTGCGAGCAGGGCTACCTCGGGGACTACTACAACCTGCCCGAGGACCACCCCGACGTGGAGATCGACGTCGGCGGCGTGGAGCCCGGGAGCCTGCCGGGGAGCCACGACTGGTGGAACCCGGCGTGGTGGGTGTGGAGCCAGTACGATCCCCACCTGGAGTTCGGCACCGACTGGTGGCCCGTGGACCAGGGGCTCCCCGGGGATCCCCAGTACTTCGCAGTCCACTGGTCGGCGTGGATCGTCGTCCACGAGGCGGCCCCCTTCACCTTCGAGATGGGCTCCGACGACGACTCCTGGCTGGTGATCGACGGGCAGGTGAAGGCCGATCTGGGGGGGATCCACGGGCTGGCGGCCACCGAGTACGAGGCGGTGCTCGACGAGGGCTGGTACGCCTTCGACATCTACTTCGCCGAGCGCCACACCTCGGAGTCGGGCTTCTACTTCCGGTTCACCGGCGGGCCCGTGACGATCTACCCGTCCGACTGCGAGGATCACCCGTAGCGCCCTTCCCGGCCGTGGTTGCGTCCCTCCGCTCCCGCCGATGGGATGCCCGCCCGCCGCCCGAGGTGCCCATGTCTTCGATCCTCCGCTCCGCCGCGATCGCCCTCCTCCTCGCCGCGTCCGCCAGCCCCGCGTGGGCCGGGAAGAAGGGCAAGGGCGCCGCCTACCCCACCGAATGGGTCGTCTCCAACCCCGAGGCGGCCAGCGAGACGGAGACGGTCCGGGACCTCGCCACCCGCCGCTTCCCCGACTACCAGGTCCGGGACATCGCCTTCTCCAGCGATTGGAAGAACCTGCGCCACCGGGACAGCGGCGCCCTCGTCGGCCGCCAGTCCCGGGCGCTGGTGGTCCTCTTCGAGGAGGCCGAGGACCGCTGCCTCCTCGTGGAGCTCCAGATCCGCCAGGAGCGGGGCGCGTCGGCGGGAGGGTGGGGGCCGTCGACCCTCGGCGGCGACCACCTCCAGGTCCGGCCCGCCTCCGAGGTGCCGAAGGTGAGGCGGATCGGGAAGGACAAGAGCTGGTGGGCCGTTACCCTGGCGGAGTGCCCCGCCGCGCAGGCCGCGGCTCCCTGACCGGGCCGGCCCGATCCCCTCACCGCTCCCAGGTCAGCGCCACGTTCACCTGGCGGTAGCCGGCGGGGAAGATCCCGTCGGGGAGGCGTGAGGCGACGTAGACCTGGTCCAGCAGGCCCTTGGCGGTGACGGCGGCGGTGAGGCCGATCCGCTTGATCGTGTAGCGCACGCTGGCGTCCAGCACGTCGTAGGGGGCGAGGGCGCCGATCCGGCCGCTGGCGTCCGGCTCCAGGGTGTTCTCGGCGTCGGCGAACTGGGCGCCCACGTGGGTCCAGGCCACGCCGCCGCCCAGGCCGAAAGGGGCCTCCACGTCCAGGCGCGCCGAGGCGGTGTGGAGGGGGGCGTAGGGCAGGAGGTTCCCGTCGTGCTCTCCCCCCCGGAACGTGGCGTGGCTGAAGGTGTACTGTCCCCCGAGGTCGATGCGGGTGGGGATCCCCAGGGCCTCCCCCAGGTGGACCTCGGCTCCGGCCTCTACGCCCGCGTGGAAGGTCTGGCCGCCGTTGACCAGCTCGCTGGTCGCACCTCCGGCGTCCGAGGCGGCGATGATCTCGTTCTGGAAGTCGATGACGAAGCCCGTCGCTTCCAAGCGGGCCCACGGCAGGGGTTGGAACCTCGTCCCCACCTCGTAGTTCACGCTGCGCTCGGCGTCGAGCTGGCGGTCCTCGCCCTCGGAGTCGATGGCGGTGGACACCCGGGGGGGCGCGAAGCCCAGGTGGACCCCGGCGAAGGCGTGGGCGGCGGGGCGGCCGACCACCAGCCCGATCCCCGGGACCACCGCCGTCACGTCGCTCTCCCCCACGGGGCCGGCGACGTCACGGACCTCGCCGTCCACCGTCCGTCGCAGGAACTCCCGGCGGGAGCGGACGTGCTCCACCCGCACGCCCGGCACGACGTGGAACACCTCCCGCACCGAGATCCGGTCCTGGAGGTGTGCGGCGAAGGCCAGGGTGCGCTGGTGCTCCTCCTCGGTGTGGGCGCCGCCGTCGGCGGTGACGGAGTCGGTCTCGTAGCGGTCCCGGTCGGCGGTCTCCACCAGGAAGCGCCCGCCGTACTCCAACCGGTGGCCCAGGGGGCCGGTGTCGAAGGTGCTGGCGAAGCGGGGCTCGACGCCGAACACCCGGTAGGTGCGGTCGTTGATGCGGGAGGAGTCGCGGAAGTACAGGGCCCCCTCGGGGATCGTGCTGTCCCCCTCGATCCGCACGTACCACTCGCCGGCGACGGGGGAACGGTCGTAGACCTGGCGCCGCCAACGGCGGCCCGTGTGGTAGCCGTAGGCGAGGAGCTGGAGCTCGGTCCCCCGGCCCAGGTCGAAGTCCTGCACCAGCGAGAGGTCGTAGCGGGTCACCCGGAACTCGTCGTCGGGGGCGACCGTGGCCCGGTAGGGGTCGTCCTCGTACATCGAGCGGGTGAGCCCCACGTAGGTCGACCGGGACGTCTCGTGATACACCCCCACCTTCGCCGTCGCCATGCTCCGGGGCGAGGTGGTGAACGCCACCTTTCCAAAGACGTCGGTGACCTCGTAGCCGATCTCCCGGAACCCGTCGCCCCGCTTGTGGAAGACCTGGAGGACCCAGCGGGCGTCCAGGGAGGGGGAGGCGCCGCCGTAGAGCCCGAGGAGCTTCAGGGCGTCCCGCTGGCCGTACTCGGCGTGGAGGCGCACCCGGGTGCGGGAGGGCGGCGCCACCGTCGCCAGGTTCAGCACGCCGCCGATGGTCTGGGGCCCGAACAGGACGCTGCCCGAGCCCTTCACGACCTCGATGGACGCGACCCTCTCGATGGGGGTGCTGTAGTAGAGATCGGGCTCCCCGTAGGGGTTGATGGCCACGGGGATCCCGTCCTCCAGCACCAGCAGGCGCCGGCCGCGGGTGGGGTCCAGGCCCCGGAAGCCCACGTTCAGGCGCAGGCCCGCCCCCTCCTCGCTGCGGACGTGGAGGCCCGGGACCCGCCTCAGCACCTCGCCGGAATCGGCGGGGCGGGCGGCCTCCAGCTCCTCCTCGGTGACCAGGGCCGCCGAGCCCGGCACCGCCGCCAGCGCGTCCTGCCGGGCGCCGATCACCCGGACCTCGGAGATCTCCCCCAGGTCCACCGGCCCCGTGCCCTCCTCCGAGCCCCCCTCGTCGGGCGTGGACTCCCCCTCGTCCTCCCCCTCGACGGCGAGGGAGGCGGCCGGCAGCAGGAGGGCGGCGGCGAGGAGCAGTGGGAGGCGCGGGCGGATCATGGGGCTCCGGGGCCGCCTGCGAGGACGGACGGCGGATCGGCGGGGAGTTGGTAGAGGCGGGCGGTGGCGGCGGCGAACACCACGTCGCGGTCCGAGCCCAGCGCCAGCAGCAGCGCCCCGGGGGGCAGGTCCCGGGCCCCCGGGACCTCGCCGGTCACGACCACCCGGCCCGTGTGGGTGCGGGCGAGGGCCCGGGCCCCGGCGAGGTCCGTCACGGGGCGCACCGCCACCCCTGGCGCCCGGAGGCGCAGCCACGCCGCGTGGTCCCGGGTGGCGACGGCGAGGGTGGGGGCGTCGGGCAGGGCGGCCACCTCCCGGGCCAGGCGGGCCACCGGGGGGGCGTACAGGCGCTGCTCCCGGGCGAGGCGGGCCGTCCCCAGGAAGGCCACGGTCCACCCCGCGAGGAGCAGGGCGGGCAGGGCCAGGCGAGCCACCGGCCGGCCGCGGGTCGCTTGCCACAAGGGGAGTACGGCGGCGGCCAGGGCGACGCAGGCGACGGGCACCAGGGGCAGGACGTGGCGGGGCTGTCGGGTGACGTTCTGGGCCAGGGCGATCCAGGCGAGGTAGGCCAGGGCGCAGGCGGCGACGAGGAGGGCGGGGCGGGACGGGGGGAGTCCCCCGGGGCCTCGGAGGGCGGCCCGAGCCCCGGCGATCCCCAGGGCAACCAGGGCCAGGGACGGGAGCAGCGCCGCGGCGGGCTGCCCCGGCCACGCGCCCCCGAGGCCGTGGGCCCAGAGCCCCTCCAGGATCCCGCTGGCCCGGGCAAGGGGATCGGGGACAGTCAGGCCGCTGCCCCCCCACCGCCCGAAGTGGCCGGCGACGTGGCGGGCCGAGAGGGACGCGGCGTCCGCCGGGCCCGTCACCGCCAGGAAGGGCAGGAGCCAGGCGAGGGACGCGGCGGCCAGGGCTCGCAGGGGTACCGACGGTCGCGGCGAGGCCCGGAGCGCAACCGCCAGGGCGGGGAGGGCGAAGGGGAGGGCGGAGGGCCGGACTCCCGCCAGCAGGCCGAAGGCGATCGCCGCCGCGGACGCGGGGATCCCGGCCCCGGGCTGGCCCCGGTGGGCGTCGGCGGCCAGGGCGAGGGCGAGGATCCCCCAGGCCAGGGCCGCGCCGGGCAGGTCGCTCATGGCCCGGGTGGCGAAGAGGCCGACGAGGGGGGAGGCCAGGAGCAGGGCCGCCGCCCCCCGCGCCGCCCACCGTCCCGCCAGACGGTCGGCGACGGCGAACACGGCGAGGGCCAGCCCCGCCGAGGCGAGGGCCGAGACCAGGCCCAGGGCCACCGCGGGATCTTCGGCCAGGCCCAGGGCCCGCACCGCCTTGGCCGCGGCGACGTAGACCGGGTAGCCCGGAGGGTGAGGGGCCCCCGCGGACAGATCGAAGTCCAGGACGCCCAGGGCGAAGCGGGCGCCGTCGGGGTCCTGCTCGGTTCCCGCCACCCGGCCGGCGTGCCGCGCGCCGGTGACCAGAGCCCAGAACGCGGCCTCGGGGGCGGGGCGGGTGAGGGGGGGACGCGCGTCCATGGGGATGGGGCCGCCCCTCAGTAGGTGTAGCCGCCGTCGTCGTCGCCGCCGTCGTCGTCGTCCCCCGGGGAGGGGATCCCGCCGCTGCAATCGCAGTCGGTGTAGCTCTCGCCGTCGTCCAGGCAGCGCTGGAGCCCCGGGGCGCCGTCGAAGCACTCGCAGGCGCGGTAGTCGCCCGGATAGCACAGGCGCTGGGGCTCGGCGCAGCCTGGGGCCGCCAGCACGGAGAGCAGGCCCACGGCGAGGACGGGTCCGAGGAAGGGGGACGGGGGCATGGGGCTCTTCACTCCGGGGGCTCACCCCTCCCGGCCAGGGCGGGACGGCGGCGCCGAGGGGGTCCTGAATGCCTCACTTGAAAGTGAATGTCAAGTTCGCGCCCGGCCGTTCCGTCAGTCCCGGACCTGGAGCCCCAGGTAGCTCTCGGCCTGCCGGAGCCAGGGGCCGACACCTCCTCCCCGGGCGGCGTGCTCGACGGCGTCCCCGGCGATCCGGGCGCAGTGGTCGAGGTTGCAGTGGAGGAACAGCCCCTGGCGCCCGAAGGGGAGGACGCGCTCCAGGGCCTCCACCCGGGCCATGGTCGCGCGCCACTCGGCGAGCCAGCCCCGGCGATGGAGGGGGTAGACGTCGGGCACGAACCGCTGGCGCGCCTCCAGGGGCTCGACGTGCCGGGGGAGGATCCCCGCCCCGGCGAGCTGGTCCCGCAGGGCGGCGAGGCGGGGGGGGGTGGTGAAGTCCTGGGCCTGCCCCCACCTGCCCTCGGGGACCTCGACGCACAGGACGGTCTCGCCGGGATTCCGCAGCCCGGGCGAGTAGTTGCCGATCTCGGAAACCCGCCCGAACCACAGGTCGTCGCCGGGGCAGTACCAGGTCTCGGCGGGGGAGAGGCGGGGGATGGGGAGGGCGAGGAAGACCAGGTAGATCCCCCGGTGGGCGAGGGCGGTGGGCACCAGGTCCCGCACCCTCCCCCCGAACAGGACGTCGCCGGGAGCGCCCCGGGCGGGGGTCCAGGGCTCGCCGAGGCGGACGGGGACGCGGCGCTCCTCCAGCTCCCGGGCGAGGCGGTCGGCGATCCAGGAGATCCCGTCCGGGGGGTATGCGAACGCCTGGCGCCGCCCCAGGAGGGCCAGGGGATCGGTGGTGGAGACCCTCTTCTTGGCGACGGTCTGGGACAGCTCCCCCGCGGGGAGGCCCCAGACCTTCTCGGCGTAGGGGCGATAGAAGGTGTCGAAGACCCGATCCCCCACCCGGGCGCGGACGAACGACTCGAAGCCGGCGTCCCGTTCCGGATCTCCGTCCCCCCGTTGCTGCCAGGAGGCGGGGCCGGTGGAGCGCGAGGCGAGCCAGCCGGCGGCGAAGGAGGCGCAGGCCCGCACCCCCAGGGCCCGGGCCAGGGGCAGGGGGTGGGGAGGGTAGGGGACGTGCCTCCCCCTGAGTACCAGCACCCCCCTCCGGGGCCGGGTCAGGAAGGGCCGCTCCCGGTGCAGCTCCCGGAACAGGGGCTCCTCCAGGGCCCCGGGGTGGAGCCGATGGCTGCCCAGGTCCACGGGCAGTCCCCGGAACTCCTCGCGCCCCGCGAGCCCCCCGAGCCGGTCGGAAGCCTCCACCAGCTCCACCGCCCGCCCCCTCCGGGCCAGCAGCACCGCCGCCCAGAGCCCCGAGATCCCACCCCCCACCACCCGGATGGGCTCCCGATCCCGCACCCTCTCCTCCGGCGCGCCGCCCCCGGGCCACCCCCCGCGGGCCACGCCCGGGGGATCATCGCTTATTGAAAGTGGACGTCAAGTTCGCGCCGATGTCAGGACGGGAACCTACCCCACCGCCCCCAGGAACGCCGGCCACCACTCCCGGAGGCCGGCCGCGAGGTGTGCCATGGAGCCGCGGGCGGGCAGGCGGCACACGGAGAGACGGCCCGCACCGCCGGCGAGGGTGTAGGTGCGGGTGGCGACGCGGTCCAGGGAGTGCAGGCCGACCAGGGCGCCCCGGGGGCAGCGGAGGGCCGACATGTAGGCGATGAGCTGGTGCACGTCCTGGGGAGGGGGGGCAGCGTCCTTGAACGTCTTGTTCTTGGCGTCCAGGATGGCGTGGAGCCGACGGCCCTCGTCCCACACCGCCACGTCCAGGTACCGGTCCAGGCGGGGCTCGGAGATGGACACGGCCTCCTGGGCGGTGACCCGCCAGCCGGGGGGCGCCAGCGTGTCCAGCTCCCGGGCGAGCCAGCGCTCGAAGAGGCGGTCCAGGTCCAGCAGGAAGCCTCGCCCCGCCGAGGGGCCGCCCCCGCCGCCGTCCAACCCCTCCAGCAGGACGCGCGCCAGGGCGACGGGTTCGGCGTAGGGGGAGAACAGGCCGGTGGTGCGGAGGCGCTCCCGGGCCGCCGGGGGAGGGGCCACCGCCTCGACCCCCGCCAGCGCCTCGGTGAGGGAGGCCGCCCGCCGCCGGAGGGGGCCCTCCAGGATCTCCAACCGGGCCAGCGACTTGAGGGCGGCCTTCAGGATGCGGTGCTCGGGGATGTCGGCGTCCCGCTCCCGGAAGCGACACCAGGGGCGGGCTCCCCCGTCGGGGCTGCGGGGGCCATGCCACCGGTCCAGGTCCACCTCCCCACGGATCCCGTCCATGGGCCGGCTCCTGGGGACGTAGTCCCGCCGCGGGCCCCGCTGGAGGAGGCGCCCCGTAGCCGCGCAGAACGCCATCGCCAGCACCCGAAGCAGGTCGGGGTCCTCCGCCGCCTCGGCGGGGATGGCGGCCAGGGCCGCGTCCGGATCCCGCAGCACCAGCCCCAGGGTGACCGCGCGAGACATGTGGCGGGCGTCGACGACGACCCGGAGGGGGCCCTCGACGCGCACCCCCACGACGCCGCGGGTGGCGACGTGCACCACCCCGCGCAACGCCCCCACCACATTGAACAGGTCCGGCATGGCGTGGGCCGCCGCCAGCACCTCGGGGGGGGCCTCGAACTGGCCCTTGTCGTGGGCGGGCAGCCGCCACTCGATCACGGGCCTTCCGCCTCGATCTCGCCGGCCACGTCCCGGCAGGTGGCGTCCAGTTCCCGGGCGGCCGCCTCCCAGGAGTAGCGGGCGATGGCCGCCGGATCGTAGTCCAGCCAGTCCTCGATGGAGGGGAAGATCTCCCGCTTCCAAACCTCCTCCAGGGCGGCCCTATCGGGAACGTCCAGGAGGTAGGAGTGGCCGATCTCGAAGCCCCGGCCGGTCTTGCGGAGCTGGGCGTTCACCCACTCCAGGACCTGGGCGAGGGTCGCCGCCCACGTGAAGTCGAACCGCGCCCCCACCACGGACTCCACGACCTTCGGGGAGGGGCGGACCTCGAAGAACCGGAACCGGCGCCGGAGCGCGAAGTCCACGTGGGCAATGGAGCGGTCCGCGGTGTTCATCGTGCCGATGATGACCAGCTTGTCGGGGAGCGAGAGCTTGTTCCCCGAGCGGGCCAGGCCGACCTCGGCATCCTTCCCGCGCCGGCTGAGCAGGTACATCATCTCGCCCATGACCTGGGGGAGATCCCCGCGGTTCATCTCGTCCAGCACCAGCACGTGCCTCTTCCCGGTGCTCCGGATCCGATCCACCAGCCGGGGGACGATCCCGGCCTCGAGCCGGAACACCAGGTTGTCCCCGGACACGGCGGGCCGGTACCCCTCGACGAAGTGCTCGTAGGCGAAGGCGGGGTGGAGCTGCACGACCTGGACCCGGGCCGGATCCCCGTCGGCAAGGTGGAGGGCGATCCTCTCGGCGAGCCAGGTCTTGCCGGTGCCGGGCGGACCGTAGAGCACGACCTGGCCCACGGCCCCCCGCAGACCCTTCTCGAAGGCGGCGGCGTGGGCGACCTCGCGGAGCCAGGCCTTCTCCAGGTGGGTGTCCGCCTGGAGCTGATCGAGGTCGTAGCCCGTCGCGGGGCCCCGACCCGACGCGCCCGTCCCGTCGTCGTCCCGGCCGGCGTCCTCTTCGTCCTTCCCGGGCTCCGCCGCGACCCCCAGCGATCCGAGCGCCGCCGCGGGCTCCTCCAACAACGCCAGGGCGAACAATGGGAGCAGCTTGCGGACGGCCGCCTCGACCCGGTCGTTCACGCCGGAGGCAAGGACCTCCTCCCGCCCGAGCCGCGCCACCACCGCCCCATGGTACCCCGGGCCGGACAGGTGATCGAGGTCGGCCCCGTCCCGGACCGGGGCGGCCTCGGGGGCGGGGCCGGCGTCCAGGGTGTGCCGCCGCAGGACCAGCGGCGGGGAGCCGCCGTGGAGCCAGCGATCCAGGCGGGCCCGCTCCCTGCGGAGGTTCCGGTGGAACCGGTCGCGGGCCGCCTGGGGTCCGGCGTCCAGGGCCAGGCCGACCTCGATCCCCCCGCCGTGGACCATCAGGAAGAGCTGGACCGCCGACTGGCGGCGCTCCTGCGATGCGGGGAAGAACGCCGCCCACAGGTAGGGGTAGTACATGGACCCGTTGCCGCGGGGGCTCTGGGCGTTGATGCGGGCCATCACCTTCGAGGGATCGACCACCACGCGGTCGTCTGGGCCCAGGAGTCTGGGACCGTTGACCGCCGGCCCGAACACCTCCCGCCCGAGGTACGTGACGAGGTCCGCCAAGGGTGCGCGGACCTGGCGGCCGTATACGTCGCGCCGGGACGCGAACCACTCGGCGCCCGCCCCCTGCGCCGTCTCCAGGTCCCGCAGCAGGTCCAACCCCTCCTCGCCGAAGCCGCCCGAGGCGTCCGCTGCTCCCCGCGTCCCTCGCGATCCCTCCGCCGCCCCCCGCGCCGCCTCGCGGCTCAGGGCGGCGTCGGCGAGGTGTGCGCTCAGCCCCTCCTGGGCCAGGTAGGTCCGCACCCCCTCGCAGTACTCCAGGTAGCCGGCGCCGCTGCCGTCGGCTCGCCCGGAGCCGATCCCGGCGGCTCCGAGGCCTCGGGCGAGGGTGTCCGTCCACGGGAACCACCGCTCCGGCTCCAAGGTGTGGAGCACCATCGTGGGGAAGATCGTCCCCGCGAATGCCAGGTCCCCTCGGGCCCACAGATCGTCCAGGGTTCGGACCACGTCTCCGTCCCGGACGGCGTCCACCAGCGTCCGGATCCAGCGCCCGACGGCGTCGATCTGCTCCCCGTAGCGGTGGACGTACATGCCCAGAAAGGCCGGCGCGAACCGGTTCCGGGCCACCGAGCCCGGGGCCTTCCCGCCGCACACGCTCCAGGCGTCCAGGAGCGTCGCCAGAGCGACCGCGTCCACGGGCCCCGCCGTCAACAGTGCCCGAGCCCTGCCGACGGCCTCCGCCCGCAGGGTGACCTCGGCCTCGCGCCGCACGGGATCGTCGAGGATGCCGTCCAGCACGGTGGTCGCCGCTCCTCCCGGCCCCAGGGCCTTGCATGTTGCGCGGAGGGCGGCTCCTCCGTCCTTGGACAGGCTCAGCCTCCGCTCCCCGACGTCTCCCCAGGGGCGATAGCGGAACCAGCCATCCCCCACGGTCTCGAACGCTTCCGCGAACTTCAGCGTGTTCCAGAGCGTGAAGTGGGGGGTCCGCCTGCGGAGCGTAGGGCCAAACCGCTCGGGGTCCCTCTCCACCAGCGCGGCGGCCAGGTCGGCGTAGTGGACCAGGCCCCGCTCCGGCGCCTCCTCCAGCGTCGTGACGGCGGCCTCCAGCCAGGTGATATCGGCCATGGATCTCCCTCGGCGTGCCTGGCGAGTGTGACCCCGGGATCAAGGGGCCCCCAACCCCACCGCGGCGGGCACGGGCCCCGTGGGGTGTACCGGCTGCGGAGGGGCGGGTCAAGGAGGTTGCGTCGGCGGGTATCAAGGACTGACACCCCGGACCCAGGACCTACCCCCCCGGCACCGGCCCCCGGAGCAGGGCCTCCAGGTCGGCGTTCAGGGGGTCGTCGGGGACCAGGCGGGCGTAGGAGGTGGCCAGCTCCCGGGCGTGGTCGTCGTGGCCCCGGGCGCGGGCGACGAGGACGCGGTCGAAGACGGCCTCGCGGTAGCCCTCGTCGGAGGGGCCGACGCGGGAGAGGTGCTCGTCGGCCTGGGCCAGGGAGTCGTCCCGGTCCCCCGGGGTCCGGGCCGAGAGGGAGGTCCGGAAGGCGATCAGGGCGCGGCCGAGCTGGACCGAGGCGGGATCGGCGCCGTAGGTCTCCGCCTCCAGGATCTGGAAGCGGGCGTCGGCGTCCTGGCGGTGGGCGAGGTAGAGCCAGGCCAGGGCCAGGTGGGCCGAGGCGTTCTTGGGGTCCTGGTCCACCGCCCGCTTCAGGGCCTCCAGCGCCCCCCGCAGGTCGCCCCGGGGGGCGCGGTCGGGGAAGGCGGGGTGGCGGAAGGGGGCGATCTGGGACGCGGTCAGGGCCCCCGCCGACAGGTCGACGCCGATCCGCGCCAGGCGCTCCCCGTCGTGGGCCGGGCCCCACCAGAGCAGGCGCAGCGCCACCAGCACCGCGGCCACCGCCGCCGCCAGCACCCAGGGCCAGGCGCGTCGCGGCCCCCTCACGTTGCGGACCACCTCCACCGTGGAGAGGCTGGGCCCGTCCCGGTGAGGGGGCCGGGAGGGATCGCGCCCCACCGCCGGGCCCGCGGGCAGGGAGGCCCGGGTGGACACCGTGGGGAGGGGCTCCAGGGGGGTGGCGGGGGAGGCCGGCGGGCGGCGCGGCCCCGAGGGGCGGAGGGCCTCGGCCCGGATCTGGCGGACCAGGTCCCGGACCACCTGCTCGACCTCGCCGGAGCCCCGGGCGGCGCCGGAGCGGACGATGGCCTCCGCCGACTCCCCCGCCACCACCCGGCGGCGGAAGACCTCCACCGCCTGGGGTTCGGCTCCCGAGAGCACGGCGTCCACCGCCTCGTCCAGGCGGGCGCCCAGCCTCTCGCCCTCCTCCCCCAGCAGCGCCCGGACGCGCCCGGCGGCGTCGCGAGGCGGCGGGACCTGGCGCTCGGAGGGGGCGGTCATCGCGGGCGTTGTAGCCGCCGTTCCCCGGGAGTGCAAGGCCGTGTCGCTCCCGCGGAGCGCCTACCGGTCGTTCAAGAGGGCGGCGAGGCTGGGAAGGCCGATGGCCTCCACGCCGTGGCCCAGGGGGTACGCCTCCCGGCCGGGGTACACCACGAAGCGCCGCTCGGGGGCGATGTCGTCGCAGGCGATGTGAAAGCCCTTCTCCGGCCTCGGCGCCAGGCTCCGCTTGACCTCCACGGCCCAGCGGCGCCCGCCGGGGAGGGTGAGGACCAGGTCGATCTCCGCTCCGGCCGAGGTCCGGTAGAAGGCGGCCTCGGTGCCCTCCGGGGCGGTGGAGATCAGCGTCTCGACGGCGAAGGCCTCCCAGCTCGGGCCCGCGACCGGATGCCCCAGGAGCCCCTCCCGGTCGGGGATCCCCAGGAGCGCGTGGGCGATCCCGCTGTCCCGGATGTACACCTTGGGGGACTTCACCAGGCGCTTCCCGGCGTTCGCGTGCCACGGTTGCAGGCGTCGCACCAGCAGGAGATCGACGAGCAGGTCGAGGTAGGAGGCGACGGTCTTGCCGTCGACGCCGAGGCCCCGGGCGAGCTGGGCCGCGTTGAGGAGGCCGCCCTGGTGGTGGGCGAGCATCGTCCAGAAGCGGCGGAGGGTCTCCGCGGGGATCCGGGGCCCGAACTGGGGGATGTCGCGCTCGAGGTAGGTGCGGATGAAGTGGGTCCTCCACCCGAGGCTGTCGGCATCCGTCGGCGCGAGCAGGCTGTCGGGGAACCCGCCCCGCACCCACAGCGGATCGAGCCGCTCCTCGCCGACCTCGAGGACGTCGAAGGGACCCAGCTCCAGGAGGGCGACGCGGCCGGCCAGGGACTCCCCCGACTGCTTCAGGAGGTCGAGGGAGGCCGATCCGAGCAGCAGGAACCGCCCCGTGCGCCGCCCCTCGCGGCGTCCGCGGTCGATGATCCCTCGCAGTTCCTGGAAAATCTGCGGCGCCCGGTGGACCTCGTCCAGGATGACGAGCTTGTCGCCGTGTCCCGACAGGTAGAGCTCGGGCTCCGCCAGCCTGGCGCGGTCGGCGCTGGACTCCAGGTCCAGGTAGATCGACGGCCTGCGCTCCGCCACCTCCAGGGCGAGCGTGGTCTTGCCGACCTGCCGCGGACCCAGGAGCACCACCGCGGGCGCGCGGTCGAGGAGGCGGGCGAGGGTGGAGGTGGCACGACGGGAAATCATCCATGCAATTATGGAGTGACGTTCCAGAATTGCAAGGTCACACTTCTTCGGCTCCTGCCCCTCGCCCGAGTCATCCCCTGCCTTCCCTCTGCGTTCCCTGCCGGCCCTGGACGGGCCACTCTGCGCCTCCGCGGGCGAGCCAAGGACGGCGAGCCAATTTCAACGACCGAGGAGAAGGGTGTCAGGAAGGGTGTCAGGCACCAACACATTTACATTTCTGCCCTCCCCGGAGCCGGCCGGCGGAGGATCCGCGCCCCGCGTTGCCCGCCGCCGGTCCGGGAAGGTATCCTCCCGGCGCCCCCTTGCCCCCCTCCCGCCTCCCCTCGGAGAGCCCCCCGTGACCGCAGCGACGACTGAGAAACTCGGGACCGTCCTGGACGGGATCCGGTCCGCCGTGGGCGCGGATCGGGTCGCCACGGACCAGGCGACCCGCATCGCCTACGCCCGCGACCTCTGGCCCCTGCTCACCCTCGCCCTCAAGGAGGGGAAGGTCGAGGAGCTGCCCGAGGCGGTGGTCCGGCCCACCTCCGAGGACGAGGTGGTGCGGATCGTGGACCTCGCCCACCGGGCGAAGGTGCCCGTGGTGCCCTACGGCGGCGGGTCCGGCGTGTGCGGCGGGGCCGTGCCCGTCGCCGGGGGGATCTCACTGGACGTCAAGCGCATGGACCGGATCGTCGCCATCGACGAGGGGCGCCTCCTCGCCGACGTCGAGGCGGGGATCGTCGGGCAGACCCTGGAGGAGCAGCTCAACGCCCGGGGCTTCACCCTCGGCCACTTCCCCTCGTCGATCTACTGCTCCACCCTCGGGGGCTTCGTCGCCGCGAAGTCCGCGGGGCAATTCTCCAGCAAATACGGCAAGATCGAGGACATGGTCGCCGGCGTGCGCGCCGTGACCCCGGGCCTGGGCGTGGTGGAGACCGGGGCCTACGTCCCCTCCGGCCGCGGGCCCGACTGGACGCCGGCCTTCATCGGCTCCGAGGGCACCCTGGGGGTGGTCACCCGGGCGCTGCTCCGGGTCCACCGGCTGCCCGAGGCGATGCGGTTCCGGGGCTTCTCATTCCCGGGCATGGACGCGGCGGTGCTGGCGATCCGCAAGCTCGTGCAGCGGGGCATGCGCCCCTCGGTGCTGCGGGTCTACGACCCCTTCGACACCTGGATGGCCATGCGGCGGCCCAACGAGAAGCCGGAGGCCAAGGCGGACCCCACCGGCGCCGCCTTCGCCCGCCGCCTCGGCCTGGCGGAGCGGGAGGGCGACGACGCCGACTCCTACGGCTCGGAGCCGGTGGGCGGGCTCGGGGACCGGCTCAAGGACGTCTTCGACCGCCTGCCCAACAGCCGCTCCATCCGGGACGCCCTCAACGCCCGCCTCCGTCCCGAGAACCTCCCCCTCGGCACCCTGCTCCGCCAGCCGCGCCTGGCGAACGCCGCCACCTCGCTGCTGGGGAGCCGCTGCCTGGCGGTGGTCGGCTTCGAGGGCACCCAGGTGGAGGTCGACGCCGCCATCGAGGAGCTGCTCCAGATCTGGAAGGTGGAGAAGGGGGTGGACCTGGGGGCGGATCCAGGGGAGCGCTGGTTCCGCACCCGCTACCACGTCTCGTTCAAGCTCCCCCAGGCGTTGGAGCGGGGCGCCTGGGTGGACACCATCGAGGTCGCCACCTTCTGGGACCGGCTCGTGCCCCTGTACGACGAGGTCAAGCGCGCCGTCGCCGACAAGGCGGTGGTGATGGCCCACCTCTCCCACGCCTACCACGAGGGGTGCTCCATCTACTTCACCGTCGCCGGGCCCGCGGGCAGCGCCAGCGAGGCCCGGGACACCTACCAGCGCGTATGGGACGCGGCCCTGGACGCCACGCTCCGGATCGGCGGCACGGTGACCCACCACCACGGCGTCGGCCTCCTCAAGAGGGACTGGGCGGCGAGGGAGATCGGCCCCGCCCGGCACCTCTACGACGCCCTGAAGGACGCGCTGGACCCCCACGGGATCCTCAACCCCGGCAAGCTGCTTCCCCCCAGGGCCTGAACACGATGACCACGAACATGGACCGCGACGCGCTGGTGACGAGGCTGGGCGGCCTCATCGGGACGGGGCTGGTGGAGCACGAGGACCACGGCCCGGTGGTGGCCATGCCCTCCACCGAGCAGCAGGTGGCGGAGGTGCTGAAGTTCGCCGCCACCGAGGGGGTGGTGGTGCGCTCCCAGGGGGGCGCCGCCGATCCCGCGGACCCGCCGGGGATGCGGGAGGGTGGCCCCAAGGAGGCGTCGATCTATCTGGACCTCCGGGGCCTCACCGACCAGCCCAACGCCAACACCGTCGCCTTCACGGTGAACGCCGGGGCGGGGAAGCTCGGCGCCGACGTCGAGTACCAGCTCTTCCACACCGGCTACACCCTGGGCCCCCAGCCCCGCCTCTTCTTCCAGATCCCCGTGGGCGCCTACCTCGCCGGCCCCCGCTTCCTGGCGGAGCGCATGGCGTGGGGCCCCTGGGAGAGCCCGCTGGTGGGGCTCAGGGTGGCCATGCCCGACGGGCGCCTCGCCGAGATCGGCGGCAAGGCCCCCCGCACGGCGGCCGGGCCGGGGCTGGAGTCCCTCTACCTCGGCGGCCGGGACCAGCTCGGGGTGATCACCTCGGCGACGCTCCGGGTCAAGCCCTTCCCCGACGTGGTGACGGTGTCGGGGATCTTCCCCCACCTGGACCGGGCCTTCGAGGCGATCCGGACGGTGTGCGCCGAGGGGTGGTACCCCGCCGCCGCCGCCCTCTTCCCCGGCAAGGACCACACCCGCTGGCTCCAGGTCAACGTCGACAAGAAGCAGCCCCGGGACGGGGGCGTGCTCCTCGCCGCCTTCTACGGCTGGGGCTCCATGACCGACCACGTCAAGCGGCGGGTGCTGCGGGCGATGGAGGCCCAGGGGGGAGGCTCCCTGGGGGAGGAGGGCTCCGCGGAGTGGTGGGACTCCCGCCACGGCAAGATCGGCCAGGGCGGACCCAAGAGCCTGAAGTGGAGCGAGCCCGAGGCGACGGGGCGGGAGATCGGCGACGTCGTGGCCGTCGCCCCCTGGGGCCAGGCCCTGGGGCTCTACCACGCGCTCCGCTCCATGCCCGGCGGCGCCGACCGCTGCTTCGGCCAGTTCGAGGCCTTCGGCCCCGGGGGCGCGACCCTGCGGTTCACGGTGATGGGGGGGCAGAAGACCCCGGGCCACCTCCTCTTCCACAGCCTGGAGGAGGCCATCCGGGTCCACGGCGGCAGGATCGCCGGGGTGAGCTTCCGGGACGTGGCCGACGCCCCCGAGGGGTCCGTGGCCGGCCGGGGCACCGCCGCTGCCGCCGGCACGCCCGCCGACCTGGCGGTGCTGCGGGCGGTCAAGGCGAGGCTGGACCCGGCGGGGGTGATCAACCCCGGCGCGTTCGACGGCCCCTTCTAGGAGGGGAGGGGAGGACGCGGGCTTGGCCGACCACCTGAAGCTGAAGTCCGACGGGGGCGGAGCGCTGACCTGCGCCCTCTGCCCCAAGCTCTGCCGCTTCGCCTGTCCCACCGCCCAGGCCTCCGGGGACGAGGCCCGCCACCCCACGGGGATGCTCTCCTTCGCGGTGATGGCCGAGAAGGGCACCTACGACGCCGGCGGCGAGGGGGGCGAGGTCTTCTACCACTGCACCTCGTGCTACGCCTGCTCCGTCCCCTGCGAGATCGGGCAGGTGCCCGTCGAGATCCTCCACCGGCAGCGGGTCCTCCACCGGCCCCCCCGGGTGGCCCGGGCCCTGGAGCGCGTCCCCCGGTGGGGGCCGAAATCCACCGGCACCAGCGGCGAGATCGGGCCCGCCCCCGCGGGGGCAGTGGTCTGGGCGGGCTGCCACGCCGCCGCCGAGACCCCCGGCCTCGCCGCCGACGTCGCCCGCCTCTTGGAGCGGATCGGCGCGGGCCCGGCCACCCCCGCACCGGCTTCCGCGGGGTGCTGCGGGGCGCTCCCGTGGTTCCTGGGCGACGAGGACCTCTTCCGGGAGTCGGCGGGGGCGACGGCGGCCTGGCTCGCTTCGGCGACGGAGGTGGTCTGCTTGGAGCCCCCCTGCCTGCACGCCTTCCAGCGCCTTCACCCGCGGGCGGGCGTGGGGACGCGGCCGGCGATCCACCTCTCGGAGGTGCTCGTGCGCCACGAGGCGGCCCTCGGTCCCCTGCTGGACGCGGCCCGGGAGGCCGACGGCGGAGGGCCCCCGGTGGCGTGGCACGACCCCTGCCTTCTGGCCCGCTCGGCGGGGGTGATGGACCCGCCCCGGCGGCTGCTCCAGCGGGCCACGGGGCGGGAGCCGGTGGAGATGGTGCAGAACCGGGACCGCACCGAGTGCTGCGGGGCCGGCGGAGGCTACGCCGCCCTCTTCCCCGACGACGCCGCCGTCGTGGCGGAGCGCGCCCTGCGGGACCATCGCCTGGACGGCGTCGAGGTGCTGGTCACCGGAAGCCCCGAGTGCGCCCGCCACCTCTCCGGGACCCGGGCGGGGCTCCGGGTGGTGGATCTCTCCCGCTTCCTCGTGGAGCGCCTGGCGATGGCCTGACGGCCCGCGCCTCGCCTGCTCCCCCGCCGGGCCCCGTGATATATTTCCCGGCGGGGAGGACGGCGGAGGCGGAGTGGACGTTTGGCGGGTGTCGTTCTGCGCGGCCGGGGGGCTCGTCCTCCAGGGCCTGCTGTCCTGCGGCGGGGGCGTCGAGCCCGACGACTACGAGCTGGGCGACGTCGAGGATCCCGGATCCTCGCTGCTGGAGCAGGAGGACGACCGGGCCTTCGGCCTGCAGCTCCGGATCTCGATGCTCATCGAGGACCCGTTCACCCCCGACTCCTACGCCCACCTGCAAGTCTGGAAGTGGTTCGTCGTGGACTGGTACCGCGACGGCACCGAGATCGCCTGGACCGAGCAGCTCTGCTCCATCGAGTCCACCGAGGTCTTCAACACCACCACCGCCTATCCCCAGAGCTTCCTGGACGCGGTGCCAGCGCCCCCGCGCTCGGCGACCCTGAGCGAGGCGGTCACCGGCGCCACCTTCTCGACTCCGGCGATGGTGGACGTGATCGGCGCCGACCTCGCCGATCCCGCCCACGATCCCCTGCCCACGGACCCCGAGGACCCAACGGTGGACGACTCCGACGGCGACGGGAACCCCGGCGCCACGGTGGTGGTCACCCACAGCGCGCTGGGGGCGGGGGATCTCTACATCGCCCAGCGGGGGACCTTCACCTACGAAGGCGTGGTCCTGAGCGGCGACCGCATCGAGGGCTACATCGCCTACGACCCCGATCAGACCGTGCTGGGGGCGGGGACCTGGTGGCTGGAGCAGAGCTCCGAGCCCCTCCCCGACGAGGAGCTCAAGCACAGCTACTTCGTCTTCCAGGCCATCGGCGAGGGCGAGGACTGCGAGTCCCTGCTGGCCTCCCGGGACGAGGTCTTCGGGCCCCGGGATGAGGGCTGATCACCGGCCCAGGGCCCTGACCACCGCCCTGCTGGCCGCGGGCCTCGGGATCGCCTGGGGCTGTCCTTCCCCCGGTGAGGACGACGACGCGTCCCCAGCCGACGACGACGCGGCCGACGACGACACCGGCCCCGGGACGGGCTGCGACGCTCCCCCCTGGGTCCAGGTGATCGGGGAGGGCGGGCTGGACGAGTGCTGGGGGGCGACCTGGCTCGAAGGCGGCGATCTCGCGGTGGCCTGTCACCAGACCGCCGAGGGGGAGGGCAGGACCCACGGGGTCGTCCGCCGCCTCGCGCCCGACGGCGCCCAGCGGTGGGAGACGCCCTGGGAGGGGGAGGGGTCCCTTCAGCTCTTCCAGGTGTTGGAACGGCACGGCGCCCTGTGGGTGGGCGGCCTGATCTGGGAGGCGGGGCACGGGCTCTACGACCCCAGCGCCCTGCTCCTGCGCCTCGACGCCGCGACGGGAGAGGTCCTGGACGGCCGCGTGGCCTGGTCCACGCCCGGCTGGGACGAGGTGGACGGGATCGAGGTCCTGGACGACGGCGGCGTGGTCCTCTCGGGCTTCGCCGAGGGCGCGGGGGGGACCCAGGACGTGCGCGTCACCCGGCGCGACGCGGCACTGGAGGAGATCTGGACGGTGGACTGGGACCGGTCGGGCCAGGACGACGCGGCGAACGGGCACCTGGCGGTGGAGTCGGGCCGCGTCCTGGTGGCCGCGGCGGTGGACGGAGAGGGGCTCACCCTCTGGGGCGCCGCCGCCGCGGTGGCGGCCTTCGACCTCGGGGACGGCTCCCTGGCCTGGTCGGAGGTGCTCGGAGAGGAGTCCACCCGCGCCGAGGCGCTGGGCCTCGCCAGCGACGGCGCGGCGGTGTACGCGGTCGGAGACGACCTGACCGGCCCCGACACCCAGCTCCTCGTCGCCGCCTGGGACCTGGACGGCACGCGCCTCTGGACCCGCCTGTGGGGAGGCGAGGGCCAGGAATACGGCCGGGCCGTCGCCGCCGATCCCGCGGGGGGCGGACTGATCGTGGCGGGGAACACCACGTCGTCGGGCGCGGGGGAGACCGACATCGCCCTGCTGCGCCTCGACCGGGCCACCGGCGAGGTGCTGGAGGAGCGGGTGTGGGGAGGGGCGGGGGAGGACGCGGCCCACGAAGTCGCGCTGGGCGGTGGCCGGTTCGCCATCGCCGCCCAGACGGGTTCCTGGGGGGCCGGTGCCGAGGACGGTCTCGTGCTGGCGGGCTGTCTCAGCCCGCCGGACTGGCCGGCGCCGCCACCGTAGGGCCGGCCCGTTCCGTCGATCCCCCCTTCGCCGCCGCCTCGATCACGCCGAGCCGGGCGGGATCGTCGTTGTGGGCGAAGTAGTACCGCCGGAACCAGGCCAGGTCCCGCGCGACCTGCTCGGGGGGAGTCCCGGGGAGGCGGGAGACGTAATCGTCCAGCCAGGCCTCGAAGTCGGTGAAGCGGATCCCGGGGACCTCGTCGCGGATCCGGGCCATGACCTCGCGGTCGTACACCACGATGCTCCAGCGCTCCCCCGTGCCGCGCCCGAAGTCGATGCGGGCGAGGTCGTCGTACTCCTTGGGGTGCGCCCCCGCCCGCACGAAGTGGACGCGCCGCCTCACCAGGTAGCCCCGGGGTGGGCTCTTCTCGTGGCCCGGGCGGGTGCGCTCCACGACGGGCTGGCGGGCGATCCGCCGGTCCGTCAGGCCCACCAGGTCCACCACCGGCTGGCGGGAGTACCAGCCGATCATGCCGATCCCCTTGGTGGCGAGCCGCACCCGGATCCCCCGGTCCCGGATCTCGCGCCCCAGCATCCGGCCGAGGCGGAACTGGGTGTGGTCGATCTCCAGCGGCGACCACCGCGTCACCGGGTAGATGGTGTTCTCGTCCGCGATCCACCAGTCGACCCTGCCGGGCCGCACGAAGGCCATGCCGCCCCAGGTGGCGCCCACCAGCGCCGCCAGGGCGACCGCCGCCACCGGCGCGCGACCCCGGGTCCGGGCCCGGCGGGCGAGGTCGTGGATCCCCTCCTCCAGGACCAGGGCCAGCAGGGGCAGCAGCGGCACCCAGAAGCGGCCGTACATGAAGTCCCCGCCGATCCGCAGCACGTACAGGGTCCACACGGCCGTGGCGAGGGCCGCGAAGGCCCGCAACCGGCGCGCGGGGCGGGAGGGGGAGGGCAGGGCGCAAACCGCCAGGAAGGGCACGGCGAGGAGCCAGCCGTGGCTCCCGAGGGCGAAGGTCAGCGCGTAGGCCAGTCCCTGGGGGACGTTCCAAAGGGCGACGGCCTTGGCGTGGAAGGTGTTGGGGACGACGTCGCCGTAGTAGGCGGACCGCCACGCCGTGACCCCCACCAGGGCGAGGGAGGGGGCGACGTAGGCGAGCAGGTGGGGGAGCCCCGCCTCCGCCCGCGCGGCGGCGCCCCGGCGGAGGGCCCGGGCCAGGGGCAGGGCCCGGGGGGCCAGCAGGACCGCGCCCCCCACGGCGTAGAAGAGGGCGTGGTCGGGGTGGGTCAGGGTGGCGGCCACCAGCGCCGAGCCCGCCCAGAGCGCCCCCCGGGGATCGTCCCGGGTGGCGAGCAGCCCCGCGCCCGCCATCACCAGGCCCGCCGCGAACACCGTCTCCATCCCCGTCGTGCCGAAGGACACGAAGGTCGACTGCACCGCCAGCCACGCCGCGGCGACGGGCAGGTGGAACGATGGCCGGTGGGGGGCGCAGATCGCCCGCCCCAGGACGGCCGCGGCGGAAACGGCGGCGGCGAGGGCGGCGAGTGAGAGGGCCAGGGCCACCTGGGGCCCGTCCGCCCCCGAGATCCCCATGCCCCCCGCGAGCATCAGGGTCCACAGCAGGTTCGTGAAGCCCTCGACCCTCTCCCCGACGTTCCAGACGAGGCCGTTCCCCTGGAGGAGGTTCCGGGCGTAACGCAGCGAGATGAAGGCGTCGTCCACCACGCTCGCCCGGCGCACCGCCAGGGCGAGGGCCAGGGGGACCAGGAGCGCGGCGCCCAGGCGCGAGGCCCGCGCCGCCCGGGACGAGCCTGGGGGACCGCTCCACCCCCACCGCGCCCAGGCCGCTGCGATCAGCAGCGCCGCAACCGCTCCCCCGGCCATGCGGGGCAGGTGCGCCGAGAGCAGTTCGAGCCAGCGCGAGACGATCTCGGCCCGTACGGCAGGGTCCACGGCGACCTCGGGGCGGATGCGGAGTCTCGGCCGACCCTTCGTGGGCCCGGCCGCCGCAGAGGCTACAGGTCCCCACGGGCCGCCGCTCGGGCGGGATCGTGCCCGCGTCCCGGCGCGCGGCCGCCGCCCTCACTCCCCCGGCGCGGGGACGGCGACCTCCACCTCGTCCACCACGGTGCCCTCCACGTCCAGGCGGCGGAGGAGCACGGCGCCGTCCTCGGCGACGTCGACGATGGTGGCGCCGAACGTCTGGCTGGAGGCGAGTCGGAGGGGGACCTCGTCGGGGTGGGACTCGACGCTCCCGTCCACGTCGTAGAGCAGCGCGCCGCCGCCGCCGTCGACGACGTAGGTGACCCCGTCCACCAGGAAGCGCTCGTAGGAGTGGTTGTGGGCCTGGAGCACCAGGGGGACGCGGTGGGCGGCGAGGAGGGGGTGGAGCACGGCCCGCTCCTCCTCCCGGGGGCCGTGCTCCGCCAGGGTCCAGATCGGCCGGTGGAAGAGGACCACCGAGAAGAGCACCGCGGGATCGGCGTCGGCGGCGGCCAGCTCGGCCTCCAGCCACAGCACCTGGGGGTGGTCCGCGGCGTCGAGGCCGGCCTCGGTGTTCACCGCCAGGAAACGCACGCCGCCGTAGGTGAAGCGGTGGTGCTCCTCCCCCGACCCCGCCTCTCCCTGATCCCCCAGCAGCCTCACCCACTGGGCCTCGTACTCCCCCAGGTCCTCGTACTCGTGGTTGCCGATGGCGACGTGGAAGGGGGCGCGGGAGGTCACCGGCGCCGCCGCCGCGAAGAAGCCCGACCAGGTGTCGGACGGCAGGGTCTGGTACTGGAGGTCGCCGCCGTGGAGCACCAGGTCCGGGGCCTGCCCGGCGATCATCCCCGCCACCGTGGCCCAGTTGGGGGTCATGGAGTCCCCCATGAAGGCGAAGCGGACGGCCTCCCCGGCGCGGGGCGGAGCGCGGAAGGTGCCCGCGAGGGACGCGCCGCCCCCCAGGTCCACGGTCCACCCGTACGTCGCCCCCGGGACCAGGTCCTCGAAGGTGGCGTCCTGGACCACGTGCAGGCCGGGTGCGTCCCAGTGCTCCAGCCCCAGGGAGTTCCCGGCGTCCGGGAACGCATACTCCAGCTTCGCCGCGGACAGGACCGGCCACTGCTCGACGGCGCAGCCCGCCTCCCCCTGTAGGCGCACCGGCAGCGGCGTCTCCTCCAGCACCTCGAAGCGCAGCCGCGCCGACGTCGGGCCCGTCAGCGTCACGAAGGGGGCGATGGAGGGCTCCACCGTCCACCCCGGCCCCAGGAGCTCGGGGGCGCAGGGATCGCCGTCGCCGCCCCCGGAGTCGTCGTCGCCATCGTCGTCGTCGGCACCGCCCCCGGGACCGCACGCCGCGGCGAGGGTGGCGAGGAGCAGGGCCAGGAGTCCGCGGGCGAGTGAGGAGCGCATGGGCGGGGAGTGTAACCGCCCCGGAGGGTCCGGCGCGAGCCACGGGAGGGGGAGTTGGGCCCGGGGTGCAGGGAGCGGGGGAGGAGCGGGGCTCAGGCGCCGGCGATGCTGGCGAGTGTGGCGGCCCCGATGTCGGGGACGAAGGCCCATCCTCCCAGGCCATCGGACACGACCGGCGGCGTGACCTCCCCCTCGGCGAGGGCGAGGACCGCCCCCTCGGGGAGCAGGATGAGCAGGGGGTCGGCGTCGGAGACGATGTCGAAGGTCCAGGCGGCGCAGCCGTCGGCGCAGGGGGTGGGGTCCGGGGCTTGGGAGGGGCCGAAGCGCCACTGGCCATCGTGGGTGTAGCCCGAGGCGCCGCCGTCGGCCGGAGCGGTGTCGTCGGGAGCAGAGCCGAGGCAGGGCTGGCAGACGGAGTCGAAGCCGTCGGTGCGCTCCTCGGCCTGGGGGAGGGTCTGGACCTGGATGGGGTGGGGCAGGGTCTCGGAGGCCCTGAGGAAGGACAGGCTCCTGCGGGTCCACATGGGCTCCGGGGAGTCGAAGCAGTCTGCGGTGCAGGCGGACCAGTCGTAGGACTGGGGATCGGCCCAGGCGAGGAGGGCGTAGGGGTAGGTGGCGGCGTCGTGGTCCCCGCCGATGCTGTCGGGGGCGCGGCGGAAGACGACGGCGTAGAATCCGGCCCTTCCCTTGGCACCGGCCCAGCCGTCGAGTTCGGCGACGGTCCCCGCGCCGAGGTAGCGGTCGAGGTACTGGTTCCAACGTCTCAGGGCGCACCACGCCTGCTTCTTTCGGCGGGAGGCGTAGGGGATGGGCTGGCCGGCGTCGTCCTCGAAGGAGGCGTATCCGTTGTCGGTCAGGCCGTGCCCGGCGAACTTGCGGAGGGTGCCCGCGCAGGAGCCGGCGGCGGTGTGGAGATCGGCGTCGGCGGTGTACCAGAGCGTGCGCTCCACCCCCAGCCCGGCGAAGTAGGAGAGCCGCGTCCACACCTGGCGAGCCTGCTCCAGCTCGGAGGTGAAGGCCCACTCGGGCCAGAGGGCGAAGTCGGTGACGTCGGAGATCCCGAGGACGGCGGCGAAGTCCTTCACGGAGCCGGGGTCGACGCGGAAGTGCCACTGGGGTCCGGTCAGGTCGTCGTAGGTGTAGGTGGGCGCGTCGCAGGAGGGGGAGGCGGCTCCCCCCTCGGGCTGGACGCCGATCTCCGCCATGCCCATGGGGGAGAGGAGGCTGGAGGTGCCGGTCTCGGTGCACCAGAGGGGGACCCCGTCCCCGTTGCTCCACCAGGACCGGAGCACGAACCGGATGGCGTTCAGGTAGGGGCGGGAGTACGCGAGGTAGAGGAAGTTGCCCTGGGCGGGGGCCAAGGGAGTGAAGGCGACATCGGGTTCGGCGCCCGAGAGGGCATATGAGGCGTCCTGGCAGTACCAGTGGAAGTCCATGACATCGTAGGGGGCCTTGACCATGTTCCGGCAGAGGAGGGCGAGGAGGACCTGGTGCCAGACGTTCTCGCGGTCGAGCTCGGTGGGAGAGGAGAGGACGGGCCCGGGGGAGAAGGGGAGGGTGAGGATGCCGAGCATGACCCCGAGGTCCATCAGGTACTGGATGAGCTGGAAGTTGGTCCACACGTGGACGAGTTCGTGGGCGGTGGCGGGGTCGTGGAAGAGGGCGGTGAGCCGGTCGTAGAGGGGGGGATCGGCGAAGGTGGTCGGGTCGAGGGAGGAGGAGAAGTGCACGGGCGCGCCGACGGCGTCCTCGACGAGGACCACCAGGGCGGCGCGGACGAGCTCGAACTGGGTGAGGGCGAAGGCCCCGCGGATCCGGAGTGCCCCCCCCACTTCCCGGACTCCGAAGATGAGGTCGCCGATGTAGTGGGGCCAGGTGCAGGGGGTCCAGATCGCGCCCTCGTGGAGGGCACAGGCCCAGACCAGGGCGTCCTCGTTGAACTGAGAGGGGCTGGGGAGGCCGGGGTAGACGGTCTTGGTGGTGGCGGGCAGGCCGCACTCCCTCATGTCCAGGAGGGTCCTGAGGACCACCCAGGCCTCGGCGTCGGGTTCGGACGTCCCTTCGAGCTCGTTGCCGAGCTGGAGGAAGGCGGGGGCCTCGGGGGAGGTCCAGAAGGGGACCGGCGTGTCGCCGCTCCCCTGGAGGAGCTGTCGGGTCCACTCGTGGGCGAGGAAGTCCTCCTGGGAGGGGCGATCGTCGACGGTGGTCCAGCGGTAGAGGGCGTCGGCGCCGGTGCCGGTGATGACGTCGTGGTAGGCACCGGTGGCGTCGACCCACTGGAAGTCGAAGTAGCTGAACCCGTCCCCGGTCTTCGGGTCCCGGTCCGACTTGCCGAGGAGGACGGGCAGGGTGGCCAGGGTCCGGGACCAGGCCTCGGCGGCCAAGGAGGCGTAAGGGTCGAGGTAGACGGGGGGGGAGTCACCGCTGCCGGAGGCCGAGGGGAGCACGCAGACGTCCACCACCGGGCTGGGCGGATACGGAACTCCGACCTTCAAGCTGACAGCGGTGGTAGGCGCCGGGATCGCGCCCGCGGTCCCAAACGACGGCCCGGGGTCCCACGAGATGAGCCAGGTCGGGTCGTAGAGGGACGAAGGAGAGCAGGCCCATCCGCCTGATGGAGGACCGGCGATATCCTCCGTGCCCATCCAAGCATTCTGAGCTGCCCGGTCGTGCGGAGGGGTCTCGCTGTGTGCGTGCAATCCCAGCCAGGAAAGCTGCCCGACCCAGGTCTTGTTGAACTGGAGGTCGGCCGCCTCGAGCTGCCGGATCCACGTCAGGCCGAGCTGCTCCGAGTCGGACAGGATCTGGGTCGGCGTCCCGTGGGAAGTCAGGTCCCTTTCGAAGTCGGCCGCGGTCTTGCCCGGGGATCGGATGAAGTCGAGGCGAAGGTAGCTGATGCCCGACCGGCCCGCTTCCACGTCGCGGGAGAGGGTGGCGCATGCCGAGCGAGGTCTGGTGGTGGCGCCCGTCAGGCCAGGACGGTCGGAGCATCCGGCGCCGCTGGTGATCGGGACGGCCCCCGTAAGGGAGGGAGTGAGCAGCCCGTGGTCTGCGGTGGAGGCGAGGTGATCGCACACACGACCGGAGCGGTCCGCGGGCCCTGTCGGGGCCACCCCCTCGGTCACCCTCATGCGACAGGGTGCCCCCGGTGGGTGACGTTGTTGGTCGACCGCGGGACTGAGCGACGTGGGGTGGAGTGGTCCCGTTGGCGGGCGCCCGATGCTCCACCCCGCCTGCGAAGTGCCACCCCCATGCTGCACCAGGCGAAGGCCCGTCTCCACCCAAAGAGCGGCCCGGTCCCCGAAAACGGCGGCGAGGGCCCGGCCCATGGAAGACCCCGGCGATGGTGTCCACGGTCCGACCTCAGAACACGCCGACGCGGGCTCAGGCTCCCGGGAGAGCGCCGGGCAGTCCAGGGAGGTCACCCAAGGCCCCGGAGCACCCGCCTCGGGGCAGGAAAACCATGTGCGGATCGGCATGGGAAGCGCGTTGGAGAAGGTCCCGAGATCTCGGAGCGCCGCGGGCGCGGTCTGAATTGGATGGGGCGTCGGCCAACCCTTCAAGCCGGCCAACATCGCGAGTGCCTCGGGCGGTGACCGCATTCCTCGGCGTGGGTCCGGAACCGAGCGGTCCCTTTCGCGCCTCGTGTGCTGCGCGAAGTGGTTTGCACCCTTGTGTGCTCGGCCCGGCCAGATCGCATTCGCCACGTCGTCCCGCCGGCTGCACTGGCGCGTAGTGGTGTCGGCACAATCCTCACCGCGCCTGGAATGCTTGTTTTCAGTGTTCATCGGGAGGCTCCATGCCGATGTGAGCGGGCAAGATCAGGGAGGGGGGGCGTCCTGGGACGAACATGGAACACGGATAGAGCTCGAACCCAGCCTGCCCCGTCCGGCGCCGCGCTTCCTTGGATGATCGCGTCGCCAGTGCCATGACCGTCGAAGTCCCCGCTGCCGCTGTTCATGTGGCTGGTCTACGGCGTCGTCACAACATGCGTCAAGGCGGCGACATTGCGCGTGCGCGTCCGGTAAAGACGAAGAATGCGCGGACATCGCCCGATCCGTCCAGATCCGCACCCGCATGGATTACGACGTCCCCAAGGCCATCCGCATTGAAGTCACCTGCTCCGAGACTGGCCCCAACTGAGTAGGCAGTATCGCCAGCAGCACCCTCGAAGCCGCGAAATCGTGCGTGAGAACCGGAAAGATCGAACTCCATTGGGAGGACGGCGGCGTCGCTGGCGAGGGGGCCATAGATCAGGTAGACCGAGCCATATCCCGCGTTCAAGGGGGCACCCACCCACGTATCTGCATGGCCATCACCGTCAACGTCGTTTCTCGCGGCAACTGATGCCCCAGCGAAATCATCCACCTCCGCACCGACGAGTGTCACGTCGGCATCCTCGCACCAAGAGTCGCCCCACCGATCAGCCGCGAACACGCGCACGACGCCCCGTGTGTCATGCTCCGGGTTCACGGGGTCGGGTTCGCCGATAATGACGGTGCCGACACCGAGGTCGAGCAAGTCCCCGCCGATGCGGAAGCCCCCATCCTGATGGCCACAGTAAGAGACTCGGAGCTGATAGTCCCCCGAGCCTCTGTCTTCGAGGAACGGTCCGTTCCAGAGAGTGACGGGATGCGTGAACCGTCCGGCCAGGAGGTCGCCAGCGCCGTCTCCGTTAGGATCGCCGAAGCCGAAGGCGGGCTCGAACTCCGAGATGACCGCACTCCGCGCGTCCTCGGATTCGATGTTCACCCCCCCCGTCGGTCCCGGCCCCAGGAACACCGACGTTCCCCCCTCCTGGCTGACGGCGAAGTCCGCCAGCCCGTCCCCGTTGACGTCGCCGAGCCCCGCCACGGAGTTCGCCCCTGAGCAGACGAGGTAGCCGTCCGCCTCCCAGTACCCGTGGTCGCCGGAGAGCGGGCCCCGGAAGACCGCGACGGAGCCCGTGCAGTCCATCCCTTCGCAGGAGTTCCAGTCCGGGCTCCCCACGACCAGGTCGTCGTAGCCATCACCGTCCAGGTCACCCACATACCCGGTCTCGTACCAGTCCCCGTCGATGCAGTTGGAGAGCCCGTCGACGGAGAACATGCGCGTCGAGGGGTCGTCCAGATCCATGAGACCCTCGAGCGGACCCTGGACGACCACGACGCGGTGGGTGGTGGCGATGACGAGGTCATCCGTGCCGTCGCCGTCGAAGTCCCCGCCGGCACCGAACCACTCGACCGCCCCCGCATCCAGCCGGGACGTCACCACCGCGTCCGCCTGGTCCACCCGGATCTCCCCCTCCAGGGAGCAGAAGTCGAAGCCGTCGCAGTTCTGGTCGGTGCCGTCGCAGGAGGCGTCCACCACGCCGGGGTGGATCTCGGGATCGGCGTCGTCGCAGTCGGAGCCGTCGGGGATGAGGTCCGGGGGGAGGCTGCAGGCGACGACCGTCGTCTCGGCGTCGCCGAAGCCGTCGGCGTCGGCGTCGGGGTGGCCGACCTGGCCGTCCTGGGGTTCGTCGTCGACCAGGCCGTCGCAGTCCTGGTCGACTCCGTCGCAGGTCTCGTCGGCGCCCGGATGGACCGCGGGATCGGTGTCGTCGCAGTCGTCCGGGGGGTAGGCACCGTCGCCGTCGGCATCCACGGGGGAGGTGTCGTCGTCGGGGGAGGTGTCGTCGTCGGGGGTCGTGTCGTCGTCCGCGGTCGCGTCGTCGTCCACCGTCTCGCCGGCTCCCCCGCAGCCGGCCCAGGTCAGGAAGGGGACCAGAAGGAGAGCCCCCCAGGCGGCACCGAAGCGAGCCCTGGCGCGCATCACACACCCCCTCGCCCCGCGGGGCGCCCGGGCCCACGGTGGCCTGGACACCCCGCGGTCGGCGCCGGTCAGTAGGGGTTCCCCTCGGACATCACGTAGCCGTCGAAGCCACCCTGTTCGGCCCCCGAAGTGTCTCCCTCCACGTGCAGCACGATCTCCACGAACGACCCCAGCATCCCCCCGAGGGCTCCCTGGGTCCCGCTCGGCGTCAGCGCGATCTGACCGGTCAGTGGGGTGATCCCCGTCCCGGCCTCGGCCTCGCTGACGACGTTCACCGTGTGGGCGGCGTAGGTCTTCGCCTGGGAGTCCCCGGAGTGGTTGACGTCCACGGAGATGGAGCACAAGGCGCTCCGGGAGTAGATGAACACCCAGATCCGCAGGTTGCGCACCATCTCGCCCAGGGGGACCGGGATGCGGAAGGCGTAGCTGGCCTTGCCCCCGTTGGGGAGGCTCACCCACAGGGCGCGAAGGTGGGTCGTGTGTCGGTACATCATGGCGCGTGGTCCTCCGGGCCGGCTCTCCGGGCCGGCCGCTCGGGTGCCAGCGGTCTGCACTGGGTGTACCAAGGCGGAAGTCTCGTAGTTTCAATGGGTTGCGTTCACGTCTGCGTGGACTGATCGGTCCTGGTGGACAGTTCTGTCGGACAGATCTGTCCGATCCGGTGGCGCGGCGGGGGCTCCGGGCCGCCCCGCTCCTCGGTTCAGCACCCGGGTGAGGGTTCGAGGATGAACGCCGAGCGCGGTGGCGGCCCGGGAGCGGCTTTCCACCCTCACCCCAGGCGCCCCTCCATCGCCTCGGCGACGGCGCGCAAGCCCCGGGCCCTCTCCCGGGGGTCGTCGCCGCCCTCCCGGGCCGCGGCGAGGGAGTCCCGGAAGAGGCGGGGGCGCTCGGCGGCGAGGACGGTGCGACGGCGGGCCTCCCACGCCGCCCGCAGCGAGGACGCGGCCCCCGGGGGGGGAGCCGTCAGGGCGTCCAGGCGGGCCCACGCCCCGCGCAGCGCCCGGTCCAGGTCCGCCACCGCCGGGTCCCGGAAGCGCCAGTCCCAGCCGAACGCGCCGTCCACCGGCACCGCCAGGCCCTCGTCCCGGGCCCTCCAGAAGACCGGGATCCACTCGCCGTACAGCTCCAGGCGCTGGAAGGGCGAGAGGCGGCTCCGGAGGAAGGGCGCGTCCGACATCACCGCCTCGAAGTTGTCCCGGAGGGTGTCGAGGGTGGCCCAGGGGTGGAACGGGACGAGGCCGTGGCCCCGGGTCCCGGTGAAGACGTCCGGGCCGTGCTCCGCCTCCAGCGAGGCCAGCAGCCGCGCGCAGCGCCGGTTGTCGGCGGCGCCGATCCCCTTGTGGAAGAGGGCGAGGTCCGCCTCGGCGAAGGACTCGAAACCCACCTGGTGGAGCGTCAACCGCGTGCCCGAGCGCCGCGCCCGGGGAACGGCCTCCCGCAGCTCCCCCTCCGCGCCGAGGATCCCCCGGGGGAACCCCCGGATCCGCAGCTCGGCGAGGCGGATCCCGTCCGCCTCCAGGGCGTCCAGCAGCGGCACGACGTAGGGGAAGGGGGACTCGGTCTGGAGGGAGAGGGAGCGGGCCCCCTCCTGCCGCACCATCCACCTCGCCTGCTCCACCAGGGCGGGGAGCGCCGCGGCGACGGCACGACGGCGATAGGGCTGGTAGCGGAACGAGCAGAAGGTGCAGCCCCGGGCGTTCCCCACCAGGGCCTCGGCGATCAGGCGGGCCGCCGCGGGGGACAGGTCGGCGTCCGGCAGTCGCGGCGGCACGTCGCGCCACGAGGGCTCCCGGGCGAGGGGGGCCTCCCAAGGGCAGCCCGACTCCGCGACGATGGACGGGGCGTTCAGGTGGTCGTCGGGACCCCGGGCCGGGCCCAGGTGCCCCCAGCGGAGCCGGGGCCGGAAGGGGAAGAGGTCCGCCATGGGGTCCCGGGCGGGATCCGGCGGGGGGCCGGCGTCGAGCCTCCCCGAGGCGTCCCGGAACAGGGCGCCGGGGACCTCCCCCGCGCGCGACGGGTCGGCGGCGAGCCGGCGCAGGGCGGCCCGGCCGTCGCCGACGATGGCCACGTCGACCCGGCCCCGGAGGGCGTGCTGGGCGGCGGCGTGCCCCCCCACCACCAGCAGGGCCCCGGGAGCGGCCCCTCGGATCCGCGCGACCAGGTCCAGGGGGAAGACCGCGTCCAGGGCCACCAGGTCGGGCGGGTCCCGGCGCAGCCGCTCCTCCAGGGCCCCCATCGCCGTCGGGTGGACCAGCAGCGCCTCCACGGCGTGCCCGTCCGCCTCCAGGTCCGGGGCGTACAGGGCCATCGCCAGGTGGGGGGGCTGGTGGGGGTGTTCGAGCTCGCACTGGAGCAGCAGGATCCTCAACGACTTCACCCGATCCGCGCGGCGGCGACGTTCGCGCTTGCGCCCGCGCTCCGACCACCGCTATCCTGGCCCATGCCGTAGGGATCCCGCCACGTCCGTGGCCCCCCCGCACACGGCCCGGAGAGACCATGAGGGCCAGCCGCACCCCGCTCCTCGCGTTCGCCGCCACCGTCGCCGCCTCCCTCGTGTCCCCCGAAGCCCGCGCCACCGGGACCTGCGGAGAGACCCCTGAGAACGTGGCGGTGTTCCAGTCCGTCGCCCCCTGGGGCGGCATGAACTCGAACCAGCAGATCCTGGCGGCCTACGGGATCCCCTACACGATCTACGCGAACTACGACATGGGGGTCGTGGACCTGTCGGACTTCGATAAAGTCGTGATCGTCGGGGATCAGAACAGCACCTTCTACTCGTCGATGAACACCCACCTGAGCTGGTTCAATGACTGGGTGGAGGGGGAGTGCTGCCGGGTGCTCGAGTTCCACGGGTGCGACTCGGGCTGGAACGCGGGTTACTTCGACAACGGCCCCGCGGGGTCCGTGCAGGTCAACTCCTACACCAACTCCCTCACGGTGGTCGACGGGGCCCACCGCTTCCTGAACGACCCCGTCTACATCAACCCCGCCTACCTCAACAACATCAACTACTCCACCCACGGCTACTTCACGTCCCTGGGGGATCCCGCGTACATCAACGTCGTGAAGGACTCCGCCAGCGGGCGGACGGTGCTGGCCGAGTACCCCTACGGCGAGGGCTGGGTCTACGCCACCGCCATGACCCTGGAGTGGGCCTGGTACTACAACAACATCTACGGCTACGCCACCTACCACGAGGTCCTGGAGAACACCCTCGTCGCCATGCGGCAGCCCGGCGACTCCTGCGGCGACATCGACGGGGACGGCTGGAACGAGGAGGACGGCGACTGCAACGACTACGATCCCTCGATCTACCCGGGCGCGCCCGAGCTCTGCGACGGCCTCGACAACGACTGCGACGGGCTCATCGACGAGATCGACAACGACGGCGACGGGCACCTCGACGAGAACTGCCCCACGGCCTTCGGCGATGACTGCAACGACGCCGATCCCGCGGTCTTCCCCGGTGCCCTCGAGGTCTGCAACGGCTACGACGACAACTGCGACGGCGTGATCGACGATCAGGACATGGACGCCGACGGCTTCTACTCCGACGAGTGCGGCGGCGACGACTGCAACGACTACTCGCCGCTGGTCCACCCCGGCGCCTCGGAGATCCCCTACGACGGCATCGACCAGAACTGCGACGGGGCGGACGAGGTGGACGTCGACAACGACGGCTACATCGCCGACGTCGCCGGGGGCGACGACTGCAACGACTACAACCCCACCATCTACCCCGGGGCGCCCGAGACCCCCTACGACGGCATCGACCAGGACTGCTCGGGCGACGACGGCACCGACCTGGACGGCGACGGCTTCAACGACGTGCACTTCGGGGGATCGGACTGTGACGACCTGGACGCCACCATCCACCCCGGCGCCATCGAGATCCCCTACGACGGCGTGGACCAGGACTGCAACGGCATCGACCTGACCGACATCGACGGCGACTCCTTCGACGGGACCCCGGCGGGCGGGACCGACTGCAACGACCAGAACGACGACGTGTTTCCGGGGCACGCCGAGCTCTGCGACGGGATGGACAACGACTGCGATGGGGTCGTGGACGAGGGGACCTCCTGCTCCGACGACGACGGGGACGGCTTCACCGAGGAGGGGGGGGACTGCAACGACGGCATGGCCTCCATGCACCCCGGCGCCGAGGAGGTCCCGGACGGACTGGACAACGACTGCGACGGCATCGCCGACGAGGGCACCATCAACTCCGACGACGACGGGGACGGGTTCACCGAGAACGCCGGTGACTGCGACGACACCGACCCGGCGGTGAACCCCGACGCCACCGAGGTGGTGGGCAACGGCATCGACGACGACTGCGACGGCCACGTCGACGAGGGCGGCCCGGACTACGACGACGACCTGGACGGCTACACCGAGAACGGCGGCGACTGCGACGACACCAACCCCGGCGTGCACCCCGACGCCACCGAGATGTGCGACCTCAGGGACAACGACTGCGACGGCGTCGTCGACGAGGGCACCGAGTGCTTCGACGACGACGGCGACGGCTACTCCGAGGCCGCCGGGGACTGCAACGACGGGGATCCCACCGCCTACCCCGGCGGGATCGAGTTCGACGACGGCATCGACAACGACTGCGACGGCAGCGTCGACGACGGCCTCGGCGGAGAGGACCTGGACGGCGACGGCTACTCCGTGGACGGCGGGGACTGCGACGACGGCGATGACACCGCCTACCCCGGCGCCACCGAGGTCGCCGACGGCGTCGACAACGACTGCGACGGCCAGGTAGACGAGGGGACCGACGCCACCGACGACGACGGCGACGGCTTCAGCGAGGACGAGGGGGACTGCAACGACGCGGATCCCGACATGTACCCCGGCGCGAGCGAGCTGGAGAACGGCCGCGACGACGACTGCGACGGCACGGTGGACGAGGGCTCGGACTACACCGACGACGACGGCGACGGCTACAGCGAGCTGGGCGGGGACTGCGACGACGGCGACGACCACGTCCACCCCGGCGCCGACGAGATCCAGAACGGCGTCGACGACGACTGCGACGGCGTCATCGACGAGGGGACCGACGCCTTCGACAACGACGGGGACGGCTGGACGGTGGCCCAGGGCGACTGCGACGACGGCAACGGCTGGGCCTGGCCGGGGGCGACGGAGGTGTGCGACGGGATCGACAACAACTGCGACGGGCAGACCGACGAGGACGACGTCTGCAGCGACGCCCCGGCGAACCCCTCCGGGGATCCCCCGGTGGATGACCCCACCGGCTGCGAGTCCTGCCAGAGCGACCAGACCGGCGCGACCCGTCCCCCCGCCTCGGCCACCGGGCTCCTCGCCCTGCTGGCGGCGGCCGGCCTCCTCCGCCGCCGCGCCCCCCGCCTCGCCTGATCCCCGCCTCTAGCCCCCCAGGGGCTCCACGTCCCTGAAGCCCAGGTCCCGCAAGACCTTCACCGCCTTCCACGCGAAGCGGGCGCTCCGCCCCGTGCCCGCCCAGATCCGCACCGGTCGGTCGCGGTCCAGGCGGTCCGCCAGGGCGGCGAGGCGAGGGAGGGGGATCCCCCGGGCCCCGGGGGGGTGCCCGTCGGCGTGGCCCTCGGGGGGCCGCACGTCCACCACCTGCTCCCGGGACTGGACCCCGTCCGCACCGGTGCTTCGCTCGTCCATCGTCGGACCGCCTCCCTCGGGAGCCTCCTCGCCCCCGTCCGGCAGGGAGGGGCAACACCGATGCCAGGGGCGATCGGCGGGGAGCCGGAGCGGGAGGGGCCCGCGGGATCAGCGCCGCGAGCCGCGGGAGGCCGCCTTGCGGACGGCGAGGGAGGCGGCGAGGGCGACGGCCCCGGCCACTCCCGCCGCACCCGCCGTGGCCTTGAGGCCCGCCCACCAGCCCCGGGCGGCGCTCACCTTGGGGGCGCTCCCGAAGGCCAGGCGCTCCGCTTCCGCCCGGGCCTGCTCGATGCGGGCCACCAGGTCGCTCCCCTTAAGGCCGAAGGTGGCGGCGAGGCGGGTGAGGTCCGCGAGGCCCAGGGGCGACAGACCCCTCTCGACGCGGGACACCGCCGCCTGGGACATGCCCGCCCTCTCGGCCAGCCCCTGCTGGGACCAGCCCCTCTCCTCCCGGAGCGACGAGACGACCGCGCCCGCCAGGACCAGGAGGGCCTCGGGCTCGATGGGGAGGAGCCCCTCCGGGGCCTCCGGCGCCCCGCCGGCCTCCGAGTCTCCGTGACCGATCCCGGCACCGGTGAACACCTCGCTCATCCACGCTCCCGCGGCCCGAGCCCGGGCCGGTTTCTTTCGCCGCATTCGATAGTTTGGCTAGTCGGGACCGAAAAGCAATGCAATAATGAATGAGCACTCGCGATTGGCGCGTCACCGCAGCGGGAGGTCCCCGTGAGCGCCCCTACCGAAGCCGGCATCACCACCGCCATCGAGGAAGTCATCGGCACGCCCCTGCCCGTCGCCGCCCAGGCCGTGCTGCACGGCCTCCACGACGCCTGGCACGCCATCTGCCACCAGGCCCTGGCGGCCCTCGCCCACGTGCCCCACCGCGTCCCGCGGGGGTCGGTCCCCGAACCCGGCGAGGCGGGCTTCGTGCGGCACCGCGGGCTCTGGTACGGCCAGGAGGCGGACTGGCGCTTCACCCTGCCCGACGGGCGGGGCCTCCACATCCGGCAGTACCGCGACCGCTTCGACGTCCACTGGGACCGGGCGTGCCCCCTGAAGGCCCCCGTCCGCCACCTGGTGCAGGACACGCCCTGGCTGGTGGCCTCCACCGCCATCGCCCTCCTGGCGATCCCGGCGGGGTGGACCATCGTCCACCGCCGGAAGTCCAGGTAGGCGGCCCCGGAGGCCTCAGCTCCCGGCCCGCGCGCCGCGCTCCGACTCGCCGCCGGCCCGCGCCCCGGGTGCCCAGGTCAGCACCTCCCACCCCCGCCGCCGCGCCTCCCGCCGCAGGCGGGGATCGGGGTTGACCACCCGGGGGACCCCCACCGCCAGGAGCATCGGCAGGTCGCTGAAGGAGTCGGTGTAGAAGTAGGACCGCTCCAGGTCGACGCCCCGGGCGGAGGCGTACTCCCGGGCGTGGGTGACCTTCCCCTCGTGGTAGCAGATGGGCAGGACCAGCTCGCCCGTGAAGAGACCGTCGCCGTCCACGGCGAAGCGGGTGCACAGGTAGCCGTCCAGGCCCAGCAGCTCCGCCGCCGGCTCGGCCACGTAGGGGGAGGACGAGGTCAGCAGCACCAGGTGATGGCCCCGCCGCCGGTGCTCCTCCACCGCGTCCACGGCGTCGGGCAGCAGGGTGGCGCGGATCTCCTCCTCGAACCACCTCCGGGTGCGCCCCGCCATGTCGGACTCCGCCTGCCCGCGGATGGACGAGGCCCCCTTGGCGAACGCCGAGTGCAGGTCGGCGAACCCCAGGTGGTACGCGGCGAACCACAGGCCCGCCTGGGCGGCCTGCCGGCGTCCGAGGCGACCCTCCCGGACCTCCCGCCGCACCCACGACGCGGCGCTGTTCTCGGCGATCAGGGTCCGGTCGAAGTCGAAGAATGCGCCGACGAGGCCCACCATGCCCCAAGGGTAGTGCCCCCGCCACGGGGGCGCAATCCGCGGGGGACGCGCGCCCCGCTGTCGGGATCAGCTCGCCTGCTTGTGGGGAAGGGTGGGGGCGGGCTTGGTGCGGGTCTCCGGGCGCCCGCGGCGGCCGAAGCGGGTCCGGTGCTCGCGGCTGCAGAAGAACAGCCCCGACTTGGAGTCCCGGACGTCCCACGGACGGCGCCACACCCTCTGCCCGCACAGGGCGCAGGTGACCGCCTGGGCGCCCCGCCGGTCGTCCCGGCGGTGGGCCCGCTTGGGGGGGCGGACCCGTCCCACCCGCTCGTTCTCGGGGACCACCGGCTCCAGGTGGGCGACGCCGGAGGCGCTCCTGCCGCCGAACGTCCGGCGGCGGTGCTCGTACAAGTGCTCGCGGCAGCAGAAGAAGTGCCCCGATCCGCTGGCGCGGACGTCCCACGGACGCCGCCAGACCGGTGCCCCGCACAGGGAACAGGGCACGGCCCGGCCGCCCCGCCGCCGGGCGTGCGCCACCTCCGCCGGGGCGGAGGCGTCGGGGCGCCGCGGGGCAGGCTCCACCGCGGGAGGCGTGGAGACGTCCGGCGGCTGGGAGGGGAAGCTGACGATCCCGTCGTCCTGGCGGGCCACCAGGTCCCGGACCGCCTCCTCGCCGTAGAGGCGGAAGCCGCAGACGAGGCAGGCCAGGACGGCGGGGTCCACCCCCAGGCGCGGGTCGATCTCCAGCGAGAGCCTGCGCTCGCCGCAGTGGGGGCAATAGTAGCGCTTCATCCCGTGCCTCCGCGTCTCGGGCGCTCCCGCCGCGACGGGAGGCCCCGGAGGGGCCCGGACGCGCGGGGGCGTGGCCCGCGGCGTCGTCGCGGCGTCCCGGTGTTCGGCGAGCTCTTCAGCAGGCCGCGTTCCTGCCCGCCGGGCGAGGTTTCGCCCGGACGGAAGCCGGCGTTCGCGGTCCCGCGGCGCGCGCCGGGGGGTCGCCGGGGTACACTCCGGGCAGGCGAACGGCCGGGAGCGGATCCGATGGACGGCGGGCTCGGGATCGGGGGAAGGGTGCTCGCGGCGCTGCTGGGCCTGGCGGCGGGCTGCGGGCCGGGCTTCGACACGGGGGATCCCCCGGTGGACGACGACGGGGCGCCCGGGGGCGACGACGACGGGACGGGGACCGGCGACGACGACTCCGCTCCACCCCCCCTGTACGACCACTTCTGCGGCGACCCCGTCGTCGCCGGGGAGGCGCAGGCGGCGTGGGCGGCCCTCATGGCCTCGCCGTCCCCGGACGACTCCCTCGCCCCGGCGCCCGTCTATCCCCAGGACGAGACCCGCTACCCCGGCAACTGGCCCGCGCCCCGCTGGTCCTGGCTGGCCGGAGGCGGGGGCGCCACGGCCTTCCTGGTGGAGGTGGAGGTACCCAACGAGGAGTGCCCGTTGCGGGTGGTGACGACCGAGACCTCGTGGACCCCCGATCCCGCGACGTGGGACGTCCTGGGCATGGTGGCGCCGGGGCTGCCCGCCACGCTGCGGGTGACGGGGGCGGTGGTGGACGCCGCGGGTGGGACCCTGGTGTCGGGGCCCTGGACCTCCTCGGCGCCCCGGACCTTCGTGGTCCTCTCCTTCGGCGCCCCGGGGCGGATCGTCTACTGGACCACGTCCTACGACGGCGCCCTGATCTCGGTCCGCCTGGGCGAGACGGCGCCGAGCTACCTCTATGGGCCGAGCACCAACGGCGGGCGGTGCGTGGGGTGCCACGTCGGCAGCCCCGACGGCCGGTGGCTCGCCACCCAGGCGTGGCAGAACTGCTGTGGGGCCGAGGGCTACGGGGTCGACGTGGTGGACACCGCGGACCTGCTCCCCATGGGGGGGATGAGCAGCGCCGCCGCGTCCCTCTTCGGCACCCCCGACGCCGGCTGGCCCGCCATCAGCCCCGCCTTCTGGACGGAGGCGGACCCTCGCCTCGTGGTCTACCGCGACGGGCACCTGAAGTCGGTGGGACTCCTCAGCGGCGTGATCACCGACGTCGCCGCCTCCGGCGACTCCCTGTACCAGGCCGAGCCCGCCTGGTCCCCCGACGGGCAGAGCGTGGCCTACGTGTCGACGGAGTACGCGGCGTCGAGCCTCGCCTACGGCGTCGTGTGCGACATCTGGACCGTCCCCTACGCCGACGGGTACGGGGGCGCGGCCTCCCCCCTGGCGGGCGCGTCGGAGTCGGGGTGGTACGAGACCTTCCCCCAGTACGCGCCGGACGGGCGGTGGCTGGCCTTCAACCGCGCCTCGGACGCCCCCCACGGCGCCCCCACCGCCGAGGTCTGGCTGGTGCCCGCCGCGGGGGGAGCCGCCCTCCGCCTGGGGGCCAACGATCCCGCCCCGGAGCTCGGGCAGGTCAGCCCCGGGGTGCAGAACTCCATCCCCAAGTGGGCGCCGGGCTGGCAGGACCTGGACACCGACCGGTGGTACCTGCTGACCTTCTCGTCCACCCGGGAGTACGGCGTCCCCCAGGTGTGGATCGCCCCCCTGGTGGTGGACGCCGCGGGCGGGGTCACCTCCTACCCGGCCCTGCACCTCCCGGGGCAGGACACGACCAGCGGCAACCACATCCCCGTGTGGATGCAGAGCGACTCCTGACGAGGTACGCCCCTTGCTGCGGGGACCGGGCAGGGGAGCGCGGGCGGGGAGGGATCCGCCCCGCCTCCCCCATGGCAAGGACTGCCGGGAGGTTTCCATGGACGGAAGGTCGAGGGTGGGGTGGCTCGCGTGGGTGGCCGCCATCGGGATCGTGGCCCCGCCGGGCCCCGCCGACGCCCGCGGAGTGCGGGATCGGGGGGAGAGGGAGAGGCCGGCGGCGAGGGAGGAGCGGCGCCGGGACGACGGGCCCCGGCTGGAGCGGTTCCGGGACTGCCGGGCGATGGAGGCCGCCTTCCGGGGCGCGGCCCTGAGGGAGCCGTCGTGGCGCGGGGGGCCCGGCCCGCTGGTCCTGCGGGGAGGGCCGGCCACCGGGTTGGCCGCCGAGGCCGCCGCCGACGGCGCCGGCTCCGGGGCCGCCCGCGCCTCGGAGACCAACGTCCAGGAGGAGGGGGTGGACGAGCCCGACGTGGTGGAGAACGACGGGGAGATCCTGTACGTGCTCAGCGGGAACGAGCTGGTGCTGGTCCGGGCCTGGCCCCCCGAGCGGATGGAGGAGGTCGCCCGGGTGGACCTGCCGGGGGATCCCATCGGGCTGTACGTGCGCGGGGACGAGGCGGCGGTGCTGAGCCGCGTGGCGGAGCCGCCCGGCGCCGGGGCGCGGGGCCACGGCGGGCGAGGGGTGGAGCCCTCCCGGCAGGGGATCGCCCTGGACCTCTACGCGCTGCGGGGGGAGGACGAGCCCCGCTTCCAGCGCCGGATCGCCATCGGCGGTGACTTCGTCGACTCCCGCCTGGTGGGGGACACCCTGGTGCTGGCGTCCCGCTGGCAGGTGTCGCCGCCCGCCCTGGACCCGGAGATCACCCGGGACCTCTCCCGGCTGGACCCCGAGATCCAGCACCGATTCCGCGTGATGATGTCGTCGTTCGTGGACTGGATGCCCACCCTGTCCCTGGAGGACGAGGGGGGGCGGGTGGAGGTCGGTCCCGCGGTGGAGTGCGACGCCGTCTGGCGCGACGTGAACCTGCCCGAGTCGGCCCCGGCGCCGCCGCTGACGCTGGTCGTCGCCGTGGACCTCGGGGATCCCGAGGCCGAGCCCCTGGTGCAGGGACTCTGGGCCCAGGTGGACACCGTCTACGCCTCCACCGACTCCCTGGTGCTGGCGGGGGCGGCGCCCCTGGAGGCGGTCCCCGTCCCCCTGGCCCGCCCCGGTCGCCGGGGGAGGCCCGACGCGCCGGACCTCCGGATCGCGCCCGCCGCGTCCCCGGCGACGGACCTCCACGCCTTCCAGGTGGCGGACCTGGACCCCGAGCTGGGCCCGGCCTACGTCGCCAGCGGGCGGGTGCCCGGCCGCCTGGTGGACTCGTTCTCCCTCGGGGAGTGGGAGGGGGACCTGCGGGTCGCCACCACCGACCTGACCACTCGGGGGGGCAAGCTCACCAGCCGGGTGACGGTGCTGCGCCCCAGCGGGGACCGGCTTCGGACCCTGGGCGCCATCCAGGACATCGCCCCCGGGGAGGCGCTGTACGCCGTTCGCTTCATGGGCCCGAGGGGCTACGTGGTCACCTTCGAGCGGGTCGACCCCCTCTTCGCCCTGGACCTCTCGGACCCGCGGGACCCCCGGGTGGGCGGCGAGCTGAAGGTGACGGGCTACTCCACCTACCTGCACCCCGTCGGCGACGACCACCTGCTGGCGGTGGGCATGGAGGTGGACCCCGCCTCCAACCGCACCGAGGGCATGCAGATCTCCCTCTTCGACGTGTCGGACATCGACCGGCCCGAGCTGGTGGACCGGACGATGATCGAGGCGGGGGAGGGGATGAGCGAGGCCCTCTACGAGCACCACGCCTTCGCCTACTGGGCCCCCGAGGGGGTGCTGGCGGTCCCGGTGATCTCCCACGGGGTCGACGGCGAGGCGTTCAACGGGCTGCACGTGTACGACGTGGACGTCCGGCGGGGCCTGTCCCTGGCCGGGAGGCTCGACGCCGGGGCCGTCCTGTCGAAGCGCGAGCGGCGGGATCGTGGCGGCCGGTCGTCGGCCGTCGACGAGCGGATCCGCCGCACGGTGTTCATCGAGGACGTGCTGTACGCCGTCGCCGAGAGGGGCGTCGTCGCCGCCGACGTGGAGGATCCCGACGAGCCCATCCAGACCGTGATCCTCGGGAAGCGGTAGGGGCGCGGTGGGTGCCGGCCCTCGGGATGGCCCGGGGGTCGGCGCTCCCGCCGGAGCTACCTCGCCGGTGCCGCCAGGTCGACCCGGTCGTAGACGTCGTCCAGGGGCAGCGAGGCGCCGACGGCGGTCAGGGGGACGATCCCGGAGCCCTCGTACTCCCGGAACTCCCAGCGCTCGGCGTCGATGCGGTGGAAGTGCTCGACGCGGCGGCGGTCCTGGGCGACCAGGACGTAGTCCCGCAGCTCGGGGATCCGGCGGTAGTGGGCGGCCTTCTCGTGCCGGTCGTAGTGCTCGGTGCCGGGACTCAGCACCTCGATGATCAGCGTCGGGTTGACGACGGAGTCGGCGTGGACCGGGCTCGGGCGGGGCGCTCCGCACACCAACGTGACGTCGGGGTAGGCCCAGAGCCCCGTCTCGACGACGTGCACGCGCTGGTCGGAGTTGTAGGGGACGCAGGGGCCGCGCCGCAGCGCCCCCCAGAGGGCCCCCGCCACGTTGGTGGCGATCTGGTTGTGCCGGGGCGTCCCCCCCGCCATCGAGAACACCTCGCCACCCACGAACTCCAGCTTCTCCTCGCTCGCGCCGGCGAGGGCCAGGTACTCGGCCTCGGTGAAGCGGGTCTTGCGGGCGACGGACATCGGGGATCCTGGCGGCCGGCGTGGGGGCGGGCCGCGGCGCACCGGATCAATATCGCACCTCCGCGCTCTCCCCGGCCACCCGGACCCCGCGGAGGCGCGGCGCGCGGGGTGCGAATCCAGGGGGTCGCCCCCGGGAGTGGTTGACATCCGTATGGCGAACGAGATACATACGGACGAGCCCGCTCGACCCCACCGGGATCCGCCGTGCCCACCGCCCCGCCCAGCCGCGACGAGACCCTGGCGCGCCTCGAACACGCCTGGGCGCTGCTGCGGGGGGTGACCGTCGGCGAGGTCGGGGAGGCGGTGGGGCGCCCCGACGGGCAGGCGGCGGTGGCCGGGATGGAGGACGCCACCCGGCTCCGCAACCGTCTCCAGCGGGGCCGCCGGCTGGACGCCGAGGACCTGTCGGCCCTGGCGCGGGTCTTCCTGGGGGTGGTGCCCCTCCTCCCGCGGGACGAGGTCCCCGACTGGATCCACCTGGTCGGCCGCCTCCAGATCGCGGCGACGGCGCGGGCCCGGCGGGAGGGGGTGGCGGACGCGCTGGCCCGGGGGCGGGTCCGTGGAGTCCCGACGGCCACGGATGATGGGAAGTAGGGGCGAGGAGCGGCCCGGTGGGGCGGAAGGGCGCTCGGCCCGGGTCAACCCCGTTCCCGCACCCGCGCCACCGCCCGGGCGAGGTCGTCGGCGGTCACCGGGCCCTGCCACCCCTGCACGACGCGGCCCCGGGGGTCCACCACGTAAGTGACGGGGATCGAGGAGACCCGCCAGGCGTCGGAGACGGCGCGGGTGCCCATGAGCACCCGGTAGTTGATGCCGAGGGCCCGGGCGGTCGCCTTGACCTTGCCGTCGTCCCCGCTGCTGACCGCCACCCCCAGCAGGGGCACGTCGGGGTGGGAGGTGGCGAAGGCGGCCAGCTCCGGGACCTCCTTCCGGCAGGGGGGGCACCAGGTCGCCCAGAAGTTCACCACCACCACCTTCCCCCGGAGGTCCTCCAGGGACAGGTGGCCCTCCCCCAGGACCCTCGCCTCCAGCTTGGGGGCGGGCACCGACTCGGCCGTCTCCAGGAGGGGGGGCTCCGGCCCACCGATCCAGAAGGCCAGCGCCGCCGCGACCGCCACCCACAGCCAGGACAGGCGGGAGAGCCTCCGGCCCCGGTCCCGGTCCGGGAGCGCGGGGCTGCGGATCGGCCCCCCCGCCCCATCGGGGGACTCCCTCAAGGCAGCCGCTTCCAGTTCGCCCGGGGCAGGTCCTTGGTGCGTCCGGGGAACGAGGCGGCGAGCACGTAGAGGGCGCGGCGGTTCGCGTGCATGTCGACGCCGTCGTCCGTGGGCACAGCCAGCACGCTCTCCCCGAAGCCCTGGAAGAAGATGGGGAACTTGAACCCCTTGGTCCGGAAGTACGAGGCGATGGACCGGGCGCGGTTCTCGCTGAGGCCCTGGTTGCTGCCGGGATCCCCGACGGTGTCGGTGTAGCCGGCGATGAACAGGCGGACCTGCACCAGGTCGCCGTACTTGACCACGGCCTCGTCGATGAGCCGGTAGGCGCGGTCCAGCTTGGGCGCCTCGTCTGCCAGGACCTGGTAGGAGTTCGTCGGGAAGACGACCTCCTCGTGGGGGATCTCCAGGCTCCAGAGGTTGATCTCCGCCTCGGTCCAGAAGCCCCACTCGTCGTAGGCGCGGGCAATCACCTTGAACACCCGGGCTTCCGTCTCGGGCCAGGTGACGGTCTGGGGCGTGCCCTTCTGCCCCGGAAGGGGCACGGTGGCCTTGGCGACCTCGGAGAGGTCCTCGCCCACCACCGACACGTCCACCCGGCTCGCCGGCCGGGACGTGCGGATCTCGAAGGAGCGGGCGGAGGGGTCCACGGTCTCGACGGGGATGTCCCCCTTGAGCAGGGTGGCGGCGGTGATGGTGTAGGAGTCCTCCCCCTCCCAGGTCGTCCGGTCGCGGAAGGTGGCCTTGGCGGTCACCGCGTACTCGAAGCGCCCCTCGGGCTGCGCCCAGGTGAAGGACTTCTCGCTCCCCCCGGGGATGTTCTGGGCGGTGAGGGTCTTGACCACCCCGTCGCCGCGCACGAGGCGCACCTCGACCCGGGCGACGTCGTCCTCGGGCACCATCACCAGGACGGGCTGCTCCCCCGGGAGGGTGACGGTGTCGGACTGGATGGTGAGGAAGGCGCCTCCCCCCGCGCGGACCGCGGCCGGCGCGGACAGCAGGCCCACCGCGGCGCCGAGCGCCAGGGCGAGGGGAGGGAGGCGGACGGGCGGCAGGTGCATCGTCGGCTCCACGAGGTCCGGGGATTCTAGACCGCCCGGCCCCCTCCGCGCACCCCGCGCGGCGTCCGGATCGGTATCGTTCTGGTGAACTTCCTGGCGGGCGGGCGCCTCCCGCCGCCACGGAGGCCGTTCCTGTCGGGGTCGGGCGCGATGGGCTATGCTGCCGGCGAGGGCGCCCCCGGGACGCCCGAGTGGCGAGGAGGACCCCCATTGGCCGCGAAGCCGGCGATCTCGATCGTGGTGCCGGTGTACGACGAGGTGGAGAACCTGCCCCACCTCCACCGGGCGATCGCCGACGCGATGGAGCTCGCGGGGGTCCCCTTCGAGCTGCTCCTGATCGACGACGGATCCGCCGACGGATCGGGGGAGGAGGCGGACCGCCTCGCCGCCCTGGACCCCCGGGTGCGGGTCGTCCACTTCGTCCGGAACTACGGGCAGACCGCGGCGATGAGCGCCGGCTTCCGCCTGGCCCGCCATGACGTGCTGGTCAGCATCGACGCCGACCTCCAGAACGACCCCGCCGACATCCCCATGATGCTGGGCAAGCTCGACGACGGCTACGACCTGGTGTGCGGCTGGCGCAGGAGCCGCCAGGACCGCTTCCTCGACAGGAAGCTGCCGTCGATCCTGGCGAACCGGCTGATCTCCCGGGTCTCGAAGGTGCCGCTCCACGACTACGGCTGCACCCTCAAGGTCTACCGGCGGGAGTTCCTCCAGGACATCCCCCTGTACGGGCAGATGCACCGGTTCATCCCCATCTACGTGACCTGGGCCGGGGCCCGCCTGGTGGAGGTGCCGGTGCGCCACCACCCCCGCACCCGCGGCACCAGCAAGTACGGCCTGGGGCGGGTCTTCCGGGTGCTGCTGGACCTGCTCACCGTCAAGTTCATCCGCGACTTCTACGTCAACCCCATCTACTTCTTCGGCTACGCCGGGTTCGCCAGCATCTTCGCGGGCTTCGTCGCCGCCGGCGGCGCGCTGTGGATGAAGGCCGCGTACGGCACCTGGATGCACAAGAACCCGCTCGTGGTGCTGGCGGGGGTGCTGGTGTTGCTGGGGTTCAACAGCTTCTTCTTCGGCCTCATCGCCGAGGTGATGATCCGGATGAGCTTCGAGATCCAGGGCAAGCAGCCCTACCGGATCCGGTCCGTGGTCAGCGCCACCGCCGTCGCCGACCTCCCCCCCGGGGTCCCGGTCCGCGCCCCACGGGCCCGGGGCGCGGCCGCCCTCGCCCTGGCCGACGGGGGCGAGCCCGAGGCGGACGGCGGGTCCGAGGGGAGGTGACCCCTGTCCCGCCGCGCTCGCGGGTCCCACCGGAGTAGGCCGTCTCCTCCCGGGGCTCGGTGGGCACGAACCCGATGTCTACCCAGGGTTCGACCGCCCCGCGCCGCTCGGGGTCCCGGGCGCAGTAGGGGCGGTACACCATGGTCCCCCTCCACGCGCCGTCCCCCAGGGACGGGTGGGCGTAATCGCCGGCCCGGTCGACCCGGTTCAGGATGGGGTCGGCGTGGACCCATCGCTCCCCGTCGTGGTACTCGGCGAAGGCGTGGGACGTCTGGATCCCCCGGCACTCGTACTCCGCGAACACCAGGCGCGCCGGGACGCCGAGGGCCCGCAGCAGGCCCACCAGCACGATGGCGAACTCGTCGCAGGTCCCCTGCCTCCACTCCAGGGTCAGCAGGTCGCAGAACGTGTAATTCCGCATGGTGGGGCCGTCCGCCATCCCGCTGAGTTTGCCGAGGGGAGTCGCGTCCCGGGCCAGCTCCGCGTCGATGGAGAGGGCGCAGAGTCGGTAAGGTCCGCCGGGCTCGTGGAACAGCCGGACCAGCGCCTCGACCATCTTCTTCAGAGCCTCGGGAGGACCGGGCGGAGGGGGCGACTGCACGGCCGCCAACATGGTCCTGGCCCTCTCCCGCAAGGCGTCCGGGTGGACCAGGGCGTCGCCTCCGAGCCAGACCCTCGGGTCGTCGGGGTGCTTGCAGCGCGCCGAGAGTTGCTCGCAGCTCGGCATCTCCGGCAGGAGCACGCCCCCGATGCCCTCCGTCTCGACGAGGTCCTCGTGCTCGAATCCGAGGCGCACCCACCCCTCCCGGGAAGGCTGGTACACGTCCCACGAGGCGGGAGGGGGTGCGAGGCCCTCCAGGTCCGGGTCCTCCGGTCCCGAGGGACTGCCGTCCACCCGGGGCAGGACGCGGCGCAATCCTCCCCCCGAAGGGAGGAGTGCCCCCGTCCGTTCCAGCGCGTCGTCCGGCGTGGAGGGGCTCCGCTCCACGACCCGGACGTTCGGGTAGGACGTCGCGCGCGTCCAAGGGGTGGACTCGAGGTCCGGGTCCGGGACGCCGGGATCCGCCGGAACGAACTCCGCGGTGAAGAAGGAGGTGGCCGCCGCGTTCCAGACGCTGATCACGGGAAAGCGGCCGGGCGCGGGGGGGAGCTCCCTCCAACCGGCAACGCCGTGTTCCCGGCTCCACCGTTCGAAGTCGGGTCTCCCCGCCAGGGCTCCGTGGAGGAGGGCGAGCTGGTCCCGGGCGCTTCGAGAGGGAACTCCGGACATCACGTTCCTCCCCGCTCCAGCCCCCACGGGACGGAGCATCGATGCTAGCATCGCCGATGCCGTCCCGGAGGGAAAGGGGGCATCCCGCCCCGCGTCCAGGACGAGGGGAGAGCGGAACCATGGGCAAGGACGTAGGATCCCCCGCCGCGACCGCCACCGGGCTTCGCCCGGACCGCGCGGGACCCGGCGAGGTGCTGCAAGGCAACTGGGAGATCTGGGAGCACAACTCCTCGGGGAGCCCCACCTTGCGCGGACTCCTCCTGGGTTGGAGGGACACCGGCAGCACCCCCTGGCAACTGGAGGAGTGGCTGGTGACGGTGAACGCGAGCGCGACCGAGGGACGACCGCCGCGGGCCCTGGCGGTGGAGATGGGATCGAGCCACCCCAACTACTTCAAGCTCGTCACCTGGACTCCCCAGGGCTCGGGGGTCCCCTCCCAGGTGAGCGCGGGCACCAGCGCGGCGCGGAAGGCGCAGGCGGAGGAGATCGCCGACGACTGGGAGAGCTACCAGACCGGCCAGGGCGAGATCCCGAGCGGGGCCACCCTCGTCCGGACCTGGTTCAAGCCCTGCGACTTCGAGAACTTCTGAACCTTCATGGGGGCGAGGGTGGTGGGCCCCAGGGCTCGCCGCCCCCGCCCCACCGGGCCCGCGGTCAGGCCAGCACCTCGTCGATCCGCACCAGGTCCCGGGGGCGACTCCACTGGACCGCCCGCTCCTCGGGGGTCGCCCCCTCCGCGACGTAGCTCCTCAGCACCGCGGTCAGCTCCTCCCGTGCCCTCGCCATCCAATCCGCCGCCTCCTCCTCCCGGCCCGCCGCCTCCCGCACCAGCGCCTGGGTTGCGGAGACCTGCCACCTGAGGGTCGCCGCCAGGTCCGCGGGCAGGTCCGCGAGGGCCCTCTCGGCGTGGCGGAGGGCCCTCGGGGGATCGTCCACGGCCAGCACCCGCGCCAGGAACAGGCGGATCGCGCACATCTGCACCCGCATCCTCGCCCGGGAATACTGGCGGTAGGCGCGCCGGGCGAGGGACTGGACCGACCGCACGCTCCCGTCCTCTCCGCCCGCCCGGGCCAGACCCCAGTACAGGTTGCCCAGCACCGGGGCCAGGCCCGCCCGGCGGCAGAAGGCCACGGCCTCCTTGATCGCATCCCGCATCCCGGAGTCGACCTCGGGCAGGGTCCAGAGCCGCGCGGCGATGGCGTTGGCGAGGAGCGCCTGCTCACCGGCCCCCCGGTAGAGGTCGATGGCCTCGTCCAGCATCGCCGTCGTGGCGGAGGGATCCCCAGCGAGGCCCTCCACCACCGCCCGGTTGGTCAGCATGGTCGCCCGGACCCGGACGTCTCCCCGGAAGTCCTGAACCTCGTCGAACCGGCGCAGCGCCTCGCGGAAGTCCCCCTGCAGGTACGCGACGTGGGCCCGGTTCACCAGGGCGCGCACCCGCTCCGCCTCCCGCCCCGAACTGGCCCAAGCGGCGGCGGCCCGGTCGAACAGCGTCGCAGCCTCGGCGAGCTCGCCCCGCTGGGCCAAGGCGCGCCCGAGACCCAGCAGGGCCTCGGCTTCGGTGCGGCCGAGGGAGCTCATGTCCGCCACCAGGCGGCGGAGCTTGGACTCGGCGAGGGCGTCGGCCCCCGCGGCCAGCCGGATCTCCGCCTCCAGCAGCTCGGCGTCCCAGGAGTCCTCGGGGCGTCCGTACCAGGCGGCCACCTCGCGCATCTCGACGGCGGCCCGCACCCCCTTCTCGGTCATGGCCAGGGCCCGGCACTCCTCACAGATCCCGCGCAGCGCCTCGATCCGCGTCGCGGCGTCCCCCACCTCCCGGGCCGTCACCGCCGCCGCCTCGAAGGCGCGGAGGGCGCCGTGACGGTCCTGACACGCCCGGGCCGCCCTCGCCTCCCGCAGGGACCACCGCGCCGCCTCCGTCAGGAGCCCCGCCGCCGCCAGATGCCGGGCCACGCGCCCGGGATCGGCGTACCCGGGCCTCCCCTCCCCGGCGAGCCACCGGGCGGCCTCGCGGTGGAGGCGCGTCCCCTCGTCGTCGTCCACCTCCTCGGCGAGGAACTCGGCCTGCCGCGCCACCCGGAAGCGGTAGCGGGTCGAACCCGAGACCGCCTCCTCGTCCAAGATGCCCCCGTCCACCAGCGCCGTCACGGCGTCCAGCAGCTCCCAGTCCGACACCCCGGCCGCGACCGCCATCAGGTCGAACTCCACGCTGGGGCCCAACACCGCGATCCTGCTCGCGATCCGGCGCACGTCGGAGGGCAGGGAGTCGAGGGCGTCCCGGAGCGCCCGGCTCCAGGAAGTGGTGGCGGAGCCCCCCGTCTGGCTCCCGTCCCCGGCCTCCTCCCGCGCCCAGATCGCCTCCTGGTGGTAGCGCCGCGTCAGCTCCAGGCCCCGCGCCGTCCTCAGCACCCAGCCCCGTCGGACCCACTCCTCCACCACCTCCGCCAGGATCCCCGGCAGGCCGTCGCTCGCCCTCATCAGCAGTCGCGCCGCCCCCTGCCGCTCCTGGGGGAGCGCGGGCTCCCGGGTCAGGATCTCCTCCAGCTCGCGGGCTCCGAAGGGGGAGAGGGCGACGCGGGCGAGCCCCGCACGCCCCGGACGGAGGGAGGGCTGGCCCGCCGACGCCTCCCTCGCCCCCACCAGGAGGAGGACCGCGGGGGGGCCGCCTTCGTCGTCCAGGCAGGCCCTCGCCAGGTAGTCCGCCAGCTCCAGCGATGCGCGATCGGCCCGGTGCAGCTCGTCCAGCACGATGGCCAGCGGACCCCGCACCCGGGCCGCTTCGCGCACCATGCGCAGGAAGCCCTCGAACGCGGCGATGCGGCGGGAGCGGGGGTCGGCGGGCGTTGGCGCCGGGTTCCGGCGCGGCTCGGGTCCCCCCGAGCCCGAGCTGGAGCGGCTCCCGGGTCGAGGCCCCAGTGAAGCGACCAGCTCGCCGAATTCCTTGGGGTCCGGCCCCGCCAGGGCGGCCAGCATGCGGTTCACCACCGGGCCGAAGGCTCCCCCCGGGCCGGGGAGGGGGCACGCCCCGGGCTGTCCCGCGGTCAGGAATCCCATCCGGCGCAGGCGGGACAGGGACCGGTCCAGGACCCAGGACTTGCCGACCCCCGCCTCGCCGTGGACCAGCACCACCCGCGCCCGCCCCGCGAGGACGTGTTCCGCGGCCTCGGCCAGGACCGCCTCGGCCTCGGGGCGTTCGACGGGGGGCAGGAGGGGGAGGGCCCGGTCGGCGGGAGGACGGACCCGGCGCAGGTCCTCTCCCTCCAGGAGTCCGGCCTCCCGGAGGGCCCTCAGGACCTCGGCTGCGGAGGCGAAGCGATCTCCGGGGTCCCCGGCCACCAGGCGCAGCAGGACCTCCTCGAGGGAGAGGGGGATCCCCGGCGCCAGAGCCCTCGGGCGGCGCCGGGGACCGCTCCGGTGCTGCGCCACCAGCGAGGAGATCCCGGGGGCCCGGAACGGGTGACTGCCGGTGAGGACCTGCCAGGCCATCACCCCCGCCGAGAAGAGGTCGACGCGATGGTCGACGCGACGACCATCGAGCTGCTCCGGCGCCATGTACCGGACGGTCCCCACGACGTCGCCGGTGCTGGTCAGCTCCACCGACTCGTCCCGGGACCGGACGAGGCCGAAGTCGAGGATCCGTACGTCGCCGCGGCCGTCGATGAGGACGTTGCCCGGCTTGAGGTCCCGGTGGATGAAGCCGCGGTCGTGGAGGTCGGCCAGGGTGCCGAAGAGCTGGAGCAGGGCTCGCCGGCACGCGAGCCAGGGCACGGGCTGGGCGTCCGGGTGGACGGGGCCGTCGCGCGCTCCGCCCACCCGTAGGGCGTCGTCGAAGGGCAGGCCGTCCACCAGCTCCATGGCGAGGTACGGTCCCTGTTCGCTCTGCCCGAACGCCAGCGCCGCCACGACGTGGGGGTGCCGCAACGAGGCGATGGCCCTGAACTCCCGGTGGAGGCGGGCGACGTGGCGGGGTGAGGGGATGGTCAGGAACTTGACCGCCACCGGTCGTCCCGCGTCGTGCAGATCGCGGGCACGGTAGACGGTCCCGACGCCGCCCTTGCCCAGCAGCGCGTCGAGGGCGAACCGGCCGTCGACGACCCGTCCCTCCAGCATGGTGACTCCTGTCCGCTCGGGCGCGGAGCATCCTACTCCGAACGGCGCGGCTCCGGGGAGGGCGCCGAGCGTGGGGAAGGGGGACTCGGGACGTCCCCGGCCCCCTCGCCGCCCTCGCCGCGCCCCAGCACGAAGCGCTCGATGGCGGTCCAGATGACGAGGTCCAGGGGGATCGCCAGGAACACGCCCGGGAGGCCGAAGATCCGGCCCCAGAAGACCACCGTGAACAGGCTCACGACGGGCGGGACGTGGACCGCCCCCCGCATCACCAGCGGGAGGATCACGTACCCCTCCAGGGTCTGGATCGCCAGCCAGGCGACGGCGGTCCAGAAGACCTGGTCGCCCCCCTGGGGGATCGCCAGGACCAGGCCGACCAGGCCGCCGAAGGCGGGCCCGAGGTTGGGCACGATCTCGGCGAGGCCCCAGAGCAGGGCGAGGGGCAGAGCGAGGTCGATCCCCACCAGGGTGAACGCACCCCACGCCGCCAGGAAGACGATGGTCATGCTGGCCAGGGTGCCCAGGAGCCACCAGCGGAGCCTCGGCTCGACCCCCCGGACGAAGTCCCGCGCCTGGGCGCGCCGGTGGGGGGGCAGCAGGCGCACCCCGGGCTCCACGAGCCGGTCCGGGTCCTGGCCCAGCAGGTAGAGGGAGCCGAAGGTGACCAGGACGACGCCCAGGCCGAGGCCGAAAAGGGCCTGGACGGTGCTGCCCACCGCCTGTCCCACCGTCCCCCCGGTGAGCAGCCGGAGGATCGCGTCCCCCGCCTCGTCCAGGGTGACGGGGTCCGGGAGCCCCATCCACTCGCTCAGGGCGGCCAGGGCCTCGTCCACCCGCGCACCCAGCCGCTCCAGGTGCCGCAGTTGCCGGCGGAGCGGGCTCCAGAGCTGGTGGGCCAGCACCGCCATCGCTCCCCCGAGGAGCGCGAAGAAGAGCACGGCGGCGAGGGGGCCGCGGAACGCCCGGGGACCGGGGAGGCGGCGGGAGATGGGCGCCAGCAGCGCCGCGACGGCGGACGACGCCACGACGCCCAGGAGGACCAGCTCGAAGGCGGAGGTGAAGGCGAGAAACAGGACCAGCGCCACCGCCCACCCGAACAGCGGCAGCAGCCCAAGGACGCGCACCGGGATCGGGCGCCGGCCCCGCGGGAGGTCCACCCAGCTCCCTCCGGAGGGCCCCCAGGCCCCCGGCCGCCCGGCGCCGCTCCTGCCATGCGCTCGCCTCCACCCGGGGGGAAGTCCCGCGCGGGGGCCGGCGCTGGCCGGGCCGGTGGGAGCGCCAGGTCGGCCGCGCGCCGCCGTCCCCCCGCTGCCCGTGGCGCCTGGCCCCGTCCCTGGCTACCATGACCCCATGGACCCCCGACGCGACCCCCGCGCCCGCCTCGCACGCCAGGCGACCCTGTGCCGGGCGGCGTTCCGCGCCCTGGCGCCGGACGCCCGGTCCTCGCTGGCGAGCCGGCTCAGGTCGACCGGCGATGCGCTGGACGCCTGCTGGGCCGAGGTCCTCGAGGGCCCGCACCCCCTCGCCGCCTGGCTCGAGGGAGAAGACCCCTTCGACGCGCTCCCGAGCGACTTCGCCCGGGGCCCCTCGGCACGCCAGCTCGTCAGCTCCCATCCCTTCACCGGCTTCCATCCATGGCTGCATGCCTGCCCGCCTGATCCACGCACGTCGCCCTAGCGGTCCCGTGCCCGTGCCCGAGCCCGTGCCAGGGCCGAAGGCCCGCGCCCGATCCGTCGGGCCGGGGGTGCCGTGCCGCATGGCACGGGCTCGAATCCCGAGAAGCAGTGGGGCACCCGGATAGGCACGCATGGTTGACCCCCCCGACATCCGGCGCATCCTCCTCGACGCCGCCCGCCTGATCCGCGAAGGCGAGATCGTCGTCTTCGGGAGCGCCGCGCTGGCGTTCCGCCTGGCCGACGCGCCCGCGACCCGCGACGTCGACGTGTGGTGCGACCCCCGCGAGCGGGGCGACCTCGTCGAGGCGCTGATGGGCGAGCTCTCGTGGTACCACGACCGCCACGGTGCCTACGTGGAGGTCTGGGCGGCCGAGACCTTCGCCGCCCCCTCGGATTGGCGTTCCCGAGCCCTCGTGCTCACCGACCCCGACGTCCCGGGTGTGCGGCTGGTGGTCCCCCATCCCCACGACGTGCTGGTCGCCAAGGTGGAGCGCTGGGAGTCGGCGGACCGGGACCACGCGCGCCGGATCCTGGCCGACTTCCCCATGGACCGCGCCCGGCTCGACGCGCTGGACGCCCGGACGCCCTACCGGCAGGGCCGGATCGCCGATCCGGGCCGCGTCGCGGCGTACCTCGCCCACCTCGCGGAGCTGCGAGCGTCCCTCGGGGCGGGTTGACGGCGTCCGGTCGCGCCCGGGATCCCTGGTGCCCGGCGGCTCCCGGACCGCGGTCGCCGCCCTTGAACGCCCCGCGTCGGGGGTCTACCGTGGACCGGTGATCGCCACTGCCGCAACCCCCCCCAGGCGGACCCCCGAATGTGCGGGATCGCGGGCTTCCTGACCCTCCAGGCCGCGCCCCTCCCCGAGGCGGAGGCGAGGGCGGCGCTCCGGGCGATGCGGGACAGCCTCGTGCCCCGGGGGCCCGACGAGGGCGGCGAGTGGCTCGCCCCCGGGGTGGGGCTCGGGAGCCGCAGGCTCTCCATCATCGACGTCGCCGGCAGCCAGCAGCCCCAGGCCGGCCCGTCGGGTCGCACCCGGGTCGTTTACAACGGCGAGGTCTACAACTACCGGGACCTCCGGGCCGAGCTGGTCTCCCGGGGCCACGTCCTGCGGACCGAGGGGGACACCGAGACCCTGCCCCACCTCTTCGAGGAGTTCGGGATCGAGGGGTGCCTGGAGCGGCTGGTGGGCATGTTCGCCTTCGCCCTCCACGACGCCCGGGACGGGGCCCTCTACCTCGCCCGGGACCGCCTGGGCATCAAGCCCCTGTACTGGACCCAGGCCGGGGGCCACCTGCTCTTCGGCTCCGAGCTCAAGGCCCTGCTCGCCCACCCCGCCTGCCCGCGGGAGGTCGATCCCGGGGCCCTGCTGCGCTACCTGCTGTTCGAGTACGTGCCCTCCCCGGGCTGCATCTACCGGGGCGTCCACAAGCTCTCGCCGGGGCACTACCTGGTGGCCCGGGACGGCCACGTGGAGGTGCGGGAGTGGTGGCGTCCCACCTTCCGCAAGGACGGGCAGGGTTGGAAGGGGTCGCCGCTCCCCCCGGCGGGGGACGCCCGGGGCTGGGCGGCGGCGGTGCGGGCGGACCTGGAGGCCGCCGTGGACTGCCGCCTGGTCAGCGAGGTCCCCATCGGCTGCCTGCTCTCGGGGGGGCTCGACAGCTCCGCGGTCACCGCCGTCATGGCCCGTAAGGTCCCGGATCTCCGCACCTTTTCCATCGCCTTCGACGAGGCCAGCTTCGACGAGTCCTCGTGGTCCCGGAAGGTGGCGCGGCACCTCGGGACCCGCCACACCGAGGGCCGCGTGCGCGCCGCCGAGGTGCCCGGGGCGCTGGAGCGGATCGGGTCCTTCCTGGACGAGCCCCTGGGGGACGGCTCCCTGGTGCCCACCTGGTTCCTGTCGCGGCTGGTGAAGGAGAACGGCGTGACGGTGGTGCTCTCGGGGGACGGCGGGGACGAGGTCTTCGCCGGCTACCCCACCTACCTCGCCCACCGCCTGGCCCGGCCCCTGGGTCTCCTGCCCGCGCCGGCGATCCGGGCGCTGGCCAGGGCCGCGGGGTGGCTGCCCGCCCGGTACGAGAACGTCACCTTCGAGTACAAGCTCCGCCGCTTCCTGGAGGCCGCCGCCCGGCCCCTCCCCGAGCGGAACAACCTGTGGCTGGGGGCCTTCCTCCCCGAGGAGGCCCGGGGGATCCTCGCGGGCGGCCCCGCCGACCCGGGGGGCGCCGACCCCTTCGCCGAGGCCCGCGCCCACGTGCTGGACTGCGACGCCGGGGACGAGGTGGAGAGGGCCCAGTACCTGGACATGCGGATGTACATGGGGGACGACATCCTGGTGAAGGTGGACCGGGCCTCGATGGCGGTAAGCCTGGAGGTGCGGGTGCCCCTGCTGGACCACCGCCTGGTGGAGCGGGCCTGCCGCATGCCCCCCGGGCTGAAGCTCCGGGGGCGCTCGGGCAAGTGGATCCTGAAGGAGGCCGTGCGGGATCTCCTGCCCGCCGCCGTGCTGGACCGCCCCAAGAAGGGGTTCGGGCTCCCCGTGGGCCCCTGGCTGCGGGGGCCGCTGCGGGAGATCGCCGGCGACCTCCTGTCGCCCTCGGCGGTGCGGCGGGCGGGCCTCTTCGATCCCGGGGCCGTCGGGCGCCTGTGGGACGAGCACCAGGGGGGGAGGGCGGACCGCCGCCGCCACCTTTGGAGCCTGCTGGTGTTCCAGCTCTGGCACGATGGTCCCCACGGCCCCGCGGCCCGGGGCGCGGGGGGTGGCTCCCAGGGGGTGGCGGCATGAGCGATCCCGCGTCGACCCTGATCACCGCGATCCTCATCGTCGTCGGCCTGCCCCTGCTGCTGACGGTGCCGATGGTCTACGCCCGCACCCGGCTCCCCGGCACCCTGAAGTGGCAGGGGATCGACCTGGACACCCGGCCGTGGGTGGACGCGGAGTGGCTCGGGGCGGCGACGGGGGAGTTCGCCCGCCTGGGCTTCACCGCCGCGGGGGACTTCCAGTACTTCGTCCACGACGACGCCCTGAGCGCCGCGCGCAAGGTGGTCCACCGGTCCCTGCGGGTGGCCGCCTCCCTGAGCCTCATGCGGGTGGAGGACCAGACCTTCCGCCTCGTCGAGCTGACCTCCACCACCCGGGACGGGGTGACGCTGATGACCACCGACTCCTCCCTGCCCCGGACCCTGCCCGAGGCGGCCCACCTCCGGGTGCTCCAGCTCGCGCCCGGCACCTCCCCCTCGGCCCTGCTGGCGGCCCACCGCGACGCCATCGAGGAGGCCGGGGGGACGGAGGCCCTGCGCGAGGTCGAGCCCCGGGAGGCCGGCCGGGAGACCGCGGAGGTGATCCGTCGCGTCTGCCAGGACCACGTCGAATCGGGGATCCTCCAGTACGACGAGGAGGAGGACGTCTACCGCCCCACCCTGGTGGGCGCCTTCGTCCTCGCCGCCCGCCAGTGGCGCACCGTGTTCGGTCCCGCCTCCCGGAAGGTCGAGGGGGGCCGGGCGTAGCCCGGAGCGGGGGGCGACGATCCGGCCCGCCCGTTGTCACACTCTCCTCGCGTTTTTCTGTCACGCACGAGCCGGCGACTCGGCGTCCAAACCATCCCTAGACGTCGCGAGCCCTCCCGCGTCACGGGTCCCGGCGTCGATCCGTGCGGATTCCCGTTCTCTTTGCCGCAAAAGGGAAAAACCCATCGCGGCCCGCGCGAGCGCGTTGACATCGGCGCCGGCTTCGCGGTACTCCCCTGGCAAGTCGGGCGCGTCCCCCCAGAGGGCCGACCGGCCGCGAGTCCGTTGCCGGGCGCCTCCTCGTCCGGCGAAGGGGAACCCATGTCCACGCCGTCGCGCCGCCCCTCCCTCCGCCGCTCCCTCCCCCTCGCCTCCCTCCCCGTCCTCGCGGTCGCCCTGGCCCAGCCGGCCCGCGCGGCGTCGATCTCCGTGATCTCGACGCCGGCCGTCCTGGAGCCCAGTTCGGGGAGTCCCGGCGACAAGGACGGCTGCCCTCCCGTCAACAGCAACGCCGACCCCGAGGAGGCCGTCAACGAGGTCCACATCTCGGTGACGTCGACCCTCGTGGACCCCGAGATCCGGGTCATCGACGACGACTCGCCGGTGGGGCCCTGGACGACGGACTCCGTCGACGACCTCTACATGGACGAGTTCTCGGCCGTGAACGGCGTGACCGTGGGCTCGGGGATCCGGGACCTGGACTACCTGGACGGCGTGATCGACGGGCAGCTCGCTCCGGGGGACTACGCCCTCTACTTCAACATCGAGAAGGTCGGATACGATCAGGACGAGCTGCTGGGCTGCGCCGGCCTCTCCGTCACCACCGACCACGAGAGGTACAGCTACGAGCTGCTCTCGTCGGGCCTGCTCGTGGCCACCGCCAGCCAGGTGGTGGCCATGGAGAAGTCGGCCTCCATCAGCCAGAACGACCTGCGCTGGCTCGACACCGAGCCGGAGTCGGTGGAGGCGGAGGTCGGCGAGTCCTTCTGCTTCCGTACCAAGTATCGCTGGCAGAGCCAGCAGTCGGCGGAGCAGCTCGTCGCCCAGATCTACTACTGGGCCGACGTCGTCCGCCTGGACCGCTTCGACTTCTACTACTACGACACCAACGGCGCGGATCCCGGCTCGATCCTCGTCGGGATCCCCGGCGTCGACGCCCCCGGCACCCCGCCGTCCGTGAGCTACCACGACCAGGCGTACCTCCAGGTCTCCGACCTCCCCGGCACCCAGTCCAGTGGCGATCACTACGTCGGCGAGTACTGCTTCACCGTGGTGGGACCCGGCAGCAGCCGGTTCATCCCCTACTTCCAGTCTCAGGTGAACCGGGACCGGGGCACCTGGAAGGTCGATACCGGCTACCCCGGCTGGCTCTCCGAGCCCGACGCGGTGGTCAATCCCCCCGAACTGGTGGTGACCAAGACCTGCGACGCTTCGGTGACCCAGGTCCTCGAGGGGGAGAGCCAGGACCTCACCCACACGCTGGAGCTCTGCAACACGGGCAAGGGCGACGCCGCCGACACCGTCCTCGTCGACACCCTGCCCGCCGATCCCCGGGTGACTTTCGTCTCGGCGAGCGACGGCGGGACCTACGACGCCGTTCCGGGGGAGGTGACCTGGCTCATCGGCGACCTCGCCACCGGCGCGTGCGTCGCCCGCACCGTCACCGTGAGGGCCGCGGCGGGGGCCGCGGACGGCGGCGGCTCCATCGCCACCAACGTCGGGGTGACGGCGGACGCGGTGTCGGCGATCAAGGACACCTACAGCGTCACCGCCTCGGCGGCCGAGAGCTGCTCGTATCCCGTGACCGACGTGGTCCCCACCGCCTCGGTGGACAAGTCCGCCGTCGGGTTCGACGACCTGGACCTGGACGGGCAGCTCGGCCCCGGCGACCTGGTCCACTACCAGGTGACCTGGACCAACACCGGCAACGTCATCCTCGTTTCGGCCACCCTCACCGACGATCCCGACGAGGCCTGGATCGACGGCGTGACGGCGATCTCGGGGGGTGGCGTGTACGACGGGGACACCGTCTCGTGGGCCCTGGGCGACCTCGCGCCCGGCGCGACCGGCACGTTCACGTATTCGACGCAGCTCGGCGGGCTCGGGGTCTTCCCCGCGGGCACCACCGCCGTGGACAACGTGGCCACCCTCTCGTCGTCGACCCTGCCGAGCCCCATCTGGGACTTGGAGACGGTGAGCGTCGCCGCCGCCGCCGGGCTGACCCTGTCCAAGGTCGCCACCGGCTTCACCGACGTCGACGGGGACGGCGTGCTCAGCCCCGGCGACCGCGTGCAGTACCGGATCGACTGGGCCAACCCCGGCAACGCCGACGCGACCGCCGCGGTCATCGACGACGATCCCCCCGAGACCCACATCTCCGCCATCGGGGCGATCTCCGACGGGGGCGCCTACGACGGCGACCTGGTCACGTGGAGCCTGGGCACGCTGCCTGCGGGCGGCGCCGGCTCGGTCACCTACGAGGCGACCCTGTCCGGCCCCGGAGCCTTCCCCCACGGCGTCACCTCGGTCCAGAACCTCGCCATCGCCGACTCTGCCGAGGTCGGCCCCGTGACCGCCACTGCGACGGTGGACGTCTCGGCCCAGGTGGTCCTGGCGGTCTCCAAGACGGTGCTGGGTTTCGAAGACGTGGATTTGGACGGCCTTCTGAGCCCCGGCGACGTCGTCCAATACCAGGTCGCATGGTCCAACACCGGGAACGCCAGCGCGACCTCGGCCTTCGTCAGCGACGATCCCGACGAGACCTACGTCTCCGCCGTCTCCGACATCTCGGGAGCGGGGGTGTACGACGGCGACCTGGTGCGCTGGGACCTCGGCACCGTCGCGCCCGGCGCGGGAGGCACCCTGCTCTACGGCGCCACCCTCGCCGCGGGCGCCTTCCCGGAGGGGACGACCGAGGTCGCCAACGTGGCCTTCTTCGGCTCCGCCGAGGTCGCGCCGGTCAGCGCCGTCGCCACCGTGGACGTCTCCGCCGACGTCGCCCTCGGGGTGGCGAAGGTGAGCACGGGCTACGACGACGCCGACTCCGACGGCTCCCTGAGCCCGGGGGACACCGTGTATTACCGCGTCGACTTCGCCAACGACGGCAACGCCGACGCCCTGGGGATCGCCGTGGTGGACGATCCCGACGAGGCGTTCGTGGCGGCCGTGACCGGGATCACCGGGGGCGGCGTGTACGACGGCAGCACCATCACCTGGAGCGTCGGCACCCTGGCCGCGGGCCAGTCCGGCTCCTTCACCTACGGCGCCGTACTGGCTGGACCGGGGACCTTCGCCTCCGGCGTCACCCCGGTGACCAACGTCGCCGTCCTCCAGTCCCAGGGTGTGGACGCCACCCAGGCCACCGTCACCGTCGACGTGACCGCCGCCGCCGCGCTGACGGTGAGCAAGGCGTGGACGGGCTACACCGACGCCGACGGCGACGGGGTCCCGAGCCCGGGCGACGCCGTCCACTACGCCGTCTCCTACGCGGGCACCGGAAACGCCCCCGCCACCGGCGTCACCGTCACCGACGACCCCGACGAGGCGTTCGTCGCCTCGATCTCGGCGATCTCCGGCGGCGGGCTGTATGACGGCGACCGGATCTCCTGGAGCCTGGGCACGGTGGCTCCGGGGGCCTCGGGGACCCTGACCTACACCGCGACCCTGGCGGGCCCGGGCGCCTTCGCGGCGGGGACCACCCCCGTGGGGAACGTCGCCACCATCTCCTCCGGCGAGACTCCCCCCACCACCACCACCGCCACCGTCGAGGTGACGGCGGCGGCGAGCCTCACCCTCGCCAAGGCGTCCACCGGCACCACCGACGCCGACGGCAACGGGGTGCTCAGCCCCGGCGACGTCGTCCACTACGCCGTCACCTACTCCAACTCCGGGAACGCCCCGGCGACCGGCGCGACGGTGGTGGACGACCCCGACGAGGCCTTCGTGGCGTCGATCTCGGGGATCTCCGCGGGCGGCCTGTACGACGGCGACCGGATCTCGTGGAGCCTGGGGGACGTGGCCCCGGGCGCCGGGGGGATCCTGACCTACAGCGCGACCCTGACGGGCGCCGGGACCTTCGCCCACGGGTCCACCACCGTCGGCAACACCGCCACCATCGACTCCGCCGACACCGATCCGGTGACGGCGAGCGCCGGGGTGGACGTGGGGGCGGCGGCGGACCTCTCGGCGAGCAAGACCTCCACGGGCTACACCGACGCCGACGGCAACGGGGTGCTCAGCCCCGGCGACTCGGTCCACTACGCCGTCGCCTACGCCAACTCCGGGAACGCCTCCGCCACCGGCGCCACCGTCTCCGACGACCCCGACGAGGCGTTCGTCGCCTCGATCTCGGCGATCAGCGGCGGCGGGGTGTACGACGGCGACCGGATCTCCTGGAGCCTGGGCACGGTGGCTCCGGGGGCCTCGGGGACCCTGACCTACACCGCGACCCTGGCGGGCGCGGGCGCCTTCGCGGCGGGCTCCACCACCGTCGGCAACACGGCGGTCATCGACTCCGGCGAGACCGAGCCCGAGTCCACCTCCACCGACGTGACGGTGACCGGGACCCCCGCCCTGGCCCTCGTCAAGACCTCCACCGGCTTCACCGACGTCGACCTGGACGGGGTCGTCAGCCCCGGCGACGTCGTCCACTACGCCCTGGAGTACTCCAACACCGGCGACGCCCCGGCGACGGACGTGGTGCTGGCGGACGACATCGCCGACGACTACGTCGCCTCCGTGGACGCCACCGCCAGCGGCGGCGTGTACGACGGCTTCTCCATCACCTGGGACCTGGACACCGTCGCCCCCGGCGGCTCCGGCGTCCTGACCTACTCCGCGACCCTCGAGGGCCCCGGCACCTTCCCCGCCGGAAGCACCTCGGTCCCCAACACCGCCACCATCGACTCCGCCGACACCGGCCCCACCACCGACGAGGAGGCCGTCGACGTCGGCGCGTCCGTGGCCCTGGCCCTCTCGAAGGTCGTCACCGGCACCGTGGACGTCGATCTGGACGGCCTCGTCTCGCCGGGCGACCAGGTCACCTACCGGGTGGACTACGCCAACGACGGGAACTCCACCGCCCACGACGCCATCCTGGTGGACGATCCCGACGAGGCCTACGTCTCGGCGGTGACCGGGATCTCCGCTGGCGGGCTCTGGAACGGCTCCACCGTGGTCTGGACCCTCGGCGACCTCGCCCCGGGCGCTTCGGGATCGGTCACCTACACCGCCACCCTCGCCTCCCCCGGCGTCTTCCCCGCGGGCACCACCGCCGTGGCCAACACCGCGACCCTAGAGACCGCGGAGTCCCTCCCCATCGTCGCCAGCGCCGCGGTGGACGTGACCGCCGCCGTCGCCCTGGCCGCCACCAAGGCCGTCTCCGGCACGGTGGACGCCGACGGCGACGGCCTGCTGAGCCCCGGGGACACCGTCTCGTACCGGGTGGACTGGAGGAACGACGGCAACGCCACGGCCTCTTCCACCACCCTCACGGACGATCCCGACCAGTCGTGGATCGCCTCGGTGGGCCCGATCTCCGACCTGGGCGCCTGGGACGGGGACGTCCTCACCTGGTCCCTGGGCGACCTGGCCCCCGGCGCCTCGGGCTCCGTCTCCTACGACGTGGTCCTCGCCCCGGCCGGCACCTTCCCCCACGGCCTCACGGCGGTCTCCAACTCCGCCGTCCTCGCCTCCCCCGGCGGCGCCCCGGCCTCCGACGCCGAGACGGTGGAAGTCTCCGCCGCCGCCGCCGTCACCCTTTCCAAGGCCCTCACCACCCTCGAGGACCTCGACGGCGACGGGGTGGCCAGCCCCGGCGACCGCCTGGGCTACCGCCTGGACTACTCCAACACCGGGAACGCCACGGCGACCTCCGTCACCCTGACCGACGACCCGGACGAGACCTACGTGGTGGCCGTCACCGGGATCACCGGCGGCGGGACCTACGACGGCGACCGGATCGCCTGGAGCCTCCCCGACCTCGCCCCCGGCGCCTCGGGCTCCCTCTCCTACACCGTCCAGCTCGCCGGGCCCGGCGCCTTCACCCACGGCACCGTGGTGGTGACCAACCGCGCGACCCTGCGCTCCACCGAGGGGGGCGACGTCCCCGCCTCCAGCGACGTGCCCGTCTCCTCGGCGGCGGCCCTCACCCTGTCCAAGGCGTCCACCGGCTGGGCCGACCTGGACCTGGACGGCCTGCTGGGTCCCGGCGACACCGTCGACTACCGCGTGGACTACGCCAACGCCGGCAACGCCGCGGCGACCGCCGTGGAGCTGGCGGACGACCCCGACGAGGCGTGGGTGGCCGCGGTGGTCGGGATCACCGGCGGAGGGCTCTACGACGGCGACCTCATCCTCTGGACCCTGGGCGACGTGGCGCCGGGGGCCGCCGGGTCCTTCGCCTACACCGTCGTCCTCGCCGACGCCGGGACCTTCCCCGACGGCCTCACCCCGGTGGTCAACGTGGCGACCCTGAGCTCGGCGGAGCTGGCCCCGGTGGGCGCCACGGCGTCGGTGGACGTCGAGGCCGCGGCGACCCTGTCCGTGGTGAAGGTCGCCACCGGCTTCGCGGACCTCGATCTCGACGGCCTGCTCAGCCCCGGCGACCGCGTCTCCTACCGCGTCGACGTGGGGAGCGCGGGCAACGCCACCGCCACCGCCGTCACCGTCGCCGACGACCCCGACGAGGCGTTCGTGGCGACGGTGGACGCGATCTCCCACGGGGGGACCTACGACGGCGACGTCATCTCCTGGGGCCTCGGAGACCTGGCCCCGGGTGCCACCGTCTCCCTGTCCTACGACGTCTTCCTCGCCGGTCCCGGGGCCTTCGCCGACGGCACCACGGCGGTCTCCAACACCGCCTCGGCCTCCTCGCCGGTGGCCCTCCCCGCGGAGTCCTCGGCGACGGTGACCGTCACCGCCTCGGCCTCCCTCCAGGTCTCCAAGGCCCTGACCGGCCTCCTGGACGCGGACCTGGACGGCGTGCCGAGCCCGGGGGACACCCTCACCTACGGGGTGTCCTACTCCAACCCGGGGAACGCCACCGCCACCGCCGCGACCCTCGCCGACGACCCGGACGAGACCTGGATCTCCGCGGTCACCGACCTGGTGGGCGGGACCTACGACGGCGACGTGGTGACCTGGGACCTGGGCGACGTGGCGCCGGGGGCGGGAGGGCTGGTGACCTACTCCGTCGTCCTCAAGTCTCCGGGCGCCTTCCCGGCGGGCACCACCTCGGTGCTCAACCAGGTCGTCCTGGCCTCCCCCGACGCGGGATCCGCCGCCGACAGCGAGACGGTGGACGTGACCGCCCAGCCCGACCTGGCCATCACCAAGGCGCTTGTGGCGACCGAGGCGGTGGACGTGTCGATTTCCAATGTCGCCACGGTGGTTTCCAATGAGACCGCTCCCCGGTCCTCGGCCCCCGCCTCCGCCACGGTGGCGGTGTCCACCCGCCTGACCTTCCAGGTCCACGTGGACAACGGGGGCAACGCCGCGGCGTCGGGGGTGGTGGTGACCGATCCGCTGCCCGCCGGCACCCGCTTCGTCAGCGCCGACCTCGGAGGCGTCCACGATGCCGGCACGGGGGTGGTCACCTGGTCCGTCGGCTCCCTCGCCGTCGGTGGGACCGCGGACCTCACGGTGGTGGTCGAGACGACGTACTGAGGGGCTGCTCCGCGCCCCCGCGGGCATTCACATCCCTCGCCTCGTGTCAAGGAGGTGACGGCGCGCCAGATATGCGTCACACTGTGTCCGATGGCCAGCGGTCTCCCCAGGCGACGGCCCGTTCAGGACCCCTTCGACGACGTCCGGCTCGCCCGGGACGCGGCGGCCGGGGACGCGGCGGCGTTCCGGGGGATCGTCGAGCGCTACCACCGGATGGTGTACGGGATCTGCCACCGGAGGGTCGATGACCCGGAGCGGGCGATGGAGCTCACCCAGGAGGTGTTCCTGAGGGTCCACTGCGGCCTCCCGGGCTTCCAGGGGGAGTGTTCCCTGGGGGCCTGGATCGCGCGGATCGCCATACACCGCTGCCAGGACGAGTGGCGCTCCGCGGCCCGGCGCCTGCGGCGACTCCTGCGCCCCATCGAGGCCGCCCTCGCCCTGCCCATGCCCGAGCCCACGCCGGACCTCCGGCTGGTCGCCCGCCAGCGGGACGAGCTGGTGCACAGGCTGATCGGGGAGCTCCCCAAGGCGCTGCGGGAGCCGTTCCTGCTCCGCCACGAGGGGAACCTGGAGTACGCCGAGATCGCGGCGGTGCTGTCGCTGCGGGAGGGGGCGGTGCGGATGAGGGTGTGCCGGGCCCGGGAGTGCCTGCTCCGGCGCCTGGCGGAGGAGGACGGCGGATGAGGGATCCCCCGGACCGGCGGGAGGGCTTGCGCCTGCTCTGGGCCGAGCGGGACGGGGAGCTGGACGAGGCCGGCCGGGCGCGGCTGGAGGGGCTGCTGCGGGAGGATCCGGAGCTCGCCCGGGACCGGCGCCGGCTCCTCCGCCTGGACGGAGCCCTCGGGACCGCGCCCGAGCCCCCGGTGGGCGCCGTCGGCCGCGTGCTCGACGCCGTCGCCGCGGGGAGGGCGGGCGGGCTCCCTCTGGGGGCGGTGCCGGCACGCCCAGGGATGGGTGGAGGAGGCAGGCCCTTCGCCCTGGCGGCCGGACTGCTGGCGGCGGCGGCGCTGCTGGCCTTCCTGGTGGGAGGCCGGGATCCGGCTCCCGCCCCTGCCCCCGAGGTCGCCCGGGACGGCGTCCCCGCCCCGGCGGCGGCGCCGGAGCGGGCGGCGACGGCGGTTCTCCCCGTCGAAGCGGCCCCTCCCGGCGCGGGGGTGGAGGCGCTCCGGCGCGTGCCCATCCGCGTCGAGGCCCCCGGGGCCCGGTCGGTGGGCGTGGCGGGCACGTTCAACCACTGGGACCCCGACTCCGCGCCGCTGGAGAGGGGCGCGGACGGCTCGTGGAGAGGGGAGTTGCGGGTGCCCTCCGGAAGGTACGAGTACTCCCTGGTCTTCGACGGCGCCCGGTGGGAGCCCGATCCCGCGGCGGCGGACGTGGTGCCCGATGGCTGGGGACGCGAGAACTCCGTCCTCGTCGTCCCGTGAGGCGGCCCCGGCGGGCCGCGGCCTGGCTCCTGGCCGGGATCGCGGTCGCCCCCGGGGCGGCGGGGGCGGTCCCGCGGGTGCAGGCGGGGGGCGCCGCGCAGGTCGACGTGGACTCGAACCTGGAGGGAGGGGACGGGGACTCCCCCGAGGTGCGCGTCCGGGGTGGAGGCTGGGTGGCGGCGGCGACCTTCCCCGCGCTGGGGATCCGCCTCGACGGCCGGATCGGCGGGGAGGCCCAGTGGTTGGTGCTGAGGCGGCGGGCGGCGGGCGCGGGGGCGATGCGGGTGGGCATGACCCTGCGGCCCGCGGCGCGGGTGTCCGTCGGGCTTTGGGGTGGGCTGGACGCCTGGACGGGGATCGGGGGGGAGGAGGCGGTGGAGTGGCCCCGGACGCTGGGGCCGGGCCTCCGGGGCCTCGTCCGGGGCGAGGTGGAGGTGGGCGCGCCGTCGGCCCCCCGGCTGGAGGTCTCGGGCACGGCGCGCATGGGGTGGATGGCGGGGGGCGTCACCTCGGTCCGGGAGGTCCTGGGCACCCTGGGGCTCGGCGTCCCGGTGGGTGGGGGACGGATCGCCCCGGTGTATGCCCTGGAGCTGGCGGACACGGGGGTGGCCCCCCTCTCGTTCGTCGCCCACCTGCTGGGGGTGGAGCTGGTCTCGCCGTCGGCGGGGGGCTGGGGAGGGTGGGCGCGCCTCCGGGGAGGCATGGAGGGAGATCCCGGGAACGGCCTGGGGCCGGTGCTTCGGGCGGAGGGGGAGGTCCGGCGGCGCGTCGGGCGGAGGCTCCAGGCGGGGCTCGGCGGTGGGGCCTACGTCGCCGCCCCCGTGAACGAAACTCCCGGATTCCGCTCCTTTTACGGGTATTTGAGTCTCGGCGTGGAGTCGCCGTCGGCGGTGGTCGGCCGGCCGGCGAGGAGGGCGAGGTGAGGCCGCGGGGCGCGGCGGCGGCGCTGCTGGGCCTGGCCCTCCTGGGGGCGGCGTGCGCCGGTCCCGGGGCGACGGTGAAGGTGGGGGCGGGGAGGCTCCGGTTCGTGCTGAGGGACGCCGAGGCGCGGGGCCCCGCGGTCTCCGGCTCCTGGGACGGCTGGGCGGCCCACCCCATGGCGGCCGTGCGGCCCGGCGTGTATCGCCTGGACCTGGAAGTGCCCCCGGGGATCCACCGCTGCGCGGTGCGGGCGGGGATCGACCGCTGGCTCGCCCCCCGGGGCGCGGGGGCGAGGGTGGTCCCCGACGGGTGGGGCGGCGAGAACGCCCGGGTCGAGGTCCCCGCCGGCGGGCGGCGGTGACGGGCGCGGGGGTGGTACGTCCATGAACACAGGAGGCGCGATGCGGCGGACCGGCGGAGCCCGATGGCGGCCCCCCAGGGTGGCGGTGGCCGCCCTGGTGGTGGCCTGCGGGCTGGGACGGCCGGAGCGGGCCGCTGCCGGGGCCGCCTCCGCCGAGGTGCTGATCCTGGCGGACGCCGGGGTGGACGCCGGGCAGGCCCGGGAGCTGGTGGACCTGCTCCTGCGGGACGGCGTGCTCGATCCCCACGAGCGGCGCATCCTGGACGTCCTCCGCGACGCCGCCGGACGGGGCCTCCCGCCGTGGCGGCTGATGGACAAGGTCCACGAGGGGACCGCCAAGGGGATCCCCGCCGCGCGGATAGCGCCGGTGTTGGAGGCGCTGGCGGAGGACCTGGCCCGCGCCGGCCGGCTGCTGTCGGAGCTGGGCGCGGGGACCGAGGCCGCGCCCGCGCTCTGGGACGACGTGATGGAGGCCCTCGCCCTGGGGATCTCCCGGGAGGCGACGCGGGTCGTGCTCGCCGCGGATCCCCGCGCCCCCACCTCGTCCCGGGTGGGCGCGCTGGTGCTGGCCGCCGAGCTGGAGGCCCGGGGCACCCCCTCGGCCCTCGCGGGGGAGGTCGCCGCGGCGACGTTGGGCGAGGCGTGGCTCCCCGGCGAGATGCGGGAGGCGCCGGGGCTGGTGGACGAGCTGGTGGCCGGCGCCGGCCTGGTGCCCGAGCGCGCCGCGCGCGTGGTGCTCCTGGGGGTCCGGGCGGGCATGACCCCCGGGGAGATCTGGATGGACTGGATGCGCCTGGGGGGCGACCGGGGGGCGGCCCCCCGGGACTGGGTGGACGACGGCCCCGGCGGCTCCCACCGGAACGGGGAGAGGGGCCGCTCCGAGGACGCCCCCGGGCGCGACGGATCCCCTGGCCGCTCCGGCGATGCGCCGGGGCAGGACGGCTCTCCGGGCGCTTCGGGGGGATGATACGGCCGGGGCCGGGACCCGGGGGATTCCCCGGGTGGAGGATCGGGTGGCGGCGCCCCCCCGGGGGACCGGGTCTTGCTCCCTCGTGCGCGGGGAGGACTCGGCCATGCGATTCACGTTCGGCATGCCCGTCGCCGACAGCGACGGCGAGGAGGCGGGGTCCCTGGACCTCGTCATCGTGGACCCCCAGCGCCGCGAGGTGCTCCACGCCGTGGTCCGCACCCCCAGGATCTCCGAGGAGGTCCTGGTCCCCCTCCACATGATCGAGGGGGACGTGGGCGACCGCCTCCAGCTCCAGGTCCCCGGCGAGGAACTGACCGACCTGCCCCGCTACTACGAGGGTCGCTCGGGGGAGTCGGTGCGGGCGAAGGTCGACACGTCCCAGGTGCCGCCGCCGGAGCGCAGGCAGGAGCTGGAGGAGGCCCTGGGGATCCCGGACGACGCCCGGGAGTATGGCCCCGACACCCGGGTGGTCACCGCCGACGGCCACGTCGGGCACCTCACCGCCGTGGACACCCAGCACGGGGCGGAGGTCATCACCGTGGTGCGGGCGGCGGGACTCGCCGAGGGCGAGCTGACCGTGGCGGCGGAGTGGATCGGGGACCTCGGGGAGTCCGAGATCGCCCTCGACGTGCCCCGCGAGCGCCTGGGGAGGGGAGGGGCGCCGCCCTCGGCCACCTACCTCGGGGAGCGCCCTTCGGGCCCCTCCTGACCCCGCGGGGGGCGGCGGTACGGGGTGTGCTACCGCCAGCGGCCGCGGACCCCCCACGGAGGCGACGGTCCGCGGGGCCCGAGGATGGGCCCGGGAAGGACAGGAGGTCATGGAGATCCTGTGGAAGAAGGGGCGGAGTGCCCTCGGGGGGGCCGCGTTCGCGGCCGCCCTCGCCGCGAGCCTGCTCCTCCAACCCGCGCCCGCGGAAGCGGCGGACATCGACTCCGCCCTCGTGCCGGCCGTCGCCGACGGACTCGACGGAGTACGGGTGGTCGACGTGAACGACGGGTGGCGCGGCCGGTGGGGGCGCGGCGGGCAGTGGCGCCACGGCGGCAGGTGGGGCGGCCACCCCGGGTGGGGCTGGGGCCACAAGAAGTACTGGCGGACGCCGTACTGGCGGACGCCGTACTGGCGGACGCCGTACTGGCGGACGCCGCACTGGCGCAAGCCCCACTGGCGCTCGGGCTGGGACTGGGGCCCTGGCTGGGGCTGGGGCGGACGAGACGGCTGGCGGGGGCGAGACGGCTGGGGCGGGCGAGATGGCTGGGGCGGACGGGACGGTTGGGGTGGACGAGGCGGTCGAGGTGGACGCGGGGGCTGGGATCGGGACTAGTGGCGCCTGGTTCCCGGGCGCTGGGGTGAGCCCTGGCGCCCGGGGCGAGGGATGAGGCAGGGAGCACGAGCACGGAGCACGAGCACGGAGCACGAGCACGAGGCAGGAGCACGAGGCACGAGCACGGGGCACGAACACAGGGCACGGAGCACGAACACGGGGCACGGACACGAGGGCGTTCGCGCAGACGTGATCGCGCTCGCGCTCGTGATCGTGCTCGCGCTCGTGCTCGCGCTCGTGCTCGTGCTCGCGCTCCCGCCTCGCGCTCGCGCTCCTGCCTCGTGCCCGTGATCGCCTACCGTTGCGGAACCCGCCCCGCGGACATACCCTGAGGCCCATGCGAAGGCTGCTGCCCTTCCTCATGGTCCTGGCCGTGGTGCTCGCCGGCTCTCCGCTGGCGAGCGCGGCGTGGGCCTGCGCGGGCACCGGCACCCTCCACGCCCGGCCCTGCTGCCCCGACCCGGCGGACCGGATCGGCGTCCCCGACGACGCATCGAACCTCCCCCGGATCGCCGCCGCCGCCTGCTGCACCATCCAGCGCGGGGATCCCGCCGCGGCTCCCCTCGCCGTGCACGACGACCGGTCCGCGGCCCCCGCCGCTCCCGATCCGGCCCTCCCGGCGGCGACCGTCGAACCCCCGGAGTTCACCACGCCCGCCCGGATCGCGGCGTCCGCCTGGCCCGCCATCGGCCCCCCTCCGCCCAGGCCCCTCTGGCTGAAGTTCCGCTCCCTCCTCCGGTGACCTGACCGCCTCCGACCGCGGCGCCCCGCGCCGCTCCGCCCTCGGTGTGTCCTTGCACACACCCGGCCCGCCCCTCCCCGGGGCGTCTCGGAGACGGTCCCCATGGCTCTCGACCCACACCCGATCCGGGTCGCGGCGATCCCCGCGCCCGACAGCCCGCCCCCTGCGGGCGCCCCTCCCCGCGCCCGCCGCCGGGGCCCGGGGCTCCTCCCGGCCCTCGCCGCCCTCTGCCTCCTCCTGCCCGCCCCGGCCGGGGCGCGGGACGATCCCTTCGCCGGGGCCGAGTTCCTGGACCGGGCCTCGGCGATCCGCGCCGTCCTCGACCGGAACCCCGGCGCCCGGGCCGCCCTCCACGCCTGGGAGGCCGCCCGGGCCCAGGTCCCCCAGGCGACATCCCTGCCCGATCCCACCGTGGAGTACGGGTTCGCCCCCCTCTCCGCCGGCTCCGACGACGCCCCCTTCGGGCACCGCGTCCAGGTCCGCCAGCGCTTCCCCGCCCCGGGGCGGCTGAGGCTGGGGGGCGCCGTGGCGGCCGGCGAGGCCGAGGCCGCCCGGGACGAGCTGGAGGGCGTCCGCCTGGACCTGGCCCTCGAGGCGGCGTCCCTGGTGGACGCGCTGTACGCCGTCGCCCGGGGCATCGAGGTCAACGCCGAGCACCGCGCCCTCCTCGCGGACCTGCAGGCGGTCGCCACCGCTCGTTTCGCCGCGGGCCAGGCGTCCATGCAGGACCCCCTCCGGGCCGAGGTCGAGGCCGCCCACGTCGAGCACGACGACGTGGCGCTGGCGGCCCGCCGGGAGGCGCTCCGGGCGCGGCTCAACGCCCTGCTGCACCGGGCTCCCGGGGCGCCCCTGCCGGAGCCCCCCCGGGACCTCCCCTCGCCCGACGCCGCCCCCCTGCCCGGTCCGGAGGAGCTGGAGGCCCTCGCCCTGGCCTCCCGCCCCGAGGTCCAGGCCGCCCGGGACCGGGCCTCCGCCGCCGAGGCCGCCGTGGCCCTGGCCCGGAGGGAGTGGCTGCCCGACGTCGGCGCCATGGCCTCCTATGACACCATGGCGATGCACGACGTCCACCGCTGGATGGTGGGCGTGGAGCTGAACCTGCCCCTCGGGATCTCCCGGCGCCGGGCGGCGCTGGAGCAGGCCCGCGCCCGGCTGGCCGGCGCCCGGAGCGAGGCGGAGCGGGTCCTGGACGAGGTGCGGTCCGACGTGCACCAGGCCCTCGCCCGCCTCCGCGCCGCCCGCCACGTGGAGGTCCTGTTCCGGGACCGGCTGATCCCCGCCGCCCGGGACCAGGTGGCCGCGGCCCGCTCGGGCTTCGAGACCGGCCGCAACGACTTCGAGGCCCTGGTCGGGGCCGAGCGCGCCCTCCGCGCCGCCGAGCGCTCCCTGGCGGAGGCCCAGGCCGAGGTCTCGACCCGCCACGCAGAGCTGGCCCGATCCGTGGGCCGGATCCCCGGGGAGATCGTCCCCCCGGGGGAGGAGCACCCATGAGCCCCCGCGCACTCACCCCCCGGCTCGCCGCCGCCGCCGTCCCCCTGGCCATCGCCCTGGTCCTCCTGCTGGTGGGGATCGCCTTCCGGGACGCCCTGGTGGCCTGGTTCACCGGCGCGGGCGCGGAGGGCGCCGGATCCCCCGGCGCTCCCGCCGCCAGCGCGCCGGGGCACGCCCACGCCGAGGGCGAGATCTCCCACTACACCTGCCCCATGCACCCCTCGGTGCGGCAGGACGGCCCCGGCCAGTGCCCCCTGTGCGGCATGGACCTGGTGCCGGTGTACGAGGCCGACGTGGCGAGCGGGACGGTGTCCATCGACGCCCAGCGCCGCCAGCAGATCGGGGTGCGGACCGAGGCGGTGGGCCGGCGCGAGGCGTCCATCGACGTGCGGGCAGTGGGCCGGATCGCATACGACCGGGCCGGGATCGTGGAGATCTCCCCCAAGGTGGGGGGCTGGGTGCGGGACCTCCGGGTCAACGAGGTCGGGCAGGCGGTGTCCGCGGGTCAGGTCCTCTTCACCCTCTACAGCCCCGAGGTCTACGCCGCCCAGCGGGAGCTGAGCGCCGCCCTCGCCAGCCAGCGGGCCGCCGTGGGCACCTCCGCCGAGGGGAGGGTGGACGCGCTGGTGGAGGCCGCCCGCACCCGCCTGCGCCTGTGGGACCTGCCCGCCTCCCACGTCCAGGCCCTCGCCGAGGGGGGGCCGCCCGCCGAGGCGATCCCCGTGGTGGCCCCCGCCGCCGGTCACGTCGTGGAGCTGGACGTGGTGGAGGGGGCGGCGGTGGAGCCCGGCGCCCGCCTTTACCGCATCGTCCGCCTCGACCGGATCTGGGTGGAGGCCGACGTGTACGAACGCGACCTGCCCCTGGTGAAGGTGGGCCAGGAGGCGACGGTGACCCTCCCCGACCTCCCGGGGAGTCGCCTCACCGGGCAGGTGGGCCTGGTCCGTCCCTTCCTCGATCCCGCCACCCGCACCGCCCGGGTGCGGATCTCGCTGCCCAACCCCGGCCTGGAGCTGAAGCCCGAGATGTTCGTGGACGTGGCGCTCCGCGTCCCCCGGGGGGAGCGCCTGGTGGTCCCCGACTCGGCGGTGGTGTACGCGGGGCCCCGGCGCCTGGTGTTCCTGGACCTCGGGGACGGCCGGCTCCAGCCCCGGGAGGTGGAGGTCGGCCCCAAGGTGGGCGACGCCTACGAGGTCCTGTCGGGCCTGGAGGAGGGGGACGTCGTGGTCACCTCGGCCAACTTCCTGGTGGCCGCCGAGAGCCGCCTGCGCTCGGCGGTGGAGGCCTGGCAGTGAGCGCGCGGTCCCGGGAGGGGAGCGGCGGCATCGTCGGCGGCCTGATCGCCCTGTGCGCCCGCAACCCCTTCCTCACCGTGCTCCTGGCCGCGGCGATGGCGGTGTGGGGGGGGTACGCCCTGCGCCAGGCCCCCCTGGACGCCATCCCCGACCTGTCCGACGTGCAGGTGATCGTGTTCACCGAGTGGCCGGGCCGGGGCCCGGACCTGGTGGAGGACCAGGTCACCTACCCGATCTCCACCACCCTCCTGGCGGCGCCGGGGGTGGAGTACGTCCGCGGCCAGTCGATGTTCGGCCAGTCCTACGTGTACGCCATCTTCGAGGAGGGCACCGACATCTACTGGGCCCGGAGCCGCGTCCTGGAGTACATGGACGAGGCCCGGGCGCGGCTCCCCGAGGGGGTGACGCCCACCCTCGGCCCCGACGCCACCGGCGTGGGCTGGGTGTTCGAGTACGCCCTGGTGGACGAGACCGGGGGCCGCGACCTGGCGCAGCTCCGCTCCCTCCAGGACTGGAACCTCCGCTTCGCCCTGGAGAGCGTCCCCGGGGTCGCCGAGGTCGCCTCGGTGGGGGGCTTCGTCAAGCAGTACCAGGTCCAGCTCGACCCCAACCGGCTGCTCGCCTACCGGATCTCCGTCCCCGAGGTGATCCGGGCCGTGCGGGCGGCCAACGAGGACGTGGGGGGGCAGGTGCTGGAGGTCGCCGGCCACGAGCAGATGATCCGCGGCCGCGGCTACTTGCGGGGCGTGGCGGACCTGGAGGCCGTCCCGGTCCGGCCGGGCCAGGGGGGGAGCGCGCCCGTCTTCCTGCGGGACGTCGCCGAGGTGGACATCGGGCCCGCGGAGCGGCGGGGGGTGGCCGAGCTGGACGGCAAGGGGGAGGTGGTGGGGGGCATCGTGGTGATGCGCTACGGCGAGAACGCCCTGAAGGTGATCGAGGCGGTGAAGGAGAGGCTCGAGGAGGTGGGCCGGTCCCTCCCCGAGGGGGTGAAGGTGGTGCCCACCTACGACCGCTCGGGGCTCATCGAGGCGTCGGTGGACACCCTGCGGCACACCATCGTCGAGGAGATGATCGTCGTCGCCGCGGTGATCTTCCTGTTCCTGATGCACGCCCGAAGCGCCCTGGTACCGGTGCTGACCCTGCCCCTGGCGGTGCTGCTGGCGTTCGTCCCCATGCTGTACCAGGGGCTCACCGTCAACATCATGAGCCTGGGCGGGATCGCCGTCGCCATCGGTGCCATGGTGGACGGCTCCATCATCCTCGTCGAGAACGTCCACCGGAGGCTGGAGGAGTGGCAGGAGGGCGGGCGCCAGGGGAGCCGCGGCGCGGTGCTGACCGCGGCGATGCAGGAGGTGGGACCGAGCATCTTCTTCAGCCTGATGGTGATCACCGTCTCGTTCATGCCGGTGTTCACCCTGGAGGGGGCCGAAGGCCGGCTGTTCAAGCCCCTCGCCTACACCAAGACCTGGTCCATGGGCTTCGCCGCGGTCCTCGCCGTCACCCTCACCCCCGCCCTGGTGGCGATCTTCATCCGCGGGAAGGTCCGCAAGGAGGAGGCGAACCCCCTCAACCGCTGGCTGGTGGCCGCCTACGCCCCGGTGGTGCGCGCCGTGGTCCGCTACCGCAAGACGGTGGTGGCCCTGGCGCTGCTGGCCATGGCCTTCACCGTGCCCGCGTACCTGCGCCTGGGCAGCGAGTTCATGCCCCCCCTCAACGAGGGGGCGATCCTCTACATGCCCACGGCGCCGCCGGGCATGTCGGTGGCCGAGGCGACCCGGGTGCTCCAGTCCATGGACCGCCGGCTGATGGAGGTCCCCGAGGTGGAGCGGGTCTTCGGCAAGATGGGCCGGGCGGAGACCCCGACGGATCCCGCGCCCCTGTCGATGGCGGAGACGGTGATCCTGCTGAAGCCCCGGGACCGCTGGCGACCCGGGCTGACCTGGGACGACCTGGTCCGCGAGATGGACGCCCGCCTCCAGTTCCCCGGCATGCCCAACCTGTGGTGGATGCCCATCCAGACCCGCACCGAGATGCTGGCCACCGGCGTCCGCAGCCAGCTCGGCGTGAAGGTCTACGGCGACGACCTGGAGGAGATCGACCGGGCGGCGACGGCCATCGAGAAGGCCCTGCCCGACGTCCCGGGCACCCGCAACGCCTTCGCCGAGAGGGCCACCGGCGGCTTCTACGGCGACTTCACCGTCCACCGGGAACGGGCGGCGCGGTACGGGCTGAGCGTGGACGACGTCAACCAGACGGTGATGACCGCCATCGGGGGCATGGACGTCTCCCAGACGGTGGAGGGGCGGGAGCGCTACCCGGTGAACGTGCGCTACGCCCGGGAGTTCCGGGACGATCCCTCGCTCCTGTCCCGGGTGCTGGTCCCCACCCCGGGTGGGGCCCAGGTCCCCCTCGGGCAGGTGGCGGAGCTGCGCTTCACCACGGGGCCGCCCATGGTGCGCAGCGAGGACGGCCGCCTGGTGGGCTTCGTCTTCGTGGACGTCGACGGGCGCCCCATCGCCGACTACGTGCGGGACGCCAAGGCCCGGGTCGCCGAGGGGGTGGACCTGCCCGAGGGGGTGCGCCTCGAGTGGGCGGGGCAGTACCAGTACCTGGAGCGCGCCCAGGAGAAGCTGGCCCTCGTCGTGCCCCTCACCCTCGCCCTGGTCGCCCTGCTGCTCTGGCTGAACACCCGTTCCCTGGTGGAGACCGGCATCGTGCTCCTGGCCGTGCCGTTCTCGCTGATCGGGGCGGTGTGGCTGCTCTACCTGCTGGACTACGACATGAGCGTGGCGGTCTGGGTGGGGCTCATCGCCCTCGCCGGCCTCGACGCCGAGACCGGGGTGGTGATGCTGCTCTACCTCACGCTGGCCCACCGGGAGGCCGAGAGGGAGGGGAGGCTCCGGGACCGGGGGGACCTGCGGGAGGCCATCGTCGCCGGGGCGGCCCGGCGGATCCGCCCCAAGCTGATGACGGTGGCGACCACGATGATCGGCCTGGTGCCGGTGCTCTGGAGCACGGGGACCGGCGCCGACGTGATGAAGCGCATCGCCGCGCCCATGGTGGGGGGGCTGGTGACGTCCTTCCTGCTGGAGCTGACGGTCTACCCCGCGGTCTTCGCCATGTGGAAGGGAAGGGGGCTGGGCCCCGCGCCCGGCGCGGCCGTCCCCGACGCGGCCAACACCGCCTGATGTCCGACGCTCCCGCGCAAAGGTTTGGCGATCCCCCGTTCGGGGAGCTAACCTTCGGCCGCGCCGCGGCCTCTTGACCATGCGCCCCACTCCGGGCGCCGAGAACCCGCGAACGGAGCACGAGAGCCCATGCGCCACCCCGCGATCCCGACGGTCCTGCTCGCCGCCCTCCTCGGGTGCTCCCCCGATGCCGGCGACGATCCCCTCCCCGACGACGACACGGCGCCGCCCGACGACGACACCGCCCCGGACGACGACACCGCCCCGGACGACGACACCGCCCCGGACGACGACACGACGCCTCCCCCCGAGGTGCGGGCCATCGTGCTCCTGGTCATCGACACCTTCCGGGCGGACCTCCTGGGTTGCGGCGAACCGGTCGGGCTCATGCCTGGGCTGGAGGAGAGGATCGCGTCGGGCTCCTGTTTCCAAACGGCCACGTCGGTCGCGTCATGGACGGCGCCAGGTACGGCCTCCATCCTCAGCGGCGTCCACCCCGGCACCCACACCCTGGAGGAGCCGGGGGACCTCGTGGCCGAGGACGTGGACCTGCTGCCGGACATGGTCCGGGAGGAGGGGTGGGTCAGCTTCCAGAAGTCAGGGAACAACCACGCCTCCGACAGCGGGATCGCGCCCCGCTTCGACGCCAACGCCAACACCGACGTCATCGACGGCTACATGCGGAGCGAGATCGACGCCGAGGTGGTGGCCGACAGCCTCTCGTTGTTGGACTCCCACGGCATCTCGCCGGAGTCCCGCTGGCTCCTGCACACCCAGTTCGTGGCGCCCCACCAGCCCTACTGCCCGCCGGACACGACGCTGGAGACCGTCTACGGCGGCGTCGACTACTGCGCCACCGGCTCCAACGGTACCATCGCCCAGTTGTGCAAGACCGACAGCGACGTCCTGGAGCACACCCGGCGGCTCTACGCCGACGAGGCCCGGTACACCGACTTGCAGATCGCGGACCTGGTGGCGGGGCTGGAGGCCCGGGGCCTGATGGAGCACACCCTGTTCGTGGTCACCTCCGACCACGGCGAGGAGTTCTACGAACACGGGAGCTGGGGCCACAACAGCGGCGTCGGCCGGGAACAGATCGCCGTCCCCCTGGCATTCTTCGGTCCGGGCGTGCCTCCGGGCATGGTCCTCCCCGGCGTGGCATCGACGGTGGACATCGTGCCGACGCTGCTGGACCTGGCGGGCCTGCCCCCCACCCCCCAGGCGGAGGGCCGCTCCCTGGTGCCCCTGATGGACGACCCCGTCCGGATCCCGCCCTACCGCGCGTTCACTTGGGACTACCTGCCGGCGACGAAGGACCTGAAGGTCTGGTCCATCACCGCCACCGGACCGGACGGCGACCTCTGGAGCTTCGCCATGGGCCAGCAGGTCACGTTCCTGTACCACACCGAGACCGATCCGTCGCAGTCGTTGAACGTGGCGAGCGTGCCGGGGAACGCCGAGGTCCTGGAGCTCCTGGAGCGGATGCGGGACGAGAGCATCTTCCGCTGGGACGACTGGGTCGACGCCTACTACGGAGACTGATCCCCGGCATCGGCGCCCGCCGGGGGGGGCGGCTCGCCCTCGCCCCTTCGCCGGGGGCGCAGCACCTCGATCTTCACCTCCGCCAGCCCCGCCCGCAGCATCCCCAGCGCCCGGGCCGCCCCCTTCGACAGGTCGATCACCCGGTCCCGTGGCGCCGGGCCCCGGTCGTTGATCCGCACCGTGACCCGGGCGCCGGTCTCGACCCGGGTGACCCGGACCCGGGTGCCGAAGGGAAGGGTCCGGTGGGCGGCGGTGCGCCCCTCGGGGCAGAACCGCTCGCCACTGGCCGTGCGCCTCCCCGCGAAGCCGGGCCCGTACCACGAGGCGGTGCCCTCCTCCAGCAGGACCGCCCGAGGGGCGCACCCGCCGCCCGCGGCGATGCCCGCCGCCAGGACCGCCACCGCCAGACGCCCCGTCCGCCGCCCCATCGCCACCTCCGACCTCCGCCCCTCCCGGGGAGTCTAGGACAACCCGCCCCCGTGCTGCGGACGATTACGTCTGCGGTGCACGGGCGAAGGCGGGGCACGGGACAGGAGACCCCGGGAGGGGGGCGGCACGCCCCCTGCACCGGGGCGAGAGCGCGCCGGGCCGCCGGTGGCGGAGTCCCCCGGGGACCCGCCCCCACGCGATCTCCGGGACCGCTCCGGCGGGTCCTCCAGGACGGACACCATGGGCACCGACTTCCCGACCCCTGAGCAGATCCCTCCCCAGCACCAGCCCCGCCAGCCCGGGCGCGAGCACGAGATGACCCCTCGGCCGGAGTCCCGGGGCCGGCGCTACCGGGCCGCGGGCAAGCTGGAGGGCAAGGTGGCCCTCGTCACCGGGGGCGACAGCGGGATCGGCCGCGCGGTGGCGGTGCTCTTCGCCAAGGAGGGGGCCGACGTCGCCATCTCGTACCTGGAGGAGGAGGAGGACGCCCAGGAGACCCGGCGCCTGGTGGAGTCCGAGGGCAGGCGATGTGTCACCCTGGCGGGGGACGTGGGCGATCCCGCCTTCTGCCGCCGCCTGGTGGAAGAGACCTTGGGGCTCGGGCGCCTCGACTGCGTGGTGAACAACGCCGCCGAGCAGCACCCGGCGGACCGCCCCGAGGACATCAGCCCCGAGCAGCTCGAGCGGACGTTCCGGACCAACATCTTCTCGTACTTCTACGTCACCCAGGCGGCCCTCCCCCACATGAAGGAGGGCTCCACCGTGATCAACACCACGTCCATCACCGCCTACCGGGGGAGCGCCCACCTCCTGGACTACGCCTCCACCAAGGGCGCCATCGTCGCCTTCACCCGCTCCCTGGCCGAGATGGTCCTGGACCGGGGGATCCGCGTGAACGGGGTGGCCCCCGGCCCCATCTGGACCCCGCTGATCCCGGCGAGCTTCTCCGCAGACGAGGTCTCGGAGTTCGGCGGCAGCGTGCCCATGCGCCGGCCGGGCCAGCCCGACGAGGTCGCCCCCTGCTACGTCTTCCTGGCGAGCGACGACTCGTCCTACATGGCGGGGCAGGTGCTCCATCCCAACGGCGGGGTGGTGATCAACGGATGAGCGCCGCCCCCGGGCGGCCCATCGCCCGGGGCGCGGGCCAGGCCCCGCCCGGGCCCAGGGAGGTCGAAATGGACTTGGAACGCGGCGAAGAGGTCCGCCGACCCCGGCCCCGGCGGGGCCGCACGCCGGTGGGGGCGGAGCGCCACGTCTCCCTGTGGATCGACGACGTCCCCCCGGTCCCTCGCGCCCCGCTCCAGGGGGACCTGCGGGTGGACGTGGCGGTGGTGGGGGGCGGGATCACGGGGCTCACCACGGCCTGGCTGCTGGCGCGGGAGGGGCGGTCGGTGGCGGTGTTGGACATGGCCCGGGTGGCGATGCGCGACACCGGCCACACCACGGCCCACCTCACCGAGTTCGTGGACTACCACTACGGCTGGCTCCTGCGGCGGTACGGGATCGAGGGGGCGCGGGGGGTGCGGGCGTCCACCCGGGCGGCCATCGAGCTCATCGAGGGGATCGCGGACGAGCTCGGGATCGACTGCCACTTCCGGCGAGTCCCGATGTACTTCTACACCGAGGTCCGGCGGCAGCTCTCCCAGGTGGAGTCCGAGCTGGCGGCCGCCCGCCGGATCGGGCTGAAGGCCGTGCGGGTGCGGGCGATCCCCGTGCCCTTCTCCACCCGGGGCGGGCTCCGCATCGAGGGCCAGGCCCGCTTCAACCCCCGGCGCTACCTGGTCCCCCTGGCCGAGTCCCTGGAGCGGGAGGGGGTGGGGATCTACGAGCAGACCCGGGTCCTCCAGTGGAACGACGGGGATCCCTGCCTGCTACGGACCAGCGGCGGCACGGTGAGGGCGGAGAGGGTGGTCCTGGCCACCCACTCCCCCGCGGCCACCCGCGGCCTGATCCACACCCGGATCGCCGCCTACCGCACCTACGTCCTGGGGCTGCGCCTGGAGGGGGGGCACGGCGGCGTCGAGGACGCGCTGTTCTACGACACCGCGGACCCCTACCACTACACCCGCTTCGAGGAGACCGACTCCGGCCCGGTGCTGATCGTGGGTGGAGAGGACCACAAGACCGGCCAGGGGGATCCCGAGCGGGCCTACGAGCGCCTCGAGACATACTGCCGCGCCCGGTTCCCCGTCGCCGAGGTCGCCTGGCGATGGTCGGGGCAGGTCTACGATCCCCACGAGGGGATCCCCTACATCGGCGCCTACGACCGGGACGGGCGGGTGCTCTTCGGGACCGGCTACGCGGGGAACGGCATGACCTACGGGACCGTCGCGTCCATGGTCCTCGCGGACCGGATCCTGGGGCGGTCCAACCCCTGGTCGGATCTCTACTCCCCCTCCCGCTTCAAGCCCCTGGCGGGGGCCTCCCGCTACGTCCAGGAGAACCTCGACTTCCCCCTGCACCTCGTGGGGGACCGCCTCCGCCCCGCCGACGCCGCGGCCCTGGCGGACGTCCCCCCCGGGGAGGGGCGGCTGGTGGACGTCGGGGGGAGGCGGGTGGCGGCCTTCCGGGACCCCGACGGCGCCGTGTCCACCTGCTCCGCCACCTGCCCCCACCTGGGCTGCCACGTCCAGTGGAACGCCGCCGAGAAGTCCTGGGACTGCCCCTGCCACGGCTCCCGCTTCGACGCCCGGGGCGGACTCCTGAACGGCCCCGCCGCGGCGGACCTGGAGCGCCTCCGGCTGGCGTGAGGCCCTCCGGTGGGCGGCCGCCGCCCCGCCCACCTCGCCGAGTCCCCCCGATGCGCGCGCACGCTCGGGGGGCTGCGCGCGCACCTCCACGCACCTCCGCGCATGGCCGGCGCGGGCGCCGCGGGGCCTCGCCATCGGGGCGGAGACCCTTGCCACGGTTGGAAATTACTCCTCGCTGCTCGGGATCGGCGAGGAGCGCTCCATCGACACCCACACGACCTTCGCCAACACGGGCCCGGTCCTGGTGCCCACCAGCCTCTTCTACGGGGCCCACGCCGGCCGGATCCCCGAGGGCGGCCGCGTCCTGATGTTCGGGATCGGCAACGCCGCCAACGCGGTCGCCCTGGTCTTCTCGTGGACCGGGGTGGGCCTCGCGCCGGTGCAGGTGTCGCTCCAGCCCGGGCCCTAGTACCGCGTTCCGAAGGTTCCTCCCCAGTTTCTCCGTTCCCAGGCCCACCCGATCCGGAATGTAGGGCGGGGGCTCGTCCCCCGCCGCGGGGCTTCGGCGGGGGACAAGCCCCCGCCCTACGGGGCCTTCCGTTCGCGGGACCGCGACGCCGATGAGCTGGAAGGCGGACTCAGAAACTGGGGAACTCGCTCTGGAACGACGCACGCTGCCCATCCGCTTGCCGCCCGAAGCTCCGGGCCTCCCCGCTCTTCCCTCCGTGTTCTCCGTGGGCCCCGGACGGGCCGCTCTGTGCCTCTGTGGGCGAGCCAAGGACGGCGAGCCATCCACGACCGCCGGCAGTCGTCATGAACCGTTCTGGGTGGCAACCGGATAGGGATGCGACGTACTAGTCCTGTCCCTCGTCCCCGTCCTTCTCCAACACCACCGTCGGCCCCTTCGGCCCGTACTCGAAGGCCAGCGCGCCGTCCTTCACCGCGATCCGGACGTGGCCCCCCTTTTCCAACTGTCCAAACAGCAGCTCCTCGGACAGGGGCTTCTTGACCTGCTCCTGGATGAGCCGCGCCAGGGGCCGGGCGCCCATGGTGGGGTCGTAGCCCTTCTCGGCGAGCCAGGCCCGGGCCTCGGGGGCGAGTTCGATGGTCACGCGGCGCTCCAGGAGGGCCCCCTGGAGCTCGTCCACGAACTTCTGGACGATGCTCTCCATCACCGAGGGGTCCAGGGGGTCGAAGCGGACCCGGGCGTCCAGGCGGTTGCGGAACTCGGGACTGAAGGTGTCGCGGAAGGCCTTGTCCTCCCCGGCGAAGTCGGGCTTCGCGCCGAAGCCCAGGGTGCTGCGGACCAGGTCCCGGGCCCCCACGTTGGAGGTCATGATCAGGATGGCGTGGCGGAAGTCGGCCTTCTTGCCGTTGTTGTCCGTCAGGGTGCCGTGGTCCATCACCTGGAGCAGGATGTTGAACACCTCGGGGTGGGCCTTCTCCACCTCGTCCAGGAGCAGGACCGCGTGGGGGGTCCGGGTCATCGCCTCCGTCAGCAGGCCCCCCTGGTCGAAGCCGACGTAGCCCGGGGGGGCGCCGATGAGGCGGCTGACGGTGTGGCGCTCCATGTACTCCGACATGTCGAAGCGCAGGAAGCCGATGTCCAGGTGGGCGGCGAGCTGCTTGGCCAGCTCCGTCTTGCCCACCCCCGTCGGGCCGGTGAACAGGAAGCACGCGATGGGCTTGTCCTTGTCCCGCAGCCCCGCCCGGGCGAGCTTGATGGACGAGGCCACCTGGCGCACCGCCTCCCGCTGGCCGAAGACCTTGCGGCCCAGGTCCTCCTCCAGGGTCCGGAGGCGGTCGCGGTCGGAGGTGGACACCCGCTTGGGCGGCATCCGCGCCATGGCCGCCACCACCGCCTCCACCTCGCCCACCCCCACCACGGTCTTGCGCCGCGGCCCCGGCAGGAGCTTCAGGCGGGCGCCGGCCTCGTCGATGACATCGATGGCCTTGTCGGGCAGGTGGCGGTCGCGGATGTAGCGGGCCGAGAGGTCCACCGCCGCCCGCAGCGCCGGGCGGGTGTAGCGGACCCCGTGGAACTCCTCGTAGTGGGACTTCAGCCCCGCCAGGATCCGCACCGAGTCGTCCTGGGAGGGCTCCGCCACCTCGATGGTCTGGAAGCGCCTTGTCAGGGCCCGGTCCCGCTGGAGGTGGTTGCGGAACTCCTCGAAGGTGGTGGAGCCGATGCAGCGGAGCTTCCCCGAGGCCAGGGCGGGCTTGAGCAGGTTGCCCGCGTCCATCGCCCCCCCGCTCGCCGCCCCGGCCCCCACGAGGTTGTGGATCTCGTCGATGAACAGGATCGCCCCGGGCTTGCCCTCCAGGGCCTTGAGCACCGACTTCACCCGGCTCTCGAAGTCCCCCCGGTAGCGGGTGCCCGCCAGCATCCCCCCCAGGTCCAGGCTGTAGATCGTCGCGCCCGCCAGCACCGCGGGCACCTCGCCCCGGACGATCCGCAGGGCCAGGCCCTCCGCCAGGGCGGTCTTGCCCACGCCGGAGTCCCCGACGAAGAGGGGGTTGTTCTTGCGGCGGCGGCACAGGACCTGGACCGCCCTCTCCACCTCGGCGTCCCGGCCGATCAGGGGGTCGATGGCCCCGGCCGCGGCCTGGGCGTTCAGGTCGACGCAGAAGGAGGCCAGCGGGTCGCGCTTCGGGGCGCCCCCCTCCTCGGCCTCGCCGTCGTCCCCGGCAGAGACCGGCTCCTCCTCGCCGTCCCCGTCCTTCGAGATCCCGTGGCTCACGTAGTTGATCACGTCCAGACGGGTGACCCCCGCCTGCTCCAGGAAGAAGGCGGCGTGGGAGTCCTGCTCGGCGTAGATCGCCACCAGCACGTTGAAGCCCGCCACCATCTGCTTGCCCGAGCCCTGGACGTGGAGGGCCGCCCTCTGCACCGCCCGGCGGAAGCCCATGGTGGGCTGGGGCTCCGCCGCGGCGTCCTCGGGCAGGATGTCGACGTCGTCGGCGAGGAAGCGATCGAGCCTCTTCTTCAGGGCCTCCACGTCCCCCCCGGCGTGCTGCACGACCTCGGCGGTCTCCTCGTCGTGCAGCAGGGCGTAGAGCAGGTGCTCGACCCCGGCGTACTCGTGGCGGCGGCGGGCGGCCTCGGCCAGGGCGACCTGGAGGGCGATCTGGAGCTCGCGGGTGAGGGTGGGCATGGGCGGGTCCTACTCGGGCTCCATCGTCAGCAGGAGGGGCATCCCGCTCTCGCGGGCGTGCTCGGTGACCTGATCCACCTTGGTCTCGGCGACGTCCCGGGTGTAGACCCCGGCGACGCCCCGCCCCTTGGTGTGGACGTGGAGCATGATCCGTGTCGCCTCAGTCTGGGTCCGGTGGAAGAACCGGACCAGGATGTCGACGACGAATTCCATGGTGGTGTAGTCGTCGTTGTGGAGGATCACCCGGAACATGGGGGGGCGCTTCAGCGCCGGGCGCTTCAGCGTCTCGGTGCCCTCGTCGCGCCTGGGATCGTCGGGGTGGGCCATTCGTCCGCCCGGCCGCCCGCCCCTCACCCCGAGAGGGCCCGGGCGATCTCCTCGGTGATGATCTGGATGAGGCCGTCGGAGCCCGCCGGCAAGGGAGGCTCGCAGGATCGGGGGCCGCCCGGCCCGGACGCCGCCCCCGGGCCGTCCTCCGCCGCGCCCAGCCGGACGCCGCCGTGGCCCACCGCCATGCGCCGGGACGTCACCCGGGCGACGCGGATGTCCAGGGGGGAGCCGATCCCGTGGCGCGCCGGGTTCTGGCAGCCGGTGCAGCCGACGCACGAGGAGGGCAGCCCCTCCCCCTCCCGCCTCGCCTCGTCGGCGGCGAGCCGGGCGGCGTCCTCGGGCTTGAGGCCCGGGACCCCGTACTTCTCTCCCAGCCGCTTGAGGCGCTCCACCTCGTCGCCGGGGAGCTCCTGCACCCGGCCGAGCTGGTGGGCCTTAAGGGTGATGGACGCGGCGTGTTCGAGCTTCTCCATGGTCCAGTAAGCGGTCCACAGGTCCGGGCCCACGCAGACGGCGCCGTGGCGGTCCATCATCACCGCGTCGTAGCGCCGCAGGGGCTCGGTCAGCCCATCCGCCAGCTCGTAGGTGCCGGTGGTCTGGTAGCGGACCGTGGGGATGGCGTGCATCGTCATCACCACCTCGGGCAGCACGCAGCGGGCGAGGCTGACCCCGGCGATGGTGAAGGCGACGGCGGTGGGCGGGTGGGCGTGCACCACGGCCTTCACGTCGGGCCGGGAGCGGTAGGCGGCGAGGTGCATCGCCATCTCGCTGGTCGGCTGCCCCGATCCCGAGACCTTCCGCCCCCGCATGTCGATGACCACGAGGTCGTCCTCGGTCACGAACGCCTTGGGGACCATGGTGCGGGTGCACAGCACCCGGTCCTCCTCCAGGCGGACCGACACGTTGCCGTCCAGGGCGGCGACGAAGTCCTTCTCGTGCAGGCGGTGGCAGACGCGGACGACGTCGCGCTTGAGCTGGTCGAGCCTCGGCAAGGCGGATCCCCGGGGCCGCGGACGGCGACGCGCGCCCCGGCCGAGGGGAAGTCTATCGCCGCCCCCCGGCCCCGTCCAGGCGCGACGGGGAAGGGACGCCGCCATCCCCCGGCGGCGTCAGGCCGCCTTTCCCACCGCCCCCGCGGCCAGCATCGCCCGGTTGCCCCCGGCGCGCTTGGCCTCGTACACCGCCTGGTCGGCGGTGGAGTACAGGTCCTTTCCCAGGGCGTCGGCGGCGTCGGCGTCCAGGGAGGGCCGCGGGGCCAGGGTGGCGGCGCCGATGCTGGTGGTGACCCGGATCACCACGTCCTCGTGGACGATGGGGGTGGCGTCGATGGCCATCCGCAGGCGCTCGGCGACGATGGACACCTCGTTGGGGCCGACGCCGGTGAGGAGCACCGCGAACTCCTCGCCGCCGGTGCGGGCGGCGACGTCGGACTCCCGGAGCACCGAACGCAGGGAACGCCCCACCGACGCCAGGACCCGGTCGCCAGCGGGGTGCCCCCAGGTGTCGTTGATGGCCTTGAACCGGTCCAGGTCCATGACCAGCAGCCCCAGGGAGCCCTGCTGCCGGCCGGCGGTCTTGATGACCTCGCGCATGCGCTGGAACAGGTGGCGGCGGCTGTAGAGCCCCGTCAGCGAGTCGATGGTGGCGATCTCGTAGAGGCGGGCGTTCTCGAGGGCGATGGCGACCTGGTGGGCGTACACCATGAGCAGGTCGTTGCCGTCGGGGTGCCACATCTCGGTCTCGACGTAGATCGCTCCCAGCCGCTGGCCCCGCAGCTCCAGGGGGAGGGCGAGGCGGCCGGGCTCGCGGACGATGTCGGTGGCCGCCAGGGCCCTCTGCACGAACGAGGCGGTCCCCGTCGGCAGGGTGCCGAAGCGGAGGGCGTCGGAGTAACGGCCCGCCCCCGCGGCGAGCTTCACCGAGGCGTTGTCCTCGAGGGTGAGGAGCAGCCCGTGGTTGATGGCGGCGATGAGCCCACCGCTGCCGGAGAGCAGGGTCACCATCTGCTGGAGCACGGTGTCGAGGAGGTTCGGGAGGGGCTGGAGCTGTTGGAGGTCCGGCGAGGCGTCCAGGATGTGGCGGAGGCCCTGGCGGTGGCGCTGGATGGTCGCAAGCCGATCCCAGGACTTCAGGGCCGCCTTGATCCACACCAACAGGCGCTCCGGGCCCTCGTCCTTGCCGACCCATCCCTGGATGTCCAGGCGCTCCAATGTCGCCAGGGCGGGCTGCGACGCGCCGTGCCCGGTGTGGAGGACGATCTGGACGTTGTGGTCGATCTCGCGGATCCGCTCGACCACCTGCTCGCCGGTCATGCCGGGCATGCGCTGGTCCAGGAGGATCGCGTGGACCCGTTCGGCGAGGACCCGCTCCACCGCCTCCTCGCCCGAGGCGGCGGCCCGCACGCGGTAGCCCTGGCCCTCCAGGAGCCTCCCGCACGCGCTCAGGATCTCGGGGTTGTCGTCCACCACGAGGACGGTACGTTCCGGGCGTTCGGCCTCGTTCATTGCAGCATGACCCGCGGCGGCGGCCTTCCTCGCTCCCCAACACCCATGTGGGCCTATCGGAGGGTCCGCGAGTTTCTTGACAGTCGTCAGCGAGGGTGGCGGGGGAGGGGGATCAGGGGCTGGCCTGCTCCGGCTCCTCGGGGTCCGCCTCGTACTCCCGCAGCTCGCCTCCGGCGAGGCGGAGACGGGGCCCGGGGGGAAGGACGACCTCGCCGTCCTCCAGGGGACGGGAGTCCTTGGGGTGCTTCACCACCCAACGGGCGCGGACCGGCTCGACGAAGGCCATGCGGCGCCCTTCCTTCATGGGGGCGCCGTTCCAGACGCTCCTCTCCTCGAAGGCGATCCCGGGGGGGACGGGGAAGTCCGGGGGAGGCGGATCCCCAGCGGAGGCGGCCATCACCTCGCGCCACACCGGCAGCGCCAGGGACCCTCCGGTCTCGTCGCCCCCCAGCGGGAGGCCGTCGTCGAAGCCGAACCACACCCCCAGAGCCAGGCGGGAGGAGAAGCCCACGAACCAGGTGTCGGCGCTCTCGTTGGTGGTCCCGGTCTTGCCACCGACGGGGAAGGGGAGCTTCTTGGCCGCCGTGCCCGTGCCCCCCTGCACCACCGCCCGGAGCATGTCCACCATCACGTAGGCGACCCCGGGGTCGATCGCCTGGACCGGGGGAGGGAGGGGGAAGTCGTAGCGCCCGGTGGCGGCCTCGAAGGCGTCCACGAAGCGGGGCACGACGCGCCGTCCCCCGGCCGGGAAGGTGGCGTAGGCGGCGACCATCTCGGCGAGGGAGACGGGGGAGGCGCCCAGGGCCAGGGCCGGCACCGCCCGGAGGCGGGAGGAGATCCCCAGCCGGCGGCACAGGTCCACCACGGCGGATGGCCCCACCTTCACGGCGAGCTGGATGGCGACGCTGTTGAGGGACTGGGCCAGACCGAAGCGCAGGGTGACCTGGTTGTAGTACTTGTCCAGGTGGTTCTTGGGGGTCCACGGCTCGTCCCGGTCGGGGACCTCGAAGGCGTAGCGGCGATCCGTCAGGACGTCGGCCTCGGAGTAGCCCTGGTGGATGGCGGTGGCGTACACGAAGGTCTTGAAGGACGATCCCGCCTGGCGCTCCAGGTGCATCGCTCCGAACCGTGCCACCTCGTGCTCGGGGCGGCCGTCGAAGAGCACCGCGACGCGGCCGGTGTCGGGCTCCATGCCCAGGACGGCCGCCTGGGGGTGGTCCTCGGGGACCTCCAGGTAGGCGCCGTCGGGGACCTTCGCCTGGGCGAGGGCCTCGGGATCGGTGCCGTGCTTGTCCAGGACCTTGCGGATGGTCTTGGCCTCGGTCTTCCGGTTCCGCTCCCAGCGGTCCTGCCCCTCGGCCACCGCGCGCTTCGCCGCGTCCTGGAGGGGGGCGTCCAGGGTGGTGACGACGGTCCCGCCCCGGCGGAGCAGCAGGCTCCCCCCGAGGTGCTCCCGCAGGTCGCGGCGCACCCCCTCCATGAAGCTGGCGAGGTCCGGGGAGGGGTCGACGTGGGGGCGGCGGAGGGGCACGTCCTCGGCCATGGCGGCCACCACCTGGGCCCGGGTGGCGGCGCCCCGCTCCTCCATGCGCCTCAGCACGCGGTCCCGGGCACGACGGAGGAGCTTCTCGTCGGAGCGGGCCTCCGGGGAGGTCGCCGCCGCCGCCAGGAGGGCGGCCTGGGAGAGGGTGAGCGCCGAGGCGCCCCGGTCGAACCAGCGCCGCGCGGCGGCCTCGACCCCGTAGTCCCCCTGGCCCAGGTCGGCGAGGTTCATCCACGCCGCCCGCACCGCGTCGGGATCGCTCCGGGGCAGCCAGCCTCCCTCCGGCAGGGGCAGCCAGGGGAGGCAGGAGTCGGCCTCGTCGCCGAAGGCGAGGGCGCGCAGGGCGGAGCAGCGCTCGGCGCGGGCGTCGGGGTCCTCCAGGACGGCGGGGGTGTCGTCCAGGGCGTCCAGCAACGGGGCGGCGGTGCCGTCCTCGCCGGGGAGGCAGGGGCCGGGGTCCTCGGCGGCCAGGAAGGCGTCGTGGACGTGGAGGGGGATCTCCCCGGGGGGGACGGGCAGGCAGCGATCCACCTGGACCTTCCCCAGCACCGTGCCGTCCCGGGCGGCGACGGCGCTCGGGTGCCCCACCCAGCGCGCCACCCGGGCCTCCAGGTCCACGGCGGGATGGTCCGCCGGGGTCCAGGGGGTGCGGCCCTCTCCGCAGCCCGGCAGGAGGGGCGCTGCGGCGAGCAGGCCGAGGGCGAGGAGCAGGGAGGGCGGCGATGGGCGGGGGGTCTGCATCTTCCCGAAGCCGAAGCATAGAGCAAGGTCGATACCGATGCTGCTCGCCGCCGCGCTCTCGCTCATCGTGGGTGTCACCGTGGGGCTCCTGGGAGGGGGCGGGTCGATCCTCATGGTCCCCGCGCTGGTGTACGCGGTCGGCCTACCCCCCGAAGAGGCGATCCCCACGTCCCTGGTCGCGGTGGGCGTGACCAGCGCCGTCGCCGCCGCCCAGCACGCCCGCGCCGGTCACGTGCGGATCCGGGGCGGCCTGGCGTTCGGTGCGGCGGGGACGTTGGGGGCCTACGGCGGGGGGCGCCTGGCCACCCACCTGCCGGGGAGGCTGCTGCTGCTGGTCTTCGCCGGCGTGATGGTGGTGGCGGGCCTGGCGATGCTGGCGCCCCGCGGGAAGCGGCCGGCGGCGGCCGCCTTGCCGGGGCGGGCCTGGGTGGGGCTCCTGCTGGGGATCGGGGCGGTGGTGGGGGCGGTCGTGGGCCTGGTGGGGGCGGGAGGCGGGTTCCTGGCGGTGCCCGCCCTGGCCCTCGGGGTGGGCATGCCCACCCGGGACGCCATCGGGACCTCGCTGATGATCATCGCGCTGAACTCGGGGGCCGGCCTGCTGGGCCACCTCGGCCACGTGGACATCGACGGGACCCTGACCGGGACGGTGACGGGAGCGGCGGTGGCGGGCTCGTTCGCGGGGAGCCTGCTGGCGGGACGGATCTCCCCCGGGGCCCTGAGGCGGGCGTTCGGTGTTCTGGTCCTGCTCATGGCGGCGTGGATCCTGTGGCGGGAGCTGGTGCGGGGCGAGGGGGGCGGCGGGGGCGGCGCCCTGATCAGGGCGCTCCCACCTCTTCTTCCTCCGGCACCCGCTCCTCTCCCGACTCCAGCCGCCGGGGCGCCCGGTCGGTGGCTTCGACGGGGCCGATCTCGTCGCCCCCCGCGGCGCCCAGGTCGCGGAAGCGGCGGGCGGCGGGCAGGACCCGGGACTCCAGGGAGCCCGCGACCCGGTTGTAGGCGTCCACGGTGGACTCGAGGCCCCTCCGCATCGCGGTGAAGTGGCTGGCCAGCACCCGCAGGCGCTCGTGCAGGTCGCGGCCCAGGCGGGCCACCTCCTCGGCGCCCCGGGCCATGCGCTCGTGCCGCCAGCCGTAGGCGACCGCCCGCAGGAGGGCGATGAGGGTGGTGGGGGTCGCCACCAGCACCCTCCGCTCCGCCCCGTGCTCCAGGAGGGAAGGGTCCTGCTCCAGCGCCGCCGAGAAGAAGGTCTCCCCCGGCAGGAACAGGACCACGAACTCCGGGCTCGGCTCGAAGCGGCTCCAGTAGGACTTGGAGGCGAGCTGCCCGAGGTGGGCGCGGACCTGGCGGGCGTGGTCGGCGAGGAGGGCGCGGCGGGTCTCGTCGTCGCCGGCCTCCAGGGCCTCCAGGTAGGCGGCGAGGGGCGCCTTGGCGTCCACCACCACGTTCCGCCCCCCGGGCAGGCGCACCAGCAGGTCGGGGCGGAGGCGGCCCTCGTCGGTGCCGACGCTCGCCTGCTCGACGAAGTCGCAGTGCTCCAGCATCCCCGCCATCTCCACCACCCGGCGGAGCTGCACCTCGCCCCACCTCCCCCTCCCCTGGGGGGCCCGCAGCGCCCGGACGAGCTGGGCCGTCTCCCGCTGGAGCCTCCCCTGGGACTCGGCGAGGGCGCGGACCTGCTCGGTGAGGAGGGTGTACGCCTGGGCCCTCTCCACCTCCAGGGCCCGGACCTGGGACTCCACCCCCTTCAGGGACTCGGCGAGGGGGAGGACCAGGCGGTCCACCTCGGCCTTCCGCTGGTCCAGGTCGACCCTCGCCCCCTCCTGCTGCCTCTCCAGCACCGCCCGGGCGAGGTCCAGGAACCCCTGGTTGTTGTGGCCCAGGGCCTCGGCGGACAGGGCCCGGAACGTCTCGGCGAGGCGCTCCCGGGCGTCCTCCAGCAGGGCGATCTTCTCGGCGGCGGACCGCCTCTCGTGGTCCAGCTCCGCCGCCAGCTCCGCCCGGGCGCCGTGGAGGCGCGAGACCTCGGAGCGAAGGTCCTCCAGGGCGTGCTCCTTCTGCCGTGCCAGGGCCGCGGCGGCCTCCTCGCCCCGGACCGCCGCCGCCAGGCGCTCCCCCAGCGCCGCCCGCTCCGCCTGGAGGGCCGCGGTCGCCTCGGCGAGCCGCCGGGCGGCGTCGGCCCGCATGACGGCGAGGACCCCACCCCCGACAGCGAGGCCAGCGGCGAAGGCGAAGGCGAGGGGCAGGATCTCCAAGTCACGGCTCCGCCGCCGAGGCTACAGGAGAACCGCCGCCGAAGGCGAGCTCAGGGTGGCTCAGGGTGTCAGGCACCAACACATTTACATTTACGCCCCCGAGCTCAGGGTGTCAGGCACCAACACATTTACATTTACGCCCCCGGGCCCTACCCTGGGCCCATGCCGCGTCCGCCCCGCACCGACTACCCCGGCGCCCGCCACCACGTGATGAACCGAGGCGCCCGCCACGAGCCCGTCTTCAGCGACGACGCGAGCTGCGCGCTGTTCCTCGGCGCGTTGGCGGACCTGCCCCCGAAGTTCGGAGTGGTGGTGCACGGCTACGCGTTGATGCCGAACCACTTCCACCTGCTGCTGGAGGTTCCCCGGGGGAACCTCAGCCGGGCGATGCAGCACCTGGTGTCCCAGTACACGCGCAAGTGGAACCGCCCCCACGGCTGGGACGGCCCCCTCTTCCGCGGGCGCTACCGGAGCCGCCTGGTCCTGGACGACGCCCACTGGACGCACCTCCTCGCCTACATCCACCTCAACCCCGTCCGGGCGCACCTGGCGAAGACCCCGGATCGGGCGCGGTGGACGAGCCACCGGGCGTACGTCGGGAGCGAGAGCTGCCCGGGGTGGTTGACGTGCTCCGACCTCCTGGAGCGGTTCGGCTCGGTGTCCGCCTACCAGGCCTACCTGCGGGACCTCCGCACCGGCGAGCGGAGCGCTCCCGCGGACTTCGACGAGGAGTCCCTCTGGGCCCGGGGACCGGTGCCGCCGCCCGTGCCGGAGGCGCCGGAGGTCCCCGCGGGGACCGTGCCGGCCGATCGCGCCCTGGCCGAGGTCGCGGAGGTGGTGGGGGTCCCCCCGGGGGCGCTCGCGGAGCGCAGGATGGGGCGCGGTGGCAACCGCCCCCGCGCCCTCGCCGCGTGGTGGCTCCAGCGCCGGAGCGGCCTGACGGTTGTGGAGGCGGGGCGGACCCTGGGGATGGCTGCCTCCACGGCCAGCATCGCCATCAAGCGCCTGGTCGCCGCCGCGGGCCACGACGCCCGCGTCGGCGCGTGGATGGACCGGCTCGAGTCCCACCGCGAGTAGGTGAGGGTGTCAGGCACCAACAGTTCTACATTTCCGCCGACCACCCCCGAGACGAAGCGCCCGCGCCCGGCCGGTGGCGCACACTCCACTGCGGCGGACGGGAGGGTCGGCCCATGCGGACCACGGTGATGACCTGGAACGTGAACTCGGTGCGGGCCCGGCTGGACCGGCTGCTGGCCCTGCTCCAGCGCCACCAACCCGACGTGCTCTGTCTCCAGGAGCTGAAGGTGGCGGACGCCGACTTCCCCTTCGGCCCGGTGGGCGAGCTGGGCTATCGCGCGGTCGTGTACGGCCAGAAGACCTACAACGGGGTGGCGATCCTCTCGAAGGAGGAGGCTCGCGAGGTCGAGGTGGGCCTGGACGATGGCGTGGAGGACCCCCAGGCCCGGCTGATCTCCGCCCGGTTCCCGGGGCTCCGGGTCGTCTCGGTCTACGTCCCCAACGGAGCCACGGTGGGCTCCGAGAAGTGGGCGTACAAGCTGGAGTGGCTGGCGCGGCTGCGCTCGTGGCTCGACCGGCGGCGCGTTCCCGGGGAGCCCCTGGCCGTGTGCGGGGACTTCAACGTCGCCCCCGAGGAGAGGGACGTCCACGATCCCCGGGCGTGGGAGGAGACCGTGCTCTTCCACCCCCAGGCCCGGGCCGCCCTGGCGGACGTGCTGGCCTTCGGCCTCGTGGACACCTACCGCCTGCACCACCCCGAGGGGGGGCGATACTCGTGGTGGGACTACCGGATGCTCGCCTTCCCCAAGGACGACGGGCTCCGGATCGACCACGTCTTCGCCACCCCACCCCTGGCCGCCCGCTGCACCGGCGCCGAGATCGACCGCGCCGAGCGCAAGGGCAAGCTGCCCAGCGACCACGCCCCGGTGATCGCCACCTTCGACCTTCCCTGATCCTGGCTCCCGTGCCCCGCCCCTCCCTCCCCATCGACCCCCTCCTCCCGGATGTGCTCGCCTGCCTGCGGTCCGGCCCCTCGCTGGTGCTGGAGGCCCCGCCGGGGGCGGGCAAGACCACTCGGGTCCCCTGGGCCCTGGTGGAGGGAGGGCTGGCCGAAGAGGGGGAGGTCCTGGTCCTCCAGCCCCGCCGCCTCGCCACGCGCCTGGCCTGCGAGCAGGTCGCCCGGGAGCTGGGCGAGGCCCCCGGGGGGCGGGTGGGCTACCAGGTCCGGTTCGAGGAGGTCGCCTCGGCGCGGACCCGCCTGCGCTTCGTCACCGAGGGGCTGCTCGCCCGCCGCCTCCTCGCCGATCCCGAGCTGCGGGGCGTGGCGGCGGTGGTGCTGGACGAGTTCCACGAGCGCCACCTCCCCGGCGACGTCGGCCTGGCCCTGCTCCGGCGCCTCCAGCGCGAGCGCCGCCCCGAGCTGCGCCTCGTGGTCATGTCCGCCACCCTGGACGCCGGGCCGGTGGCCGAGTTCCTGGGGGGCTGCCCCCGCCTCCGCTCCGAGGGCCGCCGGTTCGAGGTGGCAGTCGAGCACGCCCCCCTCCCCGACGGCCGGCCCCTCCCGGCCCAGGTCCGGGACGCCGTCCGCCGCCTCGTGGACGGTGGTCTCGAAGGCGACGTGCTGGTCTTCCTGCCCGGCGCCGCCGAGATCCGCCGCTGCGCCGAGGCCCTGGCCCCCCTCGCCGACCGGGCCTCCCTGCGGGTGCTCCCCCTCCACGGCGACCTGCCCGCAACCGAGACCGCACGGGCGGTGGGCCCCTCCGACCGGCGCAAGGTGATCCTCTCCACCAACGTCGCCGAGACGTCGGTGACCATCGACGGCGTGGTGGCGGTGGTGGACTCGGGCCTCGCCCGGATCCCCTCCCACGATCCGTGGACCGGCCTGCCCACCCTGAGGGTGCGGAAGGTGAGCCGTGCCTCGGCCGCCCAGCGGGCGGGCCGCGCCGGGAGGACCCGCCCGGGCCTCTGCGTGCGCCTCTTCACCCGCCACGACCACGACACCCGCCCCGAGTTCGACGCCCCCGAGGTGCGCCGCGCCGACCTCGCCCAGGAGGCCCTCCAACTCCACGCCGCGGGGATCGCCGACCTCGCCGCCTTCGAGTGGTACGAGGCCCCGCCGGCGGCGGCCCTCGCCGCCGCGGACCGCCTGCTCCAGCGCCTCGGCGCCGTCACCGGCGACGGCGCCCTCACCCCCACCGGCCGCGCCATGCTCCGCCACCCCCTCCACCCCCGGCTGGCCCGCCTGCTGGTGGAGGGCGAGGCCCGGGGGATCGGGGGCGAGGCGGCGGCGGTGGCGGCCCTCCTGGGGGAGAGGGACGTGCGGGCCGACCGGGGCCGGACGGCGGCGGTCCTGCGGGGGGAGTCGGACGTGCTGGAGCTGGCGGGCCTCTTCGAGCAGGCCGCCGCCGCGGGCTTCGCCGAGGCCCGGTGCCGCTCCCTCGGCCTGGATCCCGACGCGGCGCGGGGGGCCATGAGGGTGGTCCGGCAACTGCGCCGCCCCGCCGCCTCGGGCCGGCCCCCCTCCTCCGGGCCCGCCGACCCCGGGGAGCGGGACCGGGCGCTGCTCCAGGCGATCCTGGCCGCCTACCCCGACCGGGTGGCCCGCCGCCGCGCCGCGGGGGGCGAGCGCAAGGGGGAGGTGGACCTGCTCCTGGCGGGGGGCGGATCGGCGCGTCTGGCGGAGTCGAGCTGCGTCCGGGACGCGCCGCTGGTGGTGGCGGTGGACGCCGAGGAGCGCCAGGGGGTGCCCCTGGTCCGCCTCGCCAGCGCCATCGAGGCGGACTGGCTCATCGACCTGCCGGGGGAGGCGCTGCGGGAGGAGGCGGAGATCGCCTGGAACGCCACCTCGGAGCGGGTCGAGCGGGTGGAGCGCCTGGTGTACGACCGCCTGGTGATCGACGAGTCCCGGCGACCCGCCCCCCGGGACGATCCGCGGACCACCCGGGCGCTGGAATCGGCCGCCCTCGCCCTGGACCCCCGCTCCCTGTGCGACGGCGAGGCCCACGACCGGCTCCTGGCGCGGATCGCCTTCGTGCGGGAAGCCGCCCCCGACGCGGGCCTACCGCCTTTGGACGACGACGCCCGCCGCACGGTCCTCGCCTCCCTCTGCCGGGGCCGGGGCTCGTTGGAAGAGCTGCGGCGCGCGGACCTGCCGGGGGCCTGGATCCAACACCTCGGCCCGGGCGCTCGTCCCAAGTTGGACAGGCTGGCGCCGGAAGCGGTCCAACTCCCCGGTGGCCGCCGCGCCCCCGTCCACTACTCCCCCGGCCGCACCCCCTGGGTGGAGTCCCGCCTCCAGGACTTCTTCGGCATGGCGGACGGCCCGGCGATCGGCCCCGGCCGCGTCCCCCTGGTCCTCCACCTCCTGGCGCCCAACCACCGCGCCGTCCAGGTCACCACCGACCTCGCCGGCTTCTGGAAGCGTCACTACCCCGGGATCCGCTCCGAGCTCCGCCGCCGCTACCCCCGCCACTCCTGGCCCGAGGACCCGCTGAACGCCGAGCCGCCAGCGGCGCGGCGATGAGGGCCTCCGCTGGTCGGCCGCAGGGACCTAGAGTCGGCCGTCCCGGATGTCGTCGAGGAGGGCCTCGGCGGCGTCGATCCCGGACAGCGCCGCGCCCTCCATGAAGCCCTGCCACTCGTAGAAGGAGTTGGCGTGCTCGCCCGCGAACTTGAGCAACCCCGCGGGCTCCCCCTCCAACCCCGCCACCTGGGTGAACTGGCCGGGGGCGTAGCAGGTGTAGGAGCCCTTGGAGGCGCTCTGGGGCAGCCAGTGGCCGCGGTGGACCACGAACTTGCCGTCCTCGGTCGCCGCGCGGGCCGCCGCGCCGGGGATGATCACGTCCAGGTCGGCGAGGAAGGCTTGGACCTGGGACTGGATCAGCGAGTCTTCGATGTTCAGGTCGCCGACCGGTCCGACGTGGCAGGACCCGCAGTAGTACCCCGTCCCCGTAACCTGGAGATCCTTCGCCCGATCTCCACCGGAGTAGTCGGTGAGCACTCCGGAGGCCCCGGCCTTGGTGTAGTTGGTCTCCCAGGCGTTCTGCACGTTGGGCAGGTCGCTGTAGACGAGGCCGTTGCTTCCGGCCAGGTCGCTCCACGGCCGGCCGTCGAACAGCACCATGGTCTTGCAGTTGGCCCCGTAGCCCAGGGTGTCGATGGCGCGGCGCTTGTCCTCGCTCAGGTCGAGGCTGGCGTCCAGGTCGACGCCCCGGAGCACCGAGAAGGGAAGGGTCAGCACCACCGCGTCGGCGACCTCGGCCTCCGCGGAGCCGTTGAAGTAGAGCAGGAAGCCGCCCGAGACGTCCCGGGCGAGGCGCGTCAGCTTCGCCCCGGTGTTGATGGTGGCGGCGAGGCGCGCCGCCAGCCCGAGGACGAGCTGGTCGTTCCCCTCGGTGAGGTGGTATCGCTCGTCGCTGAACACGCCGAACTCGCGGAAGTTGCGGCTGCTGTCCAGGTGGATGAAGAGCAGCATGTTGAGCATGGACTGCTCGGCGCACTCGAGGCCGTACTCGGACACGTAGGCCTGGGCCAGCGCCTCCCGCACCCGCGGGAGGTCGCCCGCACGGGCGTCGAGGTAGGTCGCCAGATCGGTGTTGTCCAGCGTCACGTCCTCGGCGGTGTGGGAGTAGAACGTCGGCGAGCCGGAGCAGGCCTGGAGGTCCGGGCGCATCCGGTCCACCATCTCGCGGTACTCGTCGACGATGTCGTCCTCGTGCCAGTGCGCGCCACCGAAGTAGTAGAGCGGATCGCCGGGGTTCTTGCCCAGGTCCTCCCGGGCGAGTCCAAGTTCGATGGCGTAGCCGAGGATCGTCTTGTGGAGGTTGTCGATCATCTCGCCGCCGGCCTCGGCGACCAGGCCCCCCGGGAAGCCCCTCCAGGTGCGGATCCGGCCGCCCAGGCGGCTGCTGGCCTCGTACACCACCGGAACCACGCCGGATCGTTCGAGGCGATCCGCGCACGCGATCCCCGCCATGCCCCCGCCCACGATGGCAACTCGCGGGGAGGACCCCTGCCCATTGCCACCTCCCCCGCCGCCACCCCCGGCGTGACTCTTCCGCGCCCCCAGGATGGACGTCGAAGCGAGCCCGGCCGCGCCGATCCCCAGCGCCGCCAGCACCTGCCGCCGCGACCACCGCCCGCGCTCCGCCGCCCACCGCAGGTCGTCCAGCCGCTCCCGGGCCTGCCGGGCGCTCAGCCCGTGGTCCTCGCAGTAGCGCCCCATGCGGTGGACCTGGGCCATCCTCGAGAAGAGCGGAGAACGCGCCATCACCGACTCCTTGCAGGGCGGAAAACCGTTCCGCCCGGGCGATGGCGCATGATGCCTCCGGCGAGCCCCAGGATCAACCGTTTCGTGACGTGCGCGGGCCGGGCGGGACGGGGGAAGGGGCGGAGTGGCGGTCGGGCGGCGAGGTGAGCACCCGCGGGACGCGGAGCCGCCGGGGGGAGTGAGGAGCCTACCCCCTCCCCACCCCCTCGTACCAGTCCTTGTACCGCGCCGCCGCCCCCTCCCACGAGAAGTCCCGCGCCATGCCGTTCCAGACCAGGCGGGCCCAGGCGTGGGGGTCGCGGTAGGTCTCCAGCGCCCGCGCGGTGGCGGCGAGGAGGGCCTCGGAGGTGGGGGCCTCGAAGCGGAACCCCGTACCTCGCCCCGTGGTCGGGTCCCACTCCAGGACGGTGTCGGCGAGGCCCCCGGTCGCGCGCACCACGGGGACCGTGCCGTACCTCATGCTGTACATCTGGTTCAGCCCGCAGGGCTCGTAGCGGGAGGGCATCAGGAAGACGTCGGCGCCCGCCTCGATGCGGTGGGCCAGGGGCTCGTCGAAGCCGATCCGCGTCCAGATCCCGTCCGGGCGGGAGGCGGCGGCACGGGTGAAGGCGTCCTCGTACTCCCGGCTCCCGGCGCCCAGGACCACCAGCCTCGCCCCGGAGTCCAACAGGGCGGGGAGGGCTTCCAACACCAGGTCCGGGCCCTTCTGGTCCACCAGCCGGCTCACCACCGCCAGCAGGGGGCGGGACAGGTCGGACTCGTCCCACCCCGCCAGGCGGTGAACGGCGCGCTTGCACTCCGCCTTGCCCGACCGGTCCGCGGCGTCGTAGCGGGCCGGCAGGTGGGGATCCCGGGACGGGTCCCAGGCCCGGGTGTCGATGCCGTTGGGGATCCCCACCAGGCGGTCCGCCCGCTCCCGGAGCACCCCCTCCAGGCCGAAGCCGAACTCCGGGCCCGAGACGATCTCCCGGGCGTAGGTCTCGCTCACGGTGTGCAGGCCGTCGGCGGCGCAGATCCCCGCCTTGAGCAGGTTGAGCCGTCCCCAGAACTCCGCCGGGCCCCCGGGGCGGGTGTCCCCGAGGGGCAGCTCCAGCGTCGCCGCCGCCGCGAGGGGGTGGAGGCCCTGGTAGCCGGCGTTGTGGAGCGACAGGACCGAGCGCGTCCACTCCAGCGGCGTGTGGCGGTAGCCGGCGGCGAGCATCGCCACCGCCGCCGCGGCGTGGGCGTCGTGGGCGTGGAGGAGGTCCCACCTGCCGAGGACCTGCGCCGCCCACAGTGCCCCCCGGCACAGCACCCCGAAGCGCTCCAGGTCGTCCGGGAAGGGCTCCCGGGTCCCCGGGTCGACGTAGATCCCCTCCCGGTCGTAAAGCTCGTCGCACTCCAGGAGCACCACCGGGAAGCCCTCGGGGTGGGTGGCCCGCCTCAGGGTCACCGGCCAGGCCCTCCCCCCGAGGCGCACCGGGAAGGGGCCCGCCACCGGCTCCCCCTCGATCCCCCGCTCCCGCACCTCGCGGTACAGGGGCAGGACCAGGGCCGCGTCCACCCCCACGGCGCTTAGCGCGGCGGGCAGGGCGCCGGTCACGTCCGCCAGCCCCCCCACCTTCGCCCAGGGGGCGCACTCCGCGGCGACGTGGAGGACCCTCACCGCAGCTCGATCCCCCGCAGGAACATCGCCGCCTCCTCGGGTGCCGTGGGGTTGATGTAGAAGCCCGTGCCCCACTCGAAGCCCGCCACCTGGGTGAGGCGGGGGATGATCTCGATGTGCCAGTGGAAGTCCCAGGGGATCGTCTGCCAGAAGGTGACCCGGCGGGGCTCGTAGTCCAGGTTCGGCGCGGTGTGTATCATGAAGTTGTAGGCGGGGTCCCCCAGCGCGATCTTGAGGCGCCGCAACGTGTCACGCAACACGCGCGCCAGGCCCGAGACCTCCTCGGGAGTCAGGGCGGTGATGGCGTGTCCGTGCCGCCGGGGCAGGATCATCAGCTCGAAGGGGAAGCGGGAGGCGTAGGGGGCGATCACCGCGAACATCGGGTCGCTCCACACCACCCGCGCCCCCGCCTGGAGCTCCTGGGCGAGCACGTCGCAGAAGAGACAGCGCTCCTTCAGGTGGTAGTGCTCCCGAGCCGAGGTCAGCTCCGTCGAGATGGTGCGCGGAGTCACCGGCGTGGCGATGACCTGGCTGTGGGGATGCGACAGGGTGGCACCGGCGACCTCGCCGTGGTTCTTGAACACCAGCACGTACTTGAACCGCTGGTCCCGCAGCAGGTCCGCCTGCCGGGCGACGTAGGCCTGCACCACCCGCTCCACCCCGCGGTAGTCCATGTCCGCCAGGGAGGTTCCGTGCTCCGGCGTCTCCACGATCACCTCGTGGGCGCCGATCCCGTTCATCCGGTCGTAGACCCCCGCGGCCTCCCGGTCGGGGCTGCCCTCGATGCGCAGGGCGGGGAACTTGTTGGGGACGACCCGCACCTTCCAATCGGGGGCCCCCGCGTGGGAGCCCGGCGGGCGGATCGCCATGATCTCCGGCGGCGTCGCGGACTCGTTGCCGGGGCAGAAGGGGCAGAAGGCCCCGGCGTCCCCCACCGCCGACGAGCCGACGTGGAGGTCGGAGGGCCTGCGCGACCGCTCGGTGGCGATGATGACCCAGCGCTTCTGGATGGGATCGTGTCTCAGTTCGGGCATGGGCTCATAGGGACCAGTTGAGGCGGTTGAACTCCGGCGGTGGCACCGCCGCCTGGATGGAGGCCTCCAGGGGCAGGCGCTCGCTCCGGCCGTCGGGGGAGACGATCTCGACGTGCAGGCGCAGGGTGCGTCCGGGGGCGAGGTCCATGGAGGCCAGGGGGATCCCCAGCTCCACCACCAGGCCGACGCCCACCCTGCCGGGGGGCGCCTCGGCGCCGGCCTGGTCCCGGAGGCGACAGGACCCGCCAGGCTCCAAAGTCCAGGTCCAGCGGCGGTCCCGGTCGGCGTCGTCCACGCAGACCTCGACCCGCGCCTCCCCCAGCACGTCGTCGGCCCGTCCCTCCCGGGGCGTGAGGCGAAGGTACAGGGTCCCCTCGTCGAACCCGTAGTGGACGCGACGGACCAGGGGCTCGCCGGTGAAGATCGCCCCCTTCTGGAAGGCGACGTCGAAGTAGCCCGCCCCCATCCACTCGTAGTAGCGTTGGGCCTCCCCGTCCAATGTGGGACGAATGAGTTGGAAGGGCTCCCGGGTCTCGACTGCCACCGCCCGGGCCGGGTCGGCGATGGGCTCGAAGAGGTAGGCCGGCGGGCTCACCCCCAGGGCTCGCCACACCGCCACCACGTGCAGGCGGAACAGCTCGTCGAACTCCCGCTTGAACGGCGTGTAGTGGTCGTCGCCGAGCCACCAGAACCAGTCGCTCCCCTCGGCCCGAAGCAGGTGGTCGTAGGCGTTGGCCAGGGCGGCGGGATCGGCGTCCCCCCTGCGGCGGTGGTCCTCCAGCTCGCACCGGGCGTCCACGATGGCGACCCAGGCGCGGTTCTTCTCGGGGTGGCCGGCCCAGGTGTCGAAGTCGGCGCGGATCCAGGAACCCGCCCTCAGCCGGGGGAGCTCCCGGGCGGGCACCGCCCCCAGGGCCTCGGACATCGTCACCGCCCGCACGTCGGGGGCCGCGGCGAGGGCCGACATCAGACAGGTCAGGAAGGGGACCCCGTGGTCGGCGTAGAACTCCCAGGCGTTCTCGCCGTCCAGGATCACCGGCAGCACGGCGCGGCCGGGATCGGGGACGGACTGGAGCAGGGAGCGCGCGCGGTGCAGCAGGTCCCGCACGGCGGCCTCGGGCTCCCAGCGGGAGTAGGTGAAGCCGATGAGGTCCGAGAGGGTGGTGTCGCGGAAGAAGGTGGCGGGGTTGCCCTCCCCCCGGAGCCGCCAGGGGGTGAGGTGGGCCAGGGGGTCGGAGGGGCGCCCCGAGAGGGCGAGGGAGCGTTCCAACACCTGCCGGTCCGTGGCGATCCATCGCACCCCTTCGGCCCCCATGAGGCGGACCGCCTCCTCCGAGACGCTGCCCTCGGACGGCCACATCCCCTCGGGGCGCCGCCCCAGGGCCCCCTCCGCCAGGGCCCGGGCCCGGGCGACCTGCTCCCGGGCGTCCTCGGGGTGGCGGAAGGAGATCCCGTCCACGGAGCAGTGGGGGTTGGCCTCCCGGGCGGCCTGGAGGTCGCACAGGAGGGGGAGGATGGGGTGGTTCAGGGGGGTCGTGGACAGCTCGATCCGCCCCTCGTCGGCGAGGCGGCGGTACAGGGGCAGGACCTCGGCGACGAAGGCGTCCTGGACGGCCAGCAGCTCGTCCCTCTCCACCTCGGTGAAGCCGCGGCCCTTGGCCAGCAGCCGGCGCACCGGCGGCCGCTCCCTCAGGGTGCGACCGCTCCAGGCGAGGTTGAACAGCACCTGGAGGTCCAGGTAGTCCTGGTCCGAGAAGCGCTGGAGGACCCGCTCCGGGTGGCCGTGGGCGGCCCGGACCTGCTCGTAGAGCCAGGCGTACCGGTCCAGCGGCCGGAGCATCCGGTCCTCGTTCACGCTGAAGAAGTGCTGGAGGATGAAGAGCTTGTCGTCGAGGCGCAGCCGGTCCACGGGCTTCCGGGAGAGGCGCGAGAAGGGGTCCTGGGAGGGACGCCATTCCAACTGTTGGATCTGGACGAGGAGGACGGGGGTGAGGTTGAAGGTCATCCTCACCCCGGGGGGCGCCTCGCCGACGATCCGGGCCACGTCGTAGTAGTCCTTGAGCGCGTGCAGCCGCACCCAGGGCATGACCTCCTCCCCCGACTCCGGGTGGCGGTAGTCGGGCTGGTGCATGTGCCACAGGAACGCGACGCGCAGGGCTTCGTGGCCGCCCGCCGGGGCGCCACCGGCGGTGGAGGGGCCGCGGGCTCGGTCCACGCTCACGCCCAGAGGCGCCAGTCGACGTCGGGGAAGAGGTTGTCCAGGGCCTCCAGGGACGCCAGCTCCTCGGCGTCGACGGCGCGGCGCCGGATCTGGTCGTGGAGCTGCCCGAAGCGGGCCAGGTGGAGGCGGATCTTGCGGTCGGCGTAGTCGGGGGCGGTGCCGCCGCTCACCAGGAAGGTCCAGTCGGACGCCTGGGCCAGCAGCAGCTCCCGGGCGGCCTGGGCGAGGGCGCGGGCCGTCGCCTCGTCCTCGGCCCGGCCGTCCACGACGTCCCGGTGGTCCCGGGCGAGGGCCACCATGCGGCGTTCGGCGGCGTGGAGGTGGGGCCAGTAGTGCTCGGTGCTGGAGTTGAGCCACACGTCGTAGAAGCCACCGTCCCCCCAGGAGCTGGCGGCGGGGCGCCCCTCGTGCCAGGGGAGGCCGCCGTCGATCCACTCCCCGGGGGTGGTGGAGCGGACGGGGCTCCGGGCCAGGCGCTCCAGGACCGCGCCCAGGAAGGCCGGCCCCTCGAACCACCAGTGGCCGAACAGCTCGGCGTCGTAGGGGGCGACGACGGCGAAGGGCCCGCCGCCGGAGGAGGCCAGCCCCTCCACCTGGGCCACCCGGGAGGCGACGAAGTGGTCGGCGTGCTGCTGCACCCGTTCCCGGGCGGCGCGGGGATCGTAGGGCTCCTTGCGGTCCAGGGGCACCTTGCCGGTGATCCGGTGGGTCTTGATCCCCACCCCGTGGCGGCGGCCGTCGGGGAGGAGGAAGGGCCGCACCATCTCCAGGGACGCCTCGTAGCCGATGTCCTTGTAGAACTCCCGGTAGGCGGCGTCGCCGGGGTAGCCCTCGGTGGCGCTCCACACCTGCCGGCCCGCCTCGGGATCCCGGCCGAAGGCGTAGCGGCCCCCGGGGGTGCGGACGGGGGCGTGGACGCCGTGGGGAGGGGGCTCGGCCCCCACGATCCCGTGGTGGTCCAGGAAGAAGTACTGGATCCCCGCCTCGGCCAGCAGCTCGTCCAGGCCCGGGGCGTAGGCGCACTCGGGGAGCCAGATCCCCCGGGGGCTCTCGCCGAAGTGGCGCTGGTGGGCGCGGACGGCCTGGAGGACCTGGGCGCGGCGCCCCTCCCGGGTGGCGAGGAGGGGCAGGTAGCCGTGGGTGGCGGCGCAGGTGACGATCTCCAGGTGCCCCGCGTCCCGCAGCTCGCGGAAGCAGGACAGCAGGTCGCCCCGGCGCTCGTCGAAGAGGCGCAGGGCCTCGCCGTAGACCTCCAGGTACACCCGGGCGGCCTCGGTGAAGCGGGGATCGTGGGTGCGGGTGCGGGCGACCTCGGCCTCGGCGAGGCGCAGGCGGTCCTCCAGGTAGCCCCGCAGGCGGGAACGGAGCAGGGGATCCCGGGACATCTCCGCCAGGGGAGGGGTGATCCCCAGGGTGAGGCGGAAGGGGACGCCCCGGTCGGCGAGGGCCCGGAGCTCGCGGTAGAGGGGGACGTAGGTCTCGGCGACCGCCTCGTAGAACCACTCCTCCTCCAGGAACCGGGGGTGCTCGGGCTGGCGGACGTAGGGGAGGTGGGCGTGGAGGACCACCATCAGGTGCCCCCGGGCACCGTGGAGGGGGAGGGTGGAGGCTCTCATCCGACGTCCAGGGGGGGAACGAAGCGGTGGGCGTAGGCGGCGACGGCCTCGAAGTCCTCCTCGGCGCCGTGACCGCCGGGGGCGGTGAAGCGGGGGGAGGCGTGGAGGAGGTCCATGCCGCCGTCCGGGTGCAGCAGGGCGAGGGCGTGGCGGTAGGACTCGCCGCCCCGGGCGGGGCGGGTGCGGGAGCCCGTGGGGACCGCCGCGTCGCCGACGACGGCGCTGGAGCCCTCCCCCTCGGCCTCCAGCAGCACCACCCTCGCCCCCGGGGCCGCGGCGAGGCGCGCCTCGTCATCGGGGGAGAGCTCCCAGTACACGAAGCTGGAGTGGGGGTTCCGGGGCATGCCGCGGATCCCGGCGACGCCGGTGCGGGGCGGCAGGAGGGGCGGCGCCTCGACGCGGTGGTGGGGGTGCTTGGGCTCGCTCATGTCTCGACCCTGGGGCCAACGGCGCGGGGCTCGAACTGGTAGTTCTTGGGGATGACGACGATCCCTCGGTCGCTCACGGTGAAGCGGGCGCGGTCCCGGGCGAGGTCGACGCCGATCTGCTCCCCCGCCGGGATCCGGACCCCCTTGTCGACGATGGCCCGGCGCAGGATGGCGTAGCGCCCGACGTCGACGTTGTCGTGGAGCACGCTGTCCTCCACCGAGGCGAAGCTGTTGACCCGCACCCGGGGGCTGAGGACCGAGCGCTTCACCCGGCCGCCGGAGACGATGACGCCGGAGCTGACCAGGGAGTCGTGGGCCTCGCCGCGCCGGCCCCCCTCGGCGTCCGCCTGGGCGAAGACGAACTTGGCGGGGGGCACGTGACGGCGCAGGCCGATGATGGGCCAGACGTCGTCGTAGAGGTTCAGCCGGGGGACGGGCCGGACGAGGTCCATGTTGGCCTCGTACAGGGCGTCCACCGTGCCGACGTCCCGCCAGTAGCCGGGCTGGCCCCTCTCGTCCCGGAACTGCCAGGCGCAGACCCGGGCGCCACCGGCCACCATGGAGGGCAGGATGTCGGTGCCGAAGTCGTACTGGCGCTGGCGGCCGGGGCCGGCCTCCAGCACGTCGTCCAGGACCTTCGAGCGGAAGATGTAGATCCCCATGGAGGCGAGGCAGGTGTCGGGGCGGCCGGGGATGGGGGTGGGCTTCTGGGGCTTCTCCTCGAAGGAGACGATGCGCTCGCCGTCGGGGCCGACCACGGCGACGCCGAACGCGCCCGCGGCCTCTTCGACGGGGGCCTCGATGCACGAGACGGTGGCGTCGGCCCCGGAGTCTACGTGGAATTCGAACATCCGGCGGATGTCCATCTTGTAGATGTGGTCGCCGGCGAGGACGGCGACGTGCTCGGGGCGCAGGTCCCGGACCCGGAAGAAGCTCTGGTAGACGGAGTCCGCCGTCCCGGCGTACCAGCGCTCGCCGACCCACTGCTGGGGGGGCACGGCCTCGATCATGTAGCCGAGGCTCGGGGGGAAGAGGGGATACCAGGCGTGGATGAGGTGGCGGTTGAGGGAGTCGGACTTGTACTGGGTGAGCACCAGGATCTGGCGGATCCCGGAGTGCAGGCAGTTGCTGAGGATGAAGTCGACGATCCGGTAGATGCCCCCGAAGGGCACGGCAGGCTTGGCGCGCTCCGCCGTGAGGGGCATGAGCCTCTTGCCCACGCCCCCCGCCATCACCGCCGCGATGAGCCGCGTCGTGGCCACTTCGAGCCTCCCCTCGGGTGCCGCGGGAGCCGCCCGCGGCGCGGGACAGTAAACGACCGGGCCCCCGGGCGCAAGGTCGGCTGCCCCCCGGTCCGGTCAGTCCGTCACCAGCACCCCGTCCCGGTAGAAGGCGAGGTCGTGGACGTACTTGTTCACCTGGGAGTCGTCCACCAGGATCACCACCAGGGAGTTCACCGCCCCGGGGAAGGCGTGGGTGAGGGGCCAGGAGCGGCCCGCCTCCCCGAGGGAGAGGCGGCCCAGGATGGCGCCGTTGACCATCACCTGGATCCCGTCGTCCACCGTGCCCGAGCGGATCTCGTAGAGGGCGGCATCGTCCGAGGGGTCCAGGTAGAAGTCGCACAGGAAGTAGGTGAACGTCGCGAACGCGAAGGTGGCCAGGGTGCTCCCCGCGTCGTAGTCGAAGGGCTCCGTCGGCTCGACGGGCGCGGGGGCGTGGGCCAGGATGTAGTCCCGCAGCACCGCGAAGTCCGTCGTGGGGTCCACGGAGTCGATGAGGCCGTGGGCGCCGCTGGGCTCGTACCAGTAGAGGTCCTCGTCCCCGTGGTGGTCCACGACGTGGGAGGGGTTGGAGGTCGTCTCGTAGGGGATCCCGTCGTCGTACACGTACCAGCCGGTGCTGAAGCCCTTGAAGCCCGTGCCCGCCCCGAGCTGGACCGCCTCCGCCTCCCCGTGGTCGGGGTCGTCGGAGACCACCGTCACCGTCGACACGTCCCCGGCGTCGTCCAGGGGGCCGTAGTCCACCCGCACCGGAAGGTCTCCCCCCGGGGGGATGGACCAGGGGAGGGCGCCGTTGTGGTCCAGGAGGGGGTCCAGGGCGAACTCCCCGCTGGGGGCGTCGATGCGGACCTCGTCCACCCGGAGGGCGTCGGTGCCCTCGTTCAGGATCGACACCAGGAGGGTCTGGGTGGTGCCGCCGGGCACCGCGCCGAAGTCGTGGAGGTCCGGGGTCAGGCGGATCCGGGGGCGCACCCCCTCGCCCCAGGCGTCCACGGGGACCGACGGGGACTCGGGATCGGTGCTCCGGACCGAGACCCGGAGCCCCTGGGCGGCCTCGGCGGTGGCGGCGTAGGTGACCGAGAAGGTGGTGGAGGCGCCGGGGTCGAGGCGGGCGTCGGCGGGGTCCGTGACCAGGAAGGCGTCGGGCCAGGCGCTGTCCAGCTCCAGGCCCAGCAGGTCCAGGGCGGCGGTCCCCACGTTGGAGACCGTCACCGGCAGGGTGCCCCCGGAGCGGCCGACCCGCACCGCCCCGAAGTCCAGGGAGGACGGGTCGACGGCGATGGCGGGTCCGGAGGGGAGGTCGCCGTCGCCGGGGGCGAGGGAGAGGTCGTGGTCGGAGCAGGCCCAGAGCAGGGCCAGGAACAGGAGCGGTGCGGTGGCGCGGGACACGGGCCCCCCTCGGGTCGCCCGGCGGGGTGCGGGGCGGGCGGTCCGGCCCGACCGTCCGGCGACCCGTGCCTCTACGTACCACGAAACGCGCGGGCCGCCCAGCGTGGCGGGTCAGACCATCGCCGCCGGCGCCTCGGGGACGCCCCCCAGGAGGGCGCGGAAGCTCGCCTTGTCGATGGCCTTCTCGTAGGCGTCCTCGAAGGAGATCGTGCCCGCCTGGACCAGGGCCGCCAGGGAGTCGTCCATGGCGATCATCCCCTGGCGCCGCCCCATCTGTATCAGGCCGGTGAGCTGGTGGGTCTTGCCCTCGCGGATCAGCGTCGGCAGCGAGGGGGTGCGGAAGAGCAGCTCCACCGCCGCCACGCGGCCGCCCCCCTTCTTGCGGACGAGCTGCTGGGCGGCGATCCCCTGGAGGGTCTCGGCCAGCACCGAGCGCACCCCGTCCTGCTCCTCGGTGGGGAAGACGTTGACGATGCGGTCGCAGGTCTTGGCCGCGCTGTTGGTGTGGAGGGTGCCGAAGACCAGGAGGCCGGTGCTGGCGGCGGCCAGGGCCAGGGAGATCGTCTCACGGTCCCGCATCTCGCCCACCAGGATCACGTTGGGGTCCTCGCGCACCGCCGCCTTCAGCGCCGACGAGAAGTCCTGGGCGTGGGCGCCCACCTCCCGCTGGCTGATGATCGACCTCTTGTTGGGGTGGACGAACTCGATGGGGTCCTCGATGGTGACGATGTGGAGCTTGCGCTCGCTGTTGATCCGGTCGATCACCGCCGCCAGGGTGGTGGACTTGCCCGAGCCCGTCGGGCCGGTCACCAGGAACAGGCCGCCCTCCAAGCGGGTGGCGCGGCCCACCTGGCTGGGGAGCCCGAGCTGGTCCACCGTCATGATCTTCGAGGGGATGATCCGGAAGACCGCGCCGAAGCCGTGCTCCTGCATGAAGAGGTTGACGCGGAAGCGGGCGAGATCGGGCACCTCGTAGGCGAAGTCGACGTCGCCGGTGAGCATGTATCGCTCCCACAGGCGGGCGGGGGCGATGGCCCGGACGTGCTCGACGAAGTCGCGGTTCGACAGCACGCGGGAGCGCTGGGGCTCCATCTGGCCCGAGAGGCGCAGGATGGGCGCCTTGCCGGCGACGAGGTGCAGGTCGGAGGCGCCGCGGTCCACCATGAGGGTGAGGAGGCGATCCATCGGCTTCATGGGTTCGTTCCCGGGTCGTGGGGGCGGGGGGATCAGGCCGGGGGCGCCTCGGTGGCGGCGGCCACCTCGCCGCGATGGCTGGCGCGGAACTCGTCGGGGACCAGGTCCTCGAACAGCTCCCGCTTGCGGGCCCGGAGCCAGGCGGTCTCGGGGGTGACGAGGCCCCGGCGCACCAGGTCCAGCAGGGCGTCGTCCAGGGGCACGATCCCGTGGGCCCTGCCGATCTGCATCGCGGAGGGGAGCTGGTAGGTCTTGTTGTCGCGGATCAGCGCCGACACGTTGGGCGTGTTCATCAGCACCTCGAAGCAGGCGACCCGGCCCTTTCCATCCTTGCGGGCCAGGAGCTGCTGGGAGATCACGCACTTCAGGGACTCGCTGAGCATCATTCGGACCTGGGGTTGCTCCTGGGGCGGGAAGGACTCCACCAGGCGGTCCACGGTCTTGGGAGCCGACGTGGTGTTGAGGGTGGCGATCACGAGGTGGCCGGTCTCGGCGGCGGACATCGCCATGGCGATGGTCTCGCCGTCCCGCATCTCGCCCACCACGATGCAGTCGGGGTCCTCCCGCAGGGCGGCCCGCAGCGCCTTGGCGAAGCTGGCGGTGTGGCGGCTCACCTCCCGCTGGTTCACCAGGCTGTTCTTCATGGGGTGGACGAACTCGATGGGGTCTTCGATGGTGAGGATGTGGTCCCGTTTGGACTCGTTGATGAGGTTCACCATCGCCGCGAGGGTGGTGGACTTTCCGCTCCCCGAGGGCCCTGCGACCACGATCAGCCCCTGCTTGTAGTTCACCAGGTCCGCCAGGTGCCCGGGGATCCCCAGGTCGTGGAAGGTGGGGACCTGGGTGGGGATCACCCGGAACACGGCGCACAGGCCGAGGCGCTGCCGGTAGGCGTTGGCGCGGTAGCGGCCGACGTTCTCGATGGTGTGACAGAAGTCCACCTGGCTGTGGGCGTCCAGGACTTCCTGCTGGCGGGGGGAGAGGATCTCCCGCACCAGGGTCTCGGCGTCGCCGGGGCTCACCGGGGGGGCGTCCAGGGGGACGAGCTCCCCGTGCAGGCGCACCGTGGGCGGCAGGCCGACGGACAGGTGGAAGTCCGAGGCCCCCTGGCGCCGGGCGTCCATGAGCATGCGGTCCAGGCGGGTGACCTCGCCGGCGGCGCGGATCCGGATGCTCTGCTGGGCCAACGTCGAGACCGGGCCCGCTCCCTCCGCGCCGTCGCCGCCCCGGAGCCGCCCCAGGACCTCGTGGGCGCGGTCCCGCACCACCCGGGAGGGGTCCGTCAGGGCGCAGCGCTGGAGCTGGGGGGCGATCTCGGGCCTGCCGAAGCGCTGGATGGCGTTGAGCACCTCGAGGCGGGTCTCCTCGCGCTCGTCCTCCAGCAGCGACACCATCGCGGGCAGGGCGCGCTCGTCGCCGATGGCCCCCAGGGCCTCGATGGTCGCCCACCGCAGGGCGTCCTCCTTGAGCAGGGGCAGGAGGCGCGGCACGATCCGGGCGTCCCCGGTGCGCCCGAGCTGCTCGACGGCGGTGATCCGGATCCACTCGTCGGGGTCGTCCAGCAGGGCGAGGGTCGCGTCCAGGACCTCGGGGGTGTCGTAGAGGCCCGCCACGCTCAGGGCGACGAGGCGCACCTCGGGCTCCGGGTCCCGCATCAGGGCGACGGCGGGGGCGACGAGCTCCTGCCCCAGCTCCTTGAGGCTCAGGGTGAGCCGCTCCCGCGCCCACCCGGGGATGGTCTTCGAGAACAGCAGGATCCGGCGGACCACGGCGGTCTGGTCCGCCGCGCCCAGCAGGACCCGCAGCACCGCCACCCGCACCGGGTTGGCGTCGCTGGCCAGGAGCCCGATCAGCTCCCTCTCGGTCTCGGCGTCGTCCACGACGGCGTTCCGCGAGAGGTGTTCCAGGGCCTTCTGCTGCACGCCGGGATCGGAGTCCGAGAGGAGGGCGAGGATCCGGGCCCTCGCCGGGGGGGACGGCGCGTCCCCCAGGCAGGTCAGGGCGAGGAGGCGGATCGCGGCGTCCTCGTCCTCCAGGAGGGAGAGCAGGCGCTCCTCCACCCGGGAGTCCATTGCGCCGGCGGGCCGGGAGGAGAGGCGGGTGAGGGAGCGGCGGCGGACCTCGGGATCGGCGTCCCGGAGCAGCGCCAGGACCAGGCCGACGTCCGGGAGGTCCGGATGGGTCTCGTACACGTCGAGGACGCGGAGCCTCTCGTTCAGGTCCCCCTTGGCGAGCCTCTCCAGGAGGGCCGGGACCAGCACGCCCCGGGGCAGATCGGCGATGACCTTGGCGATGAGGCGCTGGACCTGGGGGCGGCTCTGGGCCTGTGCCTCCTTGAGCAGCACCGGGACGGCGGCGGGGTCGTGGCAGCGGCGGGCGAGGCGGGCTCCGAGCTGGCGCACGTCGGAGTCCGGGCTGCCCAGCATCCAGACGAACTCCTGGATCCGGAGGTCGTCGAGCCCGGAGACGTGGGCGAACAGCTCGTCCCTCTCGGCGAGGGTGGCCCAGCTCCGTTCGCGGATCCGCTGGAGCGAGGCGTTGCGCTCGGACTTGAAGAACAGCAGGGCCACGCGACCTTCCGCACGGCCCCGACCCTGCCCGCACAGGACGATAGCCGGGGGCTCCGAAGCGGGCAAGGCGTCGAGCACGGGATCATGTAGGATGTTGACGAACGGCGCCTCCCCGAGGGGGAGGGGCCCGAGGAGGCCGGCGTGCAGGAAGGACTCACGGACGCCCAGCTCTCCACATGGTCCGGCGGGATGCTCGGCGACGCCCGGGGCGAGTGGCCTGGGGGCGGGGAGCCGGGGGGGGACGACGGCGGCGTCCCGGGCGGCGACGGGCTGGTCCTGGACCGCTGGACCGGGGGCTTCCAGGGGAGGGTCGGGTCGGTCGCCCCCCGTCCGGAGGAGGCCGGCCCGCGGATCGAGGGGATCGCGGCCCTCCTCCGGCGGGAAAACCCTTTCTATGACTGGGGGTTGCCATCGGAGCGGGCGGAGCCCGCCCCGGGGGAGGCGCGGGATGGAGGGGAGGGGGCCGGACCTGGCGATACCCCCCCGCGCGGCGTGGTCGAGCCCGTGGTCGCGGCGGGCGAAGATCTGAGCGCGGCCGGCGAGGCTCCGAGGGCGGTGGGCGAGGCCCCGATGGCGGTGGGCGAGGCCCCGATGGCGGTGGGCGAGACCCCGCCATCGGTGGACGCCGCCCGGGCGCTGGTCGCCCGGGGCAAGGTCGCCGAGGCGGTGGAGGTCCTGCGCCGCGTGGTCGACGCCGATCCCGACGACGCCTCCGCGTCCTCCTTCCTGGGGCGCTGCCTGGCTCGGCTGCGGGCGATGGGGAGGCCCGCCGCCGCCCCGCCCCACGGGCGTCCCTCCCCGTCCCCGTCCCCGTCCCCGTCCCCGTCCCCCGCCCGTCCCCCGCCGACTCCCGCCCGTCCCCCGCCGGCTCCCCGTCCCCCATCCCCCTCCGAGGTGCCCATCCCCCTGGTCCGCGCCGCGGACCTCGCCCGGGTCCCGGGCCTGGACACCACCGATGGCTGGCTCCTCTCGCTGCTGGACGGCAGGCTCCGGGTCGAGGACGTCGCCGCGGTGATGCACCACCTCCCGGAAGGCGAGGTCCCCCGCCGCATCGCGGTGCTGGCGGAACGGGGGCTGGTGGCGTTCGGGCATTGAGGCGGTGGCCTGCAGCGCCAGATCCCAAGGGCGCCTTTCACAAGCCGGCGGCGGCTGCGGCGAACGAGTCGGGACGTCCGCGGTGTCGCGGGAACCTGGCTTCGCCTGCAGCCGAGAGCGAAGCTCGCAGTGTCCTTTAATTCCGGAAGCGGACCTCGTTGGACTCCCTGCGGCCCCCCCGCGTCCACGCGGGAATATCGAGCACGGGGCCGTTCACTCTTGCCTGGAGGTCCTCATGTCCCTGAATCGTTCGGCGCTCGGAACCGCACATGGGCTCGATGTCCGCGTGCTGCGGCGCCATTTCCTCCCTCTCCTGACGGTGACGATCCTCGGAGGGTGCGTCGACGCCGGCGGCGTGGGCGATCCCGAGATCCCGCTCCGAGACGAGGCCGGTCCGGAGTCCATCGAGTCGCTGGGCGGTCCGGACCTCGGGACGGAGTTGTCCCTCGTTCCCGCCGACGATGCGGCGGTCGTCGCGGACCGGTTCGTGGAGGTCCAGGCGGCGCGCTCGGTGCCGGGCTGGTCCGGGGCGGTGGTCGGCGAGCCCCGTCTGTACGTCGACGGCGCTTCCGTCCCCTACCTGTTCGAGGTCCCGGTGCTCGACGCTGCCGGCCGGGATGCCGGGTACGTCCAGGTCGGCGCCCGCGAGGGGGTCGGCGTGGTCCTGGGCTACTTCTCCCAGGGCGCGGCTCCCGCCCAGGCGTTGCTCGACGGCGCGCGGGCCAGGTTCCAGGGGCGGCTGGCCGAGGGGGATGTGACCTTCCTGGCCGACGGTCCTCTCTTCCTGGGTGTGCGCTTCTCCGCCGAGCCGGCGCAGGTGTCTCCGGGGGAGGGGACGTTCGTCGACGAGGAAGCCGGGAGCGTGCTCCATGCCCCGGCGCTGCTCGACGCCGGCGCCTGGGCGGCCGCGGACTGGCCCGGCCCCGCGGAGACGCGGTGGGAGGACCTGGCGGAGGAGAGGGCGACCCGCCGCGCCTTCCTCGACTACGACGCTCGGCACCTGCCCGAGGTGCTCGGTCTCGGCGAGTTCACCGCCGCGGTCACGGCCCCGGGCCAGGCTGCGTCCGGGACCGTCGACGTCGGCGTCAGCGCCTTCTCCAACTGGTACCAGGAGTCTCGCTCCTGGACTTCCGGGACGTGCTATACCGGCTGCGCTCCGGTGGCGATGGGCATCCTGATGGAGTACTACGACCGCCACCTCTGGGGCAGCATCATCGCGTCGGATGCCGACAACTCCAACACCAGCCATACCGACTCCGACTCCCGGTGGACGCTGGACGAGCTCCGCAAGGGGATGGGGACCTGGTGCAGCGGCAGCACGGGGTCGACGTACACCAGCAAGGTGGACGATGGGGGTGACAGCTACGCCGCCGGACGCGGCTACGTCTCGTGGGCCTTCGACAACGACGTGGAATGGTACACCGGCGAGACGTGGCCGGAGCTGCGCGGAGAGATCGACGCCGAGAGGCCGGTGGTGGCCCACCTCTCCAACTGGAACGGCGGCCACTCCGTCGTCGTGTACGCCTACGAGGACCACTCCGGGAGCTCGAACGACACGGTCTGCGTGAAGACCGGCTGGGCGTCCCCCAACCAGACGAGCTGCTTCACCCGCAGGACCTACACCTGGGACCGGATCACGATGGTCCAGCCCCACTGACCCCCGAGTGCCAGGGACGCCGGACCGGGGCCGAGGCACCGATCCGGCGGACCCGGTCCTCGCCCGTGCTCCTCTCCCCGTGATAGAGTCCCCCCATGACCCGCGGAGAGGACCCGACCACGCGCCGCGCCCCCCTTGCCCTGGTGGCGCTCGCCGCCTTCGGGATCTGCGCCTGCACCGCGGAGCCCGTGGCCGACGACGACGTCGCCGGCGACGACGACACCGCGGCCGACGACGACACCGGGCCGCCCCCCGCGCCCGACGAGGACGGCGACGGCTTCGGCGCCGACGTCGATTGCGACGACGGGGACGCCGGGACCTACCCCGGCTCCCCCGTCACGGAGGTCCCCGGGGACGGGATCGACCCCAACTGCGACGGGATCGACGCCTGCGTGGACCTGAACTGCGACGGCCGGCCGGACCTCGTCTTCCCCCAGACATCCGACGACTCGGGCTACCTCATCGACTCCTCCGTGTACCTGGGCACCGGGGTCGGCTACATCGTGTCGTCGCGCCTGGCCCTCCCCACCGTGGGGGCGATGGGCGCCGTGGCCCGGGACCTGGACGGCGACGGCTACCAGGACCTCGCCTTCGCCAACGTCAGCGACGGGGAGCTGCGGGCCGTCGACTCCTACGTGTACTGGGGGGGCGCCGAGGGCTTCTCCGAGGAGCGCCGGACGGGGCTGCCCACCGTGGGCGCGTCCCACGTCGCCGCCCACGACGTGGACCGCGACGGCTACGTGGACCTCGTCTTCAGCAACCGCTGGAACGGCTCGGGGGTGGACGCCGAGTCCTACCACAACGACTCCTACATCTACTGGGGCGGCCAGGACGGCTTCGACCCCGAGCGGCGCACCGGGCTCGAGACCTACGGCGCCTCCCACTCCGCGGTGGCCGACCTCGACGGGGACGGGTTCGAGGACGTGGTCTTCGCCAACGGTTCGCTGTTCACCGCCAGCTCCTTCGTGTACTGGGGCTCGGCGGAGGGGTGGTCCGGGGAGGACCGCACCGAGCTGTTCACCGTCGCCCCCGAGGCGGTGGCCGTCGCCGACGTCGACGGGGACGGGTCCCTGGACCTGGTGTTCAGCCAGTGGTGCCTGTTCTCGGGCTGCGAGACCGAGTCCTACGTGTACTTCGGGTCCGCGGGGGGCTTCTCCGAGACCGACCGCGCCGGCCTCGGAGTCCCCGGGGCCACCGACGCCGCCGCCGCCGACCTGGACGCCGACGGCCACCTGGACCTGGCGTTCGCGGGGGGAGGATCCTTCGACACCCCCTACTCCGTGCTCTACTTCGGCTCCGGCGGCGGGTTCGACCCCTCGGAGGCGGTGGAGCTCCCCACCTACTCCGCCTCGGGGGTGGCCGCCCGGGACCTGGACGGCGACGGGCACCTGGACCTGGTCTTCGCTAGCTTCTACGCCCCGGACGGGGAGGACGAGGTGTCCCAGGTCTTCTGGGGCTCCGAGGGGGGCTTCGACCCCGAGGCCCGCACCGACCTGCCCACGGTGGCGGCGGCGGGGATCGCCATCGCCGGGCCCGGGGGGTCGTGATCCCGGGTCGTCCGGCCGGCCGCGGCGCCGCTCAGGCCCGGGCCAGCGCCGAGGAGCAGTCCGTCCCCGGGGTGACGCAGGGGGGGCCCTCGGCGTGCCACCACAGGCGGTTCCCGGGGCCAAGGCCCACCACCGACGAGGAGCGGGTTCCGTAGACGGGGGTGTGGACGCACAGGGCGTCGAGGGGCGGAGGGCGGCGGCCCGAGGGCGCGTCGGGCAGGGCGTGGTCCGCCAGGGCGCCCAGGAGGCGGAGGGGCAGGCCCGAGAGGGGCCAGCCCTCGGCGCCTTCCAGGCGGGCGCGGACCCGGGCCACCTTCACCGACTCCGGATCGTCCACGGGGCCGTTCTCCAGGACGTGGAGGCCCGGACCCAGGGCCGCCAGCTCGCACCTCCCGCCCCGACAGGTGGCGGCGAAGGCGTCCCTGCCGTCGGCGATGAGGAGGTAGAAGGGGTTGTAGGCGTCCGCCGGGAGGAGGGCGGCGGCCTCGGCGGCCTCCGCGGCGGTGCGGGCGTTGGTCAGGAGGCGGGGGATGACCTCGCCCCGGCTCCGGAGGCGGGGATCCCGGACCTCGGCGGCGGTGGCGGCGTCCGGGAGGGCCTGACCCGTGGCGGACCGGGGGGGCGGCCGGTTGGTCAGCCCCGCCAGCACCCCCGACCGGTTCGCCGCGATCCAGGTCCCCCCCGCGGAGAGGTCCCGGGGGCCGAAGAGGCCGGCCTCGGCGTCCAGCACCCCCGGGGGCGCCGCCGGGCGCGCCAGGAACTCGTCCCGGTTGGCCGCCACCAGCAGGGGGAGGTCGTCCCGGACGCGGTGGAGCAGGGCGAGGGTACACATGCCGGTCTCAGGTCCTCCGGCGGCGGCGACCCGCGAGGACTCCCGCCAGCGCCAGCGCGGGTGCGGCCGTGGAGCCCGCCAGGGCGCTCCGGCCCCCGGCGTGGCAGCCGCCGCACGCCGCGGGCGGAGGCGCGCCCGCCAGGTGGGCGAGTCCCGCGCCGCACTCCTGGACCCCGGCGCCCACGTCGACGGCCTCGCCGGCCAGCCACTCCGGCACGTCGGCGTGGGCCAGTTCGCCCCCCAGGGCGCCCAGGGCCAGGGCGACCATGCCGGTGACGTGGGGGGCGGCGGCGCTGGTGCCGGGGAAGCCCTCGTCCCCGTAGACCCGCGTGCTGACCCCCGAGGGGGCGCAGATCTCCGGCTTGTCCCGGCCGTCCTCGGTGGGTCCGAGGCTGCTGAAGGAGGCGACGTCCCCGCTGGCCAGGTCCCAGGCCCCCACCGCCACCGCGCCCCGGGCGTCGGCGGGCACGGTCACCCGTCCCCCCGCGGTCCACTCCGAGAGCCCCCCGTAGCTCCAGGCGGACAGCTCGATGTCCCCCGTCCCGGGGGCGTCCGCGGCGAGGATCGTCAGGTACGCGGTGGCGTCCCCGATCTCGACGCTCAGGTCCTCGAAGGGGTAGCCCAGGTCGATGTTGTCCTCGGCGCTCTCGGCGAGCACGTCGCCGCCCACGGTGGCGAGCTGGATGTCGAAGTCGTTCCGCACGTCCCCGTAGGGGTCGTCCCAACGCACCACCACCTGCACGAGCCCCCCCTCGACGGCGTAGACCTTCAGCCGCTCGGCCCCCCCCTGCTCCCACTCCAGCCTGCCGTCGCCGTCATCGTCCCCGAAGGGACCGATCCGGTACTTCTGCGCCTCGTTCCCGGCGGCGGCCACCCAGACCATCCCGGCGTCGGTCGCGGCGTCCACCGCCCGGGCCAGGCCGCTGTCGCCGTCGGAGGGGTAGTAGTTGGGGAAGCCGATGGAGGCGTTGACGACGTCCACGGGGTGGTCCAGCAGGTCCTGGACCACGGCGATGAAGTCCGAGTCGGTCGAGAAGGCGTAGCGGACGTAGTCCGCCCCGGGGGCGAGGTCGTAGATCAGCTCGGCGACGGCGGTGCCGTGGGGCTCGGTGTCGGCGGCGGGGCCCTCGAAGCGCAGGGGCGCGTCGCCGGGGACCTCCTCCCCCGCCAGATCCTCCCAGCCCGCGAAGCCGAGGTCCACCACCGCCACCTGGGTCCCGTCGCCGTCGTGGCCGTTGCGGACCCAGGAGTCGGCGCCCACCACCTCGACGCCCTCTCCGGTGACGTCGCCGGCCGGGCGGGCCAGCAGGGGGGGGCGGACGCGGGTGACGCCCGGGGCCGCCGCGACCTCGAACAGGGCAGCCCAGGGAAGCCACGCCTGCACCTGCCCCGACACGGCGACCTGGACCCGTCCCCCGGACCCGCGGACCCGGGCGGCGATCCCGGCCACGTCCTTCCCCTCGACGGTCACTACGGCGCCTTGGGGATCGGCCATCCCCCCAGGCAGGCGGCGCAGGGCGAGGTCCAGCTCGGCCGAGGAACCCCGGGAGGCGTGTCGGGCGGGCTCGGCGAGGGCGCGGGCGAGGCCCCGGGGCACGTCGGGGTCCCGGGGGCGGGCGTGGAGGGGGGAGGGCGCGGGGGCCCAGACCGCGGCGGCGAGGGCGGCGAGGGCGGCGAGGGGGGTGTGGAGGTGGGCGGGTCTTCGGGTCACGGGGGGGCGGCGGGCTCGGGGGCGCCGACCCGGGCAGCGTAACCCATCGGCGGCGCGATTGCCGCCCGAGGAGGGGAGGGGTTACGCCACCTTCGCCTGCGCCTTGTGGAAGCTCAGGCCCTCCCGGCCGGGCTCGACGTCGGCGACCACGTGGTCGCCCTCGGCGAACTCCCCCGCCAGGAGACGGGTGCTGAGCGGGTTCTTGAGCAGGGTGAGGATCGCCCTCTTGAGGGGGCGGGCGCCGTAGACCGGGTCGAAGCCGGCGTCGGCGAGGCGGGTCCGGGCGGCGGGGGTCAGCTCCAGGGTCAGCTTGCGCGCGGCCAGCAGCTTGGACAGCTCCCGGAGCTGGAGGTCGACGATGTGGTCGATGTCCTCGCGGCCGAGGGGGCGGAAGACCACGATGTCGTCGATGCGGTTCAGGAACTCGGGCCGGAACTGCTGGCGCAGGGCCGCCATGGCCTCCACCCTCATGCGCTCGGGATCGCCCACGGAGCGCTGGATCTCCACCGCCCCGACGTTGGAGGTCATGATGACCACGGTGTTCCGGAAGTCCACGGTCTTGCCGTGGCTGTCGGTGAGGCGCCCGTCGTCCAGGAGCTGGAGGAGCACGTTGAAGACCTCGGGGTGGGCCTTCTCGATCTCGTCGAAGAGGATCACCGCGTAGGGCCGGCGCGACACGGCGTTGGTCAGGGTGCCCCCCTCCTCGTACCCGACGTAGCCCGGAGGGGCGCCGATCAGGCGGCTGACGGCGTGCTTCTCCATGTACTCGGACATGTCGATCCGCACCAGGGCCTTCTCGTCGTCGAAGAGGAACTGGGCCAGAGCCTTGGCGGTCTCGGTCTTGCCCACCCCCGTCGGCCCCAGGAAGATGAAGGAGCCGATGGGGCGGGACTCCTCCTGGAGGCCGGCCCGGGAACGGCGCACCGCCTCGGACACCGCCCGGAGGGCCTCGTCCTGGCCCACCACCCGGTCCCGCAGGCGGTCCTCCATCCGCAGGAGCTTCTCGACCTCCGCCTCCATCATCCGGCGCACCGGCACCCCCGTCCAGCGGCTGACCACGGCGGCGATGTCGTCGGCGTCCACCTCCTCCTTCAGCAGGCGATGGCCCCCCGTCTCCTCGGCGATCCGCTGCTGGAGGGCGGCCAGCTCCTTCTCGATGGCCGGAAGGCGGCCGTAGCTCAGCTCCGCGGCCTTGCCGTAGTCCGCCTGCCGCTCCGCCCGCTCCAGCTCGGCCCGGACGCCCTCCTGCTCCTCCTTCAGCGCCCGCACCCGCTCCAGCCTCTGCTTCTCGTTCTGCCACTGGGTCTTGAGGCGGACGACCTCCTCCCTCACCTCGGCGAGGTCCCGGTCGATCTCCTGGCGGCGCTGGAGGCTGGCGCGGTCGTTCTCCTTCTCCAGCGCCTGCTTCTCGATCTGCAGGCGGGTGGAGCGGCGCTCCAGGTCGTCGATCTCCTTGGGGTTGGAGTCCAGCTCCACCTTCAGGCTGCTCATCGCCTCGTCCACCAGGTCGATGGCCTTGTCGGGCAGGTGGCGGTCGCCGATGTAGCGGTTGGAGAGGAGGGCCGCAGCCACCAGGGCCTTGTCCTGGATGCGCACGCCGTGGTGGACCTCGTACTTCTCCTTCAGGCCCCGCAGGATGTTGATGGTGTCCTCGACGGAGGGCTCGCCGACGAAGACCGGCTGGAAGCGGCGCTCCAGGGCCGCGTCCTTCTCGATGTGCTTGCGGTACTCGTCGAGGGTGGTCGCCCCCACGCAGCGCAGCTCGCCCCGGCTGAGGGCGGGCTTGAGCATGTTCGAGGCGTCCATCGCCCCCTCGGCCGCGCCGGCGCCGACGAGGGTGTGCATCTCGTCGATGAAGAGGACCACCTGCCCCTCGGACTCGGTGACCTCCTTCAGCACCGCCTTCAGGCGGTCCTCGAACTCGCCGCGGTACTTGGCGCCCGCCACCAGGGCGCCCAGGTCCAGCGCGATCAGGCGCTTGCCCTTGAGGCCCTCGGGCACGTCCCCCGTCTCGATGCGCAGCGCCAGCCCCTCGACGATGGCGGTCTTGCCCACGCCGGGGTCGCCGATGAGCACGGGGTTGTTCTTGGTGCGCCGGGACAGCACCTGGACGACGCGCCGGATCTCCTCGTCCCTGCCGATCACGGGGTCGAGCTTCCCGCGCCGGGCCAGCTCCGTGAGGTCGCGGCCGTAGCGGGTGAGGGCCTGGTACTTCTGCTCGGGGTTCTGGTCCGTCACCCGCTGGGAGCCCCGGACCGACTGCATCGCCTTCAGCACCGCCTCGTGGGAGGCGCCGGCCTCCTTCAGGGCCCGTCCCGCCTCCCCGGTGTCGGCGGTCGCCGCCAGCAGCAGGTGTTCGGTCGAGAGATACTCGTCCTTGAGGTTCTGCGCCTCCTCCCACGCCGCTTCCAGGGCGTGGCCGAGGCGAGAGCCGATGCGGAACTGGCCCGCCCCGGCCCCCCGGACCTTGGGCCGCGCCTCGATGGCGGCGCCGAGGCGCCCCCGCAGCGCCGTCAGGTGGACCCCCAGCTTCTGGAGGATCGGGGGGACCGCGCCCTCCTCCTGCTCGACCAGGGCGAGCAGGGCGTGCTCGAGCTCCACCTCCTGCTGGTCGCGCCGCGCCGCGATGTCCTGCGCGGCAGCGAGGGCCTCCTGGGCCTTCACCGTGAGCCTGTCGAAGCGCATCTCCTCACTCCTCCCCGGGCGGCCCGCATCGCGCCGGGCGGGACGCGGATCGGTCCATGCACCCGACGGCGGGCAAGCATCGTGCCCGGATCATGTAGGTCGGAACGGAGTCGCCGCGGCCCCCATCGGCCGGGGCGGGTGCTCTAGGAGCGGTGGCGGGCGGCGACGAAGCGCATGCGGAGGTCGGTCAGGAGGTTCCTCAGCATGTCGTCCTCCTCGCGGGTCAGGTTGCCCTTGGTCTTCTCGGCGAGCATCCCCAGCAGGTCGATGGTCTGCCTCGCCAGTTCGAGGTCCACGCGGACCTCGCCGCCCTCGTTCTCGGGGATCTCGCCCAGGTGGACGAGGGCCGAGGTGCCGAGGGAGAGCGCGAAGGTCCCGAAGGTGATGGGCGGCGGAGGACGTCCCCGGCCGGTGTCCCTGGCCTCCCCGGGGGAGGGCGCCTCTCCGGGCCCCTCGGGCTCCGATCCGCCGCTCCCGGGGGCGGCCTCGTCCCCCGCGGTGGACGCCGCGTCCCGGAAGGTCCGGCGGTCCGTCACCTTGAACTTCGCCCCACTCTCCTCGGTCATGTGCTTCGCTCCCCGGGGAAGGTCTCGACGCCTCCTCGCTGGGCTCTCGAACGCCCGCAAGCTAATCACCCCCCGATCCGTGTCAACCGAGCCGCGCCCGGCCCCGGGGGTGGGCCACCCGACGGCGGATCCCGGGAATCGGTTGATCCCCGAGGGGTTCCATCCGTACATTGCCCGCTCGCCGCGCCTGGGGCGCCGGGGTGTCGCCCCGCCCCCTCCCGTCGCGGTCCCCCCGGAGTCCCGATGACCGCACCCCGACCTCTCCTGCTCCTGGTCGCCCTGGCCGCGGCGCTCCTGTCCGTCGGGGCGACGGCCGGGGACGCCTTCGCCAAGGCGAGGGAAGACACCCCGGAGGCGCTGTACGAGAAGGCGGAGAAGCAGATGCGCCGGGGTTACTACGAGGAGGCCATCGCCACCTTCGACCAGGTGCGGAACCACTTCCCCATGAACCCCTACTCGGTGAAGGCGGAGCTGAGGGTCGCCGACTGCCTGTTCGCCAAGGGCGAGTACCTGTCCGCCGTCGACGCCTACCGGAACTTCGAGAAGCTGCACCCCACCCACGCCGAGCTCGACTACGTGGTGTTCCGGATCGCCGCGGCCCACTTCAAGGGGTCCCACCGCACCGCCCAGCGGGACCAGACCTCCACCGAGCTGGCGGTCCGGACCCTCCAGGGGTACGAGTCCCGCTTCCCCGAGGGCCGCCACCTGGCGGAGGTGGCGAAGATGCGGGAGACCGCACGGGGCCGCCTGGCCAAGGGGGTCTCGGCGGTGGGGGACTACTACTACTGGCGGGCGCGCCTGCTCCGGGCCGAGGCGAAGTCGACGGCCTTCAACGCCGCCGCCCGCCGCTACCGCGCGCTGGTGGAGGAGTTCCCCGACGTGCCCCTGGCGGAGCGTGGCCGCTATCGGCTCGGCATGGCGCTGCTCCACCTGGGCGACGTCGACGGCGCGCGCCGGGCCTTCGCCGACCTGCGGCCCGGGGCGGACGGCAAGCCCACGCGCTGGATGCGGAAGGCCGAGGACGCCCTCCGGGATCCGCCGAAGGCGGTGCCCCCACCCGCCGAGGGCGCCGGGCCCATCGTCCGCCAATCCCGGAACTGACCCGACGGGGCCGCATCACTGTCGCGGGGACGGTCAGTCGCAGTAGTCGATCCTGAGGGAGACGCTGTCCAGGAAGAAGCTGGTGAGGAGGGCGGCGTTGGTGGTGGCGCGGAAGGACAGGAGGAAGTCGGTGCCGGCCCAGATCAGGGGAAGGTCCCCCTCGATGGTCGCCCAGCCGAAGGTGGCGTCCGACTCGCCGAAGGCTCCCAGGGCCTGCACCACCATCCCCGTCCCAGGGTCGACCACGTCGATGGCGAGGAGATCGGGGCCGAAGCCCCCGTCGGTGACGATGGAGAGGCGGGCGATGAGGTGGATGCGCGTCGCCGAGGCGGGGATGGCGACGGGCTGCGCCAGCGTGTCGTCGGCGTTCGAGTAGCCCCCGAGCCAGGCGGCGTAGCCGCCGCTGTCGGGCGTCACCGGCAGGGGTGGATGGGAGAAGACCATCGACTCGGGCAGGGGCGAGGTCTCCTCCCAAGGCCACGCGGCGCCGGAGTCGAAGTTCCCGTTGACGAGGAACTCCTCGGTCCTGGGGGTGCACGGCGCGGAGTCGTCGTCGGGGGGCGGAGGGCCGGTGTCGTCGTCGGACGCGGAGTGGGTGTCGTCGTCCGCCGCGTCGTCGTCCGGGGGCGGAGCGGTGTCGTCGTCGGACGCGGAGTGGGTGTCGTCGTCCGCCGCATCGTCGTCCGGCGGCTGCCCGTCGTCGTCCGCGGCGTCGTCGTCCGCGGCGTCGTCGTCGCCGGGGACCACGCTGTCGTCGTCCCCCACGGCGTCGTCGTCGGCTCCGCCGGAGGGGGGCGCGGTGTCGTCGTCCCCGGTCCCTCCGCTCCCCGCCAGGCCGATCTGCCCACCGCAGCCGGCGAGCATCAGGGCGAGGAGGACGTGGATCCCGGGACCCGGACGGAGTGGACGCATCGTCGAGCTCCCTCGGCCCGTCGGGCCGCCTCTTCCAGGAAGTGCCGGAGATTAACCGAACCTCCCCCCCTCTTTCAAAGAGTTTTCGCTCCCGCCCTCGGGGGATGCCGGCGCTGGGCCCGGGCGAGGGCCGGGCGTGCGGGCGTGCCTCTCCCGACCGGGCGGCGTCCGGCTGGTTATAATGGACGCGGGAGAGGCGTCCGCGCTCCGGGGGGTGCGCCGGCGCCCATCGGGAGGAGCCACGGTCATGCGGCCATCGCCCAGGCGGAACCCAGGCCCCGTCCTCGCCCTCGCGGCCTGGGCCCTGTCCTCTTGCACCAACGAGCGCCTCGCGGACGAGTGGGAGGTGACCCTTCAAGACGTGGGAGCCGATCCCCTGGCGGTGGTCGATTGGTTCCCCGCCCCCGGGATCGCGGGGGTGCCCGACGAGATCCGCCCCTACTTCTTCTTCAACCGACCCATCGAGCCCGGCGACTCCCCCTCCCTCGCCCTGTCCGCGGCGGGGATCGCCGTGGACGCCGAGCCGGAGATCGACTTCGACGCCGCGGGCGTGAGGTTCACCCCCCTCACGGAGGTCCCCGGCGGAGCCGTCGAGATGCAGGTGTCGGTCGGGAGCGAGGTGGACCTGGAGTCGGAATTCACCACGGATTTCGGCGCGGGGCTGCTCTTCAACATGTCCATCGACCTGGAGTGCGAGAGCTTCGGGGCCGATCCCGCCCACGCCGACCTGCTGACCTCCCTGTTCGAGCCGGGGGTCTATCCGCTGTGGATCCTCCAGGTCCCGGGGCTGACCCACCAGACCCCCGTCCCGGCCAGGGTCGAGATGAGGTTCGGTCCGGCCTACATCCGCGAGAGCAACGAGAAGTTCAGGATCTACAGGGACTTCGGGTTCTCCGGCCGCTTCGAGGACGTGGCCATCGAGGCGGACGGGCGGTTCCGCGCCGAGCGCCCCGGGGTGTTCCTTCCCCTCGACAGCCCCGAGGAGGTCATCGTCCTGTACATCGACCAGCCCGTGCTCACGGGGCGCCTGCACCTCTCGGGGCAGAGGGCGACCATCGAGGACGCCCGGCTGGAGGGGGTCTTCGGCCTGCGCTGGCTCCGCAAGCTGGCGGACTCCAGCTCCAGCTACCGGATCGCGGTGGACCTCGCCCGGCTGGACGTGGACACCAACGGCAACGGCACCCCCGACTCCGCCACCTTCGTCGTGACCAGCCAGCCCGAGGAGATCTTCCCCAGCGAGTACGACGACTGACCGGCGGCGGTGTCAGACCTTGGGCGGCCCGCCCGCGACGGCGGGGGCCTCGGGGCCGAGTCGACGGGGGTCGTCGTCCTCCCCCGGGGAGGGGCGACCGTTCAAGGGGCCGGCGGCGGTGTCGCCGTTCTCGGATGTGGGCGGTCCCACGAAGCCCAGGTCCTCGTCGGCCTCGCGGCGGCGCTCCCTCTCCTCCTGCTCCTCGTAGAGGCGGTCCCGCTCCTCGATGGACTCGGGGCGGATCAGCTCCACCAGGATCCGGGTGATGCGGAGGCCCTCGACGGCGAGCACCGTCACCCGGGCCCCGGGCACCTCCACCACGTCTCCCTCCACAGCGGTGCGACCCAGATGCTCCAGCACCAGGCCGGCCATGGTCACGTAGGTCTCGCCCCCGAGCCTCAGGTCGAACGCCTCGTTCACGTCGGCGATGGCGGTCCGGCCCGAGACGATCACCTTGCCGTCGTCGCGGATCTCCATCTCGGGCTGGGGCTCGTCGAACTCGTCCTCGATCTCGCCGACGATCTCCTCGATCAGGTCCTCGATGGTGACCGCCCCGGCGATGCTGCCGTACTCGTCCACCACGAGGGCGAGCTGCACCCGGCGGCGGCGCAGGTCCCGGAGCGCCTGCTGCAGGCTGACGCCCTCGGGGACCGCGACCACGGGGTGGCGGATCGCCATCAGGTTGGGCTGGGTCTCGCCGGACTCGATCCGCATGAAGATGTCCTTGATGTGGATGAGCCCCAGGACCTGGTCCAGATCCCCGTCGCACAAGGGGAATCGGGTGTGTCCGGACTCGGCGATGGTCTCCATGTTGGCGGAGAAGGGGAGCCTCGCGTCCAGCCAGTACACGTCGGCGCGGGGGACCATGACCTCCCGCACCTGGCGGGAGGCGAAGCTGAACACGTTGTCCAGGAGTTCCAGTTCCGCGTCGGTCAGCTTGCCCCCCTTGGCGGAGGACGCCAGCACCATGCGGAGCTCCTCGGAGGTGAGGGACTCCCCCGACTCGCTGGGCGGTGGAAGGCCGATGACGCGGAGCACGAGGTTGGCCGAGCGGTTCAGGACGAACAGGGCCGGGTAGCTGAGGCGGTAGAAGAGGCGCATGGGCAGGGCCACCCACAGCGTGACCTCTTCGGAGCGCTGGATGGCGATGGACTTCGGCGCCAGCTCGCCGATCACGATGTGGGCCGCGGTGACGATCATGAAGGCGATGGCGCCGGCGATCCCGTGGACCGCCGCCCCGCTCACCACGCCGATCCCCTCCAGGAGAGGCGCGATCCGGTCGGCGACCGCGGCCTCGCTGACCCAGCCCAGGCCGAGGGAGGCGAGGGTGATGCCGAGCTGGGTCGCGGAGAGGTAGGCGTCCAGGTGGACGACCATCTCGTGGGCCAGCCCGGCGCGGCGGCTGCCCTGCTCCTGGAGCTCGCGGAGGCGCGTCTCCCGCACCTTCACGATGGCGAACTCGGCAGCGACGAAGAACCCGTTGAGGAGGAGCAGCGCTACCGCGGCGAGGAGTGTCAGGTATTGCATCATGGGGCGCCGGCACCCGGCGGGTACCCGGCGTCTCTGTACCCCGCGCCGGACGGTGCCCCCGGACCCCTCCGCGGTCCGCCGGCGCAAGACCGGCCGGACCTCACTCGGTCCGACCGGGAGCGATGGGCGATACTACCACCATTCTCGCTGTCCCGAGGGCGGTAGGCACGGGAGCCGCCCCCGCGGAGGGCCCCGTCGCTCCCGGGGGGCGTCGACCAGGGTGCGGAGCGTGGCTCGGACGGGTGGAGGGCCGCGCTCACCCCTCCAGGGCCGCGGCCACCAGGTCGTGGGCCTTCTCGATGGCCTGGGGCAGGCCCCCGGGGAGCTGCCCGCCGGCCTGGGCCATGTCGGGTCGCCCGCCCCCTCGCCCGCCCACCATCCGGGCCAGCTCGTTCACCATGCGGCCGGCGTGGACCCGGTCGGTCAGGTCGGCGCTCACCTTCACCAGCAGGGTGGCCTTCTCGTCGTCCCGGATCCCCAGGACTACCACCCCCCGGCCCAGGGCCTCCAGGAACCGATCCCCAAGGGCGCGGAGCTCCCGGGGATCGGCGCCCTGGATCTCCCGGGCGAGCACCTTCACCCCCGCCACCTCCCGGGCCACCGGACCGCCTCCCCCGCCCGTCAGGACCTCCTGGCGCAGCTCGTCCACCTGGCGTTGGAGGCCGCGCCGCTCCTCCAGCAGCTTCTCCACCCGGGCGTGGACCTCGGCCTCCGGGACCTTGAGCAGGGCGGCCAGGTCTCGCCGGCCCCGGTCGAGGTCCCTGAGCAGCGCTTCGGCCCCCCGCCCGGTCACCGCCTCGATCCGGCGCACTCCGGCGGCGACGCCGGTCTCGGACACGACCTTGAACAGCCCGACCTGGCCGGTGTTCTCGCAGTGGATCCCGCCGCACAGTTCGGTGGAGAAGCCCGGAACCTCCACCACGCGCACCTGGTCGCCGTACTTCTCGCCGAAGAGGGCGATGGCGCCCGACGCCAGCGCCTCCTGGTAGCTCGTCACCCGACGCCGGGTCGCCGTCGCCTTGCGGACCTCTTCGTTGACGGCCTCCTCCACGGCGCGGAGCTGCTCGGCGGTCAGGGGCTCGAAGTGGGAGTAGTCGAAGCGGAGGCGGTCCGGGGCGACGAGGGAGCCCTTCTGCTGGACGTGGGGGCCCAAGGTGGCCCGCAGGGCCGCGTGGAGCAGGTGGGTCGCGGTGTGGTTCCGCATGACGTCGGCTCGCCGGGCGGCGTCGACGACAGCGTCCAGCTCCACCCCCTCCGCCACCAGGCCCGAGACCACCCTGCCCCGGTGCACGATGGCCGCCGACGCCGGCGCCCTCCGGGTGTCCAGGACCTCCACCTCGCCCCCGGGGCCCAGGAGGGTCCCGGTGTCGCCCACCTGCCCCCCGCTCTCGGCGTAGAAGGGGGTGCGGTCCAGGACGACGTCCACCTCCTCGCCCGCCCGGGCCGAGGGGACCTCGGCCCCGTCCCGGAGCAGCCGGATCACCCGGCCCCGGGCGCGCTCGCCTTCGTAACCCAGGAACTCGGTGACCACCCCCTCCCGGGCCAGGCCGGACCAGGCCCCGCCGGCCCCGGCCTCCTCGCCGCTGCCCTTCCAGGCCTCCCGCCCCCGCTGGCGCTGCTCCTCCATCGCCTGGTCGTACCCCACCATGTCGACCTCGAAGCCCCGCTCCCGGGCGATCACCGCGGTGAGGTCCGGCGGGAAGCCGAAGGTGTCGTGGAGCACGAAGACCTCCTGGCCCGGCAGGGACCGGCCTCCCCGGACCTCCTCCCGGGCGAAGGCCTCGTCCAGCAGGGACAGCCCGCGGGTGAGGGTCTCGCGGAAGGCCCGCTCCTCGGCGTGGATGGCCTTCACCAGGAAGGCCCGGCGGCCCTCCAGCTCCGGGTACGCCGGCCCCATCAGGTCCACCACCTTCGAGGCGACCTCGTGCAGGAAGGGGCGCTCGATCCCCAGCTTGACCCCGTGCCGGATCGCCCGGCGCATCACCCGCCGGAGCACGTAGCCCCGTCCCTCGTTGGACGGCATCACCCCGTCCGCCACCAGGAAGGCCGCGGCCCGGGCGTGGTCGGCGATCACCTTCAGGCTGGCGTCGGTCTCGAAGGCGCGCCCGTAGGGCACTCCGCTGATGGTCGACTCCAGGGCGACGAGGGCCTGGAACTCGTCGGTGTCCCAGTTGCTGCGCTTGCCCTGGAGGACCGAGGCCAGCCGCTCCAGGCCCATCCCGGTGTCGATGGAGGGCCGGGGCAGGGGGGTCAGCTCCCCCCCCGCGGCGCGCTCGTACTGCATGAACACCAGGTTCCAGATCTCGAGGTAGCGGCCGGCGTCGTGACCACGCCCCCAGGGATCCGGCTCGCCGTCGGGCAGGAAGTCCTCCCCCAAGTCCCAGAAGATCTCCGAGCAGGGGCCGCAGGGCCCGGTGTCCCCCATCGCCCAGAAGTTGTCCTTCTCGCCGCACCGGGCGATCCGCTCCGGCGGCACCCCCAGGTCCCGCCACAGCCCGTACGCCTCGTCGTCGGCGGTGAACACGGTCACCCACAGCCGGTCGACGGGCAGGCCGTACCCCTGGGTCAGCAGCTCCCAGGCGAAGGCGATGGCGTCCCGCTTGAAGTAGTCGCCGAAGCTGAAGTTGCCCAGCATCTCGAAGAGGGTGTGGTGGCGGGCGGTGAAGCCGACGTTCTCGAGGTCGTTGTGCTTGCCGCTCACCCGCATGCACTTCTGCACGGTCACCGCCCGGGAGTAGTCCCGGACCTCCTCGCCGGTGAAGACCCCCTTGAACTGGACCATGCCGGCGTTGGCGAAGAAGAGGGTCGGGTCCCCCTCGGGCACGAGGGAGCTGGAGGGCACGTGGCGGTGGCCCCGCTCGGCGAAGAAGCGGACGAATCGGTCGCGGATCTCTTGGGCGTGCATGGGGGCTCGGCGGCTCCTGGGGGTGGGGAGGTCCCGGCGGCGTTCCCGGCGTCAGGACCAGCGGTCCGCGGAGCCGGTGATCCCGCTCACCCGCAGTGCGAGGTCGTCGGGGTTGCTGCTGTGGGCGAGGGCGTCTTCGTAGGTGATCAGCCCCTGCTTGTAGAGGCGGTACACCGACTGGTCGAAGGTCTGGGTGCCGTAGGTCGAGGCGCCGTCGGCGAGGGCGTCGGGGATCTCCTTGGTGCGGTCCTTGTCCTCGATGAGCTCCCGCACCCGGGCGCTGTTCACCAGCACCTCGACGCAGGGGACGCGGCCCGCGCCGTCGGCGCGGGGTACGAGGCGCTGGCTGATCACCGCCCGGAGCACCGAGGCGAGCTGGAGGCGCACCGCCTTCTGCTGGTAGGGCGGGAACTGGCTCACGATGCGGCTGATGGTCTCGGTCGCGTTGAGGGTGTGCAGGGTCGAGAGGACCAGGTGGCCGGTCTCGGCGGCGGCGAGGGCGATCTCGATGGTCTCCACGTCCCGCATCTCCCCCACCAGGATCACGTCGGGGTCCTGGCGGAGGGCGGCCCGGAGGGCGGTGGCGAAGGTGCGGGTGTCGGAGCCGACCTCTCTCTGGGTGATCACGCAGCGCTTGTCGAGGTGCACGAACTCGATGGGGTCCTCGATGGTGAGGATGTGCCCGCCCCGCTGGGTGTTGATGTGGTCGATCATCGCCGCCAGGGTGGTGGACTTCCCCGAGCCTGTGGTGCCGGTCACCAGGACGAGACCACGCCGCTCCAGGGCGACCCGGCCGATCACCTCCGGCAGGACGAGGTCCCCGAAGTTGGGGATCTTCCCGGGGATGGTGCGGAAGACCAGCCCCACGCTCTGCCGCTGCCGCATCACGTTGACCCGGAAGCGGCCGATCCCCCGGACGCTGTAGGACAGGTCCAGGTCGAAGCTCTCCAGGAACTTCTCCCGCTGGGACCGGGTCATCAGCGACGCCGCGACCCGGGCCGTGTCGTCCCCGGTGAGCCGGGGCGCGTCCTTGAGGGGCACGAAGCCCCCCTGGATCCGCAGCATCGGCGGCAGTCCCGCCCGGAGGTGCACGTCGCTCGCCCCCTGGGAGATCGCCGCCATCAGGATCTCGTTGACCTGGCTGCTCTCGCCCGGACCCTGCGGGTTCTCCATCCCATGCTCCCGGTGGACCCCGGCGTCACCCGGCCGTCCCCTCCGGAGGGTATCAGCCCGCTGCGTTCGCCGGCCTGTCCATGCGGGTGATGCCGTGCTTTTCGAGCACCGCCACCTCGATGGCGGCCGCCGTCTCGGGGTGATCGACCAGGTACTGCTTGGCGTTCTCGCGGCCCTGGCCGACGCGCTCGTCGTTGTAGCTGTACCAGGAGCCGCTCTTCTGGACCAGGTTCATGTCGACGGCGAGGTCCAGCAGCTCGCCCTCCTTGCTGACGCCCCCCCCGTAGAGGATGTCGAACTCGCACTCCCGGAAGGGAGGGGCGACCTTGTTCTTGACCACTTTCACCCGGGTCCGGTTGCCGATGACGTCCTCGCCCATCTTGATGGCCCCGACCCGGCGGATGTCGAGGCGCACCGAGGAGTAGAACTTCAGGGCGTTGCCGCCGGTGGTGGTCTCGGGGTTGCCGAACATCACCCCGATCTTCATGCGGACCTGGTTGATGAACACCACGATGCAGCGGCTCTTGCTGATGGTGGCGGTCAGCTTGCGCAGCGCCTGGCTCATCAGCCGGGCCTGGAGGCCCGGCAGCGAGTCCCCCATCTGCCCGTCCAGCTCGGCCTTGGGGACCAGGGCGGCGACGGAGTCGATGACGATCACGTCCAGGGCGCCGGAGCGCACCAGGGTCTCGCAGATCTCCAGGGCCTGCTCGCCGGTGTCGGGCTGGCTGACCAGCAGGTCCTCGACCTGCACGCCCAGCTTGCGGGCGTAGCCGACGTCCAGGGCGTGCTCGGCGTCGATGAAGGCGGCGAGCCCCCCGCGCTTCTGCGCCTCGGCGACGAGCTGGAGGGTCATGGTGGTCTTGCCGCTGGACTCGGGGCCGTAGATCTCGATGACCCGTCCCCGGGGAACGCCGCCGACGCCGAGGGCGATGTCCAGGCCGATGGAGCCGGTGGGCACGACGTCGACCTCGCCCAACGTCTCGCCGGCGCCGAGGCGCATGATCGAGCCCTTGCCGTACTGCTTCTCGATGGAGGAGACGGCGACATCGAGGGCCTTGCGGCGGTTGGTGTCGATGCCGGTGGGGGCGCTTGCCATCTGGGTTCCCTCTGCGGCCTGGCGGGGCCGTGACTGAATGGATGTTCACCCTCGCGCGGACCGCCAGAGACTAATGCCCCGGCCTCTCCGCTTCAAGGTGGATCCCCTAAATTTGTTCGTTTTCCGTAAGGGTGGGCGGCGGGCCCCGCCGGCGCCCGGCGAAGAGGGTGCCCTCGTCGGCCCGCACCAGGTGGCGGCGCAGGCGCTCCAGGGCCGCGAAGGCCGAGAAGCGGCGGTTGGCCTCCCGGTCGCGCCCGAAGCGCAGCAGGCGGGCCGAGGCCCCATCGGGCCCCGCGTAGCCGACCCACACGGTGCCCACCGGCTTCTGCGCCGTCCCCCCGCCAGGGCCGGCGACCCCGGTGACGGAGACGGCGAAGGTCGCCCCCGATCGGGCCCTCGCCCCCTCGGCCATGGCCAGGCACACCGCCTCGCTCACCGCCCCGTGCTCCCGGATGAGGTCCGGAGGCACCCCGAGAAGGTCGGTCTTGGCCCGGTCGGCGTAGGTGACGTAGCCGTAGCCGAACCAGTCCGAGCTGCCCGGGGCCGAGGTGACGAGCTGGGCGATCATGCCCCCGGTGCAGCTCTCGGCGACGGCGAGGGTCGCGCCCCTCGCCACCAGCAGCGCCCCCAGGGCCGCGGGCAGGGTGGCGCCGTCGGTGGCGAAGCAGTCCAGGCCCAGGCGGTCGGCGATCCCGCGGGCGGCGGCCTCGAAGAGGGCCTCGGCGCCCTCGACCTCGGCGGGGACCACGAGCTTGACGTGGACCTCGGGGATGGTCGCCCGGAACCCCACCTGCGCCCCCCTGGGCTCGACCTCCCGGATCAGGTCGTCCAGGCGTTCCTGGAGCTGGGACTCGCCGGGCCCGATCGCTCGGAAGGTGCGCCGCAGGGCGGGGCGCAGGGCGAAGCGGCGCTCCAGCCAGGGGAGCACCGTGTCCGCCATCATCGGCTCCATCTCCGAGGGCACGCCGGGCAGGCAGACCACCGGCGTGCCTCCGGCCTCGACGATGAAGCCCGGGGCCGTGCCGGTGGGGTTCGGGACCACCTCGCACGGGGAGGGGAGGAGTGCCTGCTTGGCGTTGACGGCGGGCATGGGGCGGCCGATCCGCACGAAGGCCGCCTCCACCTGGGCCATGGCCCCGGGGTGGTGGACCAGGGCCAGGCCGAACGCCGCCGCCACCGCCTCGGCGGTGAGGTCGTCGGAGGTGGGGCCGAGGCCGCCGGTGGACACCACGAGGTCGGCGTCCCGGGCGGCCAGGCGGTAGGCATCGACCAGTTCGCCGACCTCATCGCAGGAGGTCACGCCCCCCAAGACCCGCACCCCGCGGTCGGTGAGGAGCTCGGCGACCCGGGTGGCGTTGGTGTCGGTGCGCTGGCCGGTGACCAGCTCCTCCCCCTGCGAGACGATGCGGGCCCGGACCATGGCGCGCTCCCCCCCCGGCGGTCGCCGGGACGACCCGGGCAGGGTCGGTCGTCCCGGGCGCGGGGTCAAGGCCCTCGCCACCGCCTCGCGGCGAGCAACCCACCCGCCGCGGGGATCGACAGCGCGCAGGCTCCCACGGCGATCCGGCCCAGGGGGCCGCCGGGTACGGCGCCGAGGAGGGGGGCCACCGCGAGGGCCACGGCGGCGTGGGCGAGGGCGATGCCGAGGAGCAGCCGGCCCGCCTTCGCTCCCACCGGCTCACCCAGGTCGGCCCGGACGGCGAGCCAGAGGGCGGCGGGCACGATCACCATGTTGACGGTGGTGGCCAGCGCCAGGCCGGGCACGCCGAGGTGGGGGACGAGGAGGGCGTCCAGGGCGGCGTTGGACCCCGCCGAGGCCAACCCCTGGACCATCAGCGCCCGGGCCCTCCCCCGGGCCGCCAACACGCGGGCGAAGATCACCCCCAGGGATTGGGGCAGCAGGCCGGGCGCGAAGGCGGCCAGGGCCGCGGCCGTCAGGGCCAGGCCCTCCTCGTCCATCTGGCCGCGGCCGTAGACGAGGTCCACGATGGGACGGGACAGGAGGGCGAGGGCGGCGACCGCCGGGGTGCCCAGGGCCACGGTCCACACCACCGCCCTCCGGCACCCCTCCCGCACGGCGTCGGGGCGTCCGGCGGCGGACCAGGTCGCCCAGTCCGTCAGCAGGACCACCACCACCGCCTGCACGAAGAGGGTCTCGGGGATGACCCGGAGCCGGTCGGCGTACTCCAGGGCCGTGACCGATCCCACGGCGAGGCCGGCGGCGAAGAGCTTGTCCACGAAGAAGTTGAGGGACACCCCCGCCTCGCCCGCCAGCAGGGGGGCGAAGCGGGCCCACACCGCGCCCGGCGCGGGTCCGGCCCCGGGGCCGAAGCGGGGCACCAGGCCGGCGGCGCGGGAGGCGGCGGCGACCCAGGCGAGCTGCGCCGCCTCGGGCAGGACCAGGGCCGCCACCAGGCCGTGGATGGTCGGGACGGCGGCGAGGATCCCCAGGGCGGCCAGGGCCCGGACCACCTGGGCCCACGCCGGCGCGGCGAAGCGACGGCGCATCTCCAGGACCGAGCGGACCACCTGGAAGGCCACCCGCAGCACGAAGGCCGGGGCCAGCCAGGGCAGGAACGCCGCCGCGAGGGTGGCGGTCCCGCCCGCCGCGCCCGTGGGCGGGAGGAGGAGGAGCGCCGCCGCGACGCCAATCCCCGCCAGCAGGGTCGCCCCCGCCGTGGCCCCCAGCAAGGTCCGGCCGTAGAGCCCGGCGGCCCCCGAGGGGTCCCGGGCGTCGGTCTCGGCGAAGAGGGGGCCGAAGGCGGTGGCCAGGGCGTTGGTGCCGAGGGTGATCCCCAGCACCACCGCGGCATAGGCCAGCCACAGGGCGTCGGTCTCGGCGGTGCGCCCGAAGCGGGCGGCGGCGAGGGCGTAGAAGGCGAAGCCCAGCCCCCGCCCCAGCAGGGTGAGGGCGGCCAGCGAGGCGCCGACGCGGGGGAGGCGCGGGACCGTCGGGGCGGGATCGGCTTGGGGAGAGACCAGGAGGGGGACCGGGGCGCGGCGCGGCGGGAGCGGACGCCGTCAGCGCGCGCCCTTGCTGAAGAGCACGACCGGCAGCGTCTTGAGCACGATCTGCAGGTCCATCCAGAGGGACCAGTTCTCGATGTAGTAGATGTCCAGCTCCACCATGCGGTCGAAGCCCAGGTCGGAGCGGCCCATGACCTGCCACAGGCAGGTGATCCCGGGCTTGACGTGGCAGCGCTGCTCGAACCAGTACTCCCACTCCGGGCGGGCGTCCAGGTCCATCTTGACGAAGTCGCGCACCGGCAGGGGCCTGGGCCCGACCAGGTTCATGTCGCCCAGCAGCACGTTGATGAGCTGGGGCAGCTCGTCGAGGGAGGTCTTGCGGATGAAGTGGCCCACCCGGGTGATCCGGGGGTCGTCCTTCATCTTGAACAGCAGGCCGTCGGACTCGTTGCTGGCCTCCAGCTTCTCGCGCAGCTCGGCGGCGCCCACCACCATCGAGCGGAACTTGAAGAAGTTGAAGGCCCGCCCCCCGCGCCCGTAGCGGCGGTCGACGAAGAAGATCGGGCCCGGCGAGTCCAGCTTGACCGCCAGGGCCACCGCCAGCATCAGGGGGATCAGCAGCGGGGCGGCGAGCAGGACCAGGGTGACGTCGAAGGCCCTCTTCAGGCGCTCGGCGACCCGGGTGTAGGATACCCGGCGGAAGTGGATGAGGTCCAGGTCGCCGATCCGCAGCACCCGCATCTGGGACGCGACGGTGCCCCACAGGTAGGGCACCTTCGACACCGCCACCCCCATCCGGTCCAGGGTGCGGGCGAGCTCCATCGCCTCCGCCCGGGGGAAGGCGTTGTCGGTGATGACGACGTGGTGGATCTGGTGGTCGTTGACGATCCGCTGGATCTGGCCGACGGGGCCGAGGATCGCCCCCTGGGTGGGGATGGAGGGATCGGGCTCGCCGGTGAGGTGGTCGTCGATGAACCCGGCGAACTCGTACCCAAGGCGCCGGTAGACCCGCACCTTGCCCGCCAGGCTCGCCGCCTCGCCGCCGAGACCGACCACGGCGACCCGGGTCGCGGCGACGCCTCTCCAGGGCTTGCTCTGGACGGAGAGGAAGACGGACACCCTGAGCACGCCCGCGGTCAGGAGGCCGTACAGGCCGAACAGTCCTACCGAGAGGCGGCTGGCGCCGATGTCCAGCACGAACGAGGCGACGATCACCCCGATCACCACCCCCACGATCCCCTTGGTCATGGCCTGGAGGATCTTGGGGGTGCTGATGTTGTTGTGGGGGTCGTAGAGGCCCATCCACTCGAACACGCCGAACCAGATGGGCACCAGGATGAAGATCGGCGGGAGGAGGGCGCCGTGCAGGAAGACGTCGCCGAGGGAGATGGGAGCGACCGCCGCCTGCTGGGCGTTCAGCCAGTGCCAATGCAGCCAGGTCACCCACGCCGTCACGAACACCGCCGCGAGGTCGGCGAGGTACATGAGGTTGCGGCTGAGATTGGCGATGAGGACCAGGGGGGCGGTCGCGGGAGGGGGCTGCGGCGCGAGGGGCACCGGGGGCACGGCGGACCCGTGGGCGGACCCTGCCCCGTTCGCGGCCGCGGCCCCGTTCACCGCCGGGATCGCCGGGGCGTTCGGCAGGCGCCGTGCCCGTCCGCCGCCCGTTTCCTGAACCCTACCGGCGCTGCGCATTCTTCACCGCTCGTGGATCCTGTGGCCGCCGCTGCCCCGAGGCGTGGCCGTAGCCCTCGCCCGGGGGGAAACGGCGTCATGCACGGATGGCCGTGATCCGGTCCTTGCCGAAGTCCTTGAGGTGCCCCCACACCGCCGTCGCCCCCCGGCGTACGTAGTCCAGGTCCTCGGTGGACCTCACGCGCATGAGCTGCCGCCCCACGAACTGGGGGGTGAGGAAGCTCTTGTAGATGCCCTGGCACATCTCCACCACCTCGCCGGGCTCCATGTCGGGAGTCTTGAACACGGGCTCGGTCATGTCGTAGCGGTCGTACGCCTTGGGCGGGATGCGGAAGAGGCCGTTCTCCACCGCATATCGGTGCAGCGGCGTGCCGGGATAGGGCATCACCACCGTGGACTGGAGCATCTCGGCGTACCCCCGGGCCATGAGCTCGGTCGCCAGGTCCAGGGTCCGCTGGGCGTCGTCCCGGGTCTCCCAGGGGTAGCCGACCATCACCGTCAGGTGGACGTCGATCCCCGCGCGGGACAGGTTCCGGCAGCCGGCCACGATGTCCTCGACCGTGATCCCCTTGTCGAGCATGTCGAGGGTCTTCTGGTTGCCCGACTCCAGGCCGCACTTCACCTTGCGCCACCCCGCCTTCTTCATCATCTCGGGCACGCGGGGGTCGCGGACGTAGTCGAACCGCTCGTTGGAGCTGAAAAGGATCTTCCCGGTGAAGCCCCGCTCCATGAAGCCCTGGCAGAACTTCTTGCGCCAGGAGCCCGACGGGAACGTGCCCGTGTCATCGAAGATCTCCGGGACGTTGTGCTCCCGGACGAGGTAGTCGAGCTCGTCGAGGTAGTTCTCGGGGGTGCGGACGCTGAAGCGGGGGTTGATGGTCGTCCAGGAGCAGAACGTGCACCTGGGGCGCGGGCAGTCCCGCCCCGCCATCGTGTAGTAGAAGGGCATCCGCTTGCGCCACTTCTCGAAGTACAGGTCGGCCATCGTCAGGCGCCGATCGATGAACGGCATCTGGTTCAGGTCGTAGGAGAGGTCGAAGTCGCCGGACTTCCGGACCTCCTCGCCCTCCCGGCGGTACACGCCGCCCGGGAGGGGCGCGCCCTTCTCGATGAAGTCGGCGATCCCCGCGAGGCAGAGGTCGTAGCCGCCGCCCGTGATGACGTAGTCCACCGGGCAGTTCTCGAACTGCTCCAGGGGCTCGGCGGTGGCGTGGTCTCCCATCAGGACCACCAGGGTCCGGGGGGAGCGCTCCTTCACCTCCTTCACGAGCTGCCAGTGGTTCATGATCACCGGCGTCTTCGACTCGAAGGCGATCAGATCGGGCTCCTCGTCCTCGATCTGCTTCCACCAGCGGGCCATGTCCCACTTCTGCACGATGCCGTCGTGCCAGACGACGTCGTGGCCCTTGGCCTGGAGCAGGGTGGCGGCGGTGGCGGGGACGACGGGGAAGAGGTAGGAGCCGACGTTCATCCACTGGAACTGTCGGTTCTGGGTCAGCATCGGCGAGCCCTTGTCGTCGAAGGGCGGGTAGCTGATGAAGATCTTCATGGCCTGCGGTCGCTCCGGCTGCGGGCGCGGGAGCCTCCTCCCCCGCCCGAGACCCTCTCGGGGCATCGGCTGGTACAGGCTATGCCCCGAGGTCCAGCGGAAATCAAGCTCTTTCCGCCGCCCCCACCCGACCGGCCGGCGTGGGTGCCCGACACCTGGCGGACGGCCTCGACCGTCGGTTGCCGGGGCCCGACGACGCCGGGCGGGCTCCCCACCTCAGTTGTCGAGCGCGGAAGCGGAGCCGACCGGGTTGCCCGTGGCGATGTTGCGGTACACCACCGTACCGCTGACGAACGGCGCCAGGATCCCCGCGATGCGCCTGAAGAAACGCTCGACGTTGACGATGGTCTGCTCGGGCACGTAGAGGATGTCGTTCTTCTCCAGGGGCACGTTCTGCCGGAGGTCCGCCCGATTCAGCAGGGCATCGACGTCCACCACGTAGACCTCGGCCGGGCTCCGCCCACCCCGTACCAGCAGGATGTTGTCCGTCCTGCTGTCCTCGGTCAGCCCCCCCGCACGGGTGAGGGCCTCCAGCACCGTCATCCCGCTGGAGAGTTGCAGCACGTTCGGCGTCTTCACCTCGCCCCACACCATCACCTTCATCGACGCGGATTCGACGAGGTTGATGCTGACCTGCGGATCCACGTAGTAGACGGAGATCTTCTCGGTGAGGAGGGACTGGAGGAGGGAGTACGTCATCCCGGCGATCTGCATCCTGCCGATAAGCGGGTAGGAGATCGTCCCGTCCGGGGCCACGATGACCTGCATGTCCAGGTCCTCGTGGCGCCACACGGAGATCTGGACCTTGTCGCCGGGCCCGAACACGATCTCGGGCGCCGGAGGAGGCACCATCGAGCCGCCCGCCCCCTCGACGGCGAGGGTCGAGACGGGGGTGCGGGTCTGCCGCACGCAGCCCGAAAAGAGCGCCGCGAGCGTCGCCGCCACGAGGGCGACGAGGGTCCGGGCCAGCAGGGGGGTGGGGTGGTTTCGGTCCATCGCAGGAGGAGCCGATTTCTAGTGGAGACGGGCGCGCCTGTCAACGCGCGGCCGCGCGGCGGCCCCCAACGGCCCCCCGCGGCGGATTCCCTTGAATCCGTCGTTCCTTGGGGCCATAATCGATAGTCTTCGTCGAGCGACGGCCGGGGTGCGCCCCCGTTCCGCCCGGAAGGTTTCATGGAGCTCGTCAAGCTCTGGACTATCCTCAAGAGGCGCAAGTGGCTGCTGGTGCAGTCGTTTGCCTTCTTCGTCCTCGCGGCGGCGGTCGCCTCGTACTTCATCCCCAAGTCGTACCAGTCCACCTCGAAGGTCATGATCGAGCAGTCCGACGCCAGCGCGTCGCTGCTCTCCGAGATCGGCCTCCAGGAGCTGGTGCAGAGCCTCGGGGCTTCGTCGAGCTCGACCATCCAGAACAAGATCGCCCTCGCCGCGACGACGGAGGTCCTGGACGACGCGGTCTGGCGCCTGCAGATCCGCAGCGACGCGGGGGACCTGATGAAGCCCGGCGACCTGCTCGCGAGCGGGATCACCGCCATGGTCTCGCCGAAGCCGGGCTACAAGATCGCCCAGTACCAGAACACCGACTTCCTGACGATCACCGCCACCGCCCTCGACGCCGACTCGGCGAAGATCATGGCGGACACCCTCGCGGACGTGTTCATCGAGATCAGCCAGGAGCGGATGCGCGAGGAGACCCGGAGCGCCAAGAAGTTCATCGACGATCGCATCGACGTCGTGCAGAAGGAGTTCCAGTCGGCCCTCTCGCAGATCGCCGACTACCAGACCAACCAGAACATCATCGACCTCCAGTCCGAGACCAAGGCGGCGGTCTCCCGCCTGTCGGAGCTGATGGGCCTCGCGGAGGAGGCGGAGGTCCAGATCAGCGGCCTGCGCCAGAAGGTGAAGGAGACCGAGCGGATCCTGGGCACCACCAGCCCCGGCGCGGTCATGGGCTCCTCCATGCAGGGCAACCCCCAGATCGCCCAGATCAACAAGGCCCTCACCGACCAGCGGCTGAAGCTCAACGAGCTGCTCCTCGACCGGACGACGAACCACCCGGACGTGATCAACATCCGCCAGCAGATCGCGACGACCGAGCAGGAGCTGGCCAGCGTCCTGGAGGTCGAGAAGGCGACCGCCCCCAACCTCAACCAGTACAAGATCGACCTGGCGGCGGCGATCTCCAGCCGCAACCAGATCCAGGCGGGGATCGCCGGGCTCACCGAGAAGTTCTCCGAGCTGCCCAACAAGATGATGAACAACGGGCAGCTCGAGCTGGCGGCGGAGGCGAGCCAGGGCATCTACAAGGCCCTGGTGGACTACCAGTACCAGATCGGGATCGCCGAGGCGATGACCCTGACCGACATCCGGCTCGTCGAGAAGGCCGCCCTCCCGGACAAGTTCGTCAGCCCCAAGATCATCATCAACACCCTCGCCGGCGCCGTCCTCGGGCTGATGTTCGGCATCGGCCTGATCTTCGTCTTCGAGTACATCGACGACACCATCCGCAACCGCGAGGACCTGGAGGAGGTCTGGGACCTCACCAGCCTGGGCGTGATCCCCCGGGTGCGGAGCAACCAGGCCCGGCTGATCAGCGAGATCAGTCCCAAGGACCCCCTGGTGGAGGCGTACCGGACCATCCGGAACGGCGTGCTCTACGCCAGCCTGGACGAGCCGGTGCGCACCCTGATGGTCACCTCGTCGATCCCCGGCGAGGGCAAGAGCACCACCACCGCGAACCTCGCGGTGTCGGTGGCCATCGAGGGCAAGAGGGTCCTCATCATCGACACCGACTTCCGGCGCCCCTCCCAGCACAAGATCTGGAAGGTGTCCGCGACCGTGGGCATCACCTCGCTGCTGGTGGGGGAGGCGAGCATCGAGGACTGCATCCAGTCGACCTCGGTGCCCAACCTCGACGTGCTGCCCGCCGGCCCCGTACCGCCGAACCCCGCCAAGCTCATCGAGTCCCGGCGCATGCGCCAGGTCATGGACGAGCTCAAGGCCACCTACGACCTGGTGATCCTGGACTCGCCGCCCCTGCTGGTGGTCAACGACGCCATCCCGCTGGCCCGCTACGTCGACTGCTTCGTGCTGGTCGTCGAGAGCATGAAGGTCAGCCGCAAGATGATCCTGGACATCCGCCAGCGCCTCGAGGTCGCCCACCTGGAGCCCCTCGGGGTCGTCCTCAACAAGCTCGACTTCGGCATCGCCGGGTACAACTACTACTACAAGTACTACTCGGTGTACGGCGAGGAGAAGATCCGCCGCCAGGCCGCGGCCGCCTCGGGGGAGGGCAAGGGCCCCCGCAAGGGGGGCGGCTTCCGCCTCCTGAAGTCGTGAAGGAGCCCGTTCCCCCGATGATCCCCAGGCGCTCGGCACCGCGCGTCGCGGCCGCGGTCCTCCTCGCCGGGCTCGCCCTGGCGGGGTGCAGCAGCGACATCGACCGCTACCTCGCGGACCTCAAGAGCGACAACCCCGTCGTGCGCCTGGGCGCCACGACGTCGGCCCGGGGCGAGGACCCCGATCCCCGCCTCATCGAGGCCCTGGGGGTGGTGACCAAGGACTCGAACCGGGACATCCGGGCCCGGGCGGTGGAGTCCCTGGGGATCCTCGGCGACAAGAGGGCGGTGCCGGCCCTCATCGCGGCCCTGGACGACCGGGATCCCGGGGTGCGGCGCGAGGCGGTGGAGGCCCTGGGCAAGCTCAAGGACCCCGCGGCCGCCGCGCCGCTGATGAAGCTCCTGGCGTCCGAGGAGAAGCCCTACGACGTCATCTGGGCCCTGGGCCAGATCGGCGACCGCGCCGCGATCCCCCAGCTCACCACGATGCTGGAGTCGCGGGACAAGTACCTGGCCTACAACGCGATGATGGCGCTCCGCCGCATCCGCTGAGCGTCGCTCCGACATCCACGTGACCAACCCGGGACCGCGCCACCGCGGATCGCTCCGCGCCGGCTGGGTCGTGGCGGTTTGCCTCGCCCTGGCCGTCGCCGTGGCCGGGACCGCCCGGGCCGCCCCTCCTCCCCCCCCCGCCCGGGCCCGGCCGCTGGTGGCGCCGGCCTCCCCCGACGTGCCCGTCGAGGACCCCCTCGGCCGGGACTTCGAGAAGCTGGCGCTGCGCTACAGGCCCCGGGGAGTGCCCCTGCACCGGCGCCCCTGGAGCCGCATGGAGGTGGCCCGGGCCGTCGCCGAGATCCGCCGGGAACGGGCGGTGACGGATCCCACCATGCGGCGCCTGCTGGAGCGGGTCGAGGCGCAGGTGGCGGCGGAGCTCCGGTACCTCCAGGGTGGGAGCGGCTACTGGAAGCCGCAGGGCGATCCGGTGCGCGAAGTGCGCCTGGAGGTCCAGGCCGCCCCGCGGACCCCGGACGCCGATCCCTGGCCCGACCACGGGGGGGACGCCTCGGGACCCTTCCTGGCCCTCTCGGACCGCCTGGAGCTGGGGGCGGGTCCCGGGTTGGCGGTGGTGGAGCCCCGGGTGGTGGTGGACCCCATGGCCGGGGGGCAGGCCGGGCTGCTGGAGCCCGTGCGGCTCGGGGGGGACCTCGCCCTGGACCTGCGGACGGCCTACGTGAAGCTCGCCGGGCCGGGGGTGGAGATCACCGCGGGGACCTCCGATCGCGCGTGGGGGCCGGGGCACGCCTCGCTCATCCTGTCGAACAACGCCCAGCCCGTGCCCACGGTGAGGGGCCGCACCGACGGTGCCCTCTTCCTGCCGGGCTTCCTGCGCTACGCCGGGGCGTTCGCGGTCGAGACGTCGTGGAGCCTGCTGAACGGGCCGCGCACCGACGTCGAGGACCCCTCCATGTGGGCGCTCCAGCTCACCTGGCTGCCCCTCCCGTGGATCGAGCTGAGCCTGGAGCGGGCGGCGATCTACGGCGGGGAGGGGCGCCCCCCCGCGACGGCGAAGGACGCCTGGGAGCTGTTCTGGGGGACACGCCCCCACACCTCGGACGATGTCTCCCTGGAGGAGTTCGACGCCGAGGAGATCGCCTCCCTGGACGCCCGGGTGGACCTGCCCTTCGCCCCGTCTATCCCCGGCGTGCAGTTCATCCAGGTGTACTGGCAGTATGCGGGCGAGGACGTGATCACGAGGAAGTTCCTCGGGGTCGACGCGCCCGCACTGGCGGGGGTGGGCAACCTGGGGGGCGTGTACCTGGGCGTGGGCCCCTTCACCGCGCGCTTCGAGGGGGCGATCCTGAGGGACGACCGGTTCCGCTGGTACGAGCAGCACCGGATCTACCACCAGGGCTTCTACCACCGGGGCCGGGTGATGGGCCACCCCATGCGCGGGGACGCCCGGTCCTACCGGCTGGACGTCGGCTACGACGCCGGGGGCGCCTTCTCCGCCGACGCCTGGTACGAGGACTGGGAGCGCCTGGGCGTGCTCGACGAGATCGACGGGACCGTGTACGTCCTGCCGGTGGCCGAGAGGCGCCGCCGCGCCGGACTGGAAGCCCGACTGCGCCTGGCGCGACCCGGTCCCTTCCAGGTCGCCGTGCGGGGGCAGATCGAGCGGATCTCGGGGGCCGGCTTCGTCCCCGGCGAGATCCGCACCCACGGAGCGGTGGCGGTGGAGGTGCGGATCCCCCTCTCGCGGTGGGACCTCCCCTAGGGCCCCCGCCCCTCCAGCAGCGCCACCAGGCCCTCGCCGGAGGTCACCGGGGCCGAGCAGGTGGATCGCTGGCACACATAGGCGGTGGCGGCGCCGTCCCGCGCTTCCTTCCCGTCCAGGAGGGCGGCGGCGGGGTGGCCTTCCAGGGCGGCGCCGGCATCGCGGAAGGCGACCACCACCTCGGGCTCGTAGCGCTGGCGGAGGGGGGTCAGGAGGCGGTCGACGGCCTCGGCCCCCTTTCCGCCGACCACCACCACCTGCTTGGGGCTGCGGGCGAAGCGGTCAGCGACCCCCAGCAGGGAGGCCGAGGCGAAGGGGTGGCGCAGGAGGTCGCCGCGGTGGCGCTCCAGCACCGCCTCCACCCGCCGCTCCCAGCGACCCTCGCCGGTGAGGGCGGCGAGGCGCAGGGCGGCGTCCGCGCCGAGGGCCGTCCCCGAGGGGATGGACTGGTCGTGGTGGGAGCGGGGGCGCTGGATGAGCCTCTCGGAGTCGTCGGCGGTCAGGTACCAGCCGCCGGACCCGTCGGAGAAGCGGCGGTCCGCCCCCTCCATCAGCTCCCGGGCCCTCTCGATCCACAGGGGGTCGAAGTCGGCCTCGTAGAGGTCCAGGAGGGCCGCGGCCAGGTGGGTGTGGTCGTCGAGGAAGGCGGGGATCCGGGCCCGCCCGTCCCTCCAGGTGCGGCGCAGGCGCCCGTCGGGGGTCCGCAGCTCGCGCCAGAGGAACTCCGCGGCGTCCCGGGCGGCGGCCAGCGACGGCTCGTCCCCCAGCACCGCCGCCGCCTCTGCGAAGGCGGAGATCATCAGGCCGTTCCACGAGGTGACGACCTTCTCGTCCCGGGCGGGCTTCGCGCGGGTCTCCCGGGCGGCCAGCAGCGCGGCCCGGGAGCGGGCGAGGCTCGCCTCCACCTCGGCGGGGCTCGCCCCCGTCGCCATCGCCACGTCGGCGGGCTCGCGGGCGACGTGGAGCACGTTGCGCCCCTCGAAGTTGCCCCCCCGGGTCACCCCGTACACCGCCATGAAGAGGTCCGCGTCGGCGCCGCCCAGGACCGCGCGGATTTCCACGGGCGTCCACACGAAGAAACGCCCCTCCTCGCCCTCGCTGTCGGCGTCCTGGCTCGAGTAGAAGCCTCCCTGGGGGTGGGTCATCTCGCGCCGGACGTAGGCCAGCGTCTCCCGCACCACCCGGGCGTAGTGCGCCTCCCCGGTGGCCTGCCACCCGGCGAGGTACGCCCTCGGGAGGAGGGCGTTGTCGTAGAGCATCTTCTCGAAGTGGGGCACCGCCCACGCCTCGTCCACGGAGTAGCGGTGGAAGCCGCCGCCCAGGTGGTCGTAGATCCCGCCCCGGGCCATGCGGTCCAGGGCGAGGCGCACCAGGCCCCGGTAGCCCGCGGCCGACGGGGCCCGGGACGCCCGGAGCATAAGCTCCAGCTCCACCGCGTGGGGGAACTTGGGGGATCCCCCGAAGCCCCCGTTCACCGTGTCGAAGCCGCGGGCGAGGCGGGCCACCGCCTCGGGCAGCGGCGACTCCTCCCGGCGCTCCCCCCCGGGCACCGGCGCGTCGATGCGCCGGAGGGCGTCCATGAGCTGGGTCACGTTGCCCACCACCCCCTCCCGATCGGAGCGCCACGCGTCGGCGATCCGGTCCAGGAGCTGGGGGAAGCCCGGCATCCCGTGGCGGGGCTCGGGGGGGAAGTAGGTCCCTCCGAAGAAGGGCCGTCCGTCCGGCGTGAGGAACACCGTCAGGGGCCAGCCCCCGTGGCCGGTCATCGCCTGGACCACCGTCTGGTAGACCTGGTCGAGGTCCGGCCTCTCCTCGCGGTCCACCTTCACGCAGACGAAGTCCTCGTTCATCCGACCGGCGATGGACTCGTCCTCGAAGGACTCCCTCTCCATCACGTGGCACCAGTGGCAGGCGGAGTAGCCGATGGAGAGCAGGATGGGCCGGTCGAGGCGGCGGGCCTCGGCCAGGGCCTCCTCGCACCAGGGCCACCACCGCACCGGGTTGTGGGCGTGCTGGAGCAGGTAGGGGCTCGTCTCGTGGATCAGGCGGTTCGGCTGTCGGGCTTCCATCAGTCCTTCCGGGCCTTCAACGGGGCGCTGGGCGGCCGTGGGCGGGGCAGCCGCGCCCTCTAAGTTGGCCGCCCGGGCCGAGGATGCCAGGGCCTCCGCGCGTCCAGCCCGCAAGAAGGACGACGGATCCCGTCCCCGAGGCGCTCCGCGACGCGGTCTCGGGTGAAATGGGTAGGCGCGCTCCGGCGGACAGCGTCCCGGGCACCGGGACGCGCCCGGGGCCGTCCCAGGGGCCCGGCGTTGACTCCGCCGCCTTGCCAGGTATAACCACCCTCGCCCCTTCCCGAGCCCGCCGGCGCCCCGTCCGCCCCGGAACGCCGGAGCGGCGGCGCGTCGCGTGATGCTCGCCCCCGAGGTCCCCCGATGATCCGGCCCCTCCTGACCGGCTCCGTCCGCGGAGCGACCGCGGGCCTCGTCGGCGGCGCGGGCGTCGGTCTCGGCGAGGCGGTGGCCGTGGTGTGGTCGATGGCGGGGACCGCGGACCGTTGGGCCCTACCGTATGCGACCGTCCTCTACGGCCTCGTCGGCGCCGCGGTCGGTGCCGTCGCGGGCGCGGGCCTCGCCCTCGTCGCCGCGGTGCGGGGCGAGGAGGCCGACGCCCCCCGGCAGTTCACCCTGTCCCTGCTCGCCCCCTTCGCCCCCCTGGGGCTGGTGGTCCTGCTGTGGACGCTCCGGCGGGACGTCTACGCCGAGCAGATGCCGCCGAAGCCGGTGGTGGTCGCGGTCGTGGCGGGCTGGGCGATGGTGAGCGCCGCGGTGTACCTGCTGCTCTCCAGCGCGACCCGGAAGTCCTTCCTGTCCTTCCTCGTCCACCCCGTGGGGGCGCTCGGGACCTGGGGGGGGCTGCTGGTCATCGCCCTCCTCGGCACGATCGGAGGCACCCCCGCGGGCGCCTCGGACGCTCCGGCCCGGGGCTCTGTGCCCCCCGACCTTCAGGACCGCCCGAACGTGGTCCTGATCATGGTGGACACGCTGCGGGCGGATGCCCTGGGCGCCTACGGCCACCCCGGGAACCCGAGTCCGAACATCGACGCGTTCGCCCGGGAGTCGGTGGTGTTCCAGCAGGCCATCGCCCAGGCGTCGTGGACCCGGGCCTCGACGGCGAGCCTCCTCACCTCGATGTTCCCCTCGAGTCACAACGCCTACCGGAAGGCCGACGTCCTCGCCCCCGAGGTGGAGACCCTTCCCGAGGTGCTGCTCTCGAAGGGCTACTACTCCGGGGCCTTGATGAACAGCGCCGACATCACGCGGCAGTTCGGGTTCGCCCAGGGCTTCCAGAGCTTCGCCTACCTGGAGCCGGAGCCGCCCCTCTGGGGCGGAGGGAGCGCCGGGTTCCTCAGCATGTACCCGGTGGTCCGGAAGCTCCACGAGCGCCTCGCCACCGAGATGCACCCCGACAGCGTCTACTGGGACGCGTTCCGGGTCACCGAGGCCGCCACGGAGTGGCTCGCCAGGTATGGCGGGGAGCGCTTCTTCCTGTTCGTGCACTACATGGACCCCCACGACCCCTACTTCCGGCACCCCCACGACGGCTTCGGTTACTCCCGGGCCGAGAACGAGGACCCCGGTCCGTCCATGGCGGCGGAGCTGGCGAAGCTTTACGACGGCGAGGTCCGCTACCTGGACCAGCACATCGAACCCCTCTTCCGCTCCCTCAAGCAGAGAGGGCTGTGGGACGACACGGTCATCGTGCTCACCGCCGACCACGGGGTGGAGTTCGGCGAGCACGGCGGCTTCTGGCACGGCACGACCCTGTACGACGAGCAGATCCGCGTGCCGATGATCGTGAAGCTGCCCCGCCAGGAGCAGGCGGGCAGCCTCCGCCCCGAGGTCGTCCGGAGCATCGACGTCGCCCCCACCGTCGCCGCCCTGGCGGGGGTCGCCCCCGACGCGAGCTGGCAGGGGGTCAGCATGCTGGCGGACTGGAGCCAGCGGGCGCCTGAGGACCGAAAGGCCTTCTCTGAGGAGGACTTCGAGGGCAACCGCCTCCGTTCGCTGCGGGGCGGGGACTTCAAGATCATCCTCGCCAACGAAGGCAACCCTCGGGGGGTGAAGCCCTGCGAGCTGTACGAGGTGGGGAGCGATCCCGGCGAGACCCGGGAACTGTGCGGCAGCACGGACGGCGCCGTCGAGACCGCGAGGATGAAGCTGGAGCAGGAGCTGTCGGCGGCGCGGGAGCACGCGGCGGGCAGGGCGGTGCGGAGGCAGGAGACCGGCATGGACGCCGCCACCTGCGAGAAGCTCAAGAAGCTCGGCTACGTGGACGCCGGGGTCGATTGCGCCTCCACGGGCACGGAGGCGCAGCTCCGCTGAGCGCGAGGGAGGGCCGCCCCCGCCTCCTGGTCCTCCCCGCCGGCCCGGTCCACCGTGCCTCGCGGGGGGCAACCCCGGTCGCCATCGGACCCGGTGGACACCGAGGAGTTCGACGGCGACGACGGTGTGGCCGCCCCGGGGCGTCGGGGACGCCGTCCCCGCGGTGCCGCCCCGGGGCCGGGCCGGGCCGCGCCGGCCGTCACGTCTTCATTGATCGCGGCGGCGGGGCTATGTTATCCATCGACGCCCGCCCGGGCCGCGCTGGAGTTCCCCCGGCGCCGCCTGCACCTCCCCCGAGGACGCCCGATGCGCCTTGCCCTCCCCACCACCCTCCTCTCCGCCGTCCTGGCGCTCCCCGCGTGCTCCGACCAGTCGGTTTACGCCCCGCCGGACATCTACGCCGCCGAGAACGTCGGGGCCATCGAGGGGAGGGTCTGCGACCCCTCGGGGACGGAGTGGCTGGAGAACGCCTTCGTCTACCTCAACGTCGTCGACTCCGGGAACAAGATCGTCGACTACCTCTACACCTACACCGACCGGGACGGCCGGTTCCGCCTGGAGTCCGTGCCCAAGCACGCGGACCTCCAGCTCATCGCCACCCGGGGGAACTCGGTGGTCGCCCAGTGGACGGTCACCGTCAACGCCGGCGAGACCACTCGCCTGTCCGAGCCCGACTGCATCGACCCCCTCAGCCTGAACGTCGCCGTCGTCACCGGGGACTACGACGACCCGGGCACGCTGCTCTCGGAGATGGGGTTCGGCAGCTACACCGAGGTCGACGGCATCGACGTCGGCGAGGCCATCGACTTCGTCTCGGACTCGGAGCTGCTCAACACCTACGACATGGTGTTCTTCAACGGCGGCTTCAACGAGGACGGCATCGTCGACGACCCCGTGATCCTCGCCAACATCGACGCGTACCTGGAGCAGGGCGGCGTCGTCTACGTCTCCGACTGGGCCTACGACCTCGTCGAGTCCCTCTACCCCGAGAAGCTGACCTTCGTCGGGGACGACACGCTGGTGGACGACGCCCAGCGGGGCCGGCCCGGCTACGTGGACTGCCAGGTCACCGACCCGAACCTCGCCACGGTGCTCGGCGCCAACGCCGTGCAGATGCAGTTCGACCTGCCCCTGTGGCCCCCCGTGCTCTTCGCGGACGCGACGGTGGCGATCCACATGACCGGCACCATCCAGTACCAGGAGGCGGGCGGCGACATCGTCACCCAGCAGGGCTCGCCGGTCCTGGTGAGCTTCAGCCGCGGGTCCGGGCGCCTCATGTTCAGCAGCTTCCGGGTCCAGGCCAACGACTCGGCGGACCAGCTCCGCATCTTCCGCTACATGCTCTTCGAGCTGTGACCGGTCGCCTCCCGCCTCGCCCCGGCCCGGCCAGGGGGGTGTGTCTGCACCCCCGCGGCCGCCCTTCCTTGACACCCCCCCGGTGGCGGCCCTAGGTTCCCCGGATGGCGGGATCGGATCTCCCGCACGGATCTTCCGCACCATGATGCAGGTCAACCGCAGGGTGGACTACGCGATGCGCTCCATGGCCTACATGGCGGCGCAGCCCCGCGACCGGGTCGTCCTCATCGACGACATCGCCGACCACATGTCGGTGCCGCGGGCCTTCCTGTCGAAGATCATGAAGCAGCTCGTGACCGGAGACCTCGTGCGGTCCTTCATGGGGCCGGGCGGCGGCTACGCGCTGGCGCGGGATCCGGGCGAGATCACCTTCCGCCAGATCATCGAGGCCGTCGACGGCCAGCCCATGCGGGTGATCGCCTGCACCTCCGACGACGGCGCTACGGTGTGCGCCCTCCACGAGGCGTGCACTCAGGTGCCGGTGTGGGAGGAGATCGAGCGCCGGATGCTCGACGTCTTCGACGAGTTCACCCTGGAGCAGGTGAAGGCCCGGCCGGGCCCCGGCGGCGCGCTCACCGTCACCACCGCCCGCGCCCACGGCTCCGGCCCGGAGCACCCCCGCGGCGGCTGCGGATCTCCACCCGTCTTCCCGCTGACGTCCCGCTGACTACCCGCTGACCGCGTCCCCCCGGCGGGTCCGTCCGCGGCGCAGGCCGCCCAGGACCAGCAGCAGCCCCACCCCGAAGGCCCGCCCCGCCGCGCCGCCGATTCCGTCCCTCGCCCCCGCGTGGGAGGCCGAGCAGGTGCCGCCGGCGCAGGTGTCCCCGCCGCACGCCTCGGGATCACAGCCGGCCCCGGCGTCCCCGCAGCCGGCCTCGCACGAGGGCATGGGGACCTCCCCCCCGCCCTCGCAGCCGAGGCCGGAGAGGTCGATGGGGTCCACGGTGACGGGCTCGGCGGCGGCGCCCAGGTCGGCGTAGAGCCCGAGCCACTCCCCGGAGTCGTCCGCCCCCTCCGTGCGGAGGGAGGCCACCGACACGCCGTAGGCGGCGGGCAGGGGGAGCGTGGGCAGCAGGCTCGCGGGGTCCAGCAGGGCCGAGACGAGGTCCGGGAGGGCCGCCAGGAAGGCCAACGCGCCGTCCTCGTCCACCAGCTCGGCGTACGAGACATCCAGGGCGACGTCCGACAGCGGGTCCAGGTCCAGGATGGGCACCAGCTCCCCCCCGTGGAGGACCAGGTCCAGGCCGGCCTCGGCGCGGCCGGCGAAGCCGACGATGCGGGCGGCTCGCCCCTGCACGCCCCCCACCAGCGAGACGGACAGGTCGTCCAGCGCCAGGGCCATGGCCCCCCCGGGGAAGGTGACCGTCGGGGCCCTGCCCGCCCCCACCGCCACCGCGGCGGGGGAGGCCTGGGCGTCGTGGATCCCGGCGATCTCCGGCACGAACAGGGCGAGGGTGTCGGTGGTCAGCGGGATCCCGGAGAGGTCGGACAGGGTGAGGCACAAGGCCCCCCCCTGCCACAGGGCCCACCCGATCTGGTTGGGCAGGTCCCGGCGGAGCAGGACGGCGGCGTGGTACGAGGAGAGGCCCCCGGGGATCCAGCCGTCCAGGGGCGGCACCTCCGTCGCTACGGGCGCGTAGGCCGTCGCCACGCCGGCGCAGGGGGAGGTCTCCGGGGTGGAGGCTCGGGCCGCCAGGGAGAGGGCCAGGCCCTGCCCGTCCACCTCAGCGGCCGAGAAGGCCATCTCCAGGTCGACGCGGGTACCGTTCAGGTCCACGGACAGGGAGGGGGGCTGGAGGGCCGCCAGCGCCTCCGCCAGGGCGGCCTCGAGCTGGGCGGCGAGGGTCGCTTCCTGCTCCTCCAGCACGCCGGACAGCAGGCTGGACACGGGGTCGACTCCCCAGCCCGCCAGCACCTCCAGGGCGTCCCCCAGCAGGCAGCCGGTGTCCAGGGGGTTGCCGAAGCTCCCCGCCGCCAGGGTGACGTCCAGCACGGTGGCGGAGAGGGAGCCGGTGGCGGCGTCGACCCCCAGGCCGAGGCCCACCGCGGCGTCGAACCGCGTCGGCTGGACCTCCAGGGTGCAGGTCTCGTCGAGCACGAAGCCGGCGCAGGTGCCCTCGGCGACGAGGGAGGACGGGGCGGAGCGCAGGGTGAGGGTGAGCAGCAGGTCCAGCCGCTCCGGGGATGGCAGCAGGTCCGCCGCCGTCACCTCCAGCTCCACGACGACGTCGTCGGCGGCGTAGGTCATCTCCTCGCCCTCCCCGCAGGAGAGCTCCCCGGCGAGGCCCGTGGCGGTCACCGACGGAGGCAGCAACCCGGCCACGGCCCGGGCCATGGCCTCCAGGCCCTCGGTGGAGAGGTGGACCACCGCGGCGGGGTCGATCCAGACCGCGGGCTCGGGGGAGGGAGGGGCGGCGTCGAGCATGGGGACCCAGATTAGCCCAGGGCCCGGGTGCGGGCCAGCGGGGGTGCGGCGCGGGGGGCGGAGCCGGCGGGGGGCGGCGGCGGGGCCTGGCGACCTCGGCGGCGACGTTGACTCGTTCGCCCGCTGGCTTACCATGGCCCGGCGGCGCCGGCCCGGCGTGCGGGAGGAACGAGCATGGACGCGCTTTCGACCCTGAGGACCGCCCTCGCCGGTGTGGCGAGCCGCCCCGAGCTGGCCGACGTCGCCGCCCGCAACCTCCACCGGTGGATGACCGATCCCGCCTTCACGGAGTACCGGCCCCTGCTCGCACGGCTGGTGTCCGACGGCAGGTGGGACCTGCTGCTGGACTCGTTCTATCGGGTGATCCCCTTCGGGACCGGCGGCCGTCGCGGTCCGGTGGGGGTCGGCACCAACCGGATGAACCCCTACACCCTGGCGACGAGCGTGCAGGGGCACGTCGCCTTCCTGAGGGAGCGGTACGGGGCGGACGCCGACCTGTCCGTCGTGCTGGCCGCGGACGTCCGGGTCTTCCGGGACCTGCGCGAGACCTACCCCCCGGACGTGCCGAACCCGCTGCTGGGCCTCACCAGCCGCGACCTCGCCGCCTTGGCCGCGGAGGTCTACGCGGCGGCGGGGGTCACCGTCCACACCTACCCCCTGGACGGGGACCGCTTCATGGCGACGCCGGAGCTGAGCTTCGCCATCCGCCAGCTCGGCGCCCACGGAGGGCTGAACGTCAGCGCCTCCCACAACCACCCCGACGACAACGGCGGCAAGTTCTACAACGCCCAGGGGGGGCAGGAGATCCCGCCCCAGGACGAGCGGATGGCGGACCTGGTGGAGCGGGTGACCGAGGTCCGGCGCCTGCCCTTCCAAGACGCCGTCCGGGACGGGAAGGTGCGCTTCCTCGGGGAGGAGATCCACGAGGGCTACATCGCCCTCAACCTCTCCCTCTCCCGCCGCCCCCAGGCCCGGGGCGCGAAGGTTGTGTTCACCAACCTGCATGGGGTCGGGGACGGCACCGTGGGCGAGCTGCTGGAGCGTGCCGGGTTCTCGGTGCGCTACACCGAGGCCCAGCGCCCCCACGACGGCCTCTTCCCCGGCGTGGCCTTCCGCGCGCCCAACCCCGAGATCCCCGAGGCGTTCGGCCCGGCGCGGCGGATCGCCCTGGAGGTGGGCGCCGACGTGGTGCTGGCCACGGATCCCGACGCCGACCGGATCGGGGCCCTGGTGCCCGACGGACGGGGCGGGCTGCGCTTCCTGACCGGCAACGAGCTGTCCTGCCTGGTCTGCGCCTACGTGTACGAGACCCCCCGTCCGCCGGGGACCGTCGCCGTCAAGACCGAGGTCACCACCGAGCTGTTCACCCGCATCGCCGAGGCGGCGGGGGCGCGGGTGATCGGGCACCTGCTGGTGGGCTGCAAGTACATCGCCGAGGAGATCCGCAAGCTCGAGGCCGAGGGGCGGATCGACGCCTTCGTGATGGGCACCGAGGAGAGCCACGGCTTCCTGCTCACGCCCCTGATCCGGGACAAGGACGGCGCAGCCCCCGCCCTGATGCTCGCCGAGCTGGCCTCCCGCCTCGCCGGGGAGGGGCGCACGGTGCTGGACTACCTGACGGGGATCTACCGCCGCTTCGGCTACCACCACACCCTCCAGGTGCCCCTGGTGATGCGGGGAGCCGTGGGTCGGGCCCGGATCGAGGCCATCCAGGCGGCGTTCCGGGCGCGGCCCCCCGCCTCCATCGCGGGGCGGGCGGTGACGGCCTTCCACGACCGGCAGGACCCCCGGGGCGTGTTCGGACCCATCCGGAGCGAGACCGACCGGGCGTCCCGGGACGTGCTCGTCTTCGAGCTGGAGGGAGGGGCCCGGGCCATCGTGAGGCCGTCGGGGACGGAGCCCAAGACCAAGATCTACATCGAGGTCCCGTCGGAGCCCCTGGGCGAGGGGGCGGCGGAGGAGGCCCTGACCCGGCAGATGGACGGATGCGCCCGGGCGGCCGAGGAGATCGGACGGGACTTCACCCGCGCCGCCCTGGCCGCCGTGGGCCTGTCCATGCCCGACTTCGCCTACCGGATCTCCGGGCTGATGGCCATCGACGACCGCATCGACCTCGCGGAGTCGGTCCTCCCCGAGCTCCGCGCCCGGGTGGAGCGAGGCGAGGGTGGGCCGGGCGTCCAGGAGTGGCTCGACAGCCGGATGAAGGGCTACGGCAAGGACGCCCGCGCCTTGGTGAAGGACGGGTTCCAGGGATGGCTGGAGGCGGTCCGGGCCGACGACCCCGACCTGGCGGCGAGGATCGAGGCGGTGTTCCTGGGGAGCTGACCGGGAGGGGGGTGGCTAGCGCCGGGTCCGCCGCAGCGCCACCGCCAGCGCCGCCAGCGACGCCAGCGCCGCCCTGCCCGCGGGGCCGGACCGACCGGGGCCCGCGGTGTCGAGCTGGACGGAGCCGGGCAGCGGATCGGGCCCCGAGATCCGGGACGTCGCGAAGCAGCCGCAGCCGTCGTCACCGGAGGATCCCTCTTCGACGGTGACGGTGACCTGATCCGGCGGGGAGTTCACGTAGCCGTCGTTGACGATGAGCTGGACCACGTAGGTGCCCGGGTCCTCGGGCGTGAAGCGAGGGTAGGGGCCGTCCGCCCCCGACAGGTTCGGGGGATCGATGGGCCAAGCGACGGCGCTCCAGGAGTAGGCGAGGTTGTCCCCGTCGTGGTCGAAGCTGCCCGAGCCGTCGAGGGTGACCTCCTGACCCTCCGTCGTCGATCGGTCGGAGCCGGCGTCGGCCACCGGCGGCGTGTTGGGGACGTCGTCGTCGTCGTCGTCCCCACCGCCGCCCGCCGTGGCGTTGACGTGGGCGCTGTCGGTGGCGGTCTGGGTGCCGTCGTCCACCAGCAGCTCGACGCTGTAGGTCCCCTCGACGTCGGGGACCAGGGCCGCCTGGACCGAGGTACTGCCGACGATACCGGCGGCGCTGCCGGCGGGGGCGCTCAGGAGGCTCCAGTCGTAGGTCAGCGGCCGGGCATCGGGATCGTAGCTCGCCGACCCGTCCAGGACCGCGGTCTGCCCGACCTCCACCCAGAGGCTGCCCCCGGCGTCCGCCACCGGCGCCGCCCCCTGGGGACCGGTGTCGTCGTCGCCCGGGACGGAGTCGTCGTCCTCGGTGGCGACGTCGTCGTCGGCGGGCTCGAAGGTGGAGCCGTCGCCGCATGCGGACGCCAGGGCGGCGGCGACGAGAAAGGGCCAGGAAGCGGTGGGGGAGCGCATGGCGGCACTATAACAGCTCGGCCCGCACGGTCATCAGCGCCTCGGCCCAGGAGCCGGCCACGAGGTCCGGACCGGCGGCGAGCAGCCGCTCCCCGTCCCCGATCCCCCAGGTGCAGGCGAGGGTCCGGACTCCAGCGGCCCTCCCCGCGAGCACGTCCACCTCGCTGTCCCCCACCATCAGGGCGCGCCCCGGGGGTACGCCGAGGGTCTCCAAGGCGAAACGGACGGGTTCCCCCGAGGGCTTCCGCGCCGGCAGGCTGTCACCGCCGAGCACCACCCCGAAACGGCCGTCGAGCCCCAAGCCGGCGAGGATCCGAGCCGTGATGGAAGCGGGCTTGTTGGTGACGATCCCGAGCCTCAGCCCGTCATCCCGCCAGGCGTCCAGGGCCTCGACCGCACCGGGGTAGGGGCGGGTCCGGTCGAGGCAGATCGCGTCGTAGACCTCCAGCCAGCGCAACACGGCGCGCTCGGAGAGGGGCTCGGCTCCGCGCCCCGCCGCCGCGAACGAACGCTCCAGCAGGTTGCGCGCCCCGCGGCCGACGAAGCCCAACACCCGGTCCAGCGGCAGCGGCACCAGGTCCTCCTCGGCGAGGACCACGTTCACCGCCTCGGCCAGGTCCGCCCGGGAGTCGATGAGGGTGCCGTCCAGGTCTAGCAGGACCGCGCCGAGCCCACCCATCAGCGGCCGTGGAGACGCTGCTCGAATGCGTCTATCTGGTCCATCATGTCCCGCTCGACATCGGGGGGAAGGATGTCCTTGGCGTCGTAGAGGTGCACGTAGATCAGCTCGTAGAGGCCCTGATGGAGGAATGCCGCGGGGTCCCCGGAGTGGGCCTCGGCCACGTTCCGCACCAGTGACGAGGGGTTCAGGCTTCCGTCCGAGCTGGCCCGCAGCCTCCGGAAGAGGCCGGGATACTGGAGGGACTCGTCGCCGAGGAAGCGGTTGAACCTCTGAAGGGTGCGCTGAGGACCGATCTGGGCGGAGAAGGTGCGGTAGATGATCTGGAAGATGCTGTTGAAGATCCCGATCCGCTTCTGGAAGGCCCGGACCTGTTCGGGAGTGAGGGGGGAGGGCCCCCGGGCCGCCCCGTTGGCCTCCGCCGGGGCCGTCGCGGTCCCGCCGCCGCTCCGCCTTGGCTGGACCACGGGCTCTTCGTCCTCGTCCACGACGATGTGGTACTCGTCGATGGTGTCGTCGCCGGAAGGCGGCTGGCCCTCCAGGGGCAGGCGCAGGACGTCGTCCAGGGGATCGGCGGGCTGGAGACCGCCGTCGTCGATCACCGGCGGCTCGTCGTCCTCGTCCATGGCGAGGACGTCTCCCCCTTCAACGCCGATCTCCACCAACTCCAGGGGCGCCGCCACGCCGGGGATGTCGTCGATCCCGCTGAGGTCCACCACGTCGTGGACCTCGTACCGCTGCACGAAGGCGCCCCGGGTCACCTCGTCGTAGTCGACGGTCAGGTCCTCCACGTCGATGGCCTGGGGAACCTCGGTGTCCTCGCCGGAGCGCCGCACCGCATCGCGCGCGTCGAGTACGCCGTCCTCGTCTCCATCCCGGGCGGGGGGGGAGGAGGCGTCCACCTGGCCTGGCTCGGCCGGGCCGGGCTCCGCGACGGAGTCGCCGCCGGGATCCTCTCCGGGAGGGGGTTCACCGTCATCGATGATGGCGGCGACCCGATCCTCCTCGGAGAGGAGGACCGGGGACGGCTCCCCGTCGGTCCCGACCACCAGCCCCTCCGCCGAGAGGATCGCCAGCGCCTCGAGGGTGCGGGATCCGCTCATCGGGCTGCGGGCCAGGAGCTCCGAGAGGCGGACGGGCCCGTCCCCCATGAGCGCCAGGAGCGCCGCCCCCGCCCGCGGACGGCGGGCCCGGAGGTCGGGCATCACCCGGAACGCGGGATCCTCCTCCCGGTCCATCGCCTCCAGCAGGGACCGCACGAGGTTGAACCAGAGGATGGCCTCTTCGATCAGCCGCTCGGTGGGGAACCCGAGCTGTACGTCGGGCGGGAAGACCGCCTCCGAGGGAGCGAAAGCCCCCTCGTCGGTGGCGAACTCCGCCACCGCGTACACGTTCTCGCGGAAGCGCTCGGCGAGCACGCTCTGGAGGGTCTCGGGCGAGACCAGTCCCCGGTCCAGCAGCCGCTCGATGAAGGTCTCCTGGTCGAGTTCCGGGTCGGCGAACAGCGCCTCGACCCCCTCGGGATCGATGGCGCGGCCGTTGACCAGCAGGCGCGCCACCACGCGAGGGTCGGCGGGCCGGGCGCAGCCGATCAGCTCGCCGTCCATGAGGTAGACGTCGAGGTCGGTGCGCCGCGCGGAGCGCATCTGCAGGGTGCCCGTCGCGCCGACGCGATGCAGCTCCTGCAGGCGTTCAAGACCCCAGGGGACTTCGAGGGTGCTCGACACTGCCGGGCCGTTGGGGATCCGGGTGCTTCATGGCCCCCCGGACGAGGAGCGCCACCCGCCGAGTGTACCGGCCGGGCTCGAAGCGCGTCAAATGGCGGAGCCCGCACCCGGGCACCAAGAGTCCGCAACGGGTCCCCACCGGGCACCGGGAGAGGGGGATCAGGGCGTCGTCCGGACGTTCCGGACCGGGGGCTTCCGGGCCGGGGCCACCCACCCCTCGCCCTCGTCGCTGTCGATGAGGCCCAGGGCCGCGGACAGGACCGGGTCCAGTTGCGGCGCCACCCCGTCGGGGGACGGGTAGGCCGCCACCGACACGTCCGGCGTCAGACCCTCGTCCTCCCAGGTCCCCCCCAGCACGCGCAACAGCCGCGTGGTGGTCAGGCGCAGGGCCAGCCCCGGCCGGAGCACCGTGAGGGTGTCGGTGCTCCCCTTGCCCATGGTGGGCTCCCCCACCAGGGCCGCCCTTCCGTTGTCCTGCAACGCCGAGGCGACCAGCTCGGCCGCCGAGGTGGTGAAGCGGTTGACCAGGCAGACCAGGCGTCCGCGGAAGCCGTCCTCGACCCGGGCCACCAGGTCCCGGCCACGCTCCGAGGCGTCCTCCAGCCGGCCGATGAGCTGCCCCGGACTCAGGAACAGCTCGGCGACGGCCGCCGCCGGGCCCAGGAGCCCGCCCGGGTTGTTCCTCAGGTCCAGCACGACGCGGTCGATCCCCGCGGCCCGGGCAGAGCCGAGGGCCTCCTGCAGGTCCTTCGCCGTGAGCCCGTTGAAGTGGCTGACCTGGACGTGGGCCACTCCCGGCGCCGGGTAGGCCACCGCCACCGAGGAGACCCGGTAGGTCCCCCGGGTGAGGGTGATCCCGAAGGTGCCCCCCGCCGAGCGGGGCCGGTGCACCCGCAGGTGGATGGGGGTGCCCGCGGCGCCCGAGAGCATGCCCAGGACCGTCCGCAAGGGAGCATCCTTCAGGGGGTGCCCGTCGATGGCCAGGATCCGATCCCCCGCCTGCAGTCCGCGCTTCGCCGCCGCCGAGCCGGGGAAGACCCGCTGCACCACCAGGATCCCCCCCAGAGGGGAGGCGGGCTGGAACTCCACGCCGACGCCGGTCTTCTCGCCGCGGCGGAGCGCCTCGGCGGAGCTCAGCGCCTCGGCGCCCAGCAGGGCGTTGCTCTCCAGGATCCCGTGGGGATCGCTGGCGCGGTGGGGGGCGCGGCGGTTCAGGAGGTCGAGCATCCCCACCGTGGCGGCGAGGTAGAGATCGGCCTCGCTCACCTCCCGGTCGGCGTGGTGCTCCAGGATCCGGCGGCGCACCTGCTCGAAGAGGGACCGGGCCTCCTGATCCGCCAGGGGCACGCGGGACAGGTCCAGCACGTCCTGGGGGATGGGGCCGAGATCCCCCTCCAGGAGGGGCGCCGGCTCTCCCCCGCGGGCCGGCCCCGCCAGGGCGAGGCCCGCCAGGGCGACGAAGAGCGCCGCGATGTGTCGGGTGGGCGAGGGCATGGGATCCGGGGAAACACCGCGCGTCGCGGGCTCGGACTCGGGGGCCTGTCAGTGCACCAGGTTGTAGTAGCCCTGCGCCTGCCCTCCGTAGGCGTCCGCCGTGGGATCGGCGCCGTAGGGATCGGTCCCGTAGGAGACGGAGCGCAGCCCGTCGCGCAGCGGTGCCTGGCCGGGGAGGGGCACCGAGGGCATCACCCCCGATCCCTCCTGCTCATCGTGGACCGGCTCGCGGACCTGGAGCGCGGCGGTGGACCGGAGGACGCGGATGGTCTCGTCTTTGGCCTCCACCTGGGCGGCGAGCACCTGGACCCGCTGGTGGCTGAAGGCCGCCCACCCCAGGAGCAGGAAAGCCAGGGCCGCGTAGGCCAGGGCGGCGGGCACGGGGAGCGCGAACTCCCGGGAGCGCACCGCCTCGAACACGCGCTCCCACAGCGGGGGCTCCCGGAACCGGGGGCGCGCCGCGGAGGGGAGGGCGCGGGCCGCCTCGATGGAGCGGTCGAGCTCGTCCCAGAGCCGGGCCTCCAGGCCGCGGTCCAGGACTGGAGCCTCGATGGGGGGGACCGCGTCCAGCCGATCGCAGAGCTCCGCGCACTCGGCGCACTCGTCGAGGTGCTTCCGGACGGCCTCGGCGTCCGCCGCGGAGAGCTCATCGTCGAGCAGGGCGGTGAGCAGGGGCTTGGCACGCCAGCAGTTCATCATGCGATCTGCTCCTGGGCGAGGACCTCGGAGAGGGCGGACTTGGCGCGGCTGAGGCGGCTCATCACCGTGCCCATCTTCACGCCCAGGACCTCGGCGATCTCCGCGTAGCTCAGGTCGTCCCAGTACCGGAGGAGGAGGATGTTCCGATGGGCCAGGGGGAGGGTGTGGAGCGCCCTCGCCATCTGGCGGGACATCTCCCGGTCCAGCACCGCGTCCACGGCGAGCAGGACCTCCGACGACCCGCGCTTCTCCTCCCCCACCGTCTCCAGGATGCCGCCGCGCCGCTTCTTGTCCCGGACGATGTTGTAGCAGAGGTTGGTGCAGACCCGGAAAAGCCAGGGCTTGATCCGGAAGTCCTCGCAGAAGAGCTTCGGCTCCTGGTAGGAGCGGATGAAGACCTCCTGGGTGACGTCGAAGGCCTCCTGCGCGTCCTTCAGGATGTAGAAGGCGTGATAGAAGATCTTCTCCCGGTACTTGCGCACGAGGAGATCGTAGGCGCGACGGGTGTTGACGGCCGCGACCGCCTTCACCTCGTCATCGTGCACCGCCTGGGGGGGGACGTCCTTCACCAGACTGAGCTTTCCCATGGTCGAGTGGTCCTCGGTGCGCTCGATACCCGCCGCGACGGGTGGGATCCCGCCGGGCATCGTCCCGGCTCATGCACCCGGAACACACCTCGACTGCGGTTTGTTCCCGGGAGCAGACCCGACCTCGGCGGGGCCCCGGGCACGCCCCCTCCCCGGGGGGAGAGACGAACCCGACCCCGCCGGGGAAAAAAAGAAGGCCGGCGCCCCCTCGAAGAGAGGGCGCCGGCCTTGCAGATATTCCTTGCCCGCGGGCGGATGAGGGGGAGGGGGGGCCGCCATCACCATGTGGTGCACGGGCAAGGAATGCGAAGCAACGTACGCCGTTGATGATAGGTGCATCGGGAGCGGTAGTCAAGGACGACATCGCGGTCCGCCGGATGGCCCCCCTTCGGAACGCCCGGACCCGCCCACCCTGGCTCGGGAGGCGGGCTGGCGGGCGGCCCCTGCTTGACGGCGTCCGCGGGCCTTCATACTTTTCTGTCAGTCAGGGCCATCAGGCGTCGGCGGTGACGCGCCGGAGGCGACCGTGCGATTGGATGAGGTAGCGGAGTTGAAAGGGCACCCGCGGGTGCAGGAGGACGCGGTGAAGCATCTCGTCGAGACGATGGTGAAGGCGCTGGTGGACAAGCCGGACGAGGTCGAGGTCAGCGAGGTCGAGGGCCAGCACTCCTGCGTCATCGAGCTGAAGGTGGCAAAGGACGACATCGGGAAGGTGATCGGCAAGCACGGGGCCCACGCCCAGGCCATCCGCACCATCGTCTCCGCCGCCGGGGGCAAGAAGAAGAAGCGCTACGTGCTGGAGATCATCGAGGACCGCGCGTAGAGCGACGGCCTCCGCCGCTCCGCGTTTCTCAGGGCCAGGTGAGGCCGGGGATCCGCACCCCCCGCTCCCGGGCGACGTCGATGGCCCGGTCGTACCCGGCGTCGGCGTGGCGCACGACCCCCATGCCCGGATCGCCGGTGAGCACCCGCTCCAGCCGCTGTGCGGCGGCGGTGGTGCCGTCGGCCACGATGACCACACCCGAGTGGAGCGAGTTGCCGATCCCGACGCCACCGCCGTGGTGCACCGACACCCACGACGCCCCGTTGACGGCGCCCAGGAGGGCGTTGAGGATCGGCCAGTCGGCGATGGCGTCGGACCCGTCCTTCATGGCCTCGGTCTCGCGCCAGGGGGAGGCGACGGAGCCGCAGTCCAGGTGGTCCCGCCCGATGACGATGGGGGCCGAGACCCTGCCCGCCCGGACGAGGTCGTTGAAGATCGCCCCGGCCTTCGCCCGGTCGCCGTAGCCCAGCCAGCAGATCCGGGCGGGGAGCCCCTGGAACCTCACCCGATCGGCGGCGAGCCGCAGCCAGCGGTGGAGGGTGGAGTCCTCGGGGAAGGCCTGGAGCAGGGCCTCGTCCGTGGTCCGGATGTCCTGGGGATCCCCCGACAGGGCCACCCACCGGAAGGGTCCCTTCCCCTCGCAGAAGAGGGGGCGCACGTAGGCGGGCACGAAGCCGGGGTAGGGCAGGAGCTCGGGGTAGCCCCCCGAGTGGGCACCCTCCCGGAGGTTGTTGCCGTAGTCGAAGGCGTGGCTCCCGGCGTCCCGCAGGTCCACCATCGCCCGGACGTGGGCGGCCATGGAGGCGTAGGCCCGCCGGACGTACTCCCCCGGGTCCCTCCCCCGCAGGTCCGCCGCCTGGTCCAGGGTCAGCCCGGCGGGGACGTACCCGCTCAGGGGGTCGTGGGCCGAGGTCTGGTCGGTGACCAGGTCCGGCACCACCCCGCGCCGGGCCAGCTCGGGGAAGACCTCGGCGGCGTTGCCCACCACCGCCACCGACAGGGCCTCCCGGCGGCGCCGGGCCTCGCCCAGCCAGCCCAGGGCCTCGTCCAGGGAGGGGGTCGCCCGGTCCACGTAGCCGGTGTCGAGGCGGCGCTGGATCCGGGTGGGGTCGACCTCGACGCCCAGGAAGGAGTAGCCCGCCATCGTGGCCGCCAGGGGCTGGGCTCCCCCCATGCCGCCGAGTCCGGCGGAGAGGATCCACCGCCCCGAGACGTCGCCGCCGAAGTGGACGCGCCCCGCGGACACGAAGGTCTCGTAGGTCCCCTGGAGGATCCCCTGGGTGCCGATATAGATCCACGAGCCCGCCGTCATCTGGCCGTACATGGTCAGGCCCCGGTCCTCGAGGCGCTGGAACTCCTCCCGGGTCGCCCAGCGGGGGACGAGGAGGGAGTTGGCCAGGAGGACACGGGGGGCGTCGGGGTGGCTCGGGAAGACGGCGACGGGCTTGCCGGACTGGACCAGGAGGGTCTGGTCGTCCTCCAGGGCCAGCAGGGCCGTCTGGATCCGGCGGAAGGACTCGGGATCCCGCGCCGCCTTGCCGCGGCCGCCGTAGACCACGAGGTCCGCCGGGTTCTCGGCGACCTCGGGGTCCAGGTTGTTCAGGAACATCCGGAGCGCCGCCTCCTGGACCCAGCCCTTGGCGTGGAGGGCGGATCCCCGGGGGGCGCGGACCGGGAAGGGGCTGCCGAACAGCATGGGGGACTCCCGGCCGAGCCGCTTCGTGCCTTGGAGCGCCTTTCACAACGGGAGCGGCGTCGCGAGGCGAGCGAGGCGGAGGCGAACGCTAGGAGCGGGGCGCAGCTTCGCCGAAGCGTACCCGGGCGTACGTTGCAGGCGAAGCGGGGTCCCCGCGACACCGCGGGCGCCCCGACTCGTTCGCCGCAGCAGCCGCGGGGTTGTGAAAGGCGCTCTCAGTCGTCTTCCTCGTTGCGGGACTCCACGGGAGCGTAGGTCCGGGCGGCGGCGAGCTCGCCGTCGCCGAGGGGGTCGACGAGGTCGTACTTGCCGGCGCAGTCCTCGAGGGAGTCCAGGTGGGCCTGGTACTCCTCCTGGCTCACGTAGCCCTCGCGGATGTATCGCTGGACGACGCGGTTGTCGAAGGGGTGCGAGGGGCGGTAGGTGCCCTGAAGGGGCGGATCGGAGTTGGGCATCGGTCGCGTTTCCCGGTGGGGTTGGGGCGAGGCCTCCCGGGGCGGGGGCCGCCTGGACGTCGGGCGGGCCGGACGGAGGCCGCGGGGGATCACTCTCCCGCGGAGCCCTCGTCATCGTCCGCGTCGAGGGCACCGGTGACGGCGTTCCCCCGCAGGGGCGTGGGGCCTGAGACGATGATGGGGCTGCTGCGCTCCGCTTCGGTGATGGGCACCACCCGAGGCTTCGCCTCGGCGTCCTCGAACTGCACGAGGCCGGCGGCGATCTCCCGCAGGGCGATCACCGCCTCCTTGTTACCGAGCTCCTGAGGTACCAGGGACTGGGATCCCTTCAGGATCTGGCGGGTGCGCTGGGCGGCGAGGAGCACCAGGGCGAAGCGGTTCTCCACCCGCTCCAGGCAGTCCTCGACGGTGACACGGGCCATGGAACCTCCTGCGAGCCGGACCGGCGGTCGGCGCCGGCGCCGAGCACGCCACGACGCCCCCCGGCGGGCCAGGGCCGACGGAGGATAGGGAGATCGCCCCTCGCTGTCAAGGGTGGGGTGGCCTGCGGCGCGGTCCGCGACGTCAGTCCACGTCCACGGTGAAGGGCATCAGCGCCAGCGGGTGCCCCGACGAGAGGAGGGGCGCGATGGAGAGCAGGTCCGCCACCCCTTCGAGACTGCCGGGGAGGAGGGTGCGGAGGATCGCCGCCGGGCCCTCCGCGGAGGAACGGGCGCCGAAGGCCGGTCCGGTGCGGAACAGGCTGTCCAGGAAGTCCGGCTTCTCGGGGAGCAGCACCAGCGAAACCTCCTGGGAGTCGGCGATCCCCGCCTTCTCCTTGGCGATGCGGAGGGCCTCGCGGAAGCCCCCCAGGGAGTCGACGAGGCCGATCTCCTTGGCCTGATGGCCCGTCCACACCCGCCCCCGGGCGACCGCGTCCACCTGGTCGGCGCCGAGCTTCCGCCCCTCCGCCGCCTTCTCGATGAAGGTCCGGTAGAAGGTCTCGATGTACCGCTCCAGCTTGCCCCTCTCCTCGGGGGAGAAGGGCCGGTCCCCCGAGAAGAGGTTGGCATAGGGCCCGCGCTGGATGGTCTCGACCGTCACCCCGATCTTCTGGAAGAGCTCCTCCAGGTTGATCTTGCCCGCGTAGACGCCGATGGAGCCCGTCAGGGTGGAGGGCTGGGCGACGATGGCGTCGGCGCCCATGGAGATGTAGTAGCCGCCCGAGGCGGCGAAGTCGCTCATGGACGCCACCACCGGCTTGCCCGCCTCCCGGGCGAGCTGGGTCTCGCGCCACACGATGTCGCTGGCGAGGCCCGACCCGCCGGGGGAGTCGACCCGCAGCACGATCGCCTTGATGGACGCGTCCTTGCGGGCCTTCCGGATGGCGCGGGCGACGGTGTCGCTGCCCATGACCGGGCCTCCCCCAAGGGGACCCGGGGGCTGGCTCTCGCCGGAGTTGATGGCCCCCTCGGCGAAGATCACCGCCACCTTCGGCCCCACCCCCAGCCCGAGGGAGGAGCCCGGCACGCGACGGTAGTCGTCCAGGGAGGTCAGCTTCCACTCCTCGGCGTCGGCGGGCTTCAGCGAGTCCTCGAGCTGGTCGCGGTAGACGAGGTCGTCCACGAGGCCCGCGGCCCGGGCGTCCCCGGCGGTCATGGGGGGGTCCTGGATCACCGCCAGCACCTGCTCCCGGGTCATCTTCCGGCCGCTGGCGACGCCCTCGACGACGCGCTCGAAGAGGTCGCTGGCGAGGGACTCCATCATCTCCCGGTTCGCCTCGCTCATGCCCTCCCGGGTCATGGGCTCGACGGCGCTCTTGTACTTGCCGATCCGGGCGTACTCCGCCTCGACGCCGAGCTTGTCCAGCGTCCCCTTGTAGAAGGTGACGTTGAACGCGAGGCCGTTGAAGAAGACCATCCCCTCCGGGGGCATGTAGATGGAGTCGGCGGCGCTGGCCAGGTAGTACTCCTTGTTGCCCAGCGCCTCGGCCCAGGCCACGACGTGCTTGCCGCTCTCGGCGCGGTAGCGCAGGACGGCGTCCCGCAGCTCCTGCACCTTCGCCATCCCCACCCCAAGGTCCCCGATCTTGAGGATCACCCCCAGGATGCGGTCGTCCTTGGCGGCCTTCCGGAGCGCGGAGTCCACCTCGAGCACGGAGGGGGCGGAGCTCTCGAAATAGCGCGAGATGGCGTCGTCCGAGGCCGGCTGATCCGACAGGGTCCCGGTCAGGTTGACCACGAGGTAGGAGTCCTTCTCGATGGTCGTGCCCCCTCCGCGCAGCAACACCGCCACGGTGGCGATGGAGCCGACGAAGGCGAAGGCCATGAACAGCAAGAAGGCGATGAGGAGCTTGTTGCGGCGGCGCATGTCCTCGGTGCCGTGGGCCCGCGGCGAGGGTTGGGAGCGCTGGCCCGGGAGAGGCCCGAGCGAGGGGCTGGCTGCCGCGGCCTCCGGCCCGGCTCGCGGGCCGAGCGGGCGGACCGGAGGCGGCAGCGGCAGCTACTATAGTCACAGGCTCCGCGCGGTACCACGCGGGGGCCGGCGAGGACGGAGTCGATGGCGGGTCGGAGCGGGGCGCGGGAGCCCAAGGGGGGTGGGCAGGGGAGGAGGACCGGTGCCACGGGCGCGGCGGGCCTGGAGCACGAGTGCCCGTGGTGCGATACCTGGCACCCCCTGGAGGACGTCCCTCGCCTCGGCGAGACGATCTACTGCCTCGGGTGCGGCTGCGGGCTGAAGGTGCTCCGCTTCGAGGGGCGGAGGGTCCGGGTGCGCTCCGACGACTGACCGGGCCGGGCTCGGCGGACGCGACGCGGGAACGCCGCAGCCAGGGCGGCCAGCGCCGCGCCGGCGAGGGAGCCCGCCCCCCCCGCGGAGGCGTCGCAGCCGAACCAGGAGCTCCGCCCCGGGGTCGCCCCCTGGGAGGAGGGGGTCGCCGTGGCTCCGCCTCCCGGCGCCTCCGGCCCCCGCACCTCGCCCACCACCGCGACCGGGATCAGCCGGTCCCAATGGGGCGCGGGGTACTCGGTGCGGACGTGCCCCGCCACCGCCACCCAACCCCCGTCGGGGGACCACCCCGCCCGGGTCTGGTCCAGGCCCTGGAGCGCGGCGCCTCGGGGGGCGGCGGTCTCGAAGGGTACGGCGGCGATCCGGTGGAAGCCCCGGGCGTCGGTCACGGCCACCACGAGGTCCCCCGCCTGGTAGTTCATGGGGCCGTCGTCCAGGGGGTTGTGGCCGGGCTTGTCGTGGACGTCCACGAGGCTGGTCACCACCTTCGCGTCCCCCCGGGGCGACTCCGGGCCCGGGACGGGCGCGAGCACCGGGTGGGCGGCGAGCCAGGCGCCGATCCGGGGGTCCCCCTTCGCCTCCTCCCACGTCTGGCCCGGGCTGGGCTCCAGGGCGAGGGAGTCGCCGCTCGCGTCCCCCGGCTTCCGCACCCGCAGCTCGATCACCCCGCGCTGGGCGTCCTCGTAGGCGAAGACCGCTCCCCCCCCGGCCTCCAGGAAGCCCACCAGCACCGTGTTCGCCCCGGAGGACTGGGCCGCCGGGGCCGGGGTGGGGGAGGCGAGGCCGAGCCCCGCCGCGAGGGCCGCGGCGGCGAGGGACAGGGGACGGGGGGCGCTCATCGGGGTGGGTCCTCCCGGGGCGCGGCGGGCCCGCTCCGGGGCTCGATGCGGGAGCGCCCGCCCATGTAGGGGCGCAGGGCCTCGGGGATGGTGACTGTGCCGTCGGCGTTCTGGAAGTTCTCGAGGAGGGGGATCAGGATCCGGGGCGAGGCGACCGCGGTGTTGTTCAGGGTGTACACGAAGCGCAGCCGCCCCGCGGCGTCGCGGTAGCGGATGTTCGACCGGCGGGCCTGGAAGTCGTGGAGGGTCGAGCAGGAGTGGGTCTCGCTGTACTTGCCCCGGCTCGGCATCCACGACTCCACCTCGTGCTTCCGCACCTGGCCGAGGCCGATCTCGCCGGTGCAGGCCAGGGCGATGCGGTAGGGGATCCCGAGCCCCTGGAGCACGGCCTCGGCGTTGGAGAGGAGGCGGTAGTGCTCCTCTTCGCTGACGCTCGCGTCGGCGGGCACGAAGGAGACCTGCTCGACCTTCTGGAACTGGAAGACCCGGTAGAGCCCGCGGGTGTCCCGCCCGTGGGCGCCGGCCTCGCGCCGGAAGCAGGTGGAGTGGCCCACGTAGCGGATGGGGAGGCGCGCCTCGTCCAGCACGTCGTCCCGGTGGAGGGAGACCAGCCCCACCTCCGAGGTCCCCGTGAGGAAGAGGCCGTCCTTCTCGATGGCGAAGGTGTCCTCGCGCCCGAGGGGGAAGAAGCCGGTGCCCTCCAGGGCCTTGTCCCAGACCATCACCGGCGGGATCACCGGCAGGAAGCCCCGGGCCGCCACCACGTCGACGGCGTAGCGCAGGACGGCGAGCTCCAGGAGGGCGCCGTCGCCGACCAGCGCGTAGCTGCGACCACCGGCGTAGCGCCGGGGGCCGTCGAAGTTCACCAGCCCGAGGGACAGGGCGAGGTCCACGTGGTCCCGGGGCTCGAAGTCGAAGGTCCGCGGGGTGCCCCAGCGGCGGACCTCCACGTTGTCGTCCTCCCCCTCGCCGACGGGGACCTCCGGCGCGGGCACCGAGGGCACCAGCAGCATGAGCCCGTCGAACTCCGCCTGGGCGCGGACCGACTCGGGCTCGGCGGCGGCGAGGCGCTCCCGGACCTGCCGGGCCTCGTCCACCAGGGCGGGGCGCTGTTCCGGGGGCGCCTTGGGGATGGCCGCGGACAGCTCGTTCCGGCGGCTGCGGAGCTGGTCCATCTCCTGCTGGAGGGCGCGGCGCCGGCGGTCGGCGTCCAGGAGGCGGTCGAGGTCCAGGTCGAGCCGCTTGTCGGCGATGGCCTTCTTGACGATGTCGGGGTGGTCCCTGACGAATCCGATGTCGAGCACGGGGGGCTCCGGAAGGAGGTCGGCGGGGTGACCGGGGGCGTGGGGCGGGAGGGAGGGGGATGGCGGTCGCTCCCGCTCCACCCCGCGCGCCCCCGATGATGGGGCCCCGGGGGCGGCGGGGCAAGCGGGGAAGGGGAGGCGGGCGCGGGCCCCGCCTCGCCGCTCCGTCTAGAACTCCGCCTCGATGGGGGAGCGGTCGCCGGACTCGATCTGCTTGGCGAGGGAGCGGGCCCGGGGGAGCACGGTCTTGACGTAGAAGCGGGCGGTCCGGACCTTGTCGCGGTAGAAGCGGGCGTCGGCGTCCGCCAGGGAGGCGCCCCCGGCCTCCAGGGCCCGATCCGCCACCGTGGCCTGCTTGAGCAGCTCCACGGCCAGGACCACGGTGCCGAACAGGTTGAGGTAGGGGGTGGCCTGGAGCACCGGGTAGGCCCGGTCCCCGGCGGCCCCGAAGCCGGCGAGCTGGAAGGTGGTGGCCCCCAACAGGTCGCGGGCCTTCTCGACGTCCCCGATCTCCCCGGCCAGGGAGGGGCGGGCGCGGGCGGCCTCCAGGATCTCGTTGATCTCCTGCATGTAGCGCATGAGGAGGATGCCCCCCCCCATGGCGACCTTGCGGCCCAGCAGGTCCAGGGCCTGGATCCCGTTAGTGCCCTCGTAGATCGAGAAGATCTTGGAGTCGCGGAGGTACTGCTCGACGGGGTACTCGCCGCAGTAGCCATAGCCGCCGAAGACCTGGACCGCCTGCTCGGTGATCTCGAAGCCGACGTCGGAGCTGTGGGCCTTGCAGATGGGGGTCAGCAGCTCCACGAGCTGCTTGTAGCCCTCCCGCTCCGCCTCGGGGCCGTTCAGCGAGAGGTCGTGGTACATCGCGGTGGTGTAGAGCAGGCTGCGGATGCCCTCGGCGTGGGCCTTCATCCACAGGAGCATCCGGCGCACGTCGGGGTGCTCGATGATGGCCACCCGGGGGGCGAGGGCGTCCTTCAGGTCCTCGATCCGCGTGCCCTGGATCCGGTCGCGGGCGTAGGCGAGGGCGAAGCGGTAGGCGATGCCGCCGACGGCGAGGCCCTGGAGCCCGACGCCGATCCGGGCCTCGTTCATCATGTGGAACATGATCTGAATGCCCTGGCCCTCCTCGCCGATGAGCCAGCCCTGGCAGTCCCCGGTGTCGCCGAAGTTGAGCACGCACGTGGCGTTGCCGTTGATGCCCATCTTGTGCTCGATGCCCGAGCAGACGACGTCGTTGGGCTCGCCGAGGGCACCGGACTCGGGATCGAAGCGGAATTTCGGCACCAGGAAGAGGGAGAGGCCCTTGATGCCCGGAGGGGCGTCAGGGGTGCGAGCCAGGACCAGGTGGACGATGTTGTCCGTCAGGTCGTGATCGCCCGCCGAGATGAACATCTTGGTGCCCTCGATGAGGTACTTCCCCTCCCCGATGGGCCTCGCCTGGGTGCGGTTGTCGCCCACCGCGCTGCCCGCCTGGGGCTCGGTCAGGCACATGGTCCCGCCCCACTCGCCGGAGATCAGGCGGTGCACCACGGTGGAGCGCATCCAGCCGTCCCCCGCGTGGATCAGGAGGTCGGCGGCGGCCCGGGCGAGGCCGGGGTACATGGCGAAGGCGGTGGCGGCGGCGCTGAAGATCTCGCCCACCGCCAGGGCCACCGGCGCGGGAAGGCCCTGGCCGCCGTACTCCTGGGGCGTCCCCGGGCTGACCCAGCCCGACTCGCGGAATGCCTGCCACGCCTCCCGGTACCCCGGCGGCGTGGTGACCTTCCCGCCCTCCAGCTTGCACCCGGCGCGGTCCCCCTTGCCGTTGATGGGGTAGAGGGTCTCCCGGGCGAAGCGGGCCGCCTCGTCCAGGACCATGTCGTACAGCTCGCGGTTGAAGTCCGCGTAGAGGGGGATCCGGGACATGGACTCGACGTCGAGCTGCTCGTAGATCACGAACCGCATGTCGCGGAGGTCGGGGTCGAAGGCGATGCCGGTCATGAACTCGCTCCAGGGCCTCGGGTTCCGGCCGCGGGTCGTCGGGGACCCGGGGGGGTCGCGACGCGCCCACCGACTGAATTGTCATTCACTGAGGCGCGATTCATTTCTACCGACTCCACCCCTCGAACGCAAGCGGCGAGTTCCGGCGAGGACGATCCCGACGGGGCTCCCGCGTCGCCGGCGTTGGCGAAGGCGGGGGTGCCCGATACACTCGCCGCGTCCCCACTCTTCCCGGAGGCATCGACGATGACCCCGTTTCACATCCGCCGGCGGGTCCGGGGGGCCATGACCTCCATGCCCGGCCCCATCGGCGCCGCGATGACCGCGATCCTCGGCCGCCCCGAAGGCTCCGCGGCCGACCGCGGCGGGCCCGATCCCTTCACGACCCCGGCGAGCACCCCCCGGCCGGTGCCCACTCCCGTGCCCGATCCCCGGCACGCGCCGGACCTGAGCGACGACGGCGGGGGGAACGGCAAGGCTCCCGCCTACACCCCCGAGGAGGAGGAGCAGCTCAAGAAGTCCAGGGCGACCCCCCGCGCCGCGGGCCAGCGGGACGTCATCTATTGGCAGGTGGCGAAGCGCTCGGACCTGCCCCCCGGCACGGGCAAGGTGGTGAAGGCCATCGAGAGGGAGTACGCCCTTTTCAACGTCGACGGGGAGTTCTTCGCCATCGAGAACGAGTGCCCCCACGCCCAGGCCCCCCTGGGGCAGGGGGAGCTGGAGGGGCACGTCGTCACCTGCGGCGGTCACGGATGGCAGTTCGACGTGCGGACGGGGGAGTGCGTGTCGCGCCCGGGCAACCGCGTGGCGACGGTGCCCATCCGCTTCGACGGGGAGCGGATCCTGCTGCCGACCTGATCCCTTCCTCGCTTGTGGTAGCGTGCCCCCCGTGCGGAGGCGGCGCTCGTGGGGCGACGGGACTCTCGAGGGGACTCGGCGGCGGACAGGAGGGATACCCGCGACCGCGCCGGCACGTCGTCTCCGGCGCGCGGGGCTCCCGCCCCCACGAACGCAGCCGCGAGTACCCCCGCCCCGCTGATCGCGGCCCCCACGCTCCCCAAGGGGGGTGGCGCCGTCCAGGGGATCGGCGAGAAGTTCCAGGCGAACCCCGTCACCGGCACCGCCTCGCTCGTGGTGCCGATCCCCGTGACGCCGGGCCGCGGCGGCTTCGGGCCGCAGCTCTCCCTGTCCTATGACTCCGGGGCCGGTAACGGGCCCTTCGGCCATGGGTGGAGCCTGTCCGTCCCGGCCGTCACCCGCAAGACCGAGCGCGGCCTGCCCCGTTACGCGGACCACGAGGAGTCCGACGTCTTCGTGCTCGCCGGCGCCGAGGACCTGGTGCCCCGGGTCGTGGGCGGCGCCAGGGACCGCCGCGTGCTCCAGTGGGGCCCGGATCGGTACCGGGTCGAGGGCTACCTGCCGCGGGTCGAGGGGCTGTACGCGCGCATCGAGCGCTGGACCCGGCTGTCCGACGACGTCGCCCACTGGCGGATCACCACCCGCGACAACGTCACGTCGCTCTATGGCCTCACGGCAGACGCCCGGATCGCCGAGCCCGGCCGCCCCGCGAGGACGTTCTCGTGGCTGCTGGAGTGGACCTGGGACGGTCGGGGCCACGCGGTGTCCTACGGCTACAAGGCCGAGGACCTGGCCGGGGTCGACGGCGACTACCTCGGCACCGGGGGCGCACCCTACCCCCACGAGGCCCAGCGCCTGGACGGGCGCAGCCCGTTCGCGGGACGCTACCTCAAGCGGATCCGCTACGGCCACGCCACGCCGCTGCCCGTCTCCCCAGGCGCCGCCGACATGGAGACGGCGCGGCCCCTCCCCTCCGACCTCGACCCGGCGGGCGAGGCGCACTTCGAGGTGGTCTTCGACTACGGCGAGCACACCGAAGGCACCCCGGACGAGGACCAGCCCTGGCCGGTGCGCCGGGACCCCTTCTCCAGCTTCCGCGCCGGCTTCGAGGTCCGCACCTGGCGCCTGTGCCGCAGGGTCCTGGTGTTCCACCGCTTCGAGGAGCTGGGGCCGGACCCGGTGCGGGTGCGCTCCACGGTGCTGGATCACGACGAGCGGCCGTTCCTGACCCGGCTGCGCTCGGTGACCGTGAACGGACACCGCGCCGGCGGCGAGACGGTCTCCTGGCCGCCGGTTTCCCTGGAGTACATCGAGCGCGAGCCACCCGCGGAGAGCGGCGAGCCCTACCCGGTGCGCTTCGTCGACGGCGCCACCCTCGACGCGCTGCCCGCCGGCCTGGAGCTGGAAGGGGCGCGGCTCGTGGACCTGGACGGCGGGGGGTTGCCCGGGCTGCTGGTGCGGCAGGCTGGAGCGTGGTGGTACCGGAAGAACCTCGGACCCGACGCGGACGGTCGCCCGACCTTCGGGGCCGTGGAGACGCCGGGGCCCTTGCCGTCCGGTTCCGGCGGGATGCAGCTCGTCGACCTCGACGGCGACGGGCGGCTGGACCTGGTCTCCCAGGCCAGGCCCCTGGCCGGCTTCGCCGAGCGCGGGGAAGAGGGCCACTGGGAGCCCTTCTGTCCCTTCGATGCCTGGCCCGAGGTCGACTGGTCCGACCCCGAGCTGCGCCTGGTCGACCTCGACGGCGACGGCCACGCCGACGTGCTCGTCGTCCGGGACGAGGCCTTCACCTGGTATCGATCCAAGGCAAGGCAGGGCTTCGAGCCCGCGCGCACCGTGCCCTGGGCGAGCGACGAGACCCGCGGACCCCGCCTCGTCTTCCAGGGCAGCCGCGAGGGCGTCTTCCTGGCCGACCTGTCGGGGGACGGCCTGGCCGACCTCGTCCGGGTCCGCAACGGCGAGATCTGCTACTGGCCGAACCTCGGGTACGGCCGCTTCGGCCCCCGCGTCTGCATGAGCGGTGCCCCCCGCTTCGAGGCCGACGCCACCGCCTTCGACCCCGCCCGGCTGCGGCTCTGGGACCTGGACGGCAGCGGCCCGGCCGACCTCGTCTACCTGCACGCCGAGGGTGCCACCTTCTGGTTCAACGAGTCCGGCAACGGCTGGAGCGCGCCGACGCGCCTGGCCGGGCTGCCGCCGGTCCACACCTTCCGCTCGGTCGAGGTCGCCGACCTGCTGGGCACCGGCACCGCCTGCCTGGTCTGGTCCTCGTCGCTGCCCAGCGACGCGCTGCGGCCCCTGCTCTACGTCGAGCTGCTGCCGCAGGGCAAGCCGCACCTGCTGTCGAGGCTCGAGAACAACCTCGGCGCCACCACGACCCTTCGCTACGCGCCATCCACCCGTTTCTACCTGGAGGACCGCCTGGCCGGCCGACCCTGGGCTACGCGCCTGCCCTTCCCGGTGCAGGTTCTGGAGCGGACCCAGGTCGACGACGCCGTGAGCGGGACCCGACTCACCCGCCGCTACGCCTACCACCACGGGTACTTCGACGGTCCCGAGCGGGAGTTCCGCGGTTTCGGGATGGTGGAGCAGTGGGACGCCGAGTCCTTCGCGGCGCTCACCGAGGCGGCCTCGGAGGACCCCGACGACGGGTCCAGGACGCCGCCGGTGCACACCCGGACCTGGTTCCACCTGGGGGCCCTGCGATCCGGCGACACCCTCGAAGAGCGATACCGCGCCGAGTACTGGCCGGCGGGACTCGCCCCCGAGGCCGCCTGGGCCCTGCCGCCCGGTCTGCCCGCCACCGTGGTCCCCCCCGGGCTCGCCGGCGTCGAACGCCGCGAGGCCGTCCGCGCGCTCCGCGGCCGCGTGCTGCGCCAGGAGGTCTACGCCGACGACGGCGGCGAGCGGGCGGTCCACCCCTACCAGGTCACCCAGCACGCCTACGCCCTGCGCCTCGTCCAGGCCCGGGGCGAGCAGCGCCACGCCGTCTTCGAATCCGTCGAGACGGACGCGGTGTCGCTGCACTACGAGCGGGATCCCACCGATCCGCGCATCCAGCATCGTCTCGTCCTGGAGGTCGACGAGTACGGTCACGTCACCCGGGAGGCGAGCGTCGCCTACGCCCGGGGGGCCGTCCCGGGACGAACGGAGGAACAGGAGCGCCCGCTCGCCACCCTGACCGAACGGGACTTCGCCCACGTCACGGGCGCCGTGCAGGGCTGGCGGCTCGGCGCGGTGGTCGAGGAGCGCAGCTACGATCTGACCGGACTGCCGGGTTCGCTGCTCACTCCCGCCCAGTTCGACGCGTCGTTCGAGGACCTTCCCTTCGAAGGGGAGGCCACGGGCGGTCTCCAGCGCCGGATCTTCGCCCGAAAGCGCGTGCGCTACCGCGCCGACGACCTGTCGGGGCCGCTTCCCTGGGGGCAGATCGGGCTGCTCGCGCTGCCCGATGAGTCCTACGCTCTGGCCCTCACCCCGGGCCTGTTGGACCTGTACGGTCCCGACCGCCTGCCCGATCCCGGCGCCGTCCTTCCCGGCGCCGGCTACGTCTTGCTGGACGGGGACTGGTACCTGCCCTCGGGCCGGGTGTGGCATTCGCCCGTGCCCCCCGGTGACGGGACGGGGTTCGCCGAGGATCCCGCCTACGCCGCCGCGCACTTCTACACACCGTGCGCGGCCACCGACCCGTTCGGCGCGGTCTCTCGCGTCCAGCACGACCCCCACGACCTCGTCCCGCTGCGCCACGAGGACGCCGTGGGCAACCTGGTCCAGGTCGCCGAGGTCGACTGGCAGGCCCTCGCTCCAGCGCGCCGGGTCGATCCCAACGGCAACGAGACCGCCGTGGCCTTGGACGCCCTCGGCCGGGTCACCGCCATCGCCCGCGGCGGCGACACTCTGGACGCGCCCACCGCCGCCTACACCCACGTCTTCGGCGCCCCGAGCCACGTCCACATCACGCTGCGGGAGCGCTACGGCACGGACGGCCCCTTCCAGCAGGCGCGCGTCTTCTACGACGGACCCGGGCGCGCGGCGCAGGAGAAGGCCCAGGCCCGGCCGGAGGGTGGCGTCCCGCGGCAGGTCGCCAGCGGCACGGTCGTCTACGACGGCAAGGGGCGGCCCGTCCGCGCCTACGAGCCCTTCTTCACCGAGACGTGGGAATTCGAGCCCGGGCGCCTCGAGGGCGTCGCGGCGACGACCTTCTACGACCCGGTCGGCCGGGCGGTGGCGGTGGCCTACCCCGACCACGCCTGGGAGAAGGTCGTCTTCGGCCCGTGGGAGCAGGAAGTCTGGGACCGGAACGACACCACCGGGGAGGCCGATCCCCGCGGGGACGCCGACGTGGGGGCCTGGTTCGCCGCCGCTCCCACGTCGGTCTTCCTGCCCGTCTGGCGCAGCACCCACGCCGCCGGTGACGCCGCCGAACAGGCCGCCGCGGCCAAGGCCCTGGCCCACGCCGCCACCCCCACCCGGACCATCGCCGACCCCCTCGGCCGCCCCGTCCGCACCGTGCAGGACAACGGCCCCGATGGGCTCGTCGAGACCGTGCTTCGCCTGGACATCCAGGGCAACACCCGCGCGGTCATGGACGCGCTGGGCCGCGTCGTCCAGACCACGACCCGCGATCCCCTCGGCCGCCCCCTGCACCTCGCGAGCCCCGACGCCGGGGACCGCTGGTCCCTGCCCGACGTCGCGGGCAAGGTCGTTCGCTCCTGGGACAGCCGGGGCCACGCCATCGAGCGGACCTACGACGCCCTCCGGCGGCCGGTGGGGGTCTACGTCTCCGCGGACGGCGCGGACGCGGTCCTGGCCGAGCACACGCTGTACGGAGACGACCCCGCCGCTCCCGGCTTCCCCACCGCCGAGGCCAACAACCAGCGGGGCCGCCCCGTTCGGGTGCGGGACGGGGCCGGTGAGCTTCAGCACCTCGCCTACGATCTCGACGGCAACCCCACCCGGGTGAGCCGGCAGCTCGCCACGAGCACCTCGGGCCTGCTGGACTGGTCGGGCACGGTGGCCATGGAGCCCGAGGTCTACGAGGCCACGACCGCCTTCGACGCGCTCGGCCGCGTCGTCGAAGCGACCACCCCCGCCGAGCCCGGCCGCCCCAGCAGCCGCATCGTGCCCGGCTACGACGAGGGCGGGCGCTTGCGCACGGGGGAGGTCTACCTGCGGGGCGCGGCCACGGCGACCCCGTACATCGCCGACGTCACCTACGACGCCCGGGGCCAGCGGACCCGGGTCGAGCACGGGAACGGCGCCGTCACCACCCGCACCTACGACGGCGAGACCTTCCGCCTGGTGCTCATCGAGACCGCGCGCGGGGCCGAGGTCATCCAGAAGCTCCGCTACACCTACGACCCCGCCGGCAACGTCACCCGTCTCGCCGACGAGGTCGCCGACACGGTCTTCTTCGCCAACGCCGCCGTCTCGCCGCAGCGGGACTTCACCTACGACGCCCTGTATCGCCTGGTGGAGGCCACCGGCCGGGAGCACGTCGGCCAGCAGGCGGCGCCGACCTCGTGGGACACGCCGCCCTTCAACGCCCCGCACCCCGAGGACGGTGCGGCGATGCGGTCCTACACCGAGTCCTACGCCTACGATGCCGTGGGCAACCTGCTGGAGCTGGACCACCGCTTCGGCGCGGACGGCTGGACGCGGCTGTACGGCTACGTCCCGGGAACGAACCGCCTCGCCACCACCCAGGTCGGCGCCACGACCCTGGCGTACTCCCACGACACCCACGGCAACCTGACCGCCATGCCCCACCTGCCGGCGATGGCCTGGGACTGGAAGGACCAGCTCCGGGAGGTGGACAAGGGCGGCGGCGGCACGGTGTGGTTCACCTACGACGCCGCCGGGCAGCGGGTCAGGAAGATCTGGGACAAGGGAGGGCAGGTCGAGGAGCGGATCTACCTGGGTGGCATCGAGATCAGCCGGACCCGCGTCGGCGGCGAGCTGCGCGTCGAGTGGGAGACCCTGCACGTGCGCGACGGCGAGCGCCGCGAGGTGCTGGTCGAGACGAAGACGGTGGACACGGCCTCGCCGTCTTCCGTGGGCACGGTGCTCCACCGCTTCCAGCTCGACGACCACCTGGGGACCGCCTGCGTCGAGCTGGACGAGGACGCCGCCATCATCTCCTACGAGGAGTTCCATCCCTACGGCAGCACCGCGATCCACTCGGTGAGGAGCGGCGAGGAGGTGCCCAGGAAGCGATATCGGTACACGGGGATGGAACGGGACGAGGCCACGGGATTGCAGTACCACGGCGCGCGGTACTACGCGCCGTGGTTGGGGCGGTGGGCTGCCTGCGACCCGGAGGGACTCGCGGACGGGCCCAACCTGTACGCCTACGTGTCGGGGAATCCCGTGGCGTTCCTGGACCACGCCGGGACGGGGAAGGTCCGCGCGGTCAAGGAGATCGTGCAGGTCCTCATCAAGGAGGGACTGCAGGTCGGCGGACGGGCCATACGGAACGTCGCTCTCGCGGGCAAGGACGTCACCACCCGCATGCTCATGGACCGCCCCGGCTTCAAGGCGAGCGACACCTTCATCGCCAGGTTGAAGCGGGTCGACGAGCGGTTTCCAAGTTTGGAAGTCCCCTTCAACGACGCCGGGATCCCGGAGTTCTCCAAGGCGAGGCACGCAGGCACCGACCCGGTCGTGTTCGACACGGTCGACATCGGCGCCTTCCAGGGCAAGGCCGCCCAGTCGTCCGATCTCGACCGGGCCTGGGGGGAGCTCGCCAAGCAGAACGACCTCACGCCCGAGGAGGTCGCGGCGCTCAAGGAGCGGTACACGCCCCACCACACGCTGGACATCGACAAGGGCACCATCGAGTTCGTCGACAAGGACATCCACCAGGCGTACCAACACACCGGCGGGGCGGCCGCCGCGGAGTGGCACAAGCAGGTGGGGACCCTGGTGGGCGCGCTGGGTGTGGCGCTCCTGCCTTCCACCGCGGAGGCGATGGAGCGCTGGTCGGACGAGTCCGTGGCGAGCTCGGTGGCGGACGTGACCGCGGCCCTGGCCATCGACCTGGTCCTGCTCCTCACGCCCCTGGGCGACGTGAAGGACGCCATCGACGCCATCACCTGGCTCAGCTCGGACGAGGGCATGGCCTTCATGGCCGAGGTCCTCGAAGAGGGCAGCGCCTGGATGCGAGACTCCAGCCGGCGCGCCCCCGATGGCACGCGCATCGACCCCGACACGCACGAGATGATCTGGGGCCCGGGACCCAAGTGGTGACCGGGGAGGATGGAGGGAGCATGGACGTCGAGACCGCAATCCAGGAGATCGAGGGCGTGGTGGGCCCCCTCCCCGAAGCCTACGCGACCTTCCTGCGGACCGTGGGTGCCGGCGTCACCCGCCACTTCACGGACGCGGCGGGCAGCCGCAAGTCGATCTACTTCTACCGTCCGGCCGCGGTGCTGGACGAGATCCAGGTCGCGCCGGTCGACGCTGGAAGCGGTCTGCTGGTGATCGGCACCCTCGGTCCACACCAATACGTCCTCGACGTCGGGACGGGATCCCTCTGGCTCTGGGACTATGACGAGCAGGACGTGGCGGAGCTGATCGCGCGGGTCGACCGCCTCGTCCCGGTGGACCGCGACATCGCGCACTTCCTCGGCCACCTCGAACCCCCGCCCGCCGCCCTCCCCGAGCATCCCCTGAAGGCGCTGGCACAGGCCGATCTGGACTCCATCGATCGGTTCCTCGCGTCGAACCCACCGGCCGAGGACCTGGCGACCTTCGCCCGCCAGGCCGCCCGGGCGGGGCGGGTGGACGTCGTCGAGCGGTGCCTGGGGCGCGGTTGCGCGCCCGATACCCTGGTGGGCGCCGCCATCCTCGGGGGTCACCTCCCCATGGTCCGGTACCTGATCGAGGACCTGGGGATCGACCCGACGAAGGACCTCAACAAGCGGGTCCTGTCCACCCCAGACGTCCGCAAGTACCTCGAACAGTACATCCTGAAGCGTCGTTGAAAGGCCCGGAGCCGCGCATGTCTCGCTGCCTCATCCTTCCCTCACCCGCAGACGGGGCCGGTGCCGTCAGCCTCTCGTCGATCGAGGTGCTCACCAGTCCCGGGCGCGTCCCGATCGCGGTGGCCGCCCCCGACGAGCAGGGCCGCACGCCCATCGACCTGTCCGACGCCCTCCTCACCGCGCTGTTCGGCGAGGATCGACCCCACGTCTCCTTCCGTGTGTGGTCGGGGGAGCGCCTGCTCGCCGACACCGAGCACACGTTGCGCTGGAACACCCGCGACGGCGGCAGGACCTTCCGGATCGCGCTCGCGGACGAGCCCCTCCCGGGCAAGCCCACACCCCACACCGTCCGCGGCCGCGTCCACGCCTCCGGACTCGGTCCGGGCTGGACCATCGAGGCCCTCGACCAGCCCTTTCGGGGCGAGCCCCTCCCGCTTGCAAAGGCGCAGGTCGACGAGCGGGGAACGTACACCCTGAGCTACACCCGAGCCCAGCTCCGCCCCGCGGGCAAGCCCCTCGCCGACCTGGTGCTCGTGGTCCGCGACGCCGGAGGCGAGGAGCGCTTCCGTTCCAAGGTCCTGCGCCGCGCCTCGCCGACCCTGGTGCTCGACCCGGTGCTCGACGACGGCGCCGCCCGCGGCCCATCAGCCTATGAACGCATCGCCCGCAGGGTCGGCCCCTGGCTCGGGGAGCTGTCGCCGGACGAGCTGGAGGACGCCGAGGTCGGGAGCCTGGCCCGCTCCACCGACACCCGCCCGAGCGCGCTGCGGGAGTGGGTCGCCGCGCACCGCCTCTCCCGGGACCTGGCCCACGGCGAGCCTCCCCTCGCGATCTCCCCGGAGGTGGCCTTCGCCCTCCGCGCCGGGGGCATCCGTACCTCGGCCGCCGTGCGCACGCTGCGGGCCCAGGACCTCCGGTCCCGGCTGGAGTCCGCCACGAAGGCGAACCGGGTCCGGCTCTCCGCGCGGGACGTCGCCGCCTCCGTGAAGTCCCTCACCGCCGGCTTCGCCCGCGGCCCGAGGCAGGATCGTCCCCGGCGTGCCCCGGTCGAGCCCCGCACCGGCGCCGACGTCGCCCGACTGCTCGCCGCCGGTCTCGACGCCCGCAGGGCCGACGCCTTCACCCAGGCCTGGTTCACCCACGAGGGCGATGTCGCCTCGTTCTGGGAGAAGCTCCCAGGGATCGCCGGCTTCGAGGACCCCGCCGTCGTCCAGCGCGCGCAGCTCGTGCTCCAGCTCGACACCCTCACCCTCGGGAACCTCCAAGTCACGGAGAAGCTCCTCTCCGACGGGGTCGCCGCCGTCTCCGACCTCGTGCGCTACGACGTCGCCGGCTGGGCGAAGCTGCTCGCGGGCGCGGGCGTGGAGGCGGTCCCCGGCACCGCCCAGGCCCTGGCCGCCACGGTGGAGATCGCCTTCCCCAACGCCTACGTCGCCGCGCGGATGGCGGAGGCGCCCCGCGACGACGAGGCCCGGCTCGTGGCGCTGTTCGCGGAGCACGCCGACCTGGACCTCGCCGCGACCAGCGTCCGCGCCTTCACCGCCAAGCACGCGCTGCCCGCCGAGTCCGCCGGGGCGCTGGCCCGGGCCACCCGCGTCTTCCGCCTGGTCCGCGGCCCCGACCGCCTGGGGCGCATGCGCACGCTGCTGGACCGCGGCCTCGACTCGGCGCCCCGCATCGCCCGGATGGGCAAGCGCGCCTTCCTCGACCACCACGGGGACGCCCTGGGCGGGCAGGCCAGCGCGCTGAAGGTCTGGCGGCGGGCGGCCTCGGCCACGATGGTCGCCCACACGGCGATGATGCGCTACCGCGCCGACCTGAACGGCCTCCAGCCCTGGGCGGCGGGCGGCGGTTCCAAGGCCGCCCTCGCGAAGTTCGTGGCGGTGGACACCTCGTCCCAGGTGGGCATGCCGAGCTGGTCGGAGCTGTTCGGCAGCGCCGATGCCTGCGCCTGCGCCCACTGCCGCTCGGTGCTCTCGCCGGCGGCCTACCTCACGGACCTGCTCCACTTCCTGGTGGATCCGCCCACCGGCGGCGAGCACCCCGGCTGGTACGACAGGCTCCTGGAGCGGCGTCCGGACATCCCGCTCATCCACCTGGACTGCGACAACGCCGGCACCGTCCTGCCCTACATCGACCTCGTGAACGAGGTGCTGGAGCACGCCGTCGCCGGCGGGGGCGCCGAGCGGCAGACCACGGGACGGGCCGCCGACCTGGCGCTCCACCCCGAGCACCAGGAGGACGACGCCTACACCACCCTGTCCGCAGTCGTCCTGCGCCACCCGTGGACCCTCCCCTTCGACCTCGCCGACGAGGAGGTCCGCGCCTACCTGCCGCTGGCCGCCACCACCCGGGTCGCCCTCATGGAGGCCCTGGGGACGGCGGACCCGGTCGCCGATCCCAGCGACGCCGCGCGCCAGGAAGCCGCCCGGGAGCGCATCGGGCTCGCTCCCGAGGCCCTGGACATCGTGCTCCACCCGGCCGGCGCGGCCGACTGGGCGCTGGCGGACGCCGACGCCGCGTGGTCCGTGCCATCGACCGAGCCCGTGCGCGCTTGGATGCGACGTGCCCAGCTCGACTACGAGGCGTTCGACCCGGTGCTGCGCTGCCGCTTCGTGAACCCGGCCGACGCCGACGGCTTCCGCGTGCGGATCGCGCTGGCCGAGGGCACCTGCGACCTCTCCCTGGCGACCCTGACGGTGTCCGACGGTGCGAGCGACTGGCCGGTGGCCGCCGAGATCGACCCGTGGATCCGGGGCGTGCTCGGGCGGATCCCCCGCTTCGAGCGCCTCCGCCGCGCCCTGGGATGGACCGCCTACGACCTCGACAAGGCCCTCGTCGCCCTGGGCGGCTCGCTGGACGCCGACGCGGGCGGGACCTCCGCCACCTTCACCGGAGTGGTGGAGATCCATCGCCTCCGCACCGAGCTGAAGCTGTCGGTCGAGGAGCTGGTGAGCCTGTGGGGCGCCGTGCCTACGGACGCGCCGGATCCCGACGAGCCCTCGCTCTACGACCGCCGCTTCCAGGACCCCGGGCGGGGCCCGGTGGACCCGGCGTTCTCCCTCGACACCACCCGCACGGAGCTGGCCGACCCCACGCCGATGCTCTCGACCCTCCGCCCGAGCACCGACGGCGAGCACGTCGCTGTGGCCCTCGGCGCGATGCGCCTGAAGGCCGAGGACCTGGAGCGCCTGCTCGACCACCTCTTCCCCACCGATACGGCGACGCCCCTGGACCTGGCCAACCTGTCCCGGCTGTACGGGGCCGCGACCCTGGCCCGCGCGCTGAAGCTGAAGGTGGCCGACTTCGTGTCCCTGCTGGAGCTGACGGGCATCGATCCCTTCTCGGGTCCGGCCGCGACTCGGGACCTGGTGGACGAGGCCGCCGCCGCGCGCCGGGCGCCGCTCTCCCTTTCCAAGGTGTCCGCTCTCCTGACCCGCGAGCTGCCCGCCATCGAGCACGATCCGCTGGGGACGGTGCTGCGCACCCTGCGCTCGCGCCTCCGGGAGACCGCCGCCGAGCTGGCGCCCACCGCCGACGCCGACGGGGGACGGCTCTCCGAGGTGCTGGCCCAGGTGCTGCCCGAGAGTTTCGAGGTTCCCCACGACGCCTGGATCCGCGACACGCTGGTTCCGGCGCTGGTGGGTTTCACCGGCCTCGCCGGGCTCGACGCCGACACGCTGGTCGACTGGGGGGCGGACGGGACCGGCGCGTCCGCCGACACGTCCACCGCCGTCGCCGCCTGGCAGGCCGACTTCGACTCGGCCTGGGCCGCGCTGGAGTCCGACGCGGGGCTGGCCGCCGTGTTGGCCCGCGCCACGGTCGGGGCGCTCCTGCGCAACCCCGGCTGGCTCCCCGACGCGGCCGCGCTCGCCGCCGTCGAGCACGAGGCCGGCGCCACCCGCTACGACTTCCTCCTGGGCGCCCTGCTCCAGCACCGCCGCGAGCACCTCGCCCCGGCCCGGGTCGCCGAGGCCCTCGCCCTGGCCCTCCGCCAGGGCGGCGACCTCACCACCGCGCTGGTCGGGACGTACATCCACGCCGCCACCGAAGCCACCGACGGCCTCGATCCCGACGTCCCGACCACCGAGCCGGCCATCGCCCTGTTCGTCCACGCCGCCTTCGCCACGGCCGAGGACCCGGAGTGGCCCGAGGGCGATCCGGACCCCATCGTCGGCGCCTTCCCCGCCCAGGCCCGGACGCTGCGGCGTCTGTTCGCGGTCGCCACGCTCCTGGGCGGACTCTCCCCGAGCGTCGACGAGCTGCCGCTGCTCCTGGGCGGCCTGCGCGACGCGGACTGGCTGGATCCGGACGCGCTGCCGGTGGACGAGGTCACCGATCCCGCCGCGCTCCGGGCGTCCTACGCCGCCTGGACCCGCCTGCGCGATGCCTGGGCGATCCGCGCCGCCCTCGGCAAGGCCGAGGGCCCTTGGCCGGGCTTCCTCCGCGCCGCCCGCGAGGCCGCCGCGAGTGCCGATCCCGACTGGACCGGCGTGACCCTGCCGGAGCGGCTCGCCACCCTGGTGGACCAGCTCGGCTGGCCCGAGGCCGACCTCGCCTTCCTCATAGGCGCCGGCGCGTTCAACGCCGACGCCGCCGGGACCTGGACCGACGAGCGCTGGTGGGCCCGACTCTCCGCCGCCATGGCCCTGGTCCAGCGCACCGGGCTCACGGCCCACACCCTGTGGGACCTCGCCCGGCGTCCGGCAGCCGCCGCGGATCGCCGCGCCCTCGCCGACGACCTCAAGCAGGCGGTCCGCGCCCGCTACGACGAGATCTCCTGGCCGGTGGTGGCCCGCCCGGTGCGCGACGCGCTGCGGGGGAAGCAGCGGGACGCCCTCGTGGCCTGGCTGCTCGCCAAACGCTTCCCGGACTTCGACACCGCCGACGACCTCTACCGCTGGTTCCTCATCGACGTGCAGATGGGGGCCTGCGGCGAGACCTCGCGGATCCGCGAGGCCCTCTCCGCCGTCCAGCTCTTCGTGCAACAGGCGATGCTCGGCATCGTCGAGGACGTCGAACCCTCCACCTCGGACCGCGAGGCCTGGGAGTGGATGAGCCGCTACCGGGTCTGGGAGGCCAACCGCAAGGTCTTCCTGTGGCCCGAGCACTGGATGGAGCCCGAGCTTCGCGACGACAAGTCGCCCTTCTTCGAGGAGCTGGAGGCGTCGATCCTCAAGGACGAGGTCACCGAGGAGAACGTCGCCCGCGCCTACCACGAGTACCTCTCCAAGTTGGACGAGGTGGCGCGCCTGGAGGTCCGGGGCGCGGTCCGCGAGGTCGAGCCCGAGGGCGAGACCGATCCCGACGAGATGACGGTGGACCGGCTGCACGTCGTGGCCCGGACCCGGGCGAGGCCCCACAAGTACTTCCACCGGGTGCGCGAGCCGGGGCGCGAGGGCGGCGTGTGGGGCCCCTGGCGGCCCGTCGGCGTGGAGATCGAGGGGGACCACCTGCTACCCGTGGTCTGGGACCGCCGGCTTTACCTGTTCTGGCCGGTTTTCACGGCCAGGGAGGAGGCGCCTTCCACGATGGCGGTGCCCGACCCGGGCGAGTCGCACCACCGGCCCGACCCGTCCACGAAGTGGCTGGAGGCCCAGATCGCCTGGACGCGCCTGCACGAGGGGGCGTGGTCGCCGAAGGGGCTGTCGACGCAGTTCGCCCGGTTCGAGAACGAGACCACGGAAGACATCGACCGCTACGTGCTCCAGGCGGGCACGACCCGGGTGGGGCAGCGCTTCGTGCTCGTCTACCGGCCGGCGGCATTCAGCTCGTCCACGGCGTACGTCCCCATATCCCATGCGTACTTCGAGTGGATGGTCACCGCCCCGGAGAACGGCGTCTTCGACCTCCAGGATCGTCTCGATCTCGCTGATCGGGCCTTCTACCTGGGGACGCCCGGTGCATCCTCCATCGGGCGCCTGGGCCGGCCGTTCGGACCGGACTGGTCTTCGGCAACGGCGTACCTCGGCCTCAAGGGTGACCACCTCGCGCTTCCGGCGACCGCCGATCCTTGGGCCGACAACGTGGACGTGCTGAGGGGTGTCCCTGGGCCGCGCGCGCTCGTCCCCCTCTATCGCTACCATCGACCCGACGACGCTCCCAACTTCCCCACGCTCTTCTACGCCGACGACCGCCGTTCGTTCGTCATCGACCCGGTGGAGGAATACCGGTGGGAGCCCCTCCATGCGCCCACTCCGATGAATCCTTCGACCGGTTCCGTCGTGCCGCCCGCCGACGTCGAAGAACCCTTCTTCGACGACCCGCGCTTCTACGATCCGGACATCTTCGAAGGGAAGGACGTCCCCCCGAGGCCGGCCCCCTCGCCCTGGGATGGGGTCGACCTGGCCGGCGCGGGGCCCGTCGAGCCGGGGACCCTCGTGCTGGGGAGCTACTCGCCCCGAGGGATGACCGCCCGCGCGAAGGCCGCGGACGCTCCGAGTGTCCACACGCTCTCCACCGACGCGCCGGGCTCCGCACCCGCCAGCTCCTCGGCGACGCTGGCCGTCACCGCGCCGGTGGGACTCTCCGTCGACCTGGACGCGTCGCCCTCGATCCTCGAGGTCCTGTGGGGCACCTGGGAGTTCGAGCGCACCTGGCGCTTCCGCACGAATCGCCACCCCCACGTCCGCCTCTTCGTCAAGCACCTCAACGCCTACGGCCTCGACGGACTGCTGGACCCCCGGCCGGACTCCGCCGCGCTGGACGACGAGGAGCGGCAGTTCCTGCGCCGCCAGGGCGTCCACAAGGACAAGCTGGGCACCTGGACCTTCGAGGGCAGCGAGGCCGCGCTGGGCTACGAGCCCACGTCCCTCGTCGTCGCCGAGGACGCCGAGGGCAACGACGCCTACCCCCTCGACGACATCGACTTCAGCGAGGGGGGAACCTACTCCCTGTACAACTGGGAGCTGTTCTTCCACGCCCCGCTGCTGGTCGCGGTGCACCTCTCGCGCAACCAGCGCTTCGAGGAGGCCCGGACCTGGTTCCACTACGTCTTCGACCCGACCGACACCGCCGAGGCCGACGAGGAGACCCCCCAGCGCTTCTGGAAGGTGAAGCCGCTGTATGAGACGTACTGGGCCGAGGACGACGGCGCGCTCGGCATCGACCGGCTCCTCCACCTGTTCTCGGCGGAGACTACGGCCGCCACGAAGTCCGCGATCTACGAGGACGTCGCGGCGCAGATCCGGTACTGGCTCGACAACCCCTTCAGCCCCTGGGCCGTCGCCCGCCTGCGGTGGAGCGCCTACCAGCGCACCGTCGTGCTCAAGTACATCGACAACCTCATGGAGTGGGGCGACTCCTTCTTCCGGCAGTACACGCTGGAGTCCGTAGACCAGGCGCGACTCCTGTACGTGCTCGCCTCGGAGCTGCTGGGTCCGCGGCCGGAGGAGGTCGAGGTCCAGGCCCCCGAGCCCCAGTCCTTCCAGGACCTCTACGACAGCGGCCAGCTCGACCTGTTCTCCAACGCCCTCGTCGAGGTCACCGCCGAGTTGGACCCGACGACGTCCACGGCCTGGGACGACCTGCCGCCGGTGCTGAGCCCGTCCCTCTACTTCTGCGTCCCCCGCGACGAGAAGCTGCTCGCGTACTGGGACCGCGTGGCGGACCGGCTCTACAAGATCCGCCACTGCCTCGACATCGACGGCGCGGCCCGGCCGCTGGCCCTGTTCGATCCGCCCATCGACCCCGGCGCCCTGGTGCGCGCGGTGGCCGGGGGGGCCGGGATCGCGTCGGCCCTCGCCGCGCTCAACGCCCCCGTGCCGGCCTTCCGGTACGGCGTCATGGTCGCCCGCGCGAAGGAGCTGTGCGGCGAGGTCCGCGCCTTCGGGGCGGCGCTGCTGGCGGCGCTGGAGAAGAAGGACGCCGAAGCCCTGGCCCGGCTGCGCTCCTCCCACGAGCTGGCCCTGCTGGACGCGGTCGCCGAGGTCCGCAAGCTCCAGGTCGACGAGGCGAGGAAGGGGATCGAGGCGATCAAGGCCGCCCGGGGGCTCGCGGAGGCGCGCCAGGCCCACTTCCAGGGGCTGATGGACGGCGGCCTGTCCGACCTGGAGACCGCGCAGTTGGCCTCGATGGTCACCGCGGGCACGCTGCGGACCCTGGCGGGGGGCATCGAGGCCCTGGCCGCCGGCCTGGCCCTCATCCCCCAGATCGACCTGGGGGCCGAGGGCTTCGGTGGGACGCCCAGGGTCACCGGGCAGTTCGGAGGCCAGCAGATCTCCGCGGCGATCAAGTTCGCCGCGGACGTGATGAACCTCGCCGCCGTCACCGCGGACTCCGTGGCCGCGACCACCGGCCTGGCCGCCTCCCACCAGCGGCGCGCCCAGGACTGGGAATTCCAATGCGACCTGGCGACCGGCGAGATCGCCAGCATCGACCTCCAGATCGAAGCCGCCGGGCTGCGCCTCGAGATCGCCGAGCGCGAGCGGGCGAACCACGCCCTCCAGCGCGACAACGCCGCCGAGGCCGACGCCTTCCTGCGCTCCAAGTTCTCCGGCGTCGACCTCTACGACTGGATGGTGGGCCAGCTCGCCAGCGTGTACGTCCAGGCCTACCAGCTCGCCCTCGACCTCGCCCGGCGGGCGGAGCGCGCCTGGCAGTTCGAGGTCGCGGCCGCGACGCCTCCTTCCTTCGTCCAGGCCAGCCACTGGGACAGCCTCCGCAAGGGGCTGCTGGCCGGGGAGCGGCTGGCCATGGACCTGCACCGGATGGAGGTCGCGTACCTGGAGCAGTCCCGGCGGGAGTACGAGCTGGTCCGCCACGTCTCCCTCGCCCAGGTGGACCCCGGGGCGCTCATGTCGCTCAAGGCCACCGGCACCTGCGACGTCACGCTGCCCGAGATGCTCTTCGACGTGGACCGGCCGGGGCTCTACCACCGCCGCATCAAGGCCGTGACCCTGTCCCTGCCCTGCGTGGCGGGACCCTTCGCGCCGGTGCACGCCACGCTCCGGCTGCTGGACAGCTACGTGCGGACCTCGGCCCAGCTCGAGACCACGGACGCCGAGAGCTACGGCACCCCGAGCCCCGACGACGCGCGCTTCACCTGGCTTCCCGGCCCGGCGCAGGGGGTGGTGACCAGCCGAGGCACCGAGGACGGCGGCCTGTTCGAGCTGAACCTGCGGGACGAGCGTTACCTGCCCTTCGAGGGCCACGGCGTCGTGCAGAGTCGCTGGCGCATCGAGCTGCCCGCCCGGTACCGGGCCTTCGACTACGCCACCCTCTCCGACGCCGTCCTCCACCTGCGCTACACCGCGCGGGAGGGGGGCGAGCGCCTGCGCGACGCCGCCACCGCCGCGGTCGCCGCCTGGGTCGCCGGGGAGGTCGAGGCCGCCGAGGGCCAGGAGCTGCGGAGGGTGTTCTCGCTTCGGACCGAGGACGCCTCGGAGTGGAACGCCCTGTTCCAGGCCGAGGGCGGGATGGGGCTGGACCTGTCGAGGGCGCGCTTCCCTTACGCCTTCCGCCGGATCTCCACGCTCGCGCCGGTCGGTGGCGAGCTGTGGGTGTTCGGCGCCGAGGCGACGGCGGGCACGTCCGCGCCCGCCTTCGCGCTGAGCTGCACCGCGACCGAGGACGGCTCCACGGACCTGCCCGACCCGGCGGACATCGCCCTCACCGAGCGCCCCGACGCGCCGGGGGTGTTCAGCGGAGGCTTCGAGGTCGAGGACGCGAAGACCGGCACCTGGCGCCTGGCGCTGGCCAGTGCCCCCGCCGGGACGTGGGCGACGGCGGACGACCCGCCGAGGCTGGCCTCGGCGGGCGTCCGCGACGCCTTCCTGGTGATCCGGTATCGGGTCGAGGCGTAGGGTGTTGACTGCCTATCCGTTTGCCGCCCCAAGCTCCGGGCCTCCCCGCTCTTCCCTCTGTGTTCTCTGTGGGCCCCGGACGGGCCGCTCCGTGCCTCTGTGGGCGAGCCAAGGACGGCGAGCCAATTACGACGGCTGGCAGTCGTCACGAACCGCCCTGGGTGGCATCCGGATAGGCATGGGGTGTTGCACCAGAGTCGGCCGGCCGCGCGTGCCGGGTGACCTGCGGCGCCGCCCCCACCTCCGCGGTCTTGCGGGCCGGTCCGGCGCGGCGGGACCTACCAGCCGAAGTCCACGGGCAGGTCGGACCAGTCGTCTCCCCACGGCCCGCCGAAGGCGCCGATGTCGCTCCGGCTGCCGTCGGGGTCCTGGACCGCCGGGTCCCCGGCGTCGATGACGGGGCTTCCCGGGGCGATGCGGAGGTCGTCGTCGGCGAGGTCGCCGGTCAGGGCCAGGGACTCGAAGAGGGGATCGGCGCTGATGTTCCCGTTCCGCCCCTCCTCGGCGTCGGCCTCGCCCGAGTAGTCCATCACCGCCGCGCCGTTGCCCCACGAGTCGTTGTAGGCGATCCGCACCTCCCGGGAGTCCTCGCCGAACAGGCCCGAGTCCTCGTTGGCCACCACGAGGTTGTTCCAGACGAGGAAGTCGGACTCCGAGATCGCGCTGATCCCGTCGGTGTTGAGGTCGCCCGACGAGTTGCCGATGACGGTGTTCTGGGCCACGGTGCCCCAGCCGCCCCGGCCCATCATGATCCCGCCCCCGCCCCGGACGGCGTCGTTGTAGGCGACGACGTTGTTGTAGATGTCGCCGATCCCGTCCTCGATGAGGATCCCCCCCGCGGTCTGCCCGGCCTCGTTGCCGTAGACGACGTTGTTGCGGATCGTCCCGCCCGGGGTGGTGATGAAGTAGATCCCCCCCGCGGCGATGCTGCACGTGTTCCAGCGGACGACGTTGTTCGAGATCTCGAAGTCGCTGGTCATCGAGGCGATCCCGCCGACGTCGAGGTCGGCCTCGTTGTGCTCCACGAGGTTGCCTCGGACGATGCCGGTGGAGTTGGTCAGGGAGATCGCCGCCCCCATCTCGTGGGAGTGGTTGCCCTGGAAGACGCCGCGGGTCACCGTCACCCCGGAGCTGTCCCCCACGAAGAAGCCGGCGCCCGAGCCCTCCTCGGCGGTGTTGCCGAGGAAGCGGGCGGAGTCCACGGAGACCTTCGTCGAGTCCACGGCATACACGCCTCCCCCCAGCATCCCCGCCGTGTTCCCCGCGTAGATGCCGCGGGTGACGGAGAGGGTGCCGCCGTACAGGGCGACGCCGCCGCCGTGGCTCCCGGCCTCGTTGTGGAAGAACGCGCACGAGACGAGGGTGCAGTCCGCGTCCTGGCAGGCGAGGCCGCCGCCGGCGACGGTGGCCTCCCCCTCGCGGACGACGAGGCGCTCGAACCGGAACGCGCCGCCCTGTGCGGAGATGGCGCCGCCCACCACCCCCGATCCCCCCTGGACGGCGAGGCGGGAGACGGAGCTGCCCGAGGCGGAGGCGGAGAGGTTCAGCACGTTGCCGTTCTCGGCCTCCAGCACCACGCCGTCCTCGACCCCGAGGATCTCGACGGGGCGCGTCACCTCGTAGTTGCCGACGTACTGGCCGGCGTGCAGCAGGACGCGGTCCCCGGTCTCGGCCTGGGCCAGGGCGTCGGCGAGGTCGGCGTAGGCCTGGCCGTTCCCGACGTGCAGGTCCGCGGCCCCGGCGGAGGACGCCAGGAGGGCCACCAGCCCCAGGGCGGCGAGGGCGGCCCGGCGGGGGGAGGCGAGGTGGAGGGGAGGGAGGGGGCGGGGCGGGCGGAAGGCTCCGCCCGCGAGCGCGCGGTCGCGCCGCTGGATGGGCATCGTTGGTTCCTCGGGGCGCCGGCGCCGCGGGGGCGGCCGGGCGGTGTTCACACTCGGGCCACCGCGGCTCCGCGGGGTCCGGGGCGGCCAGGTCCACGGGCCGCCCCGGGAGGGTACCGGACCGACCCGGCGGCAACAAGTCGGCAAGTCATTGATCTAGAAGGGAAAAGCGGAGTGGGGCCCGGGCGTGGGGGCCGCGGATCGGGAGAGGCCTGGCCTGGGGCGCGGTCCGGAGGCGGGGCCCGGAGGCCCGGGCGGGGGACGGATCAGGGAGGAGAGGGGGTCTTCTTCTCCAGCGCGATCATCCGCCGCTGGCCCGCCTCTTCGGGACGGAGGGTCTCCAGCCGCGGCGCGAACCCCTCGGCCCTCACCAGGACCTCCAGCGTGCCCCCCGGAGGGGGCGGCGGGAGGCGGTAGCTCTCCGAGACGGCCAGGTCCTTGCCGCCCACGGAGACGACGGCGGCGGGGGGATCGACGTACAGCTCGATGGGCTTGACCTGCTCCGGCTTCGTCAGCACCAGCATCCACGCCACCATGGCGGCGGCCACCGAGAGGACCGTCGCCAGCACCAGCATGAGGCCCGAGCGCCGGGGCGGGTCGACGGGTGGCGCGTCGGCGGGGACGACGCCGTCTCCGGGTGCGGCGGTTGCGTCCGGCGTGGGCGCGCGGCCCGGCCGCTCGGAGTCGGTCGCCGGCGCCGTCCCGATCCCTTCCGGCACGTCCGTCGCCTCGGCCGCGGCCACCGCCCGGGCGGCGGTCTCGGAGAGGGCGGCGTGGGAGAGGGTGTTCCAGCCCCGGGCCAGGGTGGAGATCGACGGAGCCGGGGCGCCCTGGGCCCGGGAGCCGCCGCTGTCCTCGCCCGGCGCGCGGGCGGGCCCCTCGGCGCGGGCGGGCTGGGCCAGGGTCTCGCAGATCCGCCCCGCGAACGTCACGAGGGACTCGCCTTCCTTGAGGCGGCGGCGCTGGATCCGGAGCTCCTCGGCGAGATCCAGCGCCCGGCCGTGCCTCCGCGCGGGATCGGGGTCCAGGGCGCGGCGCAGCGCGGCGAAGATCCCCCGGGGGAGGGTCGAGGCGCGGCGGAGGTTGCCGGCGACGTCCGCCTCCTGGGCCTCCCGCAGCAGGGCGAGGAACTCCGAGGACCGGTAGAAGCGCTCCCCCGTCACGCACTCGAAGAGGACCAGCCCGGCGGAGAAGATGTCGGCGGCGGGACCGATGGCCTCCCCCCGCGCCTGCTCCGGCGACATGTAGCGGGGCGTGCCCTTGATGGTGCCCCCCGCGGTCCCGTCGTCCTGGACGTGGTCGAGCCCGGCGAGGCGGGCGATCCCGAAGTCCATGACCTTCACGAGGCCGGAGCGGGTGACCATCACGTTGGCGGGCTTGAAGTCCCGGTGGACCAGGGAGGGGCGGCCGAGGAGGGGGTCGGGCTGGTGGGCGTGGTCCAGGCCCAGGCACGCCTGCTCCAGGACCTCCAGGGCGATGGGGAGGGGGAGCCGCTGGCCGAGGCTGGAGGTGTGGCGGAGGATGCGACGGAGGTCCACGCCGTCGACGTACTCCATGGTGATGGCGAAGCCCTCGCCGTCGGGGATCAGCTCCTGCACCGCCACCACGTTGTGGTGGTTGAGGGTGATCCCGATCTCCGCCTCCCGCACGAAGGAGCGCAGGTTGGCGAGCTCCTTCAGGTGCTCGGGGTGCAGGCGCTTCAGCGCCACCGGACGGCCCAGCTCGGTCCCGCTCCCCTTGCGGGCGAGGTAGACCGTCCCCATGCTCCCCTTGCCGATCTCGCCGAGGATCTGGAACGGCCCCACGGCGGGAGGCGGGCTCACAACGCCCCCTCCTGGCGCCGCTTGAGATCGTCGATCTCCTTGCGGGCCATGGCCTTTCGCCAGTCCTCACGGGCCGCGAGCTCGAGCTTCTCCCAGTAGCGGATCGACGCGTCCAGCAGCGTCTCGTCGGGCTCGGCGAGGTTGCGCGCGCTCTGGCTCCACAGGCTGCGGTAGCTCCGGGCGAGCACCTCCAGCAGCGTGACCGTTCCGCCGTAGCGCACCGACCTGGGCATCGACTGGATGTTCCGCAGCGCGTCCTCGGCGACGTTCACCGCCGACTGGTACTGCTTGCGGGACTGGTGGCACTTCGCCATCTCCAGCATGACCTCGGGGTCGTTGCGATGCTCGGGACGGTCGAAGAGGTCCTTGGTCGCCCGGCAGTGGCCCTCCTTGTCCCCGTTGCGGTCGAGGTGGGTCAGGAGCAGCAGGCGGGACGCCCGGAAGGACGGGCTCGCCGCCGGGACCGAGCGCAGGAAGCGGACGTCGTCCGAGACGAGCTTCCCGGCCTGGGCCGGCGCCGTCAGGGAGGCGATCCGGACACCGGCGGCGGCGGGGTCGAAGTCCGGCTCGGCGCCGGGCGGGGCCGGTCGGGTCGGGGCGGGCTCGACCACCGCCACGGGCGCCGGGGCGGGCTCCGGAGGCGCGGGGACGTAGGCCGGCCGGGGATCTCCGCTCCCCCCCCGGTCGGCGCGGACGACCGGGCCGTCCCCTCCGCGAACGGGTGGGGCGACGGCCGCCGGGGGAGGCCGGGCGGGCTCCCCCCGGAGGGTGGCGAGGGCGCGGTCCACGATGGACCTGCGGGGGGGGCGTTCCCCGCGGGGGGGCCTGGACGCCTCGCCCCCGCCCGCTCCCGCGGCCGCGTCCGGCGTGGACGCCTCGGCGGGAGCGGTGGGGGCCCGGGCCTGCTCGTCCGCGCCGATCTGGATGCTGCCGGGATCGGCGATGAGGGCCTGCCCGCCCGCGTCCGGGGCGGAGCCCGGGTCCGGAGCGCGGAGCCGGATGACCGCGGCCACGGTGGCGGCCAGCGCGACCAGGGGCACCAGCCACAGGGCGCGGGGGAGGGAGGAGCGGCGGGGCACCGCCGCGGCGCGGGGCGCGGGCGGGGGAGGCGCCGCCGGGCGAGGCGGCGTCTTCGCGGGCGCGGGGCGCCCTTCCCGGGGAGCGGGAAGGGGAGCGGGGCCCGGCGCCACCTTCCCGAGGGTCGGGGCCGGGGGCGGCGGCGGTGGCGGTGGCGCGTAGACGACGGTGCGCTCCGACTCCTCGGGCGGCGGGAGCCCCGGCCCAGCAGGCCCGACCCCCTCGCCCCGGGACGACGCGGGATGGCCCTCCAGCTCCAGGTCCGGTTCGTCAGCTCCACCGCCGTCGCCGGAGGGGCTCGGGGCCGGGGCACCGGCGGCGATGCCGGAGACGACCGCGGCCCCCTCGAGGTCGATCTCGGCCGAGCCGTCGGCGTCGTCGCCGTCCCCGGGACCGGTCCCGACGGGAGCAGGGGCCTCGTCGTCGTGGGGCAGGAGGTCGATGTCGCCCTCCGCCCCAGGGGCGTCGGGCTCCCCGTGGGGGGCGTCATCGACGTCGGGCAGCAGGTCCGCCACCCACGGGACCTCGCCGTGGCGGGCTCGGCCCCCGGTGCCCTCCCGGGGGAGGGGCGCCAACGGCTCCAGGTCCAGCTCGGCCACGGCTGGCGGCGGCGCGGCCCCGCCGTGCAGGCGGTGGGCGAGGGGAGGGGGCCCCCCGGGCGCCGGCCGCGGCGGGGGCGCGGGGGGCCCCGGCGCGGGCTCGGGGATCGGGGCCGGGGCCGCGCGGGGGGGCGGAAAGGCGGGGGGGCAGGGCTCCGTCGGCGGCAGCGGGGCCAGGGCGGCGGCGAGGGCCGTGGGGCCGGGGTCCAGGCCCATCACCGCGGCGGCACGGCGGATCTCCTCCCGGGCCGCGGCGGCATCCCCGCGCTCCGCGGGGTCTCGGGAGAGGAGTCGCGCCACCACCTGGGAGATCAGGCCGGGCAGGGCCCCCAGGCGGCCACCGATCTCGAACCCGTCCAGGGCCGCCAGCGCCGCCACCGGGCTCGCCGGCAGGAGGGAGAGACCGGTGAGGCCCTCGTAGAGCAGCGCCCCCACCGCGAAGAGGTCCGAGGGCGCCGACGCCGAGTCCCCGACCGCCTGCTCGGGGGAGGTCCAGGGGGAGGGGGCCGCGGAGGCGGGCCGGTCCGGGCAGATGTCGGAGACCTGCACCCGGCCGCGGGCGTCGACCCACAGGTTGGCGGGGCGGAGCTGGCCGTGGGCCACGCCCAGGGAATGGACCGCCTCCAGCACCTCCAGCACCTCGTGGGCGAGGGAGAGGGAGGCGACCAGGGGCAGGGCGCGGGGCACGCCGTCCCCCCCCCGGAGCCACGAAGCGGCGGGGAGGGCGTCGGCCTTGGGGAGGATCGCGCAGGGGCGGGCGTCGTGCTCCGACACGTCCACCACCCCCATCACGCCCGGGTGGACGATGTCCTGCTGGATCGCGCAGCCCCGACGGAAGGCTTCCACCACCCGGGGATCGGTGGCGAAGGGCGCCCGCAGCACCTTCACCGCCACCTGGCGTGCCACGGCCCCCTCCAGCAGGCCCATGTGGACGTCGGCCACCGGTCCCGAGGCCACCCGCCCGGCGACGATGAGGCGCCTGCGCCCCGTGGGGCTCACCTCCGGCCCCCGTCGCGGTGGGGGGGTGCGGAGAGGGCCTCACCCCGTGTAGGCTGCCGCGCCATGACGAGCCCACGACCGCTGCTCCGCGTCGTGCACCTGCCGGGTGGGGCGGTGCTCGCCGGCCGGGCGCGCCTCGCGAACACGTTCTGGACGCGACTACGCGGCCTGCTGGGCACGTCCGGGATCGCGGAGGGCGAAGGGCTGGTCATCGATCCGTGCAACAGCGTGCACACGTTCTGGATGGGGTACCCCATCGACGTCGTGTTCACCGATGGCGAGGGCGAAGTCGTCGAGGTCGTCGAGGACCTCCGCCCCTGGAGGGCGACACGCATGGTCCGGAACGCCCGCCTCGCGGTGGAGCTTCCGTCCGGGACGGCCTCCGGCGTCCGGCGGGGGGACAGGCTTCGATTCGATCCGGCGGCGTGAGGCATCGCGCGCCATCATAGCGCGGTCCCGCACGCCGCGACACGGCCCCCGCCGCTCCCGCACCGGGCTCCCGGGACGCCGCCGCCCGGCCGGACCGCCGCCACCGGGATTCCCCTCGGTGGCGGCGATCCTCGTTCCGCGATCAGGGCGAGAGCGGAGCGGTGTCGACGCCCTGCAGCTCGGAGTTCGTCCCGCGGAAGAGGCGGGCGATCTCGTCGCGGAAGGCGCCGAGGATGAGCAGGATCGCGATGGCGACGAAGACGACGATGAGGATGTACTCGGTCATCCCCTGTCCTTCCTCGTCCCCGTGGATGCGCCGGAAGCCGTCTTTGACGAGGGCGGCGAACACGGCGAGCGTCTCGTGGCGAATCATCTCGTTGTCTCCTCCCACGCGTATCGCCGTCCTTCGGGTCGAAGGCTCAGATCAACGGGAGCGACGTCCAGATCGCCTGCATCTGGTAGTAGTCGAGCAGCGTCCGGACCACCGTGGCGATGATGAGCAGGATCCCGATGGTGGAGAAGATCACCACCAGGACGTACTCGAGCATCGCCTGGCCGGACTCGCCGGCCCAGTCGATCCGCCCGTTCCCCCACTTGCTCCCGTGCTCCTCCGTCATCGACCCGTCGAGACCGGACCTCCTCGCGTGGTAGAGTGCGGCGGCCCGGCTGGGTCGCAATCTAGCACGCGAAGCGGGGAAGCGCGCAAGCTCGAAGATGCCGAACGCCTCAGTTTTTTTTCGGGCCCTCGCCGACGATCCGCGGCGCCTCGTCCTCGCCCTCGTCCTGGTCGCGGCCGTCGTCACCGATCTCGGCCGGGGCAGGATCCCGAACGTCCTGACCTACCCCGCCGCCGCCGCCGGCCTGGTGCTCGCCGCCGCCGTGGGGGGTGCCGGCGCCCTCGGGGGAGCGGCGGCGGGCGCCGCCGTCGGCTTCTTCGCATTCTTCCTGATCTTCATGTTCGGGGGCGTGAAGGGCGGGGACGTCAAGCTGATGGCCGCCATCGGCGCCCTGGTGGGCTGGCCCCAGGTCCTGGGCGCGATGTTCCACGGGGTGCTGGTGGGCGGGTTCCTCTCGCTGGCGGTGATGATCTGGCACGGCACCCTCCTCAGGAGCGTCCGGAACGTGCTGGTCACCGCCGCGACCACCGTCCTGCCCGGCTTCGAGCGCGTTCCCCTGGACCCCGCGAACAGCCGCGGGGTCCCCTACGGAGTGGCGCTGGCGCTGGGCACCGCCTGGTCGCTGGTCGAGGGTTGGTCCTTGCTGGGGGGCGGGTAGTCCCCGCCCCGGCCGCGTCCCCGACAAGGCCCAACCGATTCGTGGGCGCTTGCGTGGATTCTTCTCTTGAGTTTATTCGCGGCCCCGGTGCATGATGCGAAGTCGCGGGGCGAAGCCAGCCCCACGGGTGGCAGCCATGACGACCCGATCGGCACTGCTGGCGTTCACGACGGGGGCGGTCCTCACCGCGATCGCGGTGCTCCTCCTGTTCCCATCGCCGGCCACCGGCCTGCCCGAGACCATCCCCGTCGGGGGCGGAGTGACGGCCCGGGTCACCCTGGAGGGGGGAGCGACCCCCTGGATGCTCGCCCTCATCGCCGGCATGGGCGGCGTGTGCGCCCTGCTGGCGTTCGTGCTGGGCACGGTCTCCAAGAGGCCCGCGCCGGCGCTGATCCGGGCCCTGCACCCCGACGCCCGGGGCCAGGCCATCGTCGAGTTCGCCCTGGTCTTCCCGGTCCTGCTGGTGACGATGCTCGCCATCGCCCAGATGGCGCTCATGTACAACGCCAAGAACGTGGTGCTCTACTCCTCCTACGCGGCGGCCCGGAGCGCCGTCGTGTGGATCCCCAAGGACACCGGCGACGAGGCCCCCGGGGAGATCAACCAGTCGATCCTCTCCGAGAAGATGCGGAACATCCAGCTCGCCGCCGCCTACGCCAACGTGCCCATCTCGCAGCGGGCGAGCTGGGTGCTGGCGGACCTGGGCAGCTTCGGCGCGGGCCTGGAGGCCGTGGTCGTCTTCATCGACGCCCTGCTCTCCTACATCCCGCTGGCCAGCGAGCTCTTCGACTACGCAGACCGCTTCGCCTACGCCTACGCCCTGACGTGGGTCTGGCTGGGGGAGACCTCCAACGAGGCGGGGTCGTTCACCGCCGCGGGGTGGCCGTTCGAGGACCTGGACTTCCCCGATCCCCACGGGGACGTGTCGGTCCAGGTGGTGCACCAGTTCTACATGGTGGTCCCGCTGGTCAACCGGATCATCGGCGCCGAGACGCCCACGCCCATCGAGTTCTTCTGGCTCGACCTGCTGGGCTCCGACGACCACTTCACCACCATCCGCGCCACCTGCACGCTCACCCTCGAAGGGCAGGATCCGCCGTCATGAGCGCCGCCGGCCGACCGAACGCCATCGCCCGCGCCATCCGGCGCGCCCGCAGCCTGCACCGGGACGAGGGCGGCCAGTCCATGGCCTTCGTCGCCGTCACCATCTTCCTGGTGATCTGCTTCGTCGTCGTGCTGCTGAACAACGGGAGGAACATCAACCACAAGGTGGAGGCGCAGAACGCCGCGGACGCGGCGGCGGTCTCGGCGGCGACCTGGCAGGCGCGGGGCATGAACCTCGTCGCCATGGGCAACATCCTCCAGTCGATGATCGCCGCCGAGTCGGTGATGGTCGAGGCGGTGAACTGGGCGACCTTCTCCACCCTCGCCCAGGCGGCGGCGAACGCGAGCTGCTACTGCGATCCCTGGTGCGACTTCGATCTCGGCAAGTGCATCCAGAGCATCGAAGAGACCATCAACATGGTGATCCAGCTCGTGGACATCATCGGCGCGGGCTGGCTGGAGGACGAGCAGGACTACCTGTGGGGCCGGGCCGAGGACATCTCGGACATGGAGGCGTCGATCCGCGACGCCGTCCGGGGCCTGAGCGCGGGGGAGGCCCGGGCGGTCGCCGAGGCGAACGGCATGGACTTCGGCTTCTCGTGGCCCGCGGACATGCCGGTCCAGGAGGGGGACGTCGAGGACCTCTGCCCCACGATGATGTACGGGGACGACGGCGGCTACGAGGGGTGGGGGGCGCTCAACTACGGGCTCATCGCCGCGACCCTCTCCTACGCCATCACCGAGTACGAGAGCGAGGCGTTCGGCCCCGCGTTCGCCACCCACCCCGGACTCTGGCAGGGGGGGCCCATCGGCAGTGCCACCCAGACCCTCCCCTTCGAGATGCTCTTCGGCGAGGAGGCCCCCCTCGCCATGGGCAACATGTGGTGGCACCTGTGGGTGCTCTTCGTCGAGGCGAACCTCTGCAACGGCTGGAACATCTTCCTGGGCATCGACTCGTCGGACCTGGACAAGGCCAAGCCCCTGATCCTCTCCGACGACTTCTTCGAGAAGGACCGCTACTTCCTGGGCTTCGGTTACGACCAGCCCGAGTCCGGCAAGGAGGTGGCCGTCCCCCAGCACTTCGAGAACACCTACAACGAGTGGATCGGCCTGGTGACCGTGGCCCAGGCCGAGGTGTACAACACCTACGAGGGCTACGCCGACGACGAACAGCTCATGTTCATCCCCCAGTGGCGCTCGCGCCTGGTGCCCATCGACCAGCTCGGCGAGCTGCCCTGGGAGCTCTTCAGCTACCTGTACGACGTCTACGACGTGAACCTGCCCGACCCCATCATGGTGACGCGCCTGTCGGGATGGAGCACGGTGCTGTCGGACGTCACCAACTCCGTGGTGGCCCACTGATGCGACGCCTCATCGACCGCGTGCGCTCGAAGGCGGCCCGGGTGGTGGACGACGAGCGCGGCCAGGCCGTCGTCGAGTTCGCCCTCACCCTGCCGATCTTCGTGATCCTGCTGCTCGGGGTGATGTACTTCGGGCGGTCCTACTACATGGACCAGTCGGTGCGGCACGCCGCCCGCTACGTCGCCTGGAAGGCGTCCCGCCACGGAGCCGGCCAGACCCAGGCGGCGAACATGGCCCGGGAGTACTTCATGCTCCCCGAGGCGTCGATCTCGGGCAGCGGCGCCTCGGCGGACCTGGACGACCTGGAGCTGCTGACCACCGACGTCTTCGGCGGGTGGGGCGATCCCGGCGGCCTCTCGGGGGAGTTCAGCATCCTGGACACCTTCGTGAACACCGTCGTGTCCGCCGGCATGGCCGTCGTGGGGACCACCTACGAGGTGGAGATTCAGGAGAGCTGGCAGGCGCCCTGGTTCGACTTCCTGGGGGGAACGACGGTCAACCGCAACCACAAGGTCGCCTACGCCGACTGGCCCAAGGACGAGATCTACGGCGACACCGTCATCATGGCCTTCGAGGCGTACCTGGACATCTGGGCCTATGACAACATCACCAACATGTAGGCCGGGCGGTCGCCGCCTCGTCGCCATGGCGGGGCGCGCCCTCGCCATCGCGGGGCTCGGCGCCGGGATCCTGTGGTTCGGCCACGTCTACGCCCCGGTCCCCGAGGCGAGGGCGACGGTCTACGAGGTCCTCGGCTCCACCCTGACCGGCGTTCCCCCGTTCATGCAGTTCAGCGTGCGGGAAGACCAGGTGCAGACGGCGGTCCTCAACGGCGGCCGCATCCACTACACCCTCTCCGGCACCGACCGGAGCATCCGCGACGTGCTCGACTTCTACGAGTCGATGTACGCCGTGCCGACGGACAAGGACCGGATCGACGTCGGGCGCCTGAAGTCCATGATGAAGGACGTCCAGCGCGCCCGCCCCAAGTTTGCCGAGGTCCTCCCCCAGATCGACCAGATGCTCGCCCGCAACGCCTTCCGGGTGGACCGGGGCACCTTCGGCATGTATGGCGCCGTGCGCGCCGGGGACGAGGGGGAGCCCGACCACGCCCAGCGCGCCCTGGAGCGGGTGGGGCGCTTCGTGGAGTCCGGGCGGATCGGGGACCTGGGGGACGTGAAGGTGGTCTACGCGATGCGCCCGACGGGCGCGTCCAAGACGACGGTCTTCACCTTCTGGCCCGATCCCGACTACCGGCTCGACTCCCTCTCCGTCCCCGAAGAGGGGGACGTCCCCGGTTCCGACATTCCCGGCCTGCCCCGTCCCGAACGCTCCCGACGTCTGCTATCCTTCGGCCAGGACATGACCGGGATCGACTACCGTATCGCCTCCTACGAGGAGCCCGAGGGTCGCGGCGCGGCGGCGGCCTCGTGGAGCGCGCGCCTCGCCTCGGCCGGCTGGCGGGAGGACACCCTCGCCCGCCGCCGGAGCGAGGGTTCGGGCTCCGGCACGGCCCTCTTCTTCACCCGCCCCGGCCGCGAGGCGTTCGTCCGCATCGACGAGGATCCCCGCTCCGGCCAGGCCCGGAGCACGGTCTTCGTGTCGGGGAGACCGACCCGCTGACCACGGCCGCCACCTCCTCTTCCCGGTGACGCTCCGCGCCACCGGCGGCGACGCGAGGTCGCCGATCCCCACATCGCAGCACCGGTGACGCCCGCCTCGGAGGGGCGGCGCCCGCCCGCATGGGAGTCCGTGTGAACCGAAGCAAGGTCCTGTACTTCTCGCTCGGTCTCGCGCTGCTCGCCGGGCTCTTCCTGTGGTTGTTCTCCCAGGAGATCGCCCGCGAGTACGGCGTCGTCGGCCAGAAGGTCAAGATCGTGTACACCAAGGTCGACATCCCGTCGGGCCAGAAGGTGACGCGCGACATGTTGACGGTGAAGGAGGTGCCGCAGCTCTACGCGCACCACCTGGCCATCACCCCCACCGAGGTGGACTCGATCCTGGGGCAGGTGACCTCGCACCCCATGCGGGAGGGCCAGCCGGTCCTGGTCACCGACTTCGTCGATCCCAAGAACGACGTCGAGCTGGACCAGGTGGTGAAGGAGGGGTGGCGGGCCCTGGCGATCCCCGTGGACAAGACCTCCTCCTTCGGCGGCCTGCTGCGGCCCCAGGACCACGTCGACATCCTGGGCACCTTCCTCAAGCCCGGAGGGGGCAACACCCCCGAGGAGAGGGAGCGGCGCTTCGTCACCATCACGCTGCTCCAGAACGTGACCATCCTCGCCGTCGGCGGGCACGTCGGCGACACCGACGCCAACAAGATCCAGAAGGACCAGCGGGGGGGCAGCCGCCAGGCGTTCGACACCGTCACCGTCCTCGTCACGCCCCAGGAGTCCGAGCTGCTGACCTTCGCCCTGGACAAGGGCAAGATCGGCCTCACCCTGCGGAACGAGAACGACGTGACCACCGAGGCGGCGATGACCGAGAAGTCGTTCGCCGACATCTTCGGCGTCGAGACGCGCGAGAAGATCCAGAAGGTCCGCAACGACAAGATCATCACGGTGGTGCGCTGATGCCGACGACGAACCGCACGGTGCGAGCCCTCCTGGCCCTCCTGCTGCCCCTGTTCCTCTTCGCCGCCTCCCTGCTCTCCGGTCCCGCCTCCGCGGAGGGGCAGCGCCAGCGGCTGCTGCTGAGGATCGGCGAGACCAAGACCATCGACGTCGAGGGCCCCACCACGGTGATCCCCGGCAACGAGAAGGTCTGCCAGGTCCTCACCCACCAGAACACCGTCGTGCTCAAGGCGGTGGGGGAGGGCTACTCCACGGTGACCATCGGCGGCGACGTCTACTCCGTCACCGTCTTCGGCCCCGACAGCCTCCAGGACCTGCAGATCTCCGTGGAGGAGCTGCTCAAGGACACCGAGGGCGTGGACGTGCTGCTGACGGGGTCGAAGGTCGTCCTGGACGGGCTGGTCTACACCCAGGAGGACCTCCAGCGGGTGGACATGGTGGTCAAGGCCTACGAGGGCCTGGTGATCTCCCTGGTGCGCCTCGACGAGCGGTTCATCCGCCAGCGCCCGATGTTCCGGATCGCCTTCGACTTCGTGGAGGTCGATCGCCAGAAGCTCAAGGACATGGGGATGATCCTCGACGGCAACCTCGCGGCGGTGGTGTTCAACTGGATCGACATCTTCCGGAACGGCCCGACGGCGGTGCTGGACGACATGGTGAAGCTGGAGGCCTCCTCGACCTTCACGAAGGTGTGGGAGACCCACGAGATGACCGTGCTCAACGGCGAGAAGGACTCCTACCTCTTCGGCGGGTCGATCCTCATCCCCGTGTCGATCCAGAACGGCGGTACCTTCACCAACACCCTCCAGGAGAAGGAGTTCGGCACCAAGGTCGAGGTGACCCCCAAGATCGACCGGGTGAACAACGTGGAGCTCAGCGTGACCTACGAGGTGAGCGACATCATCTCGGGTGGCGCCGGGACGCCCTACACCTTCAGCAAGAAGACCCAGACCACCACGGTCCTCCTCCAGGAGGGGCAGTCCCTGGCCCTGGCGGGGGTCGTCAAGCACCGCACCAGTCGCGAGATCAAGGGGCTGCCCTGGCTCAGCGAGATCCCCATCCTCGGGTTCCTCTTCGGCTCCAAGAAGTTCAAGAACGGGGACACGGACGGCGTGATCTTCATCACCCCCCGCATCGTGAAGCCCGACGGGGCCGAGAACCGGGACCTCATCGACCGCAACCTCGACCGCTACCGGGCGGCTTCCGAGCTCCCCATCTGAGCTGGAGGCGGCGCCCCATCGATGCTGGTCATCCGCTACCCCGGTGAGGACGGACGCCCCCGCGAGGAGCGGTTCGTCCACTCCCCCGTCCGGATCGGCCGGGACCGGGCGAACGAGATCGCCCTCCGCTCCCACCTGGTCAGCCGCTTCCACGCGCGGGTGTACTTCAACGAGAGCGAGCTCTCGCTGGTGGACGCCTCGGCGAACGGCACCTGGGTCGACGGGCAGAAGGTCACCGGCTACGCGCTGCTCTCCGGCTCCGAACGCATCCAGATCGGCGACGTCGAGCTGAGCATCCGTCTCCAGGACGCGGCGGAGGCGGCCCGGCAGGCCCTGGAGCGGATGCGGGACGCCGACCGGCGCAACGACCCCATCGTCGCCCTGAAGAGGCGCTTCCACTCGACGCTGCTGGAATACCTGGACCTCAAGCGCTTCGACATCCGCTCCCTGGGCGACGCCGAGGTCCAGCGCCGGGCCCGGGCCACGCTGGAGGAGATCGTCCGGGAGCGGCAGGCGGAGATCCCCCCCGGCGCGGACCAGGAGCTCCTGATCAAGGAGATCCTGGACGAGGCCTTGGGCCTCGGCCCCCTGGAGGACTTCCTCGCCGACGAGGACGTGACCGAGGTCATGGTCGTCACCCGCGACCTGATCTACATCGAGCGCAAGGGCAAGCTGACCCTCACGGACAAGAGCTTCACCAGCGACGACGCCATCCGGGCGGTGATCGAGCGGATCGTGACGCCGCTCGGGCGCCGGATCGACGAGTCGAGCCCCCTGGTGGACGCCCGCCTCAAGGACGGGTCCCGGGTCAACGCCATCATCCCGCCCCTGGCGATCCGGGGGCCGGCGGTGACCATCCGGAAGTTCCGGCGGGAGCCGCTGCGGATGGAGGACCTGATCCAGTTCGGCACCATGGACCACCGCATGGCCCGGTTCCTCCAGCGGTGCGTCCGGGGGCGCAAGAACCTCATCGTCAGCGGCGGCACCGGCAGCGGCAAGACGACGCTCCTGAACGTGCTCAGCTCCTTCATCCCCCCCGAGGAGCGCATCGTCACCATCGAGGACGCGGCCGAGCTCCGCCTGGACCAGGAGCACGTCGTCGCCCTGGAGACGCGCCCCCCCAACATCGAGGGCAAGGGGGAGTACCGGATGCGCGACCTGGTCCGGAACGCCCTGCGGATGCGCCCCGACCGCATCATCGTCGGCGAGTGCCGTGGCGGCGAGGCCCTGGACATGCTCCAGGCCATGAACACCGGCCACGACGGGTCCCTCACCACCGCCCACGCCAACAACCCGGTGGACCTCCTGGCCCGCCTGGAGACCATGGTGCTGATGAGCGGCATGGAGCTCCCCCTCAAGGCGATCCGCCAGCAGATCTCCTCGGCCCTGCACCTCGTGGTGCAGCAGGACCGCTTCAGCGACGGGACCCGGAAGATCACGCGGATCTCCGAGGTCATCGGCCTGGACGAGGCCGACCGCTACCAGGTGGAGGACATCTTCGTGTTCCGGCGCCGCGGGCTGAGCCCCGAGGGCAAGGTGATGGGGGAGGTCGAGCTGACGGGCTACATCCCCACCTTCGTCCCCGAGCTGGTGGCGCGCGGGGTCATCACCGACGGGGAGTACCTGTGATCTTCGTCTTCGCCGTGGGCTTCGTGGCGGTGACCGCCCTGGCGGTCTTCCTGAACGGCGAGGCGCTGGTGCGCCGGTGGGAGGCGTTCCGGACCCGCTACGTGGACTACGTCGCCCGGCAGTTCGACGACCTGTACATCAAGCGCTCGCCTCAGCAGGTCTTCGCCGCGCACATGGCCCTGGTGCTGGTGGCCTTCCTGGCGGGCACCTTCGCCATCGGCGCGATCTTCGGGGCGTTCCTGGGCGCGGTGGTGGGCTTCTTCCCGATCCTGCTCATCTCCCGGACCCGAACCGGCCGCCTGGCGAAGTTCGACCAGCAGCTCATCGACGCCCTGATGTCCATGTCCAGCTCGGTGAAGGCGGGCCTGGTGCTCCCCCAGGCGATGCAGGTCGTGGTGGACACGATGGAGGCGCCCATCTCCGAGGAGTTCAGCCTGACCCTGAAGGAGCACCGCCTGGGGGTGACCCTGGACGAGGCCCTCCAGGGCATGAGCGAGCGGTTGCGGAGCCGCTTCCTGGACATGGTGGTCACGGGGCTCCTCATCGCCCGGAGCCACGGCGGCAACGTCGCCTCCACCTTCGAGGACACCGCCCAGGCCATCCGGGAGATCCACCGGCTGGAGGAGCAGATCAAGACGATGACGGCCCAGGGGCGCATGCAGGGCTGGGTGATCGGCTCCCTGCCCTTCGTCTTCGCCTTCATCGTGTACCTGGTTGACTACGAGTACATCAGCATCCTGTGGCACGATCCCAAGGGGCTCGTGCTCATCGGGATCATCCTCTTCGCCGAGCTGTTCGGCGTGCTCATGATCCGCCGGATCCTCGCGGCGGACGTGTAGGAACGGGACATGTTCGCCCTCGCCGCGGTCATCGTGTTCGCCGCCGCCATCTTCCTGGCGGTGTGGTCCCTCGCCCCGGACCCGGGGTGGGTGGACCCCGCCCCGCGCCGCGGGTTCATCGCCCACCGGCGCGAGGAGCTGATGGCGTCCAGCCCCCTCTACCGGCTGGTCGGCACCCTCATCTACATCCCCGCCTACCAGTGCGGGCGTCTCCCGGTCCGGGGCTTCCGCGCCCAGCTCACCGTCGCCCTGGCGAGGGCGGGTCACCCCGGGGGCTGGACCCCCGACGAGTTCATGGCCCTGTCGGGGCTCGTGGGCATGGCCTTCTCGCTGGTCTCCGGGGCGTTCGCGATGGTGTGGCTCGAGGGCTCCAGCGCGGTGCTCATGGGGGTGGCCTTCACCCTGGGTACCGCGACCCCCTTCTTCTGGCTGGAGGACCGCGGGGTGCGGCGCCTGACCCACGTGAACCGGCACCTGCCCTTCGCCCTGGACCTCCTCTCCCTGGCCCTCGGCGCCGGCCTCGACTTCGTCGGCGCCCTCGCCCAGGTGGTGGAGCGCGACACCGCCCCGGGCCCCCTGGTGGAGGAGATGCACTACACCCTCCAGGAGATGCGCCTGGGCGTCACCCGGAAGCAGGCGCTCCTGAACCTGCGGGAGCGGGTGCAGTCGGAGTACCTGAACATGGTGGTGGCGGCGATCATCCAGGCCGAGCAGATGGGCACGCCCCTGAGCCAGGTGCTCCGGATCCAGGCCCAGGCGAGCCGACTCAAGCGCACGCAGCGGGCCGAGCGGGTGGCGGCGGAGTCCGGGGTCAAGATCCTCTTCCCGCTGATGACCATCCTGGTCGCCGTGTTCCTGACGCTGTTCGGGCCCGTGATGATCCGCTACGCGAACGGGGACCTCTTCTGATGGCACGCGGCTTTCGCATCCAGCTCCTCGACGCCGCGGGGCGGTCCACGGCGGAGTTCGCCTTCTCGCAGGAGTACGTCCGCATCGGCGCCGACACCGGCTGCGAGCTCTGCTTCCCCGACGTCGACATGGCGCCGGTGCAGGCGCTGATCCGCAACGTCGGCGACCGGTTCCTCATCGCCGCCGGTGACACCCTGCGCCCGGCCCTGGTGAACGGCGCCCTGGTGGAGGGCACCGTGGAGCTCCGGCCCGCGGACGTCGTCCAGACCGCCCAGCGGCGCATGCGGTTCGTCCCGGACCCCCTCCCCGCCCACGCCCCGGGCCTCCCCAACGTCGGGACGGCCCCGGTCGCCCCCGCGGCGCCGCCGACCCCGCCCGTCCGGACCGCGCCCGCCGGCCCCGCGTACGCGCCTCCCCCAGCGGCGGGAGGCCGGGGCGAGGGGGACGGGACCATGGTCTACACACCCCCCCGCGCCGAGGCCGCCCGCACGCCGCCTCCCCCTCCCGTCCGGGGCGAAGGGGACGGCACGATGGTCTACACGCCTCCCGCCCCTGGCGGCGCGACCCGATCCGGCCCGCCGGGTCACCGGGGCGACGTGGACGGGACGGCGGTGTATGCCCCGCCGCCCCACCCCGCCGTCCCCACCTCCCCCCTCCCTCCCGTCGGCGTCGCCGAGCCCTACGGCGCCCCCGGTGGGCGGCGACCCGCCTCGAAGAGCGCCCTGAGCAGCCCGGGGGTCCGGGTGGCGATGCTGCTGCTGCTGGTCGCGGTGGCCCTGGCCTTCGGGAAGGACGCCTTCTTCAAGCCCTCGGTGGAGGGGGGGCAGGGGGTGCGCCGGGTCGCCCGGGCGGGGCTGCCGGAGATCGTGGGCTCCAAGGGGGGGCGCACCGACGCCGAGATCCAGGCCAACGCCGAGAAGGAGTACCAGATCGCGGACAAGCGGCTGGAGGAGCACCGGCTGAAGGAGGACAACCTCACCATCGCCCTCCTCCACCTCGCCGAGGCGGAGCGGCTGCTCAAGCTGCTGCCCCGGGACCTGCCGCTGAAGGGGCAGGTGGAGGCGAAGCGCGCCGAGGCGCTGGCGCTGCGGGACGAGAAGTACCGCAACGCGAAGTTCAGCTACTACAAGATGATGCGCCTGCGGCAGTACCGGGAGGCGCGCAAGGAGCTGGAGTTCATGCTGGCCCTCATCGCCGATCCCGACGACGAGCGGTACCGCTCGGTGGAGAGCCAGCTGAACGCCCTGGACGAGACCATGAGGGGGGGAAGGTAGGCCGATGCCGACCCTCGTCGTGCACACCCCCGACGGGACCGCGGTCCAGCACCGGGTGGAGGGCAGCCCGTTCGTGATCGGCCGCCTGCCCGAGAGTCACCTTGTGCTCCGGGACGGTGGGGTCAGCAAGCGCCACTGCGAGCTGGTGCGGGTGGGCGAGCGCTGGAGCCTCCGGGACCTGGGGAGCGCCAACGGCACGGCGGTGAACGGGATCCGGGCCGCCGAGACGCCCCTGTCCACCGGCGACGTGCTGGTGATCGGGCCCTTCCGGGCGGTGTTCCAGGACGACGGGGCAGCCGAGGAGGCGGCCGACGACGACGCCACCATCGTGGGGGGACAGCGGCGGACGGCGACCTTCCCGGCCCTGGCGCCTCCTCCCCCCGCCACGCCGGCCCCGGCGCGGCCGGTGGCGCAGCTCGGGCCCTCGTCGTACGCGCCCGCCCCGACCCCGCCGGCCGAGGTGGAGGTCCTCTCCGGGACCCTCGCGGGGCGCCGCTTCCCCGTGACCTCCGCGGGCCTGTCCATCGGCGCCCAGGCGGGCAACGACGTGGTGCTGGAGGACCCCTACGCCTCCCGGCGGCACGCCCGGGTGGAGTGGACCGGCGCCGAGTACCGCGTCGTGGACCTGGGGAGCACCAACGGGATCCAAGTGGACGGCGCGGCGGTCCGGGAGGCGAGCCTCCGCCACGGCGGCCGGTTCCAGATCGGCGAGGTGCGCTTCGTCCTCCATCGCGCGGACGCGGCGGGAGCCGACGCCCCGCCGCCGGTGTCGCGCCCCCTCTACACCCCTCCCCGGCCCGGGGCCCCCCTCCCCGGCGCGGCCCCGGCGCCCCCGGCGGCCCCCGAGGCCCCGGCGGGGATCCGGGTGGAGGCGGGGCTCGACGGCCGCCAGCGGGTGCGCCTGGGCGCGCTGAGCTTCACCCCGGCGATGGCCTTCCTGCTGGGCCTGACCTCCCTCCTGATGGTGGGTGCCCTGGGCGTGGCGGTCTGGCGCAACGTGGCCCCGATGATCGGGAAGGAGGCCCAGGCCGACGGGACGGCGCTGGTGAAGGAGGCCCAGGTCGCCTACGACGCCGAGCAGTGGGACCGCGCCCTCCAGGTCCTGGACCAGGTCCCCCCCGACGACCCGCGGATCCGCGAGGCCGAGGCCCTCCGCCAGAGCGTGGTGGCGGAGCGGACCAACCGGGAGCGCCTGGACCTGGTGAAGCTGCTGCTGGACCAGGGGGTCCCCGAGAAGGCGCGGGAACGGTTCTCGGAGATGCCGGCCTCCAGCCGCTACTTCGGCGAGGCCCGCACGCTGCTCACGGGCTGGCTCCAGAAGGCGGCGGGGGAGGCCATCGCCGCGGGGCACGCCGCCCTCGCCGTGGACGACATCGAGGGGGCCCGGTCCGCCCTGGAGCTGGCGACCCGCCACGACCCCGAGGTGCCGGGCCTGGCCGACCTCCTGGCGGGGATCGAGGAGAGGGACGCGGTCCTGGCCAAGGGGCTGCCCTCGGGGCGGGGGACGGGCGCCGCGGGAAGGGTGCGGGGCGGCACGCGGGGGGCGTCGGCCTCGCGGAGCGGGGCGGTGGAGGCGGTGAGGAAGCGCTACCTGGGCGGGGACGTCGAGGGGGCGCGGACGGAGCTGGAGGGCCTCATGCGGGGCTCCGACGCCAACATGGTCGCCGAGGCCCAGGAGATGCTGGGCCGGGTGGAGCGGGTGGAGCGGAACCTCCAGAACGGCATGGACGCGCTGCGCCGGGGGGACCTGGACGGCGCGGACAGCCGCCTGCGGGAGGCGGTGGCGGGCATGACCCAGCTCGATCCCGAGTGGCGCAGCCCCCGGGCGAGGGAGGTCCGGTCCAAGCGCATCGAGCAGCTCCTGGGCCTCGGCCGCCGGGCCTACCAGGCCGGGGACCACGCCGCGGCGCGGACCGCGTGGGGGGAGGCGGCGCGGCTGGAGCCCGGCAACACCTCGGTCCGCAAGGAGCTGAGCCAGTTGGAGGAGAAGGCCCGGGAGATCTACGCCCGGGGCTACGTCGCCCAGAAGGACGGCACGGCGGCCCGGAACAAGGAGGCGGCGGCCTGGTACAAGCAGGTGCTCGCCATCGCTCCCCAGGGATCGGGGTTCGTATACCGGGAGAAGGCCGAGGCGAGGCTCCAGGAGCTGGAGCAGGCGGGGGTGAGCCCGTGAGCATCCCCGACTCCGACACCATCTTCCGGCAGTCCCTGGAGGTCCACCTCGCCCCCCTCCAGGCCCTCCTCCGGGACCCGTCCGTCGCCGACATCCTGGTGAACGGCCACGACGAGGTCTTCGTGGAGCGGGGGGGGATGCTCTACCGCACCGACGTCCGCTTCGCCTCCCCCGAGGCGCTGATGGCGGCGATCCGGAACGTCGCGCAGTACGTGGGCAAGACGATCTCCCACGAATCGCCGATGCTGGACGCCCGGCTCCCCGACGGGTCCCGGGTGGCGGTGGTGGCACCGCCGACGGCGCGACGGGGCGTCTACCTGGCCATCCGCAAGTTCGGCCGGGAGACCATGACCATCCGGCGCCTGGTGGAGCTGGGCACCATCACCGACGAGGCGGCGGACTTCCTGCGGGTGGTGGTGGTCGGCGCCCGGAACCTCATCGTCAGCGGCGGCACCGGGAGCGGCAAGACCTCGCTCCTGAACGTGATCTCGGGGCTGATCCCGTCGGACCAGAGGATCCTGGTGCTGGAGGACGCGACGGAGCTCCAGCTCCAGCAGCCCCACGTCCTGAACTTCGAGACCCGTCCGCCGGACCGGAGCGGCCGGGGGGCGGTGACGATGCGGGAGCTGCTGCGGAGCTGCCTGCGCCTGCGGCCGGACCGCATCGTCATCGGCGAGTGCCGGGGCGGCGAGGCCATCGACCTGGTGCAGGCGATGACGTCGGGGCACCGGGGCTCCATGAGCACGACCCACTCCAACCACCCCATCGACACGATGGCCCGCCTGGAGACCCTGTGCATGATGAGCGACGTGCAGATGCCGCTCAAGGCGCTGCGCGTGCAGATCTCCTCCGCCATCGACGTGGTGGTGCAGGTGGCGCGGTTCCACGACGGGTCGCGCCGGGTGACCCAGATCACCGAGGTGATGCCCCTCTCGGCGGAGGGGGAGTACCAGGTCCGGGACATCTTCCGCTTCCGGGCGCGGGGGGTGGGTGGGGACGGGCGGATCCAGGGCGACCTGGAGTGCGTGGCGCGCCCGACGTTCGAGGAGGCGCTCCGGGTGGAGGGCCTGGAGATCCCGGAGAGCATGAAGAGGCTACCGCCTCCGCGGTCCACCGCGGACGGCGACGAGACGAGGCATCCATGAGCACGAACGGTCCGATCGGTGGCGCGAGGCGATGGGCGGCGGTGGTGGCGGGCGCGGCGGCGGCCCTGGGGGCGCTGGGCTGCGGCAGCAACAAGGCGTGCGAGCAGTACTGCTCGGCCTGGTCGGACCGCCTGGTGGAGTGCTCCCTCGCCGTGGGCGAGGACTGGGTAGTGGCGGGGTACATCGACGCCGCCGACCACACCTCCCAATGCTCGGCGGACTTCGCGGTGTACGTCTCCGCCTCGAAGGTCGAGCTGCGGAACGAGATCCGCAACGGCTGTGCCGCCGAGATCATGAACATCCACACGACGCCCTGCGACGACCTCATCGACCACTACGACGACCTCTGGGATGCGGCGAACGGTGGTGGCGACGACGACACCGCCGGGGACGACGACACCGGGATCTGACGGGGTGCGGGTCCAGGTGGACCGATGTGCGGGGGGCCGGGCACGGGCGCGGGCGACGGCACGAAGTGAGGGGAGATCGGGGGGGCCGGATCGCGCGTCGGGAGGGCGATCAGCGCTCGTAGGCGCCGATGTCGCAGCGGAGGACGCCGTCGCCGTCGCCGTCGGTGGGTCGCGGCGAGCCGCGCTGGTCGACCGTCGGGCACAGCGCGTCGTCGCCAGCGTCGATGGCGGGGCTGGAGGAGCGCAGGGCGTGGGTGCGGGTGGGCCCGCCGTTGTACGCCAGGGGCTCGAGGTCGGGGGAGAGGATGGCGCCGGGGCCGCCGTAGAGGTCCCCGGGCGCGCCGAAGCCGTCGCAGTAGGGGATCACGCCCCCGGTGTTGCCCACCAGGTTGTGGCCCAGGGAGTTGAGGGTTCCCTGGCAGTCGGGCGCGGCGGTGCCGGGGTTGTTGCCCGCCAGGATGGTGTTGGCGAGGCTCAGGTTCGCGCCCGCCGAGATCCCCCCGGTCTGGGGGTCCACGGTGGACACGTTGCGGGTGATGGTGACGCTCTGAAGGTCCACGGTGCCGCTGCCGGTGGAGACGATGCCGCCCCCCGACCCTGCGGTGTTGCCGCTGAGGGTGGAGTTCACGATCCATGTGTCGTTCTGGTAGGACCAGATCCCCCCGCCGGCGCTGGCGCTGTTCCGGGTGAAGGTGGATCCGGAGATCTCCAGGGTGCCGAGGTACTTCTCGATGCCTCCCCCCTCCGCCGAGGCGACGTTGTCCGTGAAGGTGCAGTCGGTCACGGTGGTGGGGACGAACCAGACGGAGACCGAGAGGCCGCCGCCCGCCCGACTCGCGTTGCGCCGGAACACGGTCCTCTCGATGAACCCGCCCTCGCCGGCGAGGTAAACGCCGCCGCCGTGGTCGGTGCCCCCCATGGCCGTGCGGTTGCCGACGATCGACGAGTCGGCGATGTGCACGTACCCGAACAGCGAGCCGACCCCCCCGCCGCGGTTGTTGGAGTTCCCCGTGACCGTGCAGCCCGAGATCACCGCGTCGGTGATGGAGAGGGTGGCACCGCCGGGGTATCCGTACTGGTACACGCAGCCGCCGTGGGCGGGGGTGACGTGGGGATCGGTGACGTAGCCATTCCGCATCGTCAGGGCGGTGAGGGCGACGTCGATGACGCCGTTGGCGTGGAACACCCGGTCGAGCCCCGCGGCATCCACGATGGACCGGGCGGCGCCGTCCCCCGCCACCACCAGGTCGTCCAGCACGTCCAGGTCGCCGGTGAGGGCGCCGTCCTCCTCGATCCCCGGGATCGCCAGCACGTAGGTGCCCGCCGGGAGGCGGACCTCGTCGGGCCCCGCGAGGGCGTTCGCCTCCATCACCGCCGCCCGGAGCGTGCAGGACCCCGCCGCGTCCTCGCAGGCCCCGTCGCCGGGGCTCGCGTCCACGGTGTCCGAGACGTCGTCGACCACGAAGGTCGCCGCGTGCGCCGGGACCACCGCTGCCACTCCCAGGAGCGCCCCCAGTCCGCCGATCCCGAGACGTCCACTCCATACCCCTGCCGATCCGGACACGTCCACCTCCTCGTTCATGGGCCACCCGCGGTGGGCGGGCCGCTCCGGTCGGACCCCACGCGCCCGCCTCGGGTTAGGGCGGCGATCAAGACGTCGCCGACTGGGTAACGGGGACCCAGGGGGCCGGCTCGGAGTCCACGGACGCCGTGACGCGGACCGCCGACGGGGAGGGATCCTAGCTCGTTTCTCCCGACTTCCCGTTTCTTCTTTGATGTGAAGGCTCGCGTTGATATAACCCCCTCGGGACCCGACGTCGCTTCGGCACAGGTCCACCATACACGAGCGCGCGCGACGCCCGCGTGGAGGAACCATGTACCACCGCTCCCGAAGGGCCGAGTTGCCGGCCGTCCCCACGACTCGTCGCGTCCCACGGTTCGCCATCCGGGCGGTCCTCGCGGAGGGGATCGTCACGGCCGCGTTGGGGTGCGGGGCGGCCGCGGAGGAGGCGTCCCGGCCCTTGCACCCCGCGGCCACACCGGCGTGGGGAGCTGCGGGGGAGGCCGCCGCGGGCGCCCCGGCGAGGGCCGGCGGCGCGCGGCGGGGGGCGAGGGCCGCGGGGGATCCGCTCTCGGACCTGGCGTGGGTCGCGGAGGGGGACGGGGCCGGGATCCGGCTGGGGAGGGCCGTTGCGTCGGCGGGGGACGTGGACGGGGACGGGTACGGCGACGTGATCGTGGGTGCGCCCGCCCACGGGGGTCCCGCCGGCCAGGAGGGCAGGGTGGACGTCTACCTCGGCTCGCCCGCGGGGCCCGGGGCGGCTCCCGACTGGACGGCCTCGGGGGGACAACACCTGGCCGACTTCGGGGACGCGGTCGCCGGCGCGGGGGACGTGGACGGCGACGGGTACGACGACGTGATCGTGGGCGCGTCGCAGTACGACGGGGGGTACGCGGACGAGGGGCGGGCCGTGCTCTTCCGCGGCGGGACGGCGGGTTTGGAGGCCGTGCCTGCGTGGAGCGCCGAGGGGGTCGAGTACCGCGCGCACTTCGGGTCCTCGGTCGCGGGCGCGGGGGACGTGAACGGGGACGGATACGACGACGTGGTCGTCGGCGTGCCGGGCCACGACGGAGGATACGCGGACCAGGGGATGGCGGTCCTCTACCTGGGCTCGGGGGCGGGGCTGGGCGCGGCACCGGCCTGGACGGCAGTGCCCGGCCAGGCCCAGGCCAGCTTCGGCTGGGCCGTGGCGGGCGCCGGAGACGTGAACGGGGACGGCTACGACGACGTGATCGTGGGTGCGCCCTACGCCGACGGTGGGGCGACGGACGAGGGGATGGCGTACCTCTACCTCGGAGGTGCCGGGGGGTTGGAGGCGTCCCCCTCGTGGGTTGCGGGCTCCGGTCAGGCGTACGCGGCCTTCGGCTGGTCCGTGTCGTCGGCGGGGGACGTGGACGGGGACGGGTACGGGGACGTCGTCGTGAGCGCCCCCTTCTTCCAGGCCGTGGGGCTCTTCGAGGGGAGGATCTCCGTGTACGCCGGGGGGCCCGCCGGCCTCCCCGCGGCGGCCTCCTGGACCGCGGACGCGGGGGCGGCCGACCGCGCCCTGGGGTACTCGGTGGCGGGCCCTGGGGACGTGGACGCGGACGGCTACGACGACGTGGTCGCCGGGGCGCCCTACACGCCGGGGGCCTACTACCACGGCGAGGGTTACGCCGCCCTCTACTCCGACTCGGCGGGCGGGATCCCGGCCTTGCCGTCGTGGTGGGGGCGGGGCGCCCCCGACGGTCACTCCTACCACGGCACGTCGGTCGCCGGCGCGGGAGACGTGGACGGCGACGGAAAGGCGGACGTCGTCGTGGGGGCCCCGGAG
>JAKLKC010000039.1 GCA_023150875.1 Myxococcota bacterium | reverse complement strand
ATGCGCGTGCACCAGGTCGCCGACATCGTCGAGATCGCGCACCACCGCGGCGGGATCGAGGCGGCGCGCGAGGTGCTCACGCGTCGTGGCGGCGGCCAGCTCGACCCGCGCCTCGCCCAGGGGCCCGGCGAGCCCCGCGCTGGGGGCCAGGAGCCACCCCGACAGGGTCCCCCCCTCGTGGCGCCCGAAGCCCGCACCCCGCGCCTGGCCGAAGAGAGCCCCGCCTCCGAAGGAGAGGCGCAGGGTAGGAAGGGCGTCGGCCCGGGAGACGACGTGGACGGCGAACGCCGCGTCGGCGCGGTGCACGCCGTCGGTGGTGGACAGGGCACAGGCGTAGAAGCCGGGAGCGAGATCGGGGGAGAAGGACGGCCCTTCGCCCACCACCGGCTCGGGCAGGTCCCGGCCGGAGCAACTCCAGGCGTGGGTCAGGGCGTCCCCGTCCGGGTCCTCGCTTCCCTCGGCGCCGAAGCGGGCCCGGACGCCGGGGGCGACGCGGAAGAACGCCGGGCCGTCACCGGGCGTGGCGGCCCCCTCGGCGTCCACCCGGGGGATCGGCGGGCGACCCGCCGCCTCGGTGGCGTTGGCGGGGGCGCCGATCTCCCGCAGCAGCAGCTCCCCGGCCACACGGCGGATGGCGTCGGGACGGGCCGTCCGGGCGTCCACCCGGGGCGGCCCGCCCCCCGGGGGGTAGAGCCACACGCTGAACGGCCCCTTCCCCCTCCCCTCCTCGGGGGCGTAGGTGACCACCGCCAGCCAGGCCGGCACGGGAGCGTCGGGCAGCTCGAGGGGCGGAGGCGGCCGGCCGGCGGGCACCTCCAGGGCGAGGGTGGCGGCCGCGGCCAGGGCCTCCGCGATGGGGCGCCAGTCCGCGGGGAGGGCGGGGACTCGGGGCAGAGTCACCGCCCGGCACCACGGGGGTGCCGACGGCGCCGCCGCCGCCATGCGCACCCCTACGCCGGCGAGGGTCCCCGCCGCGACGTCACCCCCCGCCCCCCGGCCCAGGACCAGCACGAAGCCATCCGGGCAAGCGGCGGTCGTCGCGCTGGCGGGGGGCGTCACCACCGTCCCGGCATGGGCCCGACCGGCCAAGGCCAGGCACAGGGCGGTGACGATCATCGTCAGGCAGGCGCGCATGGTCGATGGAGCTTAGCATGCCTGTCCGGTCGCCACCCACAGCCCCGGCCCTCCCCGCTCCTCTCTCTGCGTTCTCCGCGGGTGAACCCAGGACGGCGAGCCACTTGCTCCGGCCGGCAGTCATCACGGACCGCCCTGGGTGGCGACCGGACGGGCGAGGAGCCGGGCACGAGGGGATCCGGACCGTCCCCTGCGCCGGGAGAGCCGCAAGGCCCCGGTCACGGTAGACCTCGGGCGGGGCAGCGCTGCGTGGTGTCCGGTCCCGTGTGCCCGAGCCTGGTCCCGTTGCGGGCACGGGCTCGGGCACGGGCCCGGACGGGGACGATGACGACGGAGGACCGGGGGGACCGCCCCTCTCAAGATGGGCGAGTGGCGGAGGGTCAGTCGGCGAGCTTGCGGATGAAGGTCGGGCGGTCGAACTCGCTCAGGTCCAGCTCGCTCTCGACGTCCAGGACGGCCTGGGGGTCGCGGGTCAGCTTCCGCACCGGGTCCAGGCTCTCGTTGGCCCGGGTGCGACGCACGGCGGGGGGGACGTCCAGCGGATCCTTCACCACCGCCCAGGGGGTCACCGAGTTCACCTTGGGCGCCACGGGCTTGAGGATCCGGTCGATGGAGGGCTGGGAGGGGGTCGCCCTCTCCTCCTCCTGGGCCTGGAATCCGGTGGCGATCACCGTCACCCGGACTTCGTCGCCCATGGTGTCGTCGATGACCCAGCCGAAGATGATCTCGGCGTCCTCGTGGGCCTCTTCCTGGATGAGGGTGGCGGCCTCGTTGACCTCGAAGAGCTTCAGCTCGCTGTTGCCCGTCACGTTGATCAGGATCCCGGTGGCGCCGGTGATGCTGACCTCGTCCAGAAGGGGAGAGGAGATGGCCCGCTGGGCGGCCTCGACGGCCTTCATCTGACCGTTGGCGGTGCCCACCCCCATCAGGGCCAGGCCCTTGTTGCTCATGATGGTGCGGACGTCGGCGAAGTCGACGTTGATCACGCCGCCCACGGTGATGAGGTCGCTGATCCCCTTCACCGCCTGGAGCAGCACCTCGTCGGCGCGCTTGAAGGCGTCCCGCATCGTCGTCTGCTCCCCGGCGACGGAGAGGAGCCGCTGGTTCGGGATGACGATGAGGGTGTCCACGACCTCCTTGAGCTCCCGGAGCCCCTGGTCCGCCTGGAGGCGGCGCTTCTTGCCCTCGAAGATGAACGGCCGGGTGACCACGCCGACCGTGAGGGCCCCGACCTCCCGGGCGACCGAGGCGATCACCGGGGCGCCGCCGGTCCCGGTGCCGCCACCCATGCCGGCGGTCACGAAGACCATGTCGGCGCCGTGGAGCAGCTCGCCGATGGCGTCCCGGCTCTCCAGCGCCGCCTCCCGGCCGATCTCCGGCTTGGCGCCGGCGCCGAGGCCCCGCGTCAGGTTCTCGCCGAGCTGGAAGCGCAGCGGCGCGAGGCTCTGCACGAGGGCCTGGGAGTCGGTGTTGGTGGCGAGGAACTCGACGCCGTGCAGGCCCGCCGCCACCATCGTGTTGATGGCGTTGCCACCGCCGCCGCCGACGCCGATGACCTTGATCCTGGCGCCGGGATGACCTCCCCGCGACTCTACGAACTCGATACCCATGGGCTCCGCTCCCCGGCCTCGAGGTCTCCGGTGTGATGGATGGAAGGCGGCCCGCCACCGCCCGGGGGTCCCGTCCCGGTCGATGCCCGTGATCGCGCCGCCTTATTCGCCGATGACCCGCCGCCGCCGCTCAGGTTCTCAGAAAAACGTGCCGATCCACTCGGTCATCCGGGACTTGACCCGGCTGTAGAGGTTCTCTTCCCGGACCCGGAACCGGGCCTCGGACCGATCATTCGACGCACCGTACATCACCAGCCCCACCCCCGTCGAGTACATGGGGCTGTCGACGACGTCCGAGAGACCGCGGACCCCCCGGGGCGTGCCGACACGGGCGGGCATGCCGAAGACCCGCTCCGCCACCTCGGCAAGTCCCGGGAGCAGCGCGCTCCCCCCCGTCACCACCACCCCCGCCGGCAGGGGCTCCCGGAAGCCGGCTCGGCCCAGCTCCTGGGAGACCAGCGCGAAGATCTCCTCCACCCGGGGCTCGACGATCTGGGCCAGGGTCATCTGGTTCGCCTCCCGCGAGCGGTGCCCACCCACGGACGGGACCTCGAAGACTTCGTTGCGGTCCACCATCGAGGCCATGGCCACGCCGTACCGCCGCTTGATCGCCTCCGCCGCCTGGGTGGGGGTCCTGAGCCCGTAGGCGATGTCGTGGGTGACGTGGTCCCCGCCGAGGCCGATGACCTGGGTGTGCACCACCGCTCCTCGCCGGTAGACGGCGATGTCCGTGGTCCCCCCGCCGATGTCCACCAGCATCACCCCCAGCTCCCTCTCGTCGTCGGTCAGGCAGGCCGCGGCGGAGGCGAGCTGGGCCAGCACGATGTCCTTGACCACCAACCCCGCGGCGTTGCAGGACTTCACGATGTTCTGGGCGCTGGTGACGGCGGCGGTGACGATGTGGACCCGGACACCCAGCCGCACTCCACTCATCCCCTGGGGGTGCTTGATGCCGTCCTGGTGATCGACGACGTACTCCTGGGGGATGATGTGGATCACCTCGCGGTCGCTGGGGATCACGAGGGCCTGGGCGCTGTCCAGGACCCGCTGGACGTCGAGCTCGGTGACCTCCTTCTCCTTCACCGTCACGTTGCCCTGGCTGTTGAGGGAGCGGATGTGTCCCCCGGCGATGCCGACGTAGACGGCGCCGATCTCGCAGCCCGCCATCAGCTCCGCCTCCTCGATGGCGGCCTGGATGCTGCGGACCGTGGCCTCGATGTTGATGACGACGCCCCGGCGGAGGCCGTCGCTCGGGTGGGAGCCCAGCCCGATCACGTCGAGGCCCTGCTCGGTCTCCTCGCCGATGACGACGCTGACCTTCGACGTGCCGATGTCCAACCCGACGATGACGTTCTCGCGCCCCACCTGCCGCCTCCCGTTCCCCCTAGCCGTCGCGCTTCTTCGCACGGGGCCGCACCACCGCCTCGTCCGCCAGGTCCAGGTCCACCGACTCCACCGCCGACAGCGTCATCAGCTCCTGGTCCAGGAGGGTGTCCAGGCGCCCCACCCGCTGGTCCCACGACTCGCGTCCCAGCTTGAGCTCCACCCCCTCCCGCGCCGTGAACACCCGGAGGCGGCCGTCCGCCTCCACGCGGATCTCCCCGATGTCCCCCGGGCTGAGGCGACGCCGCCCCTGGAAGGCCTCCACCACCCGGAGCGCCGCCCGCAGGCTCGCGGTGGCCTCTCCGGCCTCGCCGGCGCCGGGGGGGGCCACCCCCGTCACCACCGGCAGGTCGTACGACTCCCCCGGTTCGACGGGCTTGAAGACCTCGCCCCCCACGTCCACCAGCCACAGCCCCCCCGCGGCGAGCAGGGCCGCGGGCTCCCTCTCCTCGATGCGGATGGAGATCCGGTCCGGGAAGCGGCGCTTGACCACCGCCGTCCGCACCCACGGCATGGCCTGCATGCGCTCCAAGGCCGCCTCCAGGTCCACCTCCAGGACGTTCACCCGGGGGCGGATCCCGGCCGCCCGCAGGACCTCCTCGCGGCTCAGCCGGGAGACTCCCTCCACCGTGATCGTGTTGACCTCCAGCCAGGGTGCCCGGTGAAGTTCCCGGTTCAACGCCCACCCGCCCAGCGCCACCCCCCACAGCACGCCGCCGATGCCGAGCCCGGCGACCGCGGCCAGAGCCGCGCGGCGACGGGACGGGACCCGGATCCGCGGGATCTCGGGGCGCCGCGCAGCCGCGAAGTCCCGGAGCACCCCCACCGCCCGGGCGACGTCCTGCCCGACCTCGGCGAGGTCCGGCGTGCCGTCCCGGATCTCGTCCAGCTCCCCCAGGACCACCCCCCGGGACAGGGCCTCCACCCGGACGGCGACCGGTCGGAGCCCGCGCACCGCCGCGCCCCACCCCTGGGTCAGGAGGATCGGCACGAAGGCCAACAGGCGGCCGGCGAGGCCGAGCCCCTCTCCGGCGGCGCGGCCCACGACGATCATGCCGCCCAGGGAGGCGGCCAGGAAGACTCCGGCGGCCAGGGCCGCGGTCGCAGGGCCCTGGACCAGCACCAGCGGCAGGCGCGTCAGCCAGCCGGCACCGACCCGGGCCACGGCCCGCGATCCTGTGCGGGTCGCCGCCGCGAGGGCGGCGAGGCCCTCGTCCCCGATCCCGGCGACGGCGCGGACCGGCCGGGACCGGACCTCGGGTTCGGGTTCGCCGCCGTCGATCGCCGGTCCCGCCCGCCGGGGGGCGGGCCCCCGGATGTCGGCGATCTCCGTCGGGAACCGCCGCACCCGTGCCACGGCGGCGGGCTCGGCCCCCTCCGACCGCCGGGACGACTCCACCGGCCCCGGTGCGGACCTCCTCCGGAGCGCGGGCTCCTCGACCGGAACGGACGTTCGCCGGACCGCCGGCTCCTCGACCGGGGCGGGCTTCCGCGGGATCGCGGGCTCCTCCACCGGGGCGGACTTCCGCCGGGCCGCCTCGTCACGACCGACGTCGACCCGGGCGATCCGGGCGGTGGCATCCCGGGCCTGGGCCCGCAGGCGGCGGTTGGGCTGCCGGGGGGAGACCTTCTGGCCGTCCAGGACGCTCATCCCGCCCCCTCCGCCGCCCCGGGGGAGCGCAGGCGCGCCCCGGCCAGGATCCGCTCGCACAGGTCGCCGAACGACAGGCCGGCCCGGGCCGCCGCCTTGGGCAGCAGGCTGGTCTCCGTCATGCCGGGGACCGTGTTGATCTCGATGACCAGAGGGCGCGTGCCCCCCTCCACCATGAAGTCCACCCGGACCGCCCCCTCGCAGCCGGTGACCGCCGCCGCCCTCTCGGCCATGGAGTGCAGCTCCTCCAGGACGGAGGCGCCCAGGTCGGCCGGGCAGATGTAGTCCGTCGCCCCCGGCGTGTACTTGTGGTGCCAGTCGTACCAGCCGTCCCGGGGACGGATCTCCACCGTTGCCAGGGCCCGGCCGTCCAGCACGCCCACGGTGACCTCGGGACCGGAGATGCGCCTCTCGACGAGCACGCGCCCGCCGTGGCGGGCCGCCTCGGACAGCGCCGCGGGCAGCTCCTCCGCCCGGGCGACCATGGAGATCCCCACCGAGGAGCCCTCGGAGACGGGCTTGACCACCAGGGGCGGCGCCAGCGGGACCGATCCCGGGGCGAGGGTCGCCCCCTCCAGCAGCACCCACTCCGGCGTCGGGACGCCCGCGTGCTCCAGCACCCTCTTGGTCTGGATCTTGTCCATGGTGAGCGCCGACGCGGCCACGCCGCAGCCGGTGTAGGGGATTCCCAGCACCTCCAGCAGGCCCTGGACGCAACCGTCCTCGCCGAAGGTGCCGTGCAGGGCGTTGAAGGCGACCTCGACTCCCTCCTCGGCGAGGCGCCGGTGCAGATCCCGGCCCACGTCGATGGCCACGGCGTCGTGGCCGCGCTCGAGGAGGGCGCGGAGGATGGCGCCCCCGGTGTTGAGGGAGATCGGCCGCTCGGCGCTCAAGCCCCCGAGCAGGACGCCCACCCGTCCGCGGCGATGGTGGTCGAACATGTTCGCTGAGTCCCGTCCGGTCATTCTGGTAAAGCGTGATCATGCTGTCAAAAGGAAAAGTGGCCCTCCAGGAAAATCGCCCGGGTGAGGTTCATGCGGTGCCGGATCGGGGGGCAGGACCGCCTCATCTCCTGACCCGGCCGACCACCCGCAGGGCGTCCACCAGCTCCACGCCCGCCTCCCGCCGGGCCCGGTCCCGCACGTAGTCCATCAGCAGCAGGACGTCCCTGGCCGTAGCGCCCCCCTCGTTCACCACCCAGTTGCCGTGGACCTCGCTGATCCTCGCTCCGCGGATGCGGATCCCCCTGAGCCCGAGGCGCTCGATCACCTCTCCGGCGGGCTCCCCCATCGCGGGGTCGCGGAAGACGCCCCCCGCCGCGCGCACCCCCTTGGGCTCGGACCCGGCCCTGCGGGCGGCGGCCGCCTCCATCGCCGCCCCCACCCGTTCGGGCGAGGAGGGGCGCAGGAGCAGCTCCGCCGCGACGATGACGTGCCCCTCGGGCACGGCGAGGCCCCCGGCCCCGAAGTCCAGCGCCTCCCGGGGGACCTCTTCAAGGCGCCCCCGGGTGGTCAGCCAGGTCACCGAGGCCACCGCCGTAGGCAGCCCCCCTCCCCTGCCGCCCGCTCCCATCGCCAGGGCGCCGCCCACGGTGCCGGGCAGACCCGCGAGGGCTTCCAGCCCCGACAGCCCCCGCTCCCGGCCGAAGGCCAGGACGTCCGCAAGGCGCGCGCCGGCCCCCGCCCGCACCCGGGCCTCGCCCGGAGCGGACACCTTCCCACCCGCGTCCCCCTCCGGCGCGTCCCCGCCCGCGGGCGAGGACTCGATGACGCCGAACGCCTCTCCCAGGGCGATCACCACCCCGATCCCGGCGTCCGCCACCAGCAGCCCGGCGCCCTCCCCCATCACCAGGGCGCGGGCCCGCGAACGGCGGCACCAGGCCAGGAGGCCCCGGAGGGACTCGACGTCCCGCACCCGGACGAAGGCGTCGGCGGGCCCACCGATCCCGATTCCGGTCCGGGCCGACATCGGCTCGTCGAAGAGGACCTCCCCGGGGTCGATCTCCAGGAGCTCCGACCGCGCCAGCGCGTCCAGCCCCCGCGCCACCGCCCCCTACTCCCCCGCCGGGGGCCCGAGGGCCCCCAGCAGCTCGTCGCCGAAGGTCGTGATGTCGCCGGCGCCGAGGGAGATCACCACGTCCCCGGGGCGCGCCGCCGCCGCGACCTCCCGCACCAGGTCCCCGCGCCCGTTCGCCAGGCCCGCGGTCTTGTGCCCGTGCTCCCGCAGCCCCCGCCACAGGGCATCCGCGTCGATCCCCGGGATGGGCGCCTCCCCCGCGGCGTAGATCGGCGTGACGTACAGCAGGTCGGCATCGTTGAACGCCCGCACGAACTCGGCGAAGAGGTCCCGCACCCTGCTGTAGCGATGGGGCTGGAAGACGGCGACGAGGCGGCCCGGGAAACCATCCCGCGCCGCCCGCAGCGTGGCCCGGATCTCCTCGGGGTGGTGGGCGTAGTCGTCCACCACGGTCACGCCCCGCCGGACCCCCTTCACCTCGAAGCGCCGCCCCACGCCGCCGAACTCCGACAGGGCGGAGCGCACCGTCTCCCAGGGGACGTCCAGCTCGTCGCAGACCGCGATGGTGGCCAGGGCGTTGAGGACGTTGTGGCGCCCGGGCATGGCGAGGCGCACGTCCCCCAGCACCTCTCCCCTCCGGTGGGCCGTGAAGGTGGACTCGGTGCCGGAGTGCCCGATGGACGTTGCCCGGAAGTCCGCCTGGGAGGCGAGCCCATAGGTGATGGCGCGCTTCCTGACCCGGGGCAGCATGTCCTGGATCACCGGGTGGTCCAGGCACAGGACGGCGGCGCCATAGAAGGGCACGCGGTCCACGAACCGGAGGAACGCGTCCTTCGCCGCCTCGAAGTCGCCGTAGTGGTCCAGGTGCTCGGGGTCGATGTTGGTGACCACGGCGATGGTCGGCGACAGCCTCAGGAAGGAGCCGTCGCTCTCGTCCGCCTCGGCGACCAGGTACTCCCCCTGGCCCAGGCGGGCGTTGGTGCCGAGGGCCTTGATCCGGCCCCCCACCACCACCGTCGGGTCCAGGCCCGCCGCGGCGAGGCAGGTGGCCAGCAGGGACGTGGTGGTGGTCTTGCCGTGGGTCCCGGCGACGGCGAGCCCGTGCTTCATCCGCATCAGCTCCGCCAGCATCTCCGCCCGGGGGATCACCGGGATCCCCAGGTCTACCGCCGCCCGCACCTCCGGGTTGTCCTCCCCGACGGCGCTGGACCGCACCACCACGTGGGCGCCCCGGACGTTCCCCGCCTCGTGGCCGTAGCGCACCGCGGCGCCCAGGCCCTCCAGGCGGTGGGTGACCGCCCCCGGCTTCAGGTCGCTGCCGGAGACCTCGTAGCCCTGGTCGATCAGCACCTCGGCGATGCCGCTCATCCCGATGCCCCCGATGCCGACGAAGTGGATGCGGCGGGTCTTGCGGAAGCGGGCCACGGCGGTCCTCGTCACCTCGCCCGGGGGGAGCGCAGCAGGCCGGCGAGGCGGTAGCACTCGTCCACGACGTCCAGGGCCGCCTGGGGCCGGCCCAGGTCCGCCGCCGCCGCCGCCATGCGCGCGAGGCGCTCGGGGTCGGACACGAGCCCGGCGATGGCCCCGGCCAGGGAGGCCCCGCCCAGGTCGCGGTCCAGCAGCATCACCGCCGCCCCCCGGTCCACCAGCGAGCGGGCGTTGAGCTCCTGGTGGTTGTAGATGGCGTGGGGGTAAGGCACCAGCACCGAGGGGCGCCGGCTCACGGTGACCTCCGCCAGGGTGGAGGCGCCGGCGCGGCAGACCACCAGGTCCGCCTCGTGGTATGCCCCGGCCATGTCGTGGATGAAGGGAAGCACCTCTACGCGGTCGAAGCCGGCCCGGGCGTAGCCGGCGACGACCTCGGCGTGGTCGTGCTCTCCGGTCTGGTGCACCACCCGGATCCGGCCCCGCAGCCCGGCCGGGAGTTCCGAGACCATCGCCACCATTGCCCGGTTGAGGCTCCGCGCCCCCTGGCTTCCCCCGAAGGCCAGGACGTGGACCTCCCCGCCGGCCGCGGGGCCGGGAGTGGAGCGGTTCTCCAGGGTCAGGGTCTCGGCGAGGCGGCGCCGGATGGGGTTGCCGGTGAACACCACCCGCCGCCGGGGGAAGTACGCCGCGGTCTCGGGGAACGCGGTGAAGACCCGATCGACGACGCGGCCCAGCACGCGGTTGGTGAACCCGGGGATGCTGTTCTGCTCCACGATGGCCGTCGGGCGCAGCAGCAGCTTCGCCGCCAGCACCACCGGCCCCGAGGCGTACCCGCCCACGCCCACCACCAGGGCGGGGCGGAGGCGGAGCAGCAGGACCAGGCTGTCCCACAGGGCCAGGGGCAGGCGGAGCAGGCCGGCGACCCTCGCCGCCGCTCCCTTGCCCTTGAGGCCGCTCACCCGCACGAACCGCACGTCCAACCCCTCCCGGGGGCCCACCCTGGCCTCGATCCCGGACCGGGTGCCCACGTAGACGACCTGGTTCTTGGGGTCCCGGGCGACGAACGCCTCCCCTACGGCCATCCCGCTGAAGAAGTGGCCCCCGGTGCCTCCACCGGCGATGAGCACCCGCGCCACGGGATCAGGCCCCCACCGGCTCGGGGTCGGGGTGGTCCGCCCGGGCCTCCGACTCGCGCTTCGTGGTGGCGGACCGGCGGCTGGCCTGGGCGGAGATGTTGAGCAGGACCCCCACCATGGCCAGGCCGAAGACCAGCGACGACCCGCCGTAGCTGACGAAGGGCAGGGTGAGGCCCTTGGTGGGCAGCATCCCCGTCACCACCCCCATATTGAAGCAGGCCTGCAGGCCGATCATGAAGGTGATCCCGGTCCCCAGCAGGCGCCCGAAGAGGTCCGGCGCGAACGAGGCGCAGCGCGCCCCGCGATACACCAGGGTCCCGAACAGCCCCAGCACCAGGGCCACCCCTGCGAGTCCCAGCTCCTCGCCGATCACCGCGAAGATGAAGTCCGTGTGGGCGGCGGGCAGGAAGTGGAGCTTCTGGAGGCCGTTGCCCAGGCCCAGCCCGGTCACGCCGCCCCCGTGGAAGCTGAGCCAGGACTGGATGAGCTGGTACCCCGTGCCCTCCCGGTCCGCCCAGGGATCCCAGAAGGCCATCATCCGCTTGCGGCGGTACTCGGCGCCCATCAGCACGAAGTACGCGGCGGGCGCGCCCACCGCGCCGAGGGCGAGCAGGTGGCGGGGCCGGGTGCCGGCGACGAACATCATCGCGAACAGGATCGCGGCGATGGTCATCGTCGTGCCGAAGTCGGGCTCCACCAGGATCAGCGCGAGGATGGTCCCGACCACCACGAGGTGGGGGAGGATCCCGACCGCGAAGGTCTCGATCAGCTCCTGCTTCTTCTCCAGCGAGTAGGCGAGGTAGACCAGCAGGACCGGCTTGGCGAGCTCGCTGGGCTGCAACTGGAACGGCCCGAGGGGCAGCCAGCGGGTCGCGCCCCCCGCCGACGTCCCGAATGCCAGGACCGCCAGCAGGAGCACCGCCACCAGGCCGAGGGCGGGGTAGGTCCAGCGGCGATACGCCTGGTAGGGGATCCGGGCCACCACCGCCATCCCCGCCAGCCCCACCCCGGCGAAGAGGGCCTGGCGCTGCAGGAAGAACAGCCGGTCCCCGTGGAGGTCGGCGGCGTAGATCCCCCCGGCGGAGTAGACCATCGTGACGCCGAGCACCACCAGGGAGACCACCGACAGCAGCAGGGCGCGGTCCACGCCCCGGGGCACGAGGTTCACGGCAGCTCCTCCACCCACGCCCGGAAGGCGCGTCCCCGCTCCTCGAAGTTCCGGAACTCGTCGTAGCTGCTGCACGCCGGCGAGAGGACCACCGCGTCCCCTGGCCGGGCCAGGCCGGCGGCGGCCCTCACCGCGTCCCGGAGCCCCGGCACCCGCACGACGTCGGCCCCTGCGCCCGCCAGGTCCCGGGCCACCAGGTCGCCGGCCTCGCCGAAGGCCACCACCGCCCGCACCCTGCCCCGGACCACGTCCCTGAGCGGGGTGTAGGGGGAGCCCTTGTGGCGGCCCCCCAGCAGCCAGACCACGGGGCCGGGGAGCCCCCCGACGGAGGCCCGGGCGGAGTCGACGTTGGTGGCCTTGGAGTCGTCGTACCACGCGGCTCCCGCCGCCTCGCCCGCGGGTTCCAGGCGGTGGGGCAGGGAGCGCAGGCGGGGGATCGCCGCCGCGACGGCCTCGGGCGGGGCGCCGGCATACCGGGCCAGCAGGGCCGCCGCCATCAGGTTCTCGACGTTGTGGGTGCCCGCCACCGTGAACCCGTCCAGGGAGTAGGCCTCCACCTCTCCCCCCGGCTCGGGCCGCAGCAGCAGCTCCCCTCCTTCCCACCCGGCACCCGCCTCGCCGCCCTGGGGCAGGGGGCCGAGGCCGAAGGAGGAGATCCCCGCCCGCCCCGACCGCGCGACCCCCTCCGCCAGGGGATCGCCACGCCGGTGGACCGCCCGGTCCCCGGGCCCCTGGAGGCGAAACAGGCGCGCCTTGGCGGCGGCGTAGGCCGCGACGTCGGGGTAGCGGTCCAGGTGGTCGGGGGTGACGTTCAGGACCGCGGCCGCCGCCGGCCGCAGGGAGGGCGCGGTCTCGGCCTGGAAGCTGGAGACCTCCACCACGGCGACGTCCCAGCCCCCCTCCGCCGCGGCGTCGCACAGGGGGAGGCCCAGGTTGCCCCCCACGAAGACCCGGGGGAACGCGGCCTCCAGCAGGCCCCCGGTCCACGTCGTCGTCGTGGACTTCCCGTTGGTCCCGGTGACCGCCACGAAGGGCACCCCGGGCAGGGCGCGCCAGCCCAGCTCCAGCTCCCCCCAAACCGGCACCCCCCGCGCCCGGGCGGCGGCCAGCACCGGGTTCGAGGGGGGGACCCCGGGGGAGGCCACCACGAGGTCCGCCCCCCGGGCCAGCTCCGGAGGGTGGTCCCCCGCCACGATCCGCGCCCCCACGGCCCGCACCCGGGCGGCGACCTCCCCCAGCTCCGCCTCGCCCCGCCGGTCGTTGGCCACCACCCGGGCGCCCTGGGCGGCCAGCAGGCGCACCGCCGCCTGCCCCGAGAGACCGAGGCCGACGACGACGACGAGGCGGCCGGCGAGGGCGAGCTGTTCCATGGTCACCGCAGCTTGAGGGTCATCAGGGCGAAGAGGGCGAGGAGGATGGACACGATCCAGAAGCGCACGATCACCTTGGGCTCGGACATCCCCTGCTGCTCGAAGTGGTGGTGGATGGGCGCCATCCGGAACACCCGCCGGCCCGTGGTCTTGAACGAGGCGACCTGCACGATCACCGAGAGGGCCTCCACCACGAAGACCCCGCCCACGAGGGCCAGCAGCAGCTCGTTCTTGCTGAGGAAGGCCAGGGCCCCGATGGCGCCCCCGAGGGGCAGGCTGCCGGTGTCCCCCATGAAGATCGAGGCCGGGAACGTGTTGTACCAGAGGAACCCCAGCCCGGCGCCGACGATGGTGACGGCGAGCACCGTGAGCTCCCCCGCGCCCGCCACTGGAGGAATCTGTAGGTATTCCGCATACTTGAAGTTGCCGGCGAGGTAGGCGAGCACCGCGAAGGTCATCGCCGAGGTCATCACCGGCCCGATGGCGAGGCCGTCCAGCCCGTCGGTCAGGTTGACGGCGTTGGCGCACCCCACGATCACCAGGGTCGAGAACACGACGTAGCCCGGGGCCCCCAGGTCGAGGCCGACGTCCTTGAGGAAGGGGACCGCCACGACGGTGGAGAGGGCGTACCGGTACACGAGCACTCCCATCACCGCCGCCGTGGCGACCGCCTCGATGGCCAGCCGGGCCTTGCCGGAGACGCCGCGGGTGTCCTTCCGGGTCACCTTCTGGTAGTCGTCCATGAACCCCACCGCGCCGAAGGCGACGGCGATGGCCAGGGTCCCCCACACCAGGGGGTTGTCCAGGCGCGCCCAGAGCAGGGTGGAGAGCACCGTCGCCGCCAGGATCACCAGCCCCCCCATCGTGGGGGTCCCCTGCTTGACCTTGTGGGTCTCCGGGCCGTCGGTCCGCACCATCTGTCCCACGCGGATCCGCTGGAGGAGGCGGATGAACGGGGGGTACACAAGCCAGGCGATCAGCAGGGCCGTGATCATGGCCGCCGCCGTCCGGAAGCTGATGTACCGGAAGACGTTGAAGAGGATGGAGCTGCTCCGCAGCTCGACGAGGAGGTGGTAGAGCACTTCGCCCTTCCCCGGACAACGGGTCGCGCTCCCCCCGGGACGGTGGCCGGCCGGGGCGAGCGGTGAACGATACATGGATTCCGCGCCGGGGGCAGGGCTCGCGGCCCGCCCCGAGTCGCGTCAGGCTTCCTCGCCTCCCCGGGCCTCCGGGCCGGCCGGAGCCTCCAGGAGGATCTCCGCGACCCTCTCCATCGCCATGCCCCGGGAGCCCTTCAGGAGGATCCGGGCCCCCGGCACCACGAAGGGGCGCACCAGGGCCGCCGCCTCGGCGTGGGTGCGCGCGTGCTGGGCCCGGGCCTCGGGCAGGCCCGCCGCCCGCGCCGCCGCCACCGTATCCGCCGAGTGGGGCCCCACCCCCACCAGCAGGGTGAGACCCGAGCCCGCGGCGAGGCGACCGACCTCGCGGTGGGAGGCCAGGGACGCCGCCCCCAGCTCCAGCATGTCGCCCAGCACGGCCACCCGCAGGGGGGCGGGCTCGTCGGCGAGGGTCCGCAGGGCCGCCGCCACCGAGGTCTCGTTGGCGTTGTAGGCGTCGTTGATCAGCACCGCCCCCCCGGGGAGCTCCACCACCTGCATGCGCATCGCGGGGGCCCGCACGGCGTCCAGGCCGACCCGGACCTCGGGGCCGGAGAGTCCCAGGGCGTAGGCCACGGCAGCGGCGGCGAGGGCGTTGCCCAGGTTGTGCCGGCCCGCCAGGGGGACCCGCACGTCCACCGACTCGTCCCCGAGGGCGAAGACCGCCCTCCAGGCGTCGATCCCCTCCCGCCGGGCCGCCAGCACCCTCACCTCGGCCCCGGTCGCCTCGCCGAACCGCACCACCCTCACCCCTTCGGGCACGGGGAGGGTGGGGCTCATGGGGTCGTCGGCGTTCACCACCAGCACGTCCCCCGGCCCGGCGGTCGCGAAGAGCTCTCCCTTGGCGCGGGCGACCCCCTCGATCCCCCCGAGCCGCTCCAGGTGGGCGCGGCCGATCCGGGTGATCAGCCGCACCCCCGGCCGGGCGCAGCGGGCGAGGGCGTCGATCTCGCCGAAGGCGTTCATCCCCATCTCGAGGACCGCCCATCGGTGGTCGGCGGAGAGCCGGAGCAGGGTGAGGGGGACGCCCACCAGGTTGTTGAGGTTGCCCTCGGTGGCCAGCCCCGCCCCGCGCTGGGACAGGATCGCCGCGATCATCTCCTTGGTGGTGGTCTTGCCCACCGATCCCGTCAGGGCCACCACGGGGCCTTGGAAGGTGTCCCGGGCGGCGCGCCCCAGGGCCAGGAGGGCCTGGGAGGTGTCCCGGACCTCCACCACGAAGCGGCCGGGGCCGGGGTCGAGCCCGGCGAGGGCGGGGTGGCCCCCCTCGACGATCGCCCCCGAGCCGGGGGAGGCCAGGGCGTCCCGGACGAAGGCGTGGCCGTCCAGCTTCTCGCCCCGCAGCGCGACGAACACCCGTCCGGGGCCGGACAGGCGGGAGTCGGTGGTGATGGACCAGGTGCCGGGCGGCAGGGGCGCGGCGGCGCGGCCGGAGACGGCGGAGACCAGCGCCTCGGCGGTGAACCGGAACGGGGGCGCGAACGCCTGGGACGCGGCCGTCATCGAGCCTTCCTCGGCGCCGCGAGGGCGGCGCGCGCGTGGGCCCGGTCGTCGAAGGGCACGCGCCGGGTCCCCACCTCCTGATAGCCCTCGTGGCCCTTCCCGGCCACCAGGACGACGTCGTCCGGCCCGGCCTCGGCGACGGCGAGGGCGATGGCCGAGGCGCGATCGGGCTCCACGACGGCGTCGGCGCCCGGGGGGAGCCCGGCGGCGGCGTCGGCGAGGATGGCGAGGGGGTCCTCGCTCCGGGGGTTGTCGCTGGTGAGGACCACCCGGTCGGCCCCCCGGGCCGCCGCCGCCGCCATCAGCGGGCGCTTGCCCCGGTCGCGGTCCCCGCCGCAACCGAACACGCACGTGAGCCGGCCCCGGGTGAGGGGGCGGAGCGCCTCCAGCACGCGGGCGAGGGCGTCGTCGCTGTGGGCGTAGTCCACGAAAACCGACGGCCCCGTCCCCTCCGCCCTCACCCTCTCCAGGCGCCCGGGCACGCTCCCCACGGCCCCGATCCCCGCGGCGGCGTCCTCGGCGGAGAGACCCAGGAGCAGGCCCACCGCCAGCGCCCCCAGGGCGTTCTCCAGGTTGTGCGCGCCCACGAGGGGAGAGCGGAGCTCGACGGGGCCGCGGGGCGTCCGCACCCGGGCCTCGAACCCGTCGATCCCGAAGCGGGCCTCCTCCACGGCGACGTCGGCCCGCGCCTGGCCCCGTGCCGAGAACCGGAGCGTATTCGGCCACTTGGCGGCGATGGCGGCCCCGGCGGGGTCGTCGGCGTTGGCGGCGAGCCCCCGCCGCCCGCCTTTGCCGCTCTGGGCCAGCACCTCGGTGACGAGACGCTCCTTGGCCGCGGCGTAGGCGTCCATGGACCCGTGGTAGTCAAGGTGATCCCGGCTGAGGTGGGTGTAGAGGGCGACGTCCACGTGGAGACCCGCGAGCCGCCCCTGGTCCAGGGCGTGGGAGGAGGCCTCCAGGGCGACGGCGCCGGCGCCCCGGGCGCGGAGCTCGCCCAGGAGGGCGTGCAGGTCGGCCCCCTCGGGGGTGGTGCGCTCCGAGGGGCGGCGTTCCCCCTCGAACCAGGTCCCGGTGGTGCCCAGCAGCGCGGTCCGCGCCCCGCCGGCGGCCAGCATCCCCGCGATCAGCGAGGCGCTGGTGGTCTTGCCGTTGGTGCCGGTCACCGCCACCACCGTCATCCCCCGGGACGGGTCCCCGTGGAGGGCGGCCGCGAGGCGGGCGAGGGCGCGGCGGGGATCGGACACCCGGACCCCGGCGACCCCTGCGGGCCAGGGTCCCTCGGGCCAGTCCCGCAACAGGACGGCGGAGGCCCCGGCGGCAATGGCCTGGGCCACGAAGCGGTGCCCGTCGGCGGTGGAGCCGGGGATCGCCGCGAACAGCTCCCCCGGGCCGACCCTCCGGGAGTCGTAGGCGAGGCCGCGGACGGGCACGTCCGGCGCCCCCCGCCGCTCCGGGACCTCGGGGAGGGCCTGGAGGAGGCGGGAGAGGGGCGCCGGGGCCAGCCCGCTCAAGGGAGGTCCCCCTCGCGGCGGTGGGCCCCGGGGGACCCGACCCTCCCGGGGGTGGCCGCTGGGGCAGCCGCGGCACCGGGCGCGGCCACGGGGGCGGACCCCAGGCCACCGCCCGGGGCGCTCGGCGGAGGAGGGGGCGCTGGGGGCGCGAAGGCGAGTCGGACCGAGGAGATCCCGGCGAGGCGCGCCCCGGGCGCGGGGTGCTGTTCCGTCAACACCCCCGAGCCCTCCAGGTCGATGCGGGCCTGGACGCCGGCGAGGCGCCGCAGGGCCTCCCGCAGGGACGCCCCCCGCAGGTCGGGCATGACGGCGGGGGGAAGCTCCCCCGCGGCCGCCGCGGTCCCGGATCCCGAACCGGCACCGGCCAGCGCGGGGCTGGAGGGCGGCGCGGCCGGTCCCGCCGGGGCCGGGGTGTTCACGGGCAGGCGGGCCATCCGGTCGGGGAGCGGATCGACGTCCAGGGTGGTCAGCGCCTGTCGGCCCACCGCCCGGAACACCGGTCCCGCCACCGTGCCGCCGTAGTGATGCCGCCTGGGCTCGTCCAGGGTCACCACGATGGCGACCCGGGGGTCCTCGACGGGCGCGAAGCCGACGAACGAGCTGACCCAGAACTGGTAGCGCCCGGTCTCGGGGTTGACCTTCTGGGCGGTGCCGGTCTTTCCGGCGGCGGTGTAGTCGTCGAGCCTCGCCAGGGTCCCGGTGCCCCCCTCCTCCATCACCCCCGCCATCATCCCGCGCATCTCGGCGGCGGTCCCGGGGGAGATCACCCGCCTCACCTCGGTGGGCTCGGTCCTCTCGACGACGGAGCCGTCGGGGGAGCGGACCTCCTGCACGATGTACGGCCTCATCAGGCGACCGCCATTGGCGACGGCGGAGAGGGCGGCGGCGATCTGGAGCCCGGTGACCGAGACCCCCTGGCCGAAGGCGTGGGTGGCGAGGTCGATGGGGTACCAGCTCTTCCAATGCCGCAGGATGCCTCCGGATTCCCCGGGGAGGTCGATCCCCGTCGGCTGCCCGAACCCCCAGGCACGGTACCAGCTCCACACCGCCTCGGCTCCCAGGCGCTCGGCGACCTTGGTGGTGCCGATGTTGCTCGACACCTTCAGGATCTCCCTCACGTCCAGCACCCCGTAGGGATGGGAGTCGTGGATGGTCCTCCGGCCGAACCTGTAGGCGCCGAGCTCGCAGTCGAAGCGGGTGTCGGGCGTCACCACGCCCGCCTCCAGGGCCGACGAGATCAGGAACGCCTTGAGCACCGATCCCGACTCATAGTTGAAGGAAAGGGACATGTCCCGCCAGGTGGAGCGGTCGTAGCGGGCGAAGTAGTTGGGGTCCATGGGGGGTGCCGTGGCCTGCGCGAGCACCGCGCCGGTCTGGACGTCCATGACCACCACGAGGCCAGCCCGGGCCTCCCACTTCGTCACCGCCTCCGCCAGCGCCTGCTCTGCGGCGAACTGGATGTTGCGGTCCAGGGTCAGGACCAGGTCGTCCCCCTGGACCTCCCGGGTCACCGCCACCCCCTCCGGCGTGATGTTCCGCCGCTTCCCGTCCCGGAGGACGGTGTGGCGCTCCTCGCGACCCCGGAGGCGGGAGTCGAAGCGCTTCTCCAGGCCCTCCAGGCCCGCCCCGTCGGTGCCGGTGAACCCGAGCACCTGCCCCGCGAGGGTCCCGTTGGGGTAGCGCCGCTCGAACTCGTCGGTCACCCGCACGCCGGGCAATCGGAGCTCCTCGATGGCGGTGGCGACGTCGGTGGGGACCTGGCGCGCGAGCCACACGAACCGCCCCGGGGCGCGCAACGCCTTGGCCAGGTCCGCGGCGGGCAGGTCCAGCAGGGGCGCGAGCCGGGCGGCGACGTCCACGGGATCCCCCCCCGTCTCCACCAGGAACTGGGGATCGGCGAAGACCGACGGCACGGTCACCGAGACGGCGAGGTCCCTCCCGGCGCGGTCCTGGATCCGGCCCCGCCGGGGGTTGAGCTTGACCGTCGCCTGCTGCTGGCGGCGCAGCGCGGCGGAGAGCTGCTCGTTCGGGACCGCGGACAGCCAGACGGCGCGCCCCAGGACGGCGGCGAGGGCCAGGGCGAACAGGCCCAGCACGACCCGCGTCCGCGCGGCGATGTCCGGCCCACGCCCGGGCGGCGCGCCACCCCGGCGGGGGGCGGCCGTCCCCCTCGGCGCCGCCGGGCGGCTCCTGTTGGTCCTCGGGCGCTCCACGGTCCCCTGCCCCTCCGCCCTCAGGGCGCCTCGACGCGATGGATCTGGCCGGGATCGGGGGCGTGGAGGCCGAGGGCGGCCGCGGCGGGCCCGAGGTGGTCCGGCGCCCGCAGCTCGGCGAGGCGGGCCGCGAGGCGCGCCTGCTCCTCCCGGGCCTCCTCCAGGCGCCGGCCGACCTCCTCCCGCTGGTACCCCAGGTCGCGGTGCTCCATCCGCACCCCGGCGATGACCAGGCCACCCAGCAAGGCGCCCACCACGGCGAGCACGCCGATCCCCGACCGGGGCGCGGGGGGGGGTGAGACGACCCGGACCGGGGCGTCGAGTCCACCGGGGTGGACCTCCACCCGGGTCTCGGGGGCGTGAACGGGTGACGTGCGAGTGGACGCGGCGACCGCCATGGTACCTCCGTGGGGGAGCGGACCTCCTGCCGCGACCCGCCCCCCTCGGGCCGGGCGCGTCCTGCGCCCGACCCTTGACTTCCCTGCGAACAGCGACCCGCGATGCCGTGTCCCCGGGGCCGCGGGCCCTCCCCGGACGGTTCTTCGCTCCCCTCGCCCGGCTCAGCCCGGGATCCGCTCGGCGATCCGCAGTCGGGCCGAGCGCGCCCGGGGATTGGCCCGGACCTCGTCTTCACCGGCGGTGACCCCGCCCCGGCGCACCTCCCGGAGCTCTGGCTTCCGCCCGCACACACAGATCGGGACCTCGGGGGGGCACGCGCACCTCCCCTCCCGGTCCCGCATGAACCTCTTCACCGCCCGGTCTTCACCGGAATGGAACGCGATCACCGCCAGCCGGCCCCCGGGCGCCAGCAGGCGGAAGGCCGCGCCGAGCCCCTCGTTCAGTTCCTCCACCTCCCGGTTCACGGCGATCCGCAGCGCCTGGAACACCCGCGTCGCGGGGTGATGGCTGCGGGCGCCCCGGGGGCCCACCGCCGCCTCCACCGCCTTCACGAGGTCCGTCGTGGTCTCGATGGGCCCCTCCGCCCTCCGCCGGACGATCTCCCGGGCGATCCGCGCCGCCCTCGGCTCGTCCCCCAGGTCCCTGAAGATCGCCGCCAGCTCTCGTTCCTCCGCTCCGTTCACCAGGTCCCGCGCCGTGGTCGGCTGGCCCCGGTCCATCCTCATGTCCAGGGGCCCCTCCTTCTGGAAGGAGAAGCCCCGCAGGGGATCGTCCACCTGCCGGCTGCTGACGCCCAGGTCCAGCAGCACCCCGTCGAACGATCCGGTCCCGAGTCCCAGGTCCCGGACCACCTCCTCCATCCGCGAGAACGCCGACTTCGCCAGCACGACCCGATCCCCATACGGCGCCAACCGCGCCGCCGCCGCCGCCACCGCCTCTTCGTCCCGATCCAGGGCGACGAGCCGCCCCCGCTCCGACAACCGGGCGGCGATGGCTTCCGCATGCCCGCCGCCCCCCGCCGTCCCGTCCAGGTACCGACCGTCCGGCCGGACCCGCAGGGCGTCGAGCACCTCACGGACCATCACCGGCACGTGGTACGTCACCTCGCGATCCTCCCTAGGCCGTCTCCTCCATCCCCACCAGGAACTCCTGCGGCCCGCCCGTCTCGTCCATCTCTCGCGTCGCCTCCTCGAGGCGCTCCTCCCAGCGGACGCGATCCCAGACCTCGATCCACCCCAGGTACGAAATGACCACCAGCTCCTTGCTCAGTCCCGCCTTCTGGCGCAGATACTGGGGGAGCAACGTCCGCCCGAGCCGGTCCACCGGGACCTCGGTGCCGTTCGCCATGAAACCGTGCAGGAACGCGCGGTTCCTCCGGTCGAAGGGCGAGATGTCCGCGAACCTCTCCTCCAGCCGCCTCCAGGTCGCCTGCGTGTACCCGTGGACCCCACCGCCGAAGTAGGTCAGCACCAGGGACTCGTCGCCGTGCTTCTGCAACGCGTCCTTCAGGCGCGCCGGCAGGGCGAGCCTGCCCTTGTCGTCCATCGTGACGTGGAACTGGCCGCGGACCTGGTACACCCCTCAGGCTCTCCGCCGCCCCGAGGTCGCCACTCGATGCCGTCCTGATCCCATTCGATCCACCACGATCCACGTGGGCCCACATTAGGTCGGGCTCCGCGGGGCTGTCAACGTCTTTTTTCCTTTGTTTTCAACGTTTGGCGGGCCATGGCGACCGCGCGGCCGGGGCCACCAGATGTGGTGCATGAAGCGAAATGGAGCACTACCCGTGGGGGTGAATGTGTTCCGTATCGCCACACGCCCCCCGGGATCCCCCTCCCGATGTGGGGGCCGGAGCGCGGGGATGGGCGGGGAGAGGGCGGCTGAGGCCGCTCCCGACGGTGGATCACCGTGGATCGGCGGCCCGGCGCCGGGGGCGATCAGGGGGCCCGGTCGGCCCCGCAGGCCTCCACGTACCCGGCCTCGTGGAGGGCGGCGAAGTAGGGGCGGGGATCGGGGTCGGTGCAGCTCGGCCGCACCCCCTCGTCCTGCACCTCGGTCATCGGCTCCCCCATCCGGCACTCGTCGCCGCCGAAGGCTCCCGGGGCGGGGCGATGGGCGTGGCGTTCCGCCGCCCGGACCGCGTTCTCCCAGGACCGGCGTGCCGCCTCGCCGGCCTCCGGGCCGGGCGTCAGGTGGCACAGCCGCCTCTCGATGGCCAGCCAGTCCGCCGGCTCGAGTCCGACGCCGCCGAGGTCCCGGGACCAGCCCTGGAGGAGCCCCACGGCGGTGACCAGCTCGTCACGGCGCCAGTCCCGGGTGAGGTCGCAGCGGGCGGAAGCCACCCGGCCCCACACCCAGGCGGCGTGGGCGTGGGACTCGGGGGGGCCGGACGCGAGGTCGCGGGCAGGATCCGCGGGGGCGAGGGAGGCCGGGGAAGGGGTCTGGGGCCCGAGGGCGGGGGCGAGGGAGGCGAGGGCGCCCCCGAAGGCGCGCTCCGCGCGGGCGAGGGCGGCGTAGTCCGACCGCCCCCACTCCCGCCCCTCGGGGTCCGGCCGACCCAGCGCGGCGAGGGTCCCCGCGAGGCCGAGGTGCAGGCCGCCGAGGCGTGCCGCCCACGTCCCCAGCTCTCGGATCCTCGAGTCCGGGGCGCCCGCCGCGGGGGGCGGCCTCCCCAAGGCCACGCACAGCTCGGCCCACCCGGCGGCCAGCGCCGTCCCCTGGTCCCGAGCCCTGCCGGCCTCGTCGACCCCCTCGGCGAGGTGCCCGGCGAGCCTCGCGTGCAGATCGGCCAGGTGGCAGGCCGGAGCTCGATAGACGGGCCCCGCGGCGGGCAGGGTCCGGTCCGTCGCCCAGAGCCACCCCGCCTCCACCTCCCGGGGCAGGTCCGCCCCGGGCGGGGGACCCTCCAGGCGCTCGGGGGGCACACCCAGCACGGACTCGGCCAGCAGCTCCAGGGCGGTGTCCAGGTCCTGGAGCCCGACCTTGGGGTCCAGGTAGAAGGGGATGGCGGTGACGGCCCGGGACGCTGCCGGTCGCCGCGGCGGCCGGCCCGGGATCCAGGGGATGCGGCGGAACGCGGCCCGGGCGTCCGCGAAGCGGCGGTGCGCCACCTGCCACACCAGGACCTGGGCGGGGGCATCGTAGGCCAGCGCGGCCTCCACCGCCTGGCAGACCCATCCCGGCTTCCAGTCCTGGACGTCGTCCCGATCGGGCTGGAGCCAGGCGACGACGATGCCGCCCTCACCCTTCCCGTCGCCGGTGGGGGCCAGGGCGGGGTGGGGTCGGCCGTTGAAGGTCCACCGGACCTGGCGGACGGCGTCCCCGGCGGCCCCCGCCGCGGGGGGGTAGTCCACCCGGCTCGGGACCCAGTTCCGCCCACGCCTGGACGGGCCGACGTCCGCCGGGACCTCGACGCCGAGGGGCTTGAACGGCGGCAGCTCCAGCGGGCGGTGGAGTCGGGGAGCGGACTCGCCGATGGCGAGGCCGTAGTGGAACCACTCGGACCAGAGCCACACGGGGAGGTCCGAGTAGGCGGACGGCGTCGGATCGGGGTGGAGGGCCTCGTTCCCCGCCACGACGAAGTCGTCCCGCAGCGTGGCGAGCCAGCCGGGGCGGTCCTCCCCGCCGAGGAGGGTGGTGGGGACGGGGACGACGGTGAGGGTAGCGTTCCACACGAGCGTGAAGAGCCAGATCGCCCCGAAGGACGCCGCGCCGAGGGCCCACTTGTGCTTCAGCAGACCCAGGATCCACGGGCGCGGACCGGGCCTGGGCGGCGGAGGAGGAGCCGGCGGGGAACCCGAGCCCTGGGCGGGGGGTGCGGGGGCCTCCCTGCCCCCCCCGCCCGGGCCGATCTCGGTGGTGGTCGCGGTCAAGCCCCACCCGTCCCCGACGGGGTGTACCGGCGGTGCAGCCGCGGCCTCGTGCGGTTCATGTCAGATCTTCCCTCCCCGGACCTCGGGCGTGCTGAAGGGCAGGAGGGTCGAGCGGGTGAGGGGATCGAGGAGGCCCGTGAGGCGCGGCAGGGGAAGTCGCCCCTCCACCGCGGGCATCCCGATCCGGTCCCCGTCGGCCATGAAGCGGGCCACCTCGTCGGGGGGGAACTCGCCGTCGATCTCCACGCCCCGCAGGCGGGCGATGGCGAACGCCTCCTTGGGGTTCCCGCACGTCCCGTCCAGCACCTCGATGCTCCAGGCGAGTTCGCGCACCACCAGGGCCGGGGGCACCCCGGGCGGGAACCCCCCGTCCCGGACGGCGTCCCGGGCGCCCCGCACCTCCCGACAGGGCGCGTCGCTCCAGTCCCGGGCCCGGGCCGACCCGGTGCGCGCGCGCTCCGAGGCGATCAGGAACCGGGCGTACTCCAGGCGGTCCCACGGCGAGCGGGACCGCTTCAGCCCCGCCTGGAACGCCTCCTCGGAACGCATGTAGAAGACGGACCTCTCCTCCTCGGTCGGCGCGTTCCACGCCCTCACGCCGTAGGCGGCGCCGCACGTCACGAGCAGCTCCGGACTCTCGGTGAGGCGGCCCAGCGCCTCGTCGCAGGCGGACGTGGCGGCCACCATGCGGGCGCGCAGCTCCCTCGCCTGCTCCTCCCCCAGGGCGGGGGTGTCCAGCACACCGGCGCCCGCGACCATCCCCCGCTCGACGTCGTGCCAGGCGGACTGGAGCCGTGCCCTCCGCACGTACGCCTCGTACCCGAGGAGGGTGTCGTAGGTCGAACCGTCCGCGAGCCGGCAGGTCGCCGCGTCCACTCCGGACGCCTTCAGGGCGTCGGCCTCGTCCAGCAGCGCCGCCGCCCCCTTCCAGTCCCGCTGGCGCGCCCTCTCCTGGGCGGACTTGAACAGGGCGTACATGCCGTGCCCGGCGGCGAAGGGACTCATGGGATCGCCGGCAGGCCCGGCGGCCTCGTCCCCGCCGCAGAGGGGGAGCGAGGCCACCTCCCGGTCCCCCTTCCACCTGCGGAACATCGCCACCGCCTCGGAGAACGGGAGGGCCGGGGACTCCCCAGGATCCCGGTCCGCCGCCAGCTCGGCCGCGAACACCGCGGACGCGGGATCGCGCCGGTACAGCACCTCCAGGGCGACCGGGACGAGGTCCAGGCCCCGTTCGGTCAGGGGCACGCTGAAGCTGCGTGCCCCCTCCCCGACACCCACCGTCGCCCTCAGCACCGCCGCCCGGGGCGACGGCCTGCGGTCCGGTGGCGGCACCAGGACCTCGGCGGGGGGGAGGGGCTCGAAACGCACCTGCACGGCGTCCGCGGTCCCCTCCACCGCCACCCACCGGGGTGCGTGGGAAAGAAGGACCGGCGCCGCCTCCCGCAGTCCCTCCCTCAGATCCTCGGACCTCCAGATGTTCACCAGGGCGTTGGTCTCCGCCACGAGGCGCCCCCGCACCGACGCCCCGTCGATGCCGGGTGCGACCACGACGTCGACGGGGATCTCCTTGGGAGCGATCGCTCCGAGGGCCCCGCCCTCCGGCCGCTCCAGGGGGGCGTTGGAGAGGCACGCCCCGCCGGAGAGCACGCCCGCCAGGGCCGCCCCCGCGAGTCCCATGGGCCCCACCCGGGGCCGCCGACACCGGGCCGGCCGGCCGGGGATCCGTCCTTCGCTCGTCATCTCGTTTGACCTCCGCATGTCGCAGCCTCCGCGGGCGCCTAGCGCCAGGACCCCAGGACACGGTTCTGGGACTCGGGCGTCACCAGCCAGAGCGCCACGTCCCCGAGCTGGCACGACCAGTAGTTCTCCAGGCCCCCGAGGATCAGGCGGCCCTCTTCGCCCTCGTCGGGACCCGGCTCCCGTCCCTCCGTGTCGGTGTCGTCGTCCGCCGCCTCCGTGTCGTCGTCCGCGCCGGTGTCGTCGTCCGCGCCGGTGTCGTCATCACCGGTGTCGGGGAAGGGTGTCCCGTCGATCCACGGCCGGATCGAGTCGGTGTCGGCGACGAACGCGAACCGGTGCTGGAGCCCGCCGCCGTCCGTCGCCAGGCACGAGACGGCGTCGGAATCGGCGGCCAGCAGCGCCTCCGTCTGCTCGTAGAGCTCGCCGAACGCGGCCGCCAGCACGCTGCCTCCCCCCCCGCTCAGCCACGGTTCGATCTCCTCCGCCAGGTCGGCCAGGCGCTGGCACGCTTCGTCCTCAACCGCAAGCCCGAACGCGGAGCCGACACGGCCTCCGATCTCCTCGGGAGAGGCGGACCTCTCCGTCCACACCACGGCGCTCCCGGTGGAGCAGCCCTCGGGCGCCCTCGTCACCGCGCTGCCCGCGATGGTGAAGTCCTCCTCCCAGGTGCCGATCCCCCCGCCGGGATCGCACCCGGCCAACGTGACCACCGCCGCCGCCACGCTCCCCGCGCGCCCCACCCATGCGCTCGACTCGAAATGGACCGTTCCGGACATGCTCCTCCCCCCGAGGCGGCCGGCCGGGCACGTCGCACCCGCCCCACGCTCGCCTCCCCCGCGGGGATCGCCCCGGCCCGGCATCGGACCCGGGTCCCCCCCACCGTTTCGAACGGAGGTCCTCGCGTCACGGAGGCCAACTCTCGTCTCGATCTCCTTCTCACCTTCTCCGACTCCGGCTCGCGCGCGCCGCGCCCTGCTTCGCACCGCCGCGCCTTCGGGACGCAGACTCCCCGACCTTCCGGACGGCGTCCGAGCCGTCACGGCGTCGAGATGGCACAACCGTAGCCGGCCCCGTTCGCGGGACAAGGGAGAGGGATCGGAAGAACGGCGCGGGTGAACGGCCCCCCCGTCCCGAACGGGTGGGGAACGGCGCCTGCACCCGGCGGGACCGGGGCGCGTGGTACCCTCGGGCCATGCCCCGCGACGTCGCCCGCGCCGTGTTCCGCAGCGCCCTCGATGCCCTGGAGCGCGCGGAAGCCGCCCTGGACGCATCGTTCGACGCCGCCGTGGACCTCGTCGCGGGGGGACGGACTGGACGGGTGGTGACGACGGGGATGGGGAAGTCGGGGGACGTCGCCCGCAAGCTCGCCGCAACGCTGCGGTCGACCTGCACCCCCGCCGTCTACCTGCACCCCGGCGAGGCGGCCCACGGGGACCTCGGCCTCGTGGGGGCCGGAGACGTGGTCGTCGCCGTCTCCCACAGCGGGCGGACGCCCGAGGTGCTGGACCTTCTGCCGGCGTTCGCGCGCCTGCGGTGCCCGGTGGTGGCCCTCACCGGATCCCCACGGTCGGCGCTGGCGCGGGCGGCGGTGGTGGTCCTGGAGGCCGGCTCCCCCGAGGAGGGGGGCGGGCTGGGGTTCCCGCCCACCACTTCGGCGACGGTGGCGCTGGTGATGGGGGACGCGCTGGCGATGGCGGTGGCCCGGCGCCGGGTGGTCGGGCCGGCGGACCTGGCGGTCCTCCACCCCGGGGGGTCCCTCGGGCGGCGCCTCGCCCTCCGGGTGGCGGACGTGCTTCCCCGGACCGCCGCCAACCCCACCGTCCCCTGGAGCGCGTCGATGCGCGAGGCGATCTCGGCCATCGGAGAGGGGGGAGCCGGGGCGGTGAGCGTCGTCGGGAGCGGGGGCGAGGTGGCCGGGATCCTCACCGACGGGGACGTGAGGCGAGCGGTCCTACGGGGTGGCGGGCTGCTGGACGGCGGGGTGGCGGGCTGGATGACCCGGGGGCCGGTGACGGTGGAGCCCCAGACCCCCGCGGTGGAGGCGCTGCGGCGGATGGAGGACCGTCCCACCCAGATCGCGGTCCTCCCGGTGGTGGAGCCCGCCTCGGGGCGCCCCCTGGCGATGCTCCGGCTCCACGACCTGGTGCGGGCGGGGCTCTAGAGCCCCGACACCTCCACGGTCACCCGGCCCGTGCCCGCCCGGCCCATGGAGTCGGTGACGGTGACGGAGACCTCGTGGGTGCCGGGCGAGAGGGAGACGGGGGGCGGCCGGACCCTGCCGGAGGCGTCGGGGGGCGTCTCGTCCAGCACGCCGTCCCGGTCGCTCTCCCACACGACGGCGAGGCCGGCGGGGTCGTCGTCCTCCGCCCGGGCCACCAGCCACACGTCCTCCCCGGAGCCCAGCTCCTCCCCCTCGTCCGGCCCCAGCAGGTCGACGGAGGGGGCGCGGTTCACGGCAATGCCGATGGCGGCGGGGGCGGCGTCGACGTTCTCGGTCGCGGAGTAGTAGAGCCGGTCCGCGTCGGTCCCCCGGACCAGCGAGGCGCTCCAGATCTCCGCCCCGTCCCATCGGCCGTCGGCGTCGGGCTCCAGGATCGGCTCGTCCCAGGACCGGCTCCACGAGACACCGTCCAGGGACCAGGCGTAGCCGATCCCGTAGTAGTGCTCGTCGGGGGAGCCGGCGTACACCATGCAATACCGGCCGCCGTCCAGGGACACCTGCGGGAAGACGATTCGGGCCGAGTCCCAGGCGTCCCCGTCGCCGGCCGCGAGCACCGGGTTGGCCTCGTCCTTGACGAAGGTGTAGCCGCCGTCGGTCGAGGTCGCGTGGCCCACGGCGTAGGCGTCCCCCTCGCCGGACGGGTCGGGCGCCTTGCCGCTGTACCAAAGGTGATAGACGCCACCGCCCGCGAGCACGGTGGCGGTGTGGGCGTTGACCGAGTCGAAGGCCCCGTCGGGCCCGGTGTCCACCACCGGCCCGTCCCCCCACCGGGTCCAGGCGACGCCGTCGGCGCTGGTGGCGAGGCCGATGACCCGGGTGCCGTCGGCGCGCTTGGCGTGGTAGTACAGCTTCCAGGGCGCGGTCGCGTCGGCCTCGTCAACCACCACCGCGGGCGCGCTGATCCCTCCCGACTCCCACGTCGCGCCGTCCAGGGTGAAGACCGGGTTCGCCTCGTAGGGCTCGAAGGTCAAGCCGTCCTCCGACTCGGCGAGGCCGATGGCGTTGAGGTTGGCGTCGCTGTGGCCCCGGTAGTACATGCGCCAGCCGCCGTCGGTCTGGACCACCGTCGCCTGGGCCACGAAGTCGCCGTCCCACTCCTGGGAGGCCGACACCGCGGGCGCGCAGCCCCGCACGAACCCCGTCCCGCCGGCGCCCGGGCTCGGGGTCACGTCGGGATCGGTGTCGTCGCAGTCGCCGTCGCACGTCGACGCCCCGTCGGAGTCCCCGTCGCCGGGACCCCGCGCGGGATCGGCGTCGTCGCAGTCCCCCTCGCACACCGAGGCCCCGTCGCCGTCCGCGTCCGCCTCCTGGGCGGTGGCGGGGTCGCAGTCGGTGTCCCGGCCGTCGCACGCCTCGCCCTGGAAGGGGTGGACGTCGGCGTCCGCGTCGTCGCAGTCGCCCTCGGCGGGGCTGTACCCGTCGTGATCGGCGTCCGCGGTGGATCCGGAGGGGCCGGGGTCGGTGTCGTCGTCGCCGGACCCGTCCCCGTCGGCGGGGCCAGCGTCGGGGTCGTCCTGGCAGCCCCACTGGGAGGCGGCGAGCAGGACCGCGAGCGTTCCGAAGATCAATCGGTTCATCCGGGCGAACTCCTCCCCGGCTCGTGCCCGGCGACCTCGGTCAACGTTGCGAGCCCCACCGGGGAGCGGCCAGCCCCGGGTGGGACGGGACGAGGTCCGTCGAGGCCGGACCGGACGAGCACCGGGGGTCCTGTCGGGTGTCCGGGACGGGACGTGAGGCGCGGCGCGGGTGTCGGTCCCGAGCCCCGGCCGGCGGACGGCGAACGGAATACTCACGAGCGCGACGGGTTCGGGGGGGAGTTGTAGAATGGCCGGCTCCCTCCGGCCCCCTCCCCCGCCCTTCGGCCGGATCGCCCCCGCCCCGAGGTCCCCATGTCCCTGCCCGGAAGCCCGAGACCGCTCCTCGCCGCGCTGGTCTGCCTGGTCGGCCTCGGCGCGGCCCCCTCCCCCGGTGTGGCGGCCTCGCCGGCCCAGCCCGCCCAGGCGGCCCCCGCCGCCGCCCCGGACCTGGAGATCCCCTTCACCACCTTCACCCTGGACAATGGCCTGAAGGTGATCCTCCACGAGGACCACACCGTACCGCTGGTGGCGGTGAACCTGAGCTACGAGGTCGGCTCCAAGGACGAGCAGGCCGGCCGCACGGGCTTCGCCCACCTCTTCGAGCACCTGATGTTCATGGGCACCGAGCGGGCTCCCCGGGGCCGCTTCGACGCCTGGATGGAGGCGGCCGGCGGCTGGAACAACGCCTGGACCAGCGAGGACCGGACCGACTACTTCGACGTCGGCCCCTCCCACATCCTGCCCCTCTTGCTCTGGCTGGAAGCCGACCGGCTCTCCTCCCTCGGACCCCAGATCGACGCCGAGAAGCTGGACCTCCAGCGGGAGGTGGTGCGGAACGAGAGGCGCCAGACGTCGGAGAACGTGCCCTACGGCGTGGTCGACCTGCGGTTGCCCGACCTGCTGTACCCCCCCGGGCACCCCTACCACCACACGGTGATCGGGTCCCACGAGGACCTCCAGGCGGCGACCGTGGACGACGTCCGGGCCTTCTTCGCCACCTGGTACGTCCCCCGGAACGCCTCCCTCGTCGTCGCCGGAGACATCGATCCCGCGGCGGTCGAGGACCTGGTGCGGCGCTACTTCGGCTGGATCCCCAGCCCCCCCGAGCCCCCTCCCCACGCCGCGGCTCAGGAGGATCCCGGCTTCGTTCCGGGGTCCGAGACCCTGACGGACCGCGTGGAGCTCCCCCGAGTGGTGATGGCCTGGCGCAGCCCGGCCCACCTCACCCCCGGCGACGCCGAGATGGACGTCCTCGCCGGCGTGCTCGCGACGGGCAAGGCGAGCCGCCTGCACCGGTCCCTGGTCTACGAGCAGCAGGTCGCCCAGGACGTCTACGCTGGCCAGTGGTCGGGGGAGCTGGACTCGAGGTTCGTGGTGTGGGCGACGGCCCGGGAGGGGGTCACCGCCGATGCCCTGGCCGCCGCCCTCTCGAAGGAGTTGGGGGCCGTCCGCGCCCAGGGGGTGACGGAGGACGAGGTCTCCCGCGCCCGGAACCGCATCCAGACGGACTTCGTCTCCCGCCTCCAGTCCGTCGCCGAGAGGGCCTCGCTCCTCAACGCCTACGAGGCCGCCGTCGGCGACCCCGGCTACGTCTCCCGGGACCTCGCCCGCTACACCGACGCGACCCCCTCCGGGATCTCCGCCTTCGCCCGGGACGTGCTCGACCCGGCCCGCGCCGCCGTCCTGCGGGTCCTGCCCGCTCCGGCGGACGAGGACAAGTGATGCGCCCCTCCCCCACCCTCGCCGCCCGGGCCCTGGCGGCGCTCCTCCCCGCACTGGCCCTGGGCGCCTCGGGCTGCGCGCCGAAGCACGTCGCGCCGCCACCTCCCCCCGCGGCGACCACCGAGGCACCCCCGCCCCCTCCGGATCCCCTGGGGCCTCCCCCCCTCCTCCCCAAGCCTACCGCGTACGCCCCGCCGGTGCCGAAGGTCATCGCCATCGAAGGCCTGCCCGAGGTGTGGCTGGTGGAACGACACGGCCTCCCCCTCGTGGGAGTGGTGATCGTCGTCCCGGCGGGCTCTTCGGCGGACCCCAAGGGCAAGGGCGGTCTCGCGGCGCTGACCGCCGAGATGATGCAGCAGGGCGCCGGGAGCCGGGGAGCCCTCGACCTCTCCCGGGCGACCGAGTCCCTGGGGGCGAAGGTCCAGGTCAGCGCCGGCTTCGACGGGTCGACGGCCTCCCTCGCGGTGATCAAGGGGAACCTGCTCCCCGCCCTGGACATCCTCGCCGACGTGGTGGCCAGGCCCCGCTTCGAGGGCACCGAGTGGAAGCGCATCCAGCCCCTGTGGCTCGGGGACCTGCGGAGCCGCGCCTTCGAGCCGAGGGACGTCGCCCACGTCGCCTCCCTGGCGGCCCTGTTCGGGCCGGACCACCCCTACGGCCACGCGGTCCAGGGGAGCGTGGACTCCGTGCAGCGGCTGAAGCTCGAGGACGTGAAGGGGTTCCACCGCAAGGCGTGGCGCCCCGACCGCGCGGTGATGGTGGTCGTGGGGGACGTGACCGAGGACGAGGTGCGCGCCGCGCTCCCCCCGATCTTCGCCCGTTGGAAGGCCCCGGAAGGTGATCCCGGGGCGCCGGTGACGCCGCCGCCCCCCACGGGCCCCTGGCCCCGGCTGGTGGTGGTCGACCGGCCCGGGAGTCCCCAGACGATGCTCCGGGTGGTGTGGCCCGGGCCCGCGGCGAGTGACCCGGTCCAGGACGCCCTGGCCCTCGTCAACGTCCCGCTGGGCGGCTCCTTCACCTCCCGCCTGAACCAGAACCTCAGGGAGGACAAGGGCTACACCTACGGCGCCCGCTCCTCGGTCCCCTTCACCCGCGGCCCCGGCGCCTTCGCGGCGGCCGCCTCGGTGCAGACGGAGGTCACCGGCGCCGCCCTGACCGAGATGCTGAAGGAGCTCGCGGGGATCTCCGCCTCGGGACCCACCGCCGAGGAGATCGCGAAGGCGCGGTCCAGCCTCCGCAACGAGGACGTGGAGACCTACGAGGGGGTCTTCACGGCCGCGAACCGCCTCGCGGGCCTGGCCCTCCTCGGCCTCCCCCCCGATCGGGACGCGACGTCCGCCGCGGCGCGGGACGCGCTGACCTACGCCGCGGTGGCCGAGGTCGCCGCCCGGATCTCCGCCTCCGGCATCGTGGTGGCGGTGGGAGACCGCGCCGCCATCGAGCCCCAGCTCGTCGCCGCGGGCCTGCCCGCACCCGAGATCCGCGATCCCGAGGGGAAGGTGATCGCCGCCGCCCCCGCCCCCGCCCCCGCCGCCCCCCGCTGAACACCCCGCTCCCCGCCGTCGCCATGGAGACAGGGTCGCCACCACCGAGTCCTCCCCCGCCGCCGGGTCCCGGGGGAGGGACTCCGCCTCCTCCGGCCGCATCCCAGCGGACCCGGGGGCACGCCGCGTCCGAGGGGCTGCTGATCGGCATCGCCCTGGCGGTGCTCTACTGGTTCGTCCCCCAGGACCCCCCGGGGCCGGACCTGCCCCAGCTCCACGAGCGGATGGCGGCACTCTACGGGGATCCCACCCAGGGAGACGGCCTGGCGGAGCGACCGGCCCTGGACGGACAGGTGGAGGAGGTGGAGCCGGATCCGGTCTTGGCCCAGCTCGCGGCGGACACCTTCCGGCGTCGCGGCGCCCCCCACGACTCCCTCACCCGGACGAGGATCTCCCGTGGCCTCAGGCACCTGGGCCACGCCGCCACCGAGATGCCCCTGTACCTCCAGGCGATCTCCGTGCGGTGCGAGCGCGGGCATCCGGTGGCCGACGCCGTGGCCCCCCTGGCGTGCTCCCAGGACGGCGGCCAGCCGGCGGGACCGGGGCGCTTCAGCACGCTGCTGTTCACCGCCCCCGCCGTAGACGGGACGCCGAGGGTGATCGAGGCCGCGGTCGAGGTGCCCCTCCCCAGCCCCGGCGCCGGGGGCGAAGGCCGGCTGCCCACCGAGCTGTACGACGTGCGGGACCTGACCGGCGACCCCCGCCCCGAGGTGGTGCTCCTGGACCGCCGGAAGGGGGCACGCACGTTGCGGGTCCTCAGCCCCGCCGCCTCGGGCCGCTGGGTGAACCTGACCGAGCAGTGGACGCCGCCCCGGAGGGATCCACCCGATGCGACTTCCCGGCCATGACGGACGGGAGCACGGCGGCATCGGGAGATCGGTCCCGATCTGGCGCGATCGTTGCCTGGAACGGCCGAGATACCCAGGATTCGGGGGGCAACTCCGAGCCCTGGACACCGCGAGGAGAGCGCATGACGTCGACGGTACGCTTCGAGGTGGAGTCCGCGGGGAACGTGGCGGCCCGAGTCCGGGTGGGGAGGCACACGCTGGTGTTCGATCAGCCACAGTCCCAAGGCGGCGACGGCCAGGGCCCCTCGCCGCTGCCGGTCTTCGCCGCCTCGGCGGCGGCCTGCGCCCATTACTACGCCGCCGCCTTCCTCGCGAAGCGCGGGCTGGCGGTGGACGGGCTCCGGGTGGACGTGGAGTTCGACAAGGCGGATGAGGGCCCCGCGCGCATCTCCCGCCTCGCCCTCGCGGTCCACGTGCCCCCCGCCACCCCCGCGAAGTACCTGCCCGCCATCGAGAGATCGGTCCGGGGGTGCCCGGTCTGGGGCACCCTGTCCGCGCCGCCCGAGCTCTCCCTCGGGATCCTCCAGGACGCGACCGGGGAGGCACCGTGCGAGGGGTGACCCCCGCCGCGGTCCTCGCGTTCGCCCTCGTCGCCCCGGCGACGGGCTGCGGCCCCACCGCGCCGGTGCCCCCTCCCCCACCGGGCCTCGTGGCGCCCGAACCGCCCTACCCCTCCCAGGTGGACGTCGCCGGCCTCAAGGCGGCCCTGGATGCGGGGAAGGTGCCCCTCTTGCTGGACGTCCGCTCCCGGCTGGAGTTCGCCTCGGGCCACGTGCCCGGCTCCGTGAACGTCCCCATCGACGAGGTCGAGGGGCGGCTGGGGGAGCTCTCCCCCTGGAAGGACGGGCCGATCTACGTGATCTGCAAGGTGGGCGGGCGCTCCGCCACGGCGGCGGTGGCGCTGCGCCGGGCGGGGTTCCACCCGGTGGACGTCCTGGGGGGCACCTCCGCCTGGCTGCGGGCCGGTTACGCCACCGAGTGACGGCCCGGGCCTACCACTCGCGGATCGGGACCAGCCCCGCCGAGGCGCGCCACTCGGAGATGCGCCTGTCGCTGCCCGGGCTCATGGGCTCGGGGAGGTCGTCCAGGTCGAAGAGCGCGGCGGCGACGACCTCGCCGGATCGGGGCGGACGCGGGCGGGGCTCGGCCACCAGGCGGCCGACGTACACCAGGACGTGGTTGCTCTTGCCCTCCCGGGTCGAGAAGTAGGCCCCCAGGAGCCCGTCGACCTCCCCGGAACAGCCGGTCTCCTCGCGGAGTTCCCGCACCACCGCCACCTCCGGCGCCTCCCGCCGGCCGACGCCTCCGCCCGGCAGACTCCAGCCTGGGTGCCCGTAGGGGTGGCGCACCAGCACGATCCGGTCCCCGTGGAGGAAGATCCCCTGGACGCCGACGGAGAGAGGGGCGGCGGCCCTCCACCACGCGCGCATCGCGGAGTAGGCCGTGCGGTAGGCGAGGTCGCGGGCTCGCATGGGAGAGGGAAGCTACCACGCCGGGAGTCGACCGGGTGGCCCCCACCGGCGTGGGCGGACGGGGGCGCGGGGGGTTAGACTCGCCGTGTGCCCGACGCCAACGTGTTCGCCGCCGCCGCCGCGGCTCCTCCCGGGATCCCCCACACCCTGGTCCGGGTCCCCGGTCTCGCCCTCAAGGCCCTGCGAGTCACCGGCGGGGGCGAACCGCGGCGCCTCGCACCCCCCGGCCAGGGCTTCCTCCTGCTGGTGCTGGTGGGGGCGCTGGACCTGGTGGAGGACGGTCGCTCCGCCGAGGACCTCGCGCCGGGGGACGGGTGGTTCCAGCCCGGGGACCGGGGCGCTTCTCTCCGGGGGGGGGCCCCCGACGGGGCGGTCTGCCTGCTCGTCTCCACCCCGACGCCCGCCCGGGAGCCCCGCCGCATCCACCTGCTGCGGGACCTCATGGCCCGCCGCCTGCCCCTACCCCTCCTGGTCCACCGCAACGAGTCCGTCGTCGTCGAGGCCCGGCGCCTGGGAGGACGCCTGCCCCTGCCGGGCAGGCAGGTCAACCTCGCCTCCCCGGCACCCGGCTGGCACGTCGTCCTGGGCGGCGGGGTCCGGGCGACCCGGAGCGCGGAGGGAACGCGGGACCTGGCGCCGGGGGATGTCCTGGAGGTCCCGGCAGGGGCCACGGCCCGCCTGTCCGCCGCCCGCGGCGCCCCCGCCTTCGTCCTCTCCTTGGAGGCCCTGAAGGCCCACGGAGCTCCCGGCTCGCCGCGGCGGACCCCACCCGGCGGCTTCGACCCCTGGAGCGTGTCGTGAGCGACGGGACACCCCGCCCCTGGGCGACCATCGCTGGCCCCTCGTTGCGCCCCGTGGGAGGGCGCTCTTAGAATGCCGCCGAGGGGCGAGCCGCGCCACGGGCCGCCCCACCGCCGGCAAGGACCTCCTCTTCCGCGGCCAATCCAGGACCCGCCCTCCATGCCCGAGTCCCCCTCAGCGAGCGCCGAAGGCGAGGCGACCACCGCCGCCCCTTCTCTCGCCGAAGCCCCCGGAGACGGGCGCGATCGCGCTCCCCGCCCCGGTCGGGCCGGGGAGGGATCCGAGGCCGATCCGCCGAGGGAACGCACGGTCCACCCCTCGTTCGACATCGGACCCCGCCCCCTCGGCCTGTTCCGGCCCGGCGCGTGGATCGCCGGCTCCGCGGTCCTCTTCGTCCTCCTGGTGAGCTTCCTGCACACCCGCAGCTTCCAAGTGGAGGAGGTGGGCACCCGGGCGGTGTTCACCCGGGGCGACTTCTGGCTCTGGGGGCGCTCCCAGTGGACGCCGGCCCAGGGTGGCGGGGCCTTCCAGTCCCTCCCGTACACCGAGCCCCCGCCGGGCGTGACGACGGGTGGCTCCCTCCGGGATGCCGCCGACGCCTGGTACGGCATGATCTACCGCGTGGCCCAGGCGTCCCAGCGGGAGCCCGACATCTTCGCCCGGTACGACCGCCAGGGGGCGGCGTTCGAGGGCTGGTACAAGGGGGAGTTCGGCGGACCGCCGGCGATGCTCGGCGCGATGGCCCAGCTCCGGCAGGCCGTGAAGGCGCGCCGCGAGGAGATCGCCGCCTACCAGCAGGCGAGGGGCGAGGCGGTCCGGGCGGTCCGGGAGGCCCTCTCGCGCCTGCCCGAGGACGATCCCAGTCCCGCCATGCGGGACGAGCGTGTCCTCCTGGAGCAGTTCCTCCGCCAGATGGAAGACGTGGTCCAGTAGGAGGCGACCCGGGACGAGGCGCCCCTCACGCCCCCAGGGCCGAGCGAAGCCGCCGCGCCAGCCCCTCGGCGTCGAGCCCCATGGCCGCGTACAGCTCGGAAGGCTTTCCGGAACCGCAGAAACCGCTGACACCGGCCCGGACCACCCGGCAGGGCAGTCCCTCCTCCGCCACCAGGTTGCTGACGTGGCTCCCGAGCCCGGTGTCGACGTGGTGGTCCTCGGCGGTCAGGACGAGCCCGGTGCGGGCCGCGGCGCGCACGGCCTCGGCGTCGAGGGGCTTGACCGAGGCGTGGTTCCACACCTCCACCTGGATCCCTTCGCGGGCCAGGATCTCCCGCGCCGCCAGGGCCTCGCCCACGATGGGGCCGCAGGCCAGGATCGCCGCGGCGCCACCCTCCCGGAGGCGGTCCGCCTTCCCGGGCAGGAAGCGGTAGGCGCCGTCGTAGAAGGGGCTGCCGTCCTCCCGGGTCACCAGGGGCATCTTCGAGCGGCCCATCCCCACGAACTGGTTCCCGGGACGGCCGGCGATGGCCCGGACGATCCGGTCCGTCTGGTTGGGGTCGGCGGGCAGGAAGACTTCGAAACCGAAGGTGGAGGTGAGCAGCCCGATGTAGTCGATGCACTGGTGGGTCGGGCCGTCCTCGCCGACGTCGAGGCCGCAGTGGGTGGCGACCACCTTCACGTTCGTCGCGTTGTAGTCGTTGAGGCGCTGCTGGTTGAACACCTCGGTGACCGCGAACACGCCGAAGGTGGACACGAAGGCCGAGAAGCCCTCCCGGGACAGCCTCCCCGCCATGGTCGCGGCGTTGTGCTCCTGGATCCCGGCCTCGATGAACGCCTCGGGATCGACCCGACGGAAGTCGCTGAGCTTGACCGAGCCCTCGAGGTCGCAGGACACCGCCACGATCCGCCTGGCCCCGCCGGCGTTGTTCAGCCGGGCGAGGTCGGCCATGGCGCGGCCGTACGCGGAGCGGTTGTCGGTGTAGGCGGCCTTGCCGTCCTTCTCCGGGGGGTAGACCACCGGCGCCCCGACCTCGATCGCCGGTAGGGGCGCCTCGGGGAAGGAGTGGCGCATCTCCCCCTTCGGCAGCGCCTTGCGCCGGGACTGGAGCTCGTCAAGGGCGTCGGGGACGCCGAGGCCCTGGAGGGCCCTGCGGGCCTGGTCCGACGTGAGGGTGGACCCGTGGTAGGCCGCGTCGTTCTCGATGAAGGGGATCCCGTGGCCCATCACCGTGCGGGCGATGATCGCCGTCGGGCGGCCCGGCTCCGGGGTCTCGCCGAGGTACGCCCGGCGCAGCGCCTTGTACAGCGCGGACCAGTCGTGTCCGTCGACCTCCCACACGTTCCACCCGTCGGCCCTCCAGCCGGCGGCGATGTCCTGGGGCATGACGTCGCTGGTGCGCCCGCCGATCTGGAGCCCGTTGTAGTCCACGATGGCGACGAGGCGGTCCAGGCTGTACTTGACCGCGGTGCGGCGTGCCTCGGAGATCTGCCCCTTCTGCTGCTCGCCGTCGCCCATGCACACGATGGTGCGGAAGTCCCGCCCGTGGAGCTGCCCCGCCAGCGCCGCGCCGACCCCGGCGCTCAGGCCCTGGCCGAGGTTGCCCGTGTTCCACTCGACGCCGGGCACGCCGATCTCGACGTGCCCCCCGAAGGGACTGCCGAACCGCCGGAACCCGAGGAGGGCTTCCTCCCGGTCGAAGTACCCGTAGGCTCCGAGCACCGAGTAGGTCCCGGGCGATATGTGCCCGTGGCTGACGAAGACCCGGTCCCGATCGGCGTCCAGGGGACGGGCCGGATCGTGTCGGACGTTGGCGTACACCGTCAGCAGGGCGTGGAGGGAGCTCAGCGAGCCTCCAGGATGCCCGGATCCCGCCAGGGTCGTCATGAGGACGATGTCCCCCGCGCATCGGCGGTGGAGGTCCTCCAGCCCCCGGATGTGCTCGGGGGTCAGGTGGGAGCCGGCGAAGCCGATTCGGAACATCGAGTTCCTCCAGGGAGGCAGGCGCCGGGGCGGGCGAACGGGACGCCGCCCGGAGCGCGCGGACGGGCTCCCGGGAGCGGACCCACCGGGAAGCCGGGGACGGGGAGGGGACCGGACCGGGGTCACCCCCTCCCGCGAAGAGGCGGCCAGGATAGACGCGCCGGTCGGGTGCGGCAAGCCTCATGGAGACCGTGATCGATCCCACGGCGAGGCGAGTTCACGGACCGGGGAACGGCGAGCATCCGTCGGAGCGGGGAGCGATCCGTGACGGGCTAGCCCCGGCGGCCGCGTCGGGTTACCATGCCCGCGGCCTGCACGAGGATCCCGCATGACCGCCCCGTCGCCCCTGGCATCGGCCTCCCGGGAGATCCGCGCGCCCCGGAGCCACGTCTACCACCGCGCCGCGGACCTCGCCGCCAGCGTGGACTGGCTCTGGGACCGCGACGCCCTTCCAGACGTTACCGGCGAGTCCACCCGCCCGGACGGCAGCCGCCGCGTACACCTCTCCAACGGAGAGGTGCTCTCGTCGCGGCTGGCGGAGCGTGACGAGCCCCGGCACCTGGAGATCGAGACCCAGCAGCGTTCGTCGACGGCCGGCGCGGGGGCTCCTGGGCGGATCCTGGGCTGGCACCTGGACCTGGAGCCAGGGCCCGGCACGACGCGGGCGTCCCTCAAGGTCTTCCGGCGGGGCGATCCGCCCCCGGCGGCCACGCGGATGGACCCCCGGGCCCAGGCCCTGCGGTGGCAACGGCAGGTCGACGCCGCCCTGGACCGACTCGTGGGCCTGTGCGAGACGGCCGAGGATGACGCCGGGGAGGGCGGCGACGCGTGATCCCGCCGCGGCCGTCCCGGGGGGATCGGGGGCGGGGAACTACCTGAGCTTGTAGCCGCGGTAGGACGGCTCCCCCTTCGCGTCCCGGACCGCCTCCCGCAGCTCCCCCAGGAAGGCCGCCGCCCTGCCGGCGGTGCCCCCGAAGCGGGCACTCCAGTCCGCCAGCGCCTCGTCCAGCGCCTCGGAGGTGGCCGCGGCCCGACCGGGTTCGCGACCCTGCCCCAGCTCCCTCAGGATCTCCGCCTCCGTGAGCAGCGGCGATCGGGCGATCCTGAACTCCACCATCGCCCCCAGCAGGCGGGTCTCCTCGGCGTCGAACCACCCTTCCGCCGCCCACGCCTCGCACCGCGCGACCCGGCCTCCCCGGACCGCCAGCCAGAACCGGAGGGCGGGCTCCCCTCCCCGCCCGTGGCGGACCGCCCGCCCCGCCGGCCCTTTCCACGGCGGCCGGACCGGCCCTCCTTCGGGCCGAGGCTCCCACGGGTCGGGCACGGGCTGCTCCCTCCGGGGTTCCGGGTCAGCGCTCCGCCGCCGGCACGGAAGGCACGGCGGCCACCGCAGGAGGCGACGGGGCGACGCCGTCGAGGGCCGCGTCGAGTTCGGCGCGGGCGGCCCCGAAGGCGGCCATCTCGGCCGCGGGCAGCCGGGCCGCGACGGTCCCGTGGTAGTCCAGCGGATCGATGACGGCCCCGTCGGGGCCCCGGTTGAGCTGGTAATGGAGGTGGGGGGCGTTGCTGCGGCCGGTGTTGCCCGAGGCGGCCAGGACCGTGCCCGCCTTCAGCGCCTTGCCCGGCTGGACCTCCGGGGCGACCCGGTCGAGGTGCAGGAACTTCGCGTGTACGCCGTCCCGGTATCGGACCTCGACGCAGTTGCCGTTGGACTTCCAGTTCCAGTTGACGCGGGTGACCGTACCGTCGAAGGGAAGCAGGACTTCGGTCCCCACCGGGGCGGTGAAGTCGATGCCCTTGTGCCGCCGCCCGTCCTTCAGCAGCGAGGTGATCTGCTGGTACTCCCGGATGGGCTCCGCCTTGAGGCGGGCGGCGACGGACTCCCCACCCTCGTCGTACCAGTCGCCGAAGGACGCGCCGGGTCGCCGATAGAAGTAGCCGCGGTACTCCTTGCCGTGCTTCTGGCTCCGGTAGCGCATCGCGGCGATCTGGACCTCTCCCTCCTGCCCGTCCTCGATGGGATCGTAGAGAACCTTCAAGGAGTCGCCGGACCGGAGGTCGCTGGAGGGGTCCAAGTCCCAGACCAGCAGGCGGGTCGTGGTGGCCGTCAGCCAGTCGGCGCGGCGCCCCTCCACCTGGCCGGCGAACACCCGGGAGAGGGAACCGTCCACGTCCAGGTCCAGCCGCTCCAGGCCGTCGAACCCGCCCGCGGCGACCCGAGACGCCTGGGGGGTGACGGGGACCGGCTCCGCCGCGGCCGGCGCCACCTCCGCCACGGCCGGCAGGGCCGCCTGGACGGACTCCTCGGGTCCCGCATCCTCCCTTGCCACCTCGCCGCCCGCGGGCCGCGATCCGAAGATCAACCAGGCGTTCAGGCCGAGGGACCCGACGAGGATGAGGTTCAGGGTGCGCTGCAGTCCCGGCGGCAGGGCCGGGGAAGACTGTCCCAGGGTGTGGCGGCGCATGGGCTTCCGGCGGTTCCTCCGGCGAGCGGGCCCGAGGGTGGCGGTGGATCGGGAGGACACTAACAGCCAGCCCCGAGGTCCGCAACGCGGGGTCCCGCTCGCTCCCCGGGGGGCGCGGGCCGCGGCGTCGTCAGGGCCCCCCTCGCGGCGAGAGTCGGAGGAACATCCGGTAGGCGTCCTGGCCGGTGCTGTAGTACCGGCGGCGGACCCCCGCCACCTCGAAGCCGTGGCGGCGGAACAGCGTCTGGGCGGCTCCGTTGTCCACCGCCGTGGACAGGCCCACACGCCGGATGGGCAGGACCCGGGCCCGCTCCACCAGCCACGCCACCGCCTCGCCCATCAGGAGATCGCCCACCCCGCGGCCCCTGGCGGCGGGCCACACCGCCACCGCGAGGACCTCGGCGTCGACGCGGGAGCGCCCGCCCAGGACGGGGACCAGGCCCACCATCAGGAACCCGGCGACGGTGTCGCCCCCCACCGCCACGAAGGTGCGCACGCCGGGATGGGAGAGCCACGCCGCCAGCGGTGCGCCGAACTGGCCCCAAGCCGCCAGCGCCTCGTCAGCCAGCCCCAGGATCTCCCGGCGGTCGGCCCCGCCGCCGCACCTCACCTCGAACGGGGTCCCGGGGGCGGCGGAACCGACCGTCGCCCCCCCGCGGGCAGGCCCCTCCCCCCGGCCGTGCCCCTCCCTGGGCTCTACCCCGTTCAGGAGCCGACCCCCTCGATGATCTCCACGGACTCGTCGGGGATGGGGGGCGCGTCCTCCAGCCCCTGGGCCGGCGCAGCGTCCGCGGAGGCGCCGGCGCACGTCTCGTCGAGGTCCGGGCGCCAACACGCCACGCGGTTCCGTCCCGCGCGCTTGGCGCGGTACGCCGCGGAGTCGGCCCTCTCCAGGATCTCCTCGGCGGTCTCGCCGTCTTCGGGGTAGCAGGCCATGCCCACGCTCACGGTCACCCTGCCGCCGGGCTGGACCTCCCGCCTCGGGAACTCGGACTCCTCGACGCTGCGGCGGATCCGCTCCCCCAGGGAGCGGGCCGCCGGACCAGGGGTCTTGGGCAGGACGATGGCGAACTCTTCCCCTCCGTATCGCGCCACCACGTCCACCTCCCGCACGCTCTGCTCCAGCAGGCTGGCGAGGTCCCGCAGCAGCACGTCCCCCTGCGGATGGCCGACGGTGTCATTGTAGTTCTTGAACTGGTCCACGTCGATCATCAGCAGGCTCAGCGGCTCCCCGTACCTGCGGGCCCGCCGGACCTCTTCCCTCCACTTCTCTTGGAAGTACCGGTGGTTGTAGAGACCCGTCAGCCCGTCGGTCACCGCGAGCTTGTGTAGCCTCGAGTTGGCGTCCTGCAGCTCGAGGGTGCGCTCGTGCACGATGCGCTCCAGCTCCTCGTTCTGCCGACGCAGCGTCTCCACGAGGTGCTGGTTCTCCCGGGCCAGGGCGTATGCCTCTATGGCCCTCCGGATGGTGATGGCGAGGGAGTCCGGCTCCCAGGGCTTGGTGACGTACTTATAGATCCGCCCCATGTTGATGGCGTCGATCAGGCTCTCGTGGTCCGTGTAGCCCGTCAGGATCATCCGGATCAGGAGGGGCCACCGCTCCACCGTCCTCTCGAGGAGCTCGACCCCCGACATGCCGGGCATCCGCTGGTCGCTGACGATCACCGCCACCTCGCGCCCGGCGAGGACGTCCAGGGCCTCGGGGCCGCTCTCCGCGGTGATGACCTCGAACTGGTCGCGGAAGTTGAGTTCGAAGGCGAGGAGGTTCTCCCTCTCGTCGTCCACCACCAGCACCGGGAACTCGAAGTAGTCCAGGGGGGGGCGACGATCGGGGGAGATCTCGCCGTCCGGGGCGGGGTCGGAAGTGGGGCGGACGCCGACCTCCTCCTCGCCCGCGGAGGCGGAGACCCAGGGCGCATCGGCGGGGCGGAGAGGCGTGGGCGACATGATCCACAAGGCCCGGGCGGCGCGACCGAGTCCTCCCCGGCGGGCGCGCCCCTCGGGGGGCCATCCTATCACAGGACCCCCGCGGGCCGGACGCCCGGGGGCGCCGGCGGCACCCACCCCGGGCGCGGTACACTCCCTGCCCCCCGCGGCGCGGCGCGGGGGCCCGAGGTGGGCATGAGAGCGGTGGTGCAGCGGGTGTCTCGGGCGGAGGTCCGGGTCGGTGGCGAGGTCGTCGGCGGGATCGGACGCGGCCTGGCCGTCCTCCTCGGCGTCGCTCCGGGGGACGGCCCCGCGGAGGCGGAGTGGATGGCACGGAAGCTCGCCCGGCTCCGGGTCTTCCCGGACGAGGCCGGGAAGATCGATCGCTCGGTGGCGGACGTGGGGGGCGGCGTGCTGCTGGTCAGCCAGTTCACGCTGTACGGAGACTGCCGCAAGGGGAACCGCCTCTCGTTCTCCGGGGCCGCCGGCCCGGAAGAGGCCGAGCCGCTCTATGAAGAGGTCGCCCGGGGCCTGCGGGCACGCGGGCTGCCGGTGGGGACAGGCCGGTTCGGCGCGTCGATGGAGGTCGAGCTCACCAACGAAGGTCCGCTGACCCTGGTCCTCGACACGCCCGGGGCCCCGGCGTGAGGAAGTGGCGGTGGGGCGGCGGGGGCGGCGGAGCGGGGCCGACCCGACCCCGCGCCGGGCTCCCGCCCCCCCTCCTCCTGGCCGCGCTGGTGGCCCTGGCGCCGGCGATGGCGGTCTCGTACCCGGCCGGCGCCGCGGACCCGGCCGGTCCCGGCCTGGCCTGGCGCGCCGGCCTGCCCCGCTCCGCGGGACCGGCGGAGTACACCATCCGTGCCCGGCTGGCGCGCTACGGCTGCACGCTGCTCCTGGACGCGGCGGTGCTGGTCTCGGCGCCCCGGGGCGGCGAGGGCCGGGCCACGCTGCGCTTCACGTCCGCCGATGCCGAGTTCTCGGTCCCCCCCTCGGGCCCGTCCTGCGGCGAGGACCCCGCCCGATGGGAGGCCCTTCGGGGGGCGGAGGGGGTCCTGATCCCCGGATTCCCCCCGTGGCTGATCCTCGCCGAGCCCGATCCCGGCGCGGCGCCCGGCCGCCAGGCGGTCCTGTCGATGGTGGCCCACGCGCTGGCCCCGGGGCTCCCGGCGAAGCTGTACGGTGAGGGGGAGCCCCCGCTGGCCGACCCGACGGCCGGCGCCCTGCCGGCGGGACCGGTCCTGCGGACCGCCGCCCTGGACGCCCGGGGGAGAAAGTGGCGGGTGGCGGCGACGGGCGAGCCCGGGGCCTGGGGCCGCGCCGTCCTGGCGACGGACTTCGCCCTGGCCGTGGAGGCCCGGAGGTCGGACGGCACTCCCCTGGAGGCCATCGCGTCCCTGCTGGACGACGACGGCAGGGAGGTGGCCCGGGTGGAGGCCCGCTGGAGGCGCCGGCCCCCCGCGCCGCCGCCCGCGGCCCCCCCCCTCCGCGCGCTGCTCACGGGGCTCGACCATCTCGCCCGACTTGAGGACGCCCGGGGATCCGCGGACTTCCTCCTCGCCACCCGCCCGCCGGAGGCCCTCGCCCCCGGAGAGGCCGGGCGGGCCGCCGCCGTGCGCGGCCGGGTCCTCGCCGCGGGGCCTCCGCCACCCGGGGATTGGCCGGGGACGCTGAGGGGGGCGCTCCACGCGAGCCGCGCGGCCCTGCTCCAGGCGGACGGCCGGTGGGAGGAGGCGGTGATCGCCGCCGCGGAGGCGGTCCGAGACCTGGGGCCCTCCCCCCGGGGGGCGTCCCTCGCGCGATGGGCGCGACTCGCGACCTGCTGGGACGATGTGCCCCCCTCCTCCCCGGTCCGGGCCCTCCGGGAGGTCCTGGACTGGGACGGCGCCGGTCCCGTGCCCTCGGCCCTCTCCGCCTTCCCCGAGGCCGCTCGGGCGCAGATCTCCGCGTCCTTCGCCCGCGCGCGCTGGCGGGCCGACTCCTGCCCGGGCACCCCCCTGCCGGTGCCGGGCGCCGAGGGAGCTTTCGTGGTCCCCCTGTCCCGCCCGGGGGACGGCGGACGGGGGGAGGCCCTGGTCTCCGGCGTGGGAGCGGAGCCCAGGGTGCTCTACCTCCCGGTCCCGGGAGGCCACGCCTGGCTCGCCGCGGGCTCCGATCCCCTCCTCGCCCGGGTGATCATCGCCACGGCAATCTCCCGGGGGGCCCCCAGTCCGTGCGCCCTGCCCCCGCCCTGGCCCCCCGGCGCCGCGGCCTCCTGCCTGGAACTCCTGGCCACGGGGGCCGTTCCCCCGGGTGCCGCCGACCTCCCATCCCCCTTCGGCACCGCATTCGCCGTCCACGACGCCTGGCACGTCCGCGGGGATCCCGACGGGGCCCGGGCGCGGGCGCTGGAGGGCTGGCCATCGGCCGCCGACGCGCCGGCGCCGGTCCGCTGGGCGGTGGCCGAGGCCCTGGCCACCCTGCCGGATCCCCCGCCGGACGCGGTCCCGTGGGCCCGGTCCGCCATGGAGGCCGGAGGGGCGGCGGCGACTGGCCTCCCCGCGGTGGCGGCGCTTCTCTGCTCGTCCGGAGAACCGGGGCCGGCCCTCCCCGCCCTCCTGGAGGCGGCCCGGTCCCCCCGGATCCCCGCGCCTGTCCTGGACGCCCTCGGGGCGTGCGCCCAAGCCGCCAGCGCGGACCCCGAAGCGCTGCTGGACATCGCCACCCGCTCCCTCGCGGCGGAGCCTTCCCCCGAGGGCGCCCTCCTCCGCGCCACCGCGCTCGTGCGCATGGGTCGCGCGTGGGACGCGGTCGACCGCCTCGCGGAGTTCGAGGCCCTGCACGAGCCGGCGCCGGGCGAGGAAGAGGACCGGCGGGTGGCCGAGCGCCTCGCCGAACTCCGCGCCACCGTCCCACCCCGCACCGCGGAGGACTGATGGTCCCCGCCCCATGGAAGGAAGACGACGATGAAGAGGGACCTGGGAAGGGAGCTTGAGGTCGCGTCCCGTGCGGCCCGCAGGGCGGGCGAGCTGATCCGCGGGCATCGCCCCGGCCGCGTCGAGGCGAAGGGCCCCATCGACCTGGTGACGGAGGTGGACCGGGCCGCCGAGGCGATCGTCACCGAGGCGATCTCCGCCGCGTTCCCGGCGGACGCGGTGCTGGCCGAGGAGGGGGGGAGCAGCGGGGTCGCCGGCCGGCGCCTCTGGCTCGTCGATCCCCTGGACGGCACCACGAACTTCGTGCACGGCGTCGAGCGGGTCGCCGTGTCCGTCGCCCTGGTGGACGGCGGCGAGACCGTGCTGGGCGTCGTGGTCGACGCCTTCCAGGACCGCCTCCACGCCGCGGTGCGGGGTGGCGGGGCCACCACCGACGGCCACGCCCTCCGCGTGAGCGCGACGCCGGACCTCTCGTCCTCCCTCGTCGCCACGGGCTTCCCGTACGACCGCCGGGAGAGGTCGGGGTTCTACCTGTGCTTCGTGGAGGCCTTCATGCGCCGGACCCACGGGATCCGCCGCTTCGGCTCGGCGGCCCTCGACCTGGTGGACGTCGCGGCGGGCCGCTTCGACGCCTTCTGGGAGTTCGGGCTGAAGCCCTGGGACACCGCCGCGGGCGCCCTGCTGGTCGAGGAGGCCGGCGGGCGGGTCACCGACGGCGATGGCGGCCCGTGGCGGCCCGGGGATCCCCTCGTCGTCGCGTCGAACGGCCGCGTACACGGCGAGGCGACGGCGCTGATCCGGGCCGTCGCCCAGACCGCCGCCCGCGCGGAGGAAGGTCGCGGACGGTGAAGGTACAGGTCCTTTCGACGCCTCGCCGCGGTGCGTGCTTTCCACCGAGACGCCCGCCGTCGTAGAATCCGCGTTGGCGTCGCGGGCATGACGCGTTGTCCCGACGCCGGCACGGAGGTGCGATGCTCCGCTCCGGACTGCGCTGGGTCCTCCTTCTCTCCTTCGCCCTCCCGCTGGCGGCCTGCCAGGAGGGGGACGACGACGACGTCGTCGAGAACCTGCCGCCCACGATCAGCCTGTACGCGCCCGCGGACGGCAGTTCGTTCCCCCACGGAGAGGCCGTGGCGTTCGCCGGCAAGGTCGGCGACGACGTGGACGGACCCGGCGCCCTGACCGTCACCTGGTCCAGCGATGTCGACGGGGAGATGGGCCCCATCACGCTGGGGGAGTCCGGGGACTTCTCCTTCCAGACCACCGCCCTGAGCCCGGGGATCCAGCGGATCACGGTCACCGCCGTCGACAGCGGCGGCGCGACCACCACCCGGTCCGCCAACGTCTCGCTCCAGGCGAACGCCGCTCCCGAGGTGACGATCCAGTCCCCTGGCAACGGGGACCTCTTCTACAGCGACGACGTCATCCAGCTCGAGGCCCGGGTGTCGGACGACGTGGACGCGCCGTCGGCGATGACGATCTCCATCGAGTCCTCCGCGAGCGGCGTCCTGGTGGACGGAGTCACCCCCGAGTCCTCGGGGGCCATCCAGGTGCCCCTGTCCCTCGCCCCCGGCCAGCAGCAGCTCCGCGTGCTCGCGGTGGACTCCGAAGGCGCCGAGGGTAGGGCCACGGTGTCCCTCTACGTCACCTCCACCCACTCCTCGCCGGAGTGCGCGATCACCTCGCCGACGGAGGCCATCGTCGGCCTCGGAGAGAACGTCCTGTTCGCGGGCGAGGTCGCGGATCCCGACGTGCCCGCCAATGAGCTCACCGCCCAGTGGCTCTCGGACGGGGTGCTCTTCGCGTCCGTGACCCCCGACAACGACGGGCGGGTGGGCACCTGGTACAGCGGGCTGGCCGCGGGGGACCACGCCATCACCCTGCACGTGCTCGCCGACGAGGACGCCACGTGCGACGCCTCGGTCTTCCTCACCGTCTACCCCGACCACGACGCCCCGACGGCGGAGATCTCCTCACCCGCGGACGGCGCGGTCTTCGCGGTGGGCGAACCCATCCAGTTCGGCGCCACCGTGGGGGACGACCTCGACGCTCCCGAGGACCTGGTGGTGCGGTGGTCCAGCGACATCGACGGCGAGTTCAACTCCGATGGCGCCGATGGTGCTGGCTCCCTGTCCTTCCAGCACGCCGGCCTCAGCTACGGCACCCACCTCGTCAGCCTGACCGTGACCGACACCGGCGGGCGCGAGCGCGTGGACGACGTGCTGGTGGTCCTCTACCGGGACGACGATGCCGACGGGCACTACGAGGCCCCTGACGGCGACGACTGCGACGACGCCTCGGCGACGGTCTACCCCGGAGCGGCCGAGGTCCGGTACGACGGCATCGACCAGGACTGCGACGGAGAGGACGACGCCGACCAGGACGGCGACGGGTGGGAGGGCTACCCCGTGGGCACGGACTGCGACGACCTGGACCCCGCCGTGCATCCCCTGGCGCCCGAGATCCCCTACGACGGGATCGATCAGGACTGCTCGGGGGCGGACCTCCTGGACGTGGACGGTGACGGGTTCTCCGGTGCCGGGACCGACTGCAACGACCTCGACTCCCTCGTCTACCCCGGCGCCGCCGAGATCCCGTACAACGGGATCGACGAGAACTGCAACGGGTTCGACGTCGTGGACGTCGATGGCGACGGCTTCACCGGGCCGAGCGGGTTCGGCGACGACTGCGACGACGAGGACGCCGACGTCCACCCCGGCGGCGTCGACGTCCCGTACGACGGCATCGACCAGGACTGCTCCGGACTCGACGTGACCGACGTCGACGGGGACGGCTACGACGCCGTCGCCGCGGGCGGTACGGACTGCGACGACGGGCGCCAGGGCACGCACCCCGCCGCGCCCGAGGTGCCCTACAACGGCCACGACGACGACTGCAGCGGCGGCGACCTCACGGACGTCGACGGCGACGGTTGGGAGGGGCTCCTCGCGGGCGGGCTCGACTGCGACGATGGGGACTCCGCCGTGTATCCCGGCCAGACCGAGGTGCCCTACAACGGCGTGGACGACAACTGCAGCGCGGGCGACCTCATCGACGTGGACGGGGACGGGCATCCCTGGGAGGGCATGGGGGGCGACGACTGCAACGACTCGGCCCCCCTGATCTTCGGCGGCGCCACCGAGACGCCTTACAACGGGGTGGACGAGGACTGCAACGGTGCCGACCTCATCGACGTCGACGGGGACGGCTACATCGGCACGGCCGCCGGCGGCAACGACTGCGACGACGAGCTCTCCTTCATCCATCCCGGCGCCCCCGAGATCAACGGCAACGTCTACGACGAGAACTGCGACGGCGTCCTGGGTTAGACTCGGGGTGCGGCGCCTCGGCCGATCCGGGGCCGAGGCTCCTCCCGCTGCGCCGCGAGACCCGCTCCCACGTTCACAGGAGTCACCCCCGCCCCATGGCACACGCCCTCGGGATCGACCTGGGCACCAGCAACTCCGTCGTCTCCGTCATCCAGGGCGGGCGCCCCCTCGTGATCCCCGGCCCCGATGGCCATCGCCTCCATCCGTCCGTCGTGTCCTTCGGCTATGGAGGGAGCGTGGTCGTGGGGCACGCCGCTCGGCGGCAGGTCCTCTACAACCCGTCGAACACCATCTGGTCGGCGAAGCGACTCCTGGGGCGATCGTTCCACAGCGAGGAGGTCCGCAAGTCCCGGGAAGTCCTGCCCTATGAACTGGTGGAGGGCCCGAACCACGACGTGCGGATTCGAGCCCAGGGCCGCACTTACTCCCTCCAGGAGATCTCCGCGTTCATCCTCCGGCACTTGCGCCAGATCGCCGAAGACCACCTGGGGGAGGCGGTGGACAAGGCGGTGATCACGGTCCCCGCCTACTTCAACGACTCCCAGCGCCAGGCGACCCGGGACGCCGGCACCATCGCCGGTCTCGACGTGCTCCGCATCGTCAACGAGCCCACGGCGGCCTGCCTCGCCTACGGAGTGGGCCGAGCGATGGAGAGCAACGTCGCGGTCTACGACCTCGGGGGAGGCACGTTCGACGTCTCCATCCTCCGGGTCCTGGGCGACGTCTTCGAGGTGGTGGCCACCGCCGGGGACACCTTCCTCGGGGGGGACGACTTCGACGAGAACATCGTGAAGCACCTCGTGTCGGGTTTGAAGGAGGCCGACCAGGTCCGGGTCCGGCGCAACCCCATCGCGCTCCAGAAGCTGAAGGACGCCGCCGAGTCGGCCAAGTGCTCCCTCAGCGACTCGGAGCTCGCCCGGGTGAAGGTGCCCGCCCTCTACAAGGACGACCGCGGCGTCGACCAGGACTTCGAGGCCACCCTCACCAGGGCCCAGTTCGACCGAATGTCCTACGGGCTCATCGCCAGGACCTTCCAGGTGTGCGATCAGGCGATGAGGGATGCCCGCCTGACGAATCGGGACATCTCGGCGGTGGTCCTGGTGGGTGGCATGACCCGATCCCCGGTGGTCCGGGACGCCGTACAGGCCTACTTCGACCGCGAGCCCGAGTCCGGCGTCAACCCCGACGAAGTGGTGTCCGTGGGCGCCGCCGTGCAGGCGTCCAGCCTGGTCAACGCCCTGTCCGGACCCAGTGGCCCGGACGCGCTCCTCATCGACGTCACGCCCCAGTCCCTCGGCGTGGGTACGGTGGAGGGCTTCGTGGAGCGAGTGATCGAACGCAACTCCCCGATCCCGACCCACGCGGCGCGGGTCTTCACCACGACCCGGGACCACCAGACCGAGGTGCGGATCCGGGTCTTCCAGGGAGAGTCCCGCGCCGCCGCCGACTCGGAACTCCTGGGGCAGTTCAGCCTGGTGGGGCTACCCCCCGCCCCCCGCGGCGAGTGCCGCGTGCGGGTGGCCTTCGACATCGACGCCAGTGGCATCCTCAACGTCTCCGCCGAGGACATCCAGTCGGGAAGGAGCGCCTCGATCCGCATCGACGCCTCGGTCGGACTGCGCCCGGAAGAGGTCGAAGAGATGAGGTTCGACTCGCTGGGCTTCTGATCCGCACCTCGGATCAACGCCCCCTCCCGCCCCCGGCCTGCCATTCCAAGCCCTCGACGCCCCCCGCGGTGGCGACGGGGGCAGGAGTCATCGATGGAAGTCGATACCAAGACCCTGGTAGAGATAGAGGCCCTCTACGGGATCCTTGAATCCCTCGACTACTACCAGATGTTGAGGGTGCCGAGGGACGCGCCGGTCACCGCCATCGAGCGGGCCTTCGCCCAGGAGTCGAAGCGGTTCCACCCGGACCGCTATTACGGGTTGAACGACCCGGACCTCCAGAGGAAGCTGACCCGGATCTACCGCCGCATCGCCGAAGCCTGGTCCGTCCTCAAGGATCCGGAGTTGAAGACGATCTACGATCGGAAGCTGAGGGCGGATCCCGCCGCGGATGTGGCGAAGCTCGGCAGGTCGGAGCTGGTGCAGGAGAAGGACGAGGGAGCCGCCGCCGCGAGGGTGTGCACCACTCGGCAGGGGCAGAAGTTCTACGACCTCGCCGTCAAGGCGAGGGCGGCGGGGGACTGGAACGGCGTCGTGATGAACACCAAGTTCGCGCTCCAGGCGGAGCCGGACAACGCGATCCTCAAGGAGCAGCTCTCGGCGGCCCAGACCAGTCTCGAGGAGCATCGCCAGAAGACCAAGAACCCGTACAAGATCCGGATCGTGTAGGACGGCGACTCCCTACGCCCGCCGAACCCCGTGCCGCCCCCGGCGAGGGCCGGAGCGCACGTTGACACCCCGGGGGCCGGGTGACATATTCTGCCCGGGTCCTCGATGACGTCATGGTGTGTTGGTCCATGCTCCTTCGCCCGTCAACCACCGCGCTGCTCGTCCTGCTGACCGCCTCGGGTTGCGGCGGGCCGAATGACGCGCTGTTCGGCGCGCTCGACTCGGGGGACCACCCCCTGGGCAGCCTTCAGGCGAGGTTGCAGCTCGGGGGCGAGGGGGTGCAGCCGTTCGTGGCGGACGAGGCGCTCGCCATGCTCTCCCCCGGCGAGCATGGCGATGAACTCGTCGTCCACGCGACCGATCGCGCAGCGCGGCGGACCCTCGCCCTCGTCATCACGCTGTCCCAGGCGGACGTGCCCGGGACCATCGACCTGGCGGACCACGTGGTGGTCTACACCGAACTCGACGCCGCGGGGCACACCCAGCTCGTCCTGGACGACGTGCCCACGGGAACCGTGGACCTGCTGGGCGCACTGGTCCCGGGGGGCGAGGTCGCCGGTGCGTTCCAGTTCGCCCTGCCGGAGTCCGACGCTGCCGGGACACCCTTCGTCGGGGTCTTCGAGGGGGCCTTCACTGCCCCCATCCTCCCCGACCGGCGGCTCAGCCCCCTCCCCTGATCGCCCCCGCTGGCACGCCGGTCGTGCCAGGTTCCGGGAGGGATCCGATCAGGCGGCGATCGCCGGGGTCTCTTGCACGGCGAGCAGGTCCGCCAGCGCCACCTCGGTGGCGACCGCGGCGAGCTCCGGATCTCCGAACTCCTCCAGGAAGGCGAGGTAGTACTCGGAGATCAGGTCGCCCAGGGTCGTCTCGATCACCATGGTCTGGCTGCGCATGGGGTCTCCCGGAGCTTCGTCGGGACCTCGGCGCCGTCCGCCGGCCGTACCACCGGCCCAAGCGGAGTCGCGCGCTCCCTACGAGGATCGCCTTCCTGGCGCTCTCACTCCCTCTTCGGTCCCGGGTGCGGGGCCTTGAGGTCCTTCCGCCCCTGACGACACTCCAGGCCGCCCCTCCCTTCCCGGGGGCTTCACCTTCCGCCGCTGGCGGCCGCTCCGACCCGCGGTCACAAGGTCCGGGCGATGTTGTCCAGCCGCCCCCTCTGGGCGGACGAGAGCTCGCCGACCACGGTGAGTACGGTGTTCTCGGGGTGGAACAACTCCCGCGCCAGGGCGCGGATCTCCTCCGGCTGGACGTTGTCCACCGCGTTCAGCCGGTCGGAGAGGGCGTGCGCTGGCGTGTACAGCTCCGTGCCCGCGTAGTAGCCGGCGAGCTGCGACGGGCTGTCCATGGTGAACTCCACGCCCAGGCGATACCGCTCCCGGGCTCGCTCCATCTCCCCCTCGCCGGGGACCTCGGCCTTGAGGCCCCGCAGCACCTCCACCACCTCCCGGAGCAGGCGGTCGAGCTTCTCGGGGCCGACCGAAGCCTCGATGTCCAGCACCCCCGTGTCCCAGTAGAGGTCGAGCCCACTCTCGATGGTGTAGGCCAGGCCGAGGCGCTCGCAGACCCTCCACTGGAGGCGGCTGGACACGCCGTCGCTGAGGATCCCCACCAGCAGGCTCAGGGCCACCGCCCGCGGGTCGTCCAGCGGGGGCGTCCGGAACGAGAGGAGGAGGTCGTCCTGGCTCGCGTCGTGGCGGACGTATGCGCTGCGGAAGCCCCGCATCTTCCCGCCGTCCACCGGCACCATCCTCGGCAGCCCTCCCTCGGGCAGGGGCGCGAACGCCCGCTCGATCACCGGGAGCACCTCGCCGGGCTCGAACGGGCCGACCACGTACACCAGGCAGGACGGGGCGACGAAGGTGGTCCGGTAGTGGGAGGAGACGTCCTGGCGCGAGAAGCGGCGGATGTTGGACTCGGGACCGAGGATGGGCATGCCCAGGGAGTGCCCCGGCCACAGCTTCCTGCGGGACAGGTTGTCGAGGTCCACCTCGTTTCCCTCGCCGTCCCGCTCCTGGAGCCTCTCCTCCAGGATCAGCTCCCGCTCCAGGTCAAGCTCCTGGAACGTCGGTCGCAGGACGAACTCCGCGAGCAACTCCACGGAGCGGCGGACGTGGCGGGGCACCACCGACAGGGTGAACAGCGAGTTGTCCCGGGCGGTGCTCCCGAACAGGGGGCCACCGCAGGACTCGATCTCCTGGTGCATCGCCAAGGCGTCGGGGAAGGCCTCGCATCCCCGGAAGAGGCAGTGCTCCACGAAGTGGGAGAGCCCGCTGCTCTCGGCCTTCTCGAAACGAGGACCCGTCATGGCGTACAGCCCGACCTCGGCGGTGTGGAGCGCCGGCGTCGGGATCAGGAGCACCCTCAGGCCGCTCCCCAGGCGGCGGCGATGTACTTCGGTCATGTCGGGTCCCGGGGCTCGGCCCGGGCGACCGAGATCAGGTCCACCCGGGACGCGCCCGCCTCCTTGAGCAGGGCCGCGCAAGCGGAGCCGGTGGCGCCGGTGGTCACGACGTCGTCCACGAGGAGCACGGCGGCGCCGCGCATCCGGCCTTCCGCCCCGCGCCGGAGGGCGAACGCACCGGCGACGTTCCCCCTGCGGGCCTCGGCCGGCAGCCCGACCTGGGAGCCTGTGGGCAGGACGCGCACCAGGTCCCGGTGGACGGGGAGCCCGGCGGACGCGGCCACGGGCCGGCACAGGAGGCCGGACTGGTTGAACCCCCGCTCCGCCAGCCGGTCCGGATGGAGGGGGACCGGCGTGACGACGTCGTATCGGTCCAGCGGGAGCTCGGTCTCCGCCACGTCCAGGAGCAGGGCAGCGAGGGGAGGCGCCAGGTCGCGGCGCCCCGGGTACTTGAGCCTCCGGATCAGGTCCCGCAACCCACCCTCGTAGCGCCCCCAGGCGCGTGCCCGATCGAAGGCCGGCGGCTGGAGGCGGCACGACGGGCACTCCGGGAGCCCCTCTCCCGGGACGGGCACGCCGCACCGACCGCAGAGGGCACCCCCGAGGCGTACGAGGCGCCCCTCGCAGGCGTCGCAGAGGCGGCCACGACGCACCTCGTCCATGGGCGCGTCGCACCCGGGGCAGGCGAGGGGCAGGAACAACCCAAGCGCGGCGGTGGCGAGATCGGCGAGGGCGCGCATCAGAGTCGGACACGGCCGACCGAGGCCGGGGGGAAGGCGTACCGAGCGTACTCCGACCCCCGACCGACAGAGGCGGGAGCGGCGCAGCAGGCCATTCGGCACGCGCAGTAGGCGGACATTGGTGGCACACCCTCTCAGTGGTGGTAGGGCTCGCCCCGCCAGAGGGTGAAGCCACGGTAGAGCTGCTCGCACAGCACCAGCAGGGCGAGCTCGTGGGGTAGGGTCATCGCCGAGAGCTTCACGACGTCATCCGCCCGTTCCTTGACCGCCTCGGACAGCCCGAAGGCACCGCCTATCACGAAGTCCAGTGCCCCCACCCCCCGCAGGGCCGCCTCGGAGAGGCAGCGCGCGACGCGCGGGCTCGACCACTCGTCCCCCCCCTCGTCCATGGCCACGACCCGGGCGGAAGCCCCGATCCGGGAGAGGATCCTGACCCCCTCCTCCGTGGCCCCCCGGCCCGGCCCCGAGCCGGACCCGCGCGCCGGGAGGATGCGCACCAGCTCGACGCCGCCATGACGCGCGCACCGGTCCAGGTATTCCTCGGCCGCCGTCGACAACGCCGTCCGCCGTCCCTTGCCCACTGCCAGCACACGGACGCGCACGTCCCCGCTCCCATCCGGAAGATCGCCCGCCGCGGAGCGATGGCCCCCGGTCAGGCCACCCGGGCCTACGCCCGGGCCGCCATCCGGTGGCCGGGCGGTTCCACCCCCGGGATGGGCTCGCGGGGCGCATCGATCCAGAGCCCTTCCAGGTCGTAGAACTCCCTCTGGTCGGGAGTGAAGACGTGGACGACGACGTCGCCGAAGTCCAGCAACACCCACCGGCCGGATCCCTTGCCCTCGATCCCCTGGGAGTGGAAGCCGTGCGACGAGGCCACGCGCTCCAACCCGTCGGCGATCGCCTGCACGTGGGTGCTCGAGGTCCCCGTGCACACGAGGAAGTAGTCGGTGAACGAAGTGAGCGCCTGGACCCGCATCAGCACGGGTTCCTCGCTCTTCTTCTCCAGAGTCGCCGCTGCGAGGAGCAGGGCCTTAGCCTTGGATTCGATGAGGAGCCTCCCGCGGATCCCCGCGACCCCCGCGAAGGGTCGCGTCGATCCGCTGGCGACGAAGGCGCGGCCGGAACGGCCTCGGCCCTCCGGCCTTGCGCGCGGTTGGGTGGGATCCGGCCGCAGGCGACGACCGGGAATGGGGGAGTCCCCGTCGCCGCAGATAAGCCCGTCCGCGGCCCTCCCCCAGGCGGAGCCCCCGGCCGGACGCCGGGCCACATCGTCGGAGGCGGGGCGAGAAACGAGCGATCATCCCTCCTGCCATGCTGCCGGTATCGTATGGATCCGGCCCTGGGGCGTCAACGGGCCCGCGACGGGCGGAAGCTCTGCGGACACGCTCATCAACGGGCCATCGGCACGCCATCCGGCACGCGCTTCCGAGAAGGGATCCGCGGCACCGCCGGGCCGGTCCCGGGGGTGTCCACGACGAGCCCCTCGGCGGGAGGATCGATCTCGGGGAAGATCCCGATGCCGGACCTCGCCTCTTCGTAGGTCACGGTGACCTCGCCCGGAGTGCCGGACCTGCCCGGCCCGCGGCGGGTCGCATACCTGCCCTTCCAGCGCTCCGAGAGCCGGCTTCCGGTGCTCCCGTCCACCCACATCTCCCCCTCCAGGGACACGAGATCCCGGTTGTCTCCCCCTTGCCCCTCGGACCGCGCCGCGGTGTCGTCCGGCCTCGCCGGATCGGCGGCGGGGGCGGCGAGGAGCATGCGGAACCCCACCGCCCGGCGCCCCTCGATCTCGGTGTCGGGAATGGCCTGCCACGCCACCCGACTCCGGAAGGGCGCGAACGCCCGGTCGCGGAAGACGATGGTCCGCTGGAGGTCGGACACCGCGTCATGGGGGGAGGCGGCCCCGAACATCCCGTCCGCGCGCCGCGCCCAACCCTTGCCGTCGGTGAAGATCCGCTCCACCAGCACCCGCCCCCGCTCGGTCTCGATGAGGGTCCAGCGCCCGAGGCCCCCCCACCTCAGCTCCAGCGCGGCATCCCGGTCCCTCCCCTCGCCGCCCGCATGCTGCACGGTGACTTCGCCGTGGAACGCGTGGGGCCCCAGCGCCTGGAGGGTGCCCACGGACATGGGCGGCGGGGTCACCGGCTCCTCGAGGGTCACGGCGTCCCCCGCCCTTCGGCATCCGGAGAGGAGCAGGATCGCCGCCATCGCCCAGCGGGCGAACCACTTCAACGGGATCCTCCCCGTTCCCGATCCAGCCCCGAGATGGCGCGGGCGACCGCGTTCACCAGCCCATCGAGCCCCTGCCCCGTGACCGCCGAGACGACGGAAACCTCGTGTCCCAGGTCGCGGAACCGGGCCGCCACCGACTCCGCCTCCTCGGGGGTGCCGGTGTCGGCCTTGGTCAGGACCACGATCTGGGGCCGGGCCGCCAGGGCGGGGTCGAATGCGGCAAGCTCGGCGTCGACCACCTCGAAGCGCCGCTCCGGCGGATCCGGGGAGTCGGACGAGGAGAGGCTCACCAGGTGGAGGAGGAGGCGGGTCCGCTCGACGTGGCGCAGGAACCGATGTCCCAGGCCCGCCCCGGCGTGGGCCCCCTCCACCAGGCCGGGGATGTCGGCGACCACGAACGAGGAGGGGTCCCGGGGATCGCCGTATCGGACGACGCCGAGCTGGGGCTCCAGGGTCGTGAAGGGGTAGTCGGCGATCCGCGGCCTCGCCGCCGAGATCCTGGAGATCAGCGTCGACTTGCCGGCGTTGGGAAGGCCGACGAGGCCCACGTCGGCGAGCAGCTTCAGTTCCAGCAGGAACCGGGCCTCCTGCCCCGGCTCCCCGGGCTCGTGCTCCGTCGGCGCGCGGTTGGTCGAGGTGGCGTAGGAGGCGTTGCCCCTGCCCCCCCGTCCTCCCCTCAGGGCCACCCAGACGATGCCGTCCCGGTCCAGGTCCGCCCGAGGCGCCCCGGTCTCGGCGTCCCGCACCACCGTGCCCACGGGGACCTCCACCACCAGGTCACGCCCCGACGCGCCGGTCTTGAGCCCGCCGGCACCGGCCTTGCCGGGCTCGGCGGCGAGGCGGCTCGCGTAGCGGAGATGCAGCAGGGTGTTGCGGTCCCGCGTGGCCTGGAAGACCACGTCCCCGCCGCGGCCCCCGTCCCCGCCATCGGGTCCTCCCCTGGGCACGAACTTCTCACGGCGCCAGTGCACCACCCCGTCGCCGCCCCTACCGGAGGCGGCCTCGATCTCGACCTCGTCGAGGAACTTCATGGTGACGGACGCGAGACCCGGCGTGGGTGGGGTCGGACGCGCTGCGGGCGCGAAAGGGACAGGGGAGCGGTGCGCCTCCGCCGGCGAGCCGCGGCCCCCCACCGAAGGGCGATCCCGAGGAGGGCCGCCCGGACCGGAGGGTCCCCCGGCCCTCCCCCAGCAGGCTCAGGCCTCGGCGGCCACGACGCTGACGGTGCGCCTGCCCCCCCGAGCGCGGCCGAACTCGACCGTGCCGGGAACGAGCGCGAAGAGGGTGTAGTCGCGCCCGGTGCCGACGTTCTCGCCCGCGTGGAAGCTGTTCCCCACCTGGCGCACCAGGATGCTCCCGGCGGTGACGACCTGCCCCTCGTAGCGCTTGATGCCACGGCTCTGCCCGCCGGAATCGCGCCCGTTGCGGGAGCTGCCTTGACCCTTCTTGTGAGCCATCTCGGACCTCGCTCGGAGCGCCGCCCGTCCACCGCCTGGCCAGGGGGGACGGAGGCGTCTCTCAGACCTGGATGCCGGTGATGCGGACGCCGGTGTACTGACGGCGGAACCCGCGCTTGCGGTGGTAGTTCTTGCGCCGGCGGAGCTTGAAGATCAGGACCTTGCGGTCCTTGCCCTGGGCGACGATCTCGCCGCTCACCCTCGCCCCGTCGACCACGGGACGCCCCACCTGGACTTCGGTACCCCCCACGAGGAGGACCTGGTCGAACTGGACCGCGTCGCCGACGGCGCCGTCCATGCGGTCGAAGCGGATGACGTCCCCTTCGACGACCTTGTACTGCTTGCCACCCTGGCTCAACACGGCGTACATCGGATGGGATCTCCTGGAGTCGGCCTTCTCGGCCGTCCGGCCCCGCGCGCTGCCCACGCCCCCGGGACGTTCGCGACCTTCGGCTTCTTCGTCGGCGCCTCCGCGGCGGACACGCCTCGGCAAGTCACCGGAAAGGCGGCACTATAGGGAGGGGGCTCTCCCGTGTCAAGGTGCTCCGCCCGCCCCGGAGTCGTCCCTTGCACGCGCGCCCGGGTATCGGCCGCCGCTCCGCACCAGCAACCAGCGGACCGCGCGCTGCACCGACCGGAGGCGCGCCTCCAGGACCGCCACCCGCGCCTCCAGCCGGGCGACCCTCTCGGCCTCCCCGTCCACCGCCCGCATCCCGTCGATCATGTCGCCCTCCGTCGTGCCCCGCCGGTCACCCGCGCCCGGAGACGAGAAACGCGACCCGCCGCCCGTTTTCAAGGACGAAGTCCCTCCGAGACCGGCGACCGCCCGGAGCCGTGGCCTCACCGCCCCGACGCCTCTCGGGTGCGGGCGTCATTTCCCCCGAGGGATCGCGTCCAGCGCCTCCTCCAGCGAGGCCCGCACCATCGCCCTCACGTTGGCCGAGGCCTGGACCACCCGATCCAGGGTCTCGGAGACCTCCGCACGGGTCTCGCGGACGAATTCCGGATCGGCTCCGAGGGACGAGAGGTTGGTGAGCACGTTGAGGGCGGCGCCCTCGGCGCAGGTCGCGGCGCAGGCCGCCGCCACCGCCGCGTCGGACAGGGCGTTGGGGTTGCCCCGCCGGGCGACGTCGGCGACGAGGTCCACCAGGGCGGGCGCGCGCCGCAGGACCGAGAGCGGCACCGCTACGGCACCCCGGTTGGCCTCGCCCACCGCCCGCTCCCGGATCGCCCTCTCCTCTTCGGTGCGCTTCGGCAGGCGCCGGGCGGCGAGGACGCGGTCGAAGGCCGCCGTGTCCTCGTCGACGGCGGCCAGCAACGCCTCCTTGTGCCCCTGGGCCGCCACCCCCGCCCGGTCCATGTCCGCCCAGGCGGCCTCGTGACCCTTCCGTCCCACCGTGAGGTTCGCCACCATGGACGCCAGCGCCGCGGCCAGCCCCCCCACCAGGGCGGCGATGGAGCCTCCGCCCGGAGCGGGACTGTCCGACGATGTCTCATCGGCGAAGTCCCGGACGGACATGGAGACCAGGCGCCCCTCGGGCACGACGCGGTACTCCACCACCTTCCGCTTCGGGTCGAACGGAGACAGCTCGGCGAGCCCCAGGGACTGCACTGCGGCCTCGATGACCCGGGCCTCCGGCAGCCCCCGGGGAGCCCCCTGGCGCGCGAGGTAGTGGCGTCCGGCCTCGACGAGGGCCCTCTTGGGGACCAGACCCACCAGCTCCGAGCCCGTCGCCCGGAGTCCGCGGCGCTCGGCGGACGCGGCGCACGCGTCGAACGCGGTGTGCATCCCCGCCACTTCGGGATCCGTCAGGTTGATGGAGACCTGGGCGCGGTGGTACTCGGCGATGTACCAGCCGACGGCGCGGACCGTTGGGAGCAGGCCCGGCTCACGGACCGCGTCCCCCGCCTCGTCCAGGACCTTCTGCCCGAGGGGGTCCCGCTTGAGCCGCCCCTGCTCCCGGACGTCCCGGGCCACCTCGTTGGCGAGGGCGACGGAGCGGGTGTTCAGGTTCACGTTGTAGGCGATGAGGAAGGGCCGCGCCCCGATCACCGTCGCGCCCGAGCGGGGGTTGAACTCCGCGGGCCCGAAGTCAGGGGCCCACTCGGGATCCCGCATCTTCTCCGCCAGCCCCTCGTACTCCCCCTTCCGAATGTCGGCGAGGCTCCTGCGGCCGGGCCGCGATGCCGCGGCCTCGTACAGGAAGACGGGGATCCGCAGCTCGTCGCCCACCCGGCGCCCCAGACGCCGGGCGAGCTCGGCGCACTCCTCGAGGGTGACCCCGGCCACGGGCACGAAGGGGCACACGTCGGTGGCACCCATCCTCGGGTGCTCCCCCTTGTGCCGGCCCATGTCGATCCGCTCGGAGGCCACACGGATGGCGCGAAACGCGGCCTCCAGCACGACCTCGGGGGAACCGACGAAGGTGAACACGGTCCTGTGGGTGGCGGCGCCGGGGTCGACGTCCAGGAGCTGCACCCCTTCGACGGCCGAGATAGCGCCGGCGATGGCGTCCAGGACGGCGCGATCCCTCCCCTCGCTGAAGTTGGGGACGCACTCGACGAGGGCGGTCATGGCGGCAGGCTCCGGGGGGCTCGTTGCAGGAGGGGCGGCGATGATAGACGTTGCCACCCGGCGCCGCCACCGCCTCCGCCCCCCCAGCGTCTCGCCCGCGCTGGCCTACCGGTGCCCCTCCAGCACCGCGGCGACCTCCCCCTGGAGCGCGACGGCGAGACCGGGTCCCGCCTCCACCCACCGCGTGGCCGCCCTGCGGACCTCCACCCGGATCCGCCCCGCGGGCAGCCCGGTCACCAGGGGCTCCGGGACCGTGAAGGTCCCGTCGTCGACGGCGGCGCAGTGGACCTCGTGCACCACCCTGCCCTCGGCCCCCACCAGCGAGATGAAGACCAGTCCAGCCCCCTCGGGGGGGGAGCCCGGGGCGCCCGGCTCCGCCGCCACCACCACCTCGGGGTCCCACGTGCTCCCCGGTGCCGGGGGCGCCCACTGGAAGCCCAGGGCCCCGCCCAGGTCGACGTCCCCGGGGCTGGGGGCCGAGACGGCGATGTCGGGGGGGAGGTCGAGGGGGGCCGCGAACTCCCGGGCGCCAAGGTCGGCTCCGCCCGTCACGGACACGGCGTAGGACCCACCGCCGACGAGGTCCCCCCCCGGGGCGAGGGCAGGCGCCTGGTGGACGCGCCGGCCCGTCGCGGTGGTCTCCGGGGGGATCTCCAGGGACGCAGGCCCTCCGACGACGCAGAGGTTTCCCGCCTCCAGGAACACCCGCCCGTCGGTGGCTGGCGCGTCGGCATCGCGGTGGCGCCGTCCGCAGGAGTCCGCTCCCGAGAGGAGCCGGTCGTCGACCCAGGGCAGGACCGCGTCGCCCCCCTCGAAGAACGAGGCATCGACGGAGGCGGTGGCGAAGGGCGCACCTCCCGCGGCGGAGTGGACCAGACGCGCCAGCACCCTCCCCGACAGGTCGTCGGGGGCCGGCCCGGGCAGCGGCACGTCGAAGCGAGGCCCGTCACCCGTCAGGAAGGGCGGCACCAGGGGAGACGTCGCGGGCCGCTTGTCGCCGCCAGCGGGCCCGCCGCCGGGGCCCTCGCCCCACCATCCACCGTCCGGGGGCGGAGCCTCCTTCCGGTCCGGGCAGGCGCTCGCCTCCTCAGGCGCCTCGTCCGGGCACCCCGCAGCCAACGCGCAGGCCAGCGCCACCGCCGCGAGGGCCGGGTGGTTCCCCGGACTGCGTCGCCTCCCCTCGGACATCCCACCTCCCCTCGCCAGAGGGAGAGGCGAGCCCCCCCGACCGGACACCACCCGAATAACCCGGGTCCCTCTCCGGGTGAAGGGAGCGCGCACGGCGCACCGCCCGCCGTGCGGGCCGGGAGCGGCCGGCCGCGGCGGGTCCGACGGCGCGCGGGAGCCGGGTCACTGCACGTAGATGGGGCTCGAGTAGATCCAGGTGACGGTGCGAGAGGAGAGGGACGGATCGGCGCCCAGGTAGGGCGCGAGGTGGCGGGGGACGATGTCCACCTCGACCCGGTATGCGCCGGGCGCGGGCTCCAGGTACTCCAGGTCCCCCGCCGCCTCCGCGACCACCTCCCCCACCGGCGCCGCCGCCCGGATCAGGCGCACCGTGACCTCGGGAGCGTCGGCCCAGGCGGGATCGCCGCCCATGAGGCGGGGGGCCGTCACCTTCAGGACCATGCCCGCCGAGCCCGCCACGGACCCCATCTCCTTGACCTCCCCAGCGGCGTCCACGGCGACGAAGTCGAAGCCCTCGGGGACCCCGAAGGTCTCGAAGACCACCCAGCTCCGCCCCTCGGCCAGCGCCTGCCGCACCGCGTCGGGGCCATCGTCCTCGGCGAGGACGTGGTTGCTGAACCACCGCAGCATGCGGCGGTAGCTGTCCACCCGCTCCCCGTCCCGCATGAGCATCGGCAGCGCATTCTCGTGGGCGTCGGTACCGGCGACCGCCACCAGACGCCGTCCCTCGGACAGGAGCGTGTCCAGGCGTTCCCGGTCGGGCTCGTTGGGGGTCCAGAACCCCAGCACCACCAAGTCCGGCTCCGGCCCCTCGGGTCCGTCGTCGAGGAAGGGCGCGACCCCCTCGAGCCAGTCCCACGGATCCAGCCCCAGGTGCTCCTCGCGGATGTCGGGGGCGACGTTGGCGTGGAGGTTGTACACCTCCATGCCGTCAATCCCCGGCAGGGCCCGCAGGGTGTCCAGGGGGACCCCCTCGGCGTGCTGCACCAGCACCAGGGCCCCGGCGGCGTGCATGGCCGCGATGGCCTCCTCGGTCGCCGCCCCGTAGACCTGGGAGTTCGCCTGGGGGTCGTCGTCGGCGCCGGCGTGCCGCCGCAGGCCCACCGGCATGAGGTTCCCCTCGACCCCGGGCATCCACAGGACCGACGCGCCGTCCCCGCACGCCATCCGCATCCCCGCCACCTGGCCGGCCGCGTCCAGGGCCTCCTCGTCCCCTTCCCGCATCTCCAGCAGGTCCCGCCAGGGGAAGTCCGCGGCGAAGGACGTGTGGTCGGTGAGGAACGCGAAGTCCTGGCGGGTGGTGCACAGGGCCCCCCGCAGGCTCTGGAGACATTCCTCGTTGAAGACCCCGTCGGGGAACGGGTCGTTGTCGCAGGCGTCGTGGGACAGGGGCGAGTGCAGATGCACGATCCCCCGGAGCTCCACCCAGCCCCGGCGATCCGCCTGGAGGTCCGCCGTCGGGGGCAGACCCGCCTCCCACGGCGGCGGATCCACCGGCTCATCGTCATCGTCCGCCCCGCCCTCGCCGCTGGCGTCGTCGTCCCCGATGGACGACGGAGCGCCGTGGCATCCCACCGCGGCGGCTCCGCCCGCCAGCAACAGCGCGAGGAGGCCGAACCCCTGCGCCCTCACGCCCCTCCCCTCCCCTCGCCCGGCCCGACCGCCCGGAGGGGGATCGGGCGGCCGGATCCCGTCGCCTTCCATGTCGCCTCCCGCCGCCCCGGGGCGGCCTGGTTCGGGAGGATACCGCGGACTCCGCCCGGACCGGCGCAAGGAGCCCGCATTTCGCCTAGAATTGCGCCGCCGCGGCGGCCCCCCCGGGGCGCCCGCGGCGCCGGAGCGCCATCCCGATGTCCCCCGTCCGCATCGCCATCGCCCTCCTGGGCGCGGTCGCCGCGACCTCCACCGTCGTGCCGACGAGCCGCCCCGTGCACGCGGCCACCCACGCGGCGGCCGGGGACGTCCACCTCCTCCCGCCGGGACCGATCCTCGCCGACGGCAGCGCCCAGACCCTGGCGGTGTTGCTGTTCGACGCCGAGGGCAACCCCGTCCGGGACGCGAGCTTCCGGGGCTCGCGGGTCGGAGTCGGTCACCTGGGACCGTCCGAGATGGTCGGGCCCGGAGTCTACGTGATGCCGCTGCAGGCGCCCGCCTCGGCCCAGGTAAGGACCGCTCCGCTCACCCTGAAGGCCCGCTGGGGCACCTCGACCGTCGAGCGCGCCTTCGAGATCTCCTTCGCGCCTCCGCCCCCCGTCCTGGAGGCTGCCATCGCCCCGGACCACCTGGTGCTGGGGCTCGACGCGCCCCAGCAGGCGGTGGTCACCGTCGTCGCCCGGGGTCCGGGCGGCGGCCCGGCCACCGGCGTCCGGCTGGTGGCCACCGCCAACGCCGGCACCGTAGGAGACTTCGTGGAGAGGGAGGGAGGCCGGTACGAGGCGGTCTACTCGCCCCCCACCGAGACCCATCCCCAGGTCGCGCTGATCGCCGTCGCCGACGCCGACCGCCCCGAGTCCGGCGCCTCCTTCCTGGCGCTGCCCCTCTGGGGCGTGGTGCACTATCCGCTGGACACCGGGCGCGCCGACGCCCGTCTCGTCTTCCACGTGGGCGGACACACCTTCGGGCCCTACCTCACCGACGCCGCCGGGAGGGCCGAGGCAGACATCCAGGTCCCGCCGGGCGTGCCCTCGGCCCGCATCGCCATCGAGAACCCGGGGGGGGCGAAGGAGTCCCTCGATCTCAACCTCAACGCGCCCCCCTTCCCCCGCCTCTCCTTCGCCCCGGCTCCCCCCTACACCCCCGCGGACGGCCGCCGCGTGCTGCCGCTCCGCTTCCAGGTCACGGATCCCCACGGCCGTCCGGACGCCAAGGCCCGAGTGAAGGTCGCGGCCACCTCGGGCGAGGTCCTGAAGCCCGTCGCCGAGGGCAAGGGACTCTTTCGGGTGGACTACGTCCCCCCCGCCGTCGCGGCGCCGGCCACCGTCTCCATCAGCGCGACCCTCGACGGCGATCCGGCGTCGTCCCAGGACTCCGTCACCCTGGACATCGTCCCCGCCCCGCCCACGGGGCTCCGCGGCACGGTCACCCCTTGGCCTCCCACCGGGTCGACCCTCGCCCTCGCTGCCGCCGTCCTCGATGCCTTCGACCGCCCCAGCCCCAGGCCGGACGTGCAGCTCCGCGGTTGGACGGGGACGGGCTCCCCCACGCCCGCACCGGACTCGGCGACCGGCCGCTACGAACTGGTCCTCCCCGGGGACACGCCCTCGATCGCGTGGGCCGCCCCCCTGGCCCACGGCCGGGCCGCCCATACCCTCCTGGCCATTCCCCTGGACGACCAGCTCACGCCCGGCGGGCCGACCGGCGTCCTGGTGCAGGCCATCGACCGCCTCGGGCTGGCGGTCCCGGGCGTACCCATCACGGCCCGAGTCCTCCGGGGCACGGCGAGGGTGGGCCCCGCCACCGCCACCGACGACCGCGGGTTCGCGGTCTTCCAGGTCGATGCTGGGGCCCTCGGTGGGCCCCAGGAGATCCGCTTCGAAGCTGGGGGCCTCAAGGAGGACCTGGTGATCTGGCAATCGCGCCAGCGTTCCCCCGAGATCCCCGCCTTCCCCCTGCACGGCGGCGCCACCCGCGCCTCGGCGGCCCGGTCCTGGAGGACCCTCTCCGCCCGCTTCGATCCCTCGGCGGGCACCACGGACCTCCAACCCCCCGCGGAGCAACGGGGCGCCGGCGGCACGGCGCGCTAGCCTTGGGAGACCTTCTTCGATGACCGCAGCGATCCTGCGCTCCACGGGAGCCGCCCTCTCGCCCCACTACGTCGGCCCCGACGACGCCCTCCGCCTCCTCCCGGGCTCCGACACCCGCGTCGTCCACGGTGCCATCGGCCTGAGGGGCCGCTACTGGTCGACCGATCCCGAGACGGGCAAGGTCGCCCCCGACCAGACCACCAGCCACCTCGCCGCCCGAGCCGTCGACGACGCGATCCGCCGCTGGGGGGGCGACCGCCGCCAGGTCGACTGCCTCGTCGTCACCACCTGCACCCCCGAGACCGAGCTGCCCCAGACCAGCGCCCGGGTCCAGCACATCCTGGGCCTCCACGACCTCCGTCTCCTGGACCTGCGCTCCGGATGCGCGGGCGTCGTCCAGGCCCTCAACCTCGCCCGACTGATGATCGAAGCGGGAGAGCACCGCACCGTGGTCGTGGCGGGGGCCGACTGCTTCTCCCCGGTGAACCTGCCCCGTGTCCTCCCCCCTGCGAGCCGGTCCGTCGAGGACCTGATGGACACCCTCATGCTCTCCGACCTGGGCGCCGCCGCCGTGGTCAGCGCCGGTGAGCCCGACCAGCCCCGCCGCCTGACCTGGGGCCTCGCCGGCTCCCCCCTCCCCGACGTCGATCCCGGCCTCATCACCGAGCCGCTGATGCCGGTCTCCCGGATCCCCGGCACCGCCGCCGGCCGCCGGCGCGAGGCCTTCGTCCGGGTCGTCAACAACCACGAGTTGATCCGTCGCTACCTGCCCGAGGTCATCCAGCACGCCTTCCACCACATCCACCGGGTCCACGGCCTGGGTTGGCTCGACTTCGAGGCCGTGGTCGGGCCCCAGGCGAACCCCGGGCTGATCCGGACGGTCCACCGCGAGGTCGCCGAGCGAAACGACGACGCCGGGAACGACCACGGCGACCGCAAGCCCTGGTTCATCGGCGACCGCTTCGGCAACTGCCCCGGCTGCGCCATCCTCCACGCCTACCACGAGCTGGACCAGGCCGGGCGGGTCCACCCCGGAGACCGGGTGCTCCTCCTGGGCGCCGAGTCCCCGAAGTGGCTCTACGCCACCGCCATGCTCCAGGCGTGACGGACCGCCCCCGTCCCGGGGGCGGACCCGCCAGGGTGGGCCCAGAACGACGACGGCCCCGCGGGCATATCGCCCGGGGGGCCGTCGAAGAAAAGACCCGGCGGTGACCTACTCTCCCACAGGGTGACCCCTGCAGTACCATCGGCGCTGGAGGGCTTAACTTCCGTGTTCGGAATGGGAACGGGTGTGGCCCCTCCGCGAGAACCACCGGGAAAGGGTGGACCATCGAAGAGTCGAGGGCGTGAAGAGCTGAGTGCTCGTAGCAAGCGGAAAGGAGTGGTCAAGCCTCACGGGCGATTAGTACCGGTCAGCTTCACGTGTCGCCACGTGTCCACCCCCGGCCTATCGACGTGGTGGTCTACCACGGCCCTTGAGTGTCCGAAGACAGGGATACCTGATCTCGAGGAGGG
>JAKLKC010000038.1 GCA_023150875.1 Myxococcota bacterium | reverse complement strand
ACGCCGATGAGCTGGAAGGCGGACTCAGAAACTGGGGAACTCGCTCTGGAACGACGTACTAGCACCGTTCGGGCGTGCCGGGGAGCATCATCGTCCAGACCCCGCGCCGTCGCCCTCACCTCCCCGTTGACCTCCCCCGGCAATTCATTCATATTTCATTCATGAGCGGGTCACGCTTCCCAGACCCTCGTCCACAAAGAGTAATCCGGAGGACTTTCATGCATCCCGCACTCGCTCTGCGAGGTCTGCGCGACCTGGAGAAGGAGATCGTCAAGGCGCTGTCGTCCCGCGGGGATGGGATGCACCAGTCCGGAGTGGTCGCCCGGCTTCCGGGTCGCCCCAGCCAGTCTACGGTGTCGCGGGCGATGGCTCGCCTGGTCGCCGCCGGCATCGTGGAGAAGTCGGGCACGACGCGCAACGCCGCTTTTCGGCTCACCCCGGCCGCCGCCTGGTTCGCCCGACCTCCCCATCTACGCCCGCCCGTGCCATACGATTCGGCCCGGATCGGCGCGTACGTACCCAATCGGACGCGCTGGCTGCCCGACGCCGCGGCGGAGGCCATGCGCGTCGCGGCGGCTGGCGTGGCCCACCGCCTCGATGCCTCGACCTATAGCCGGGAGATCGCGGAGCGGTTCCTCGTCGACCTCTCGTGGGCCTCGTCCCACCTCGAGGGGAACACTTACGACTACCTGGATACCGAGGCGCTGCTCAAGTACGGCCAGGAGGCGGCCGGACACGACCTGGCCGAGGCCACGATGATCCTCGATCACAAGAACGCCATTGGCCTCCTGCTGAGGTTGGTGGGAGCGGACGTCTACGCCTCGGACTTCGCCTTCCGCCTCCACGCCCTGCTGATGCGCGACCTGATCTCGCCCGAGGACCTGGGGCGAGTCCGAGCCAACGACGTGCCCATCGGCGGGTCGAGCTACCGCCCCTCCGCCAGCCGGCCCCAGCTCTCTGAGGACCTCGGCGCGCTCATGTGGAAGGCAGGACAGGTGCAAGATCCCTTCGAGGCGGGCTTCCTCCTGCTCGCGGGCATCGCCTGGCTCCAGGCCTTCGTGGACGGGAACAAGCGCCTGGGGCGTCTGCTCTGCAACGTCCCGCTCCTCTGGGCGGGACTGCCGCCGCTGTCTTTCGTGGGCGTGGATCGGGGCGACTACCTCGCCGCGATCGTCGCCTTCTACGAACTCGGGGACGCGACACCCCTCGCCGATGCCATCGCATCCGGGTACGCGCGGGCCGCCCCGTCCTACGCCGCCGCCGTCGCCACGCGCCGGATGCCGAGAGGGGTGGAGGTGCGCGAGAGGCCGCGGGTGGAGGGGGCCGTCAGCGCCCTGGTCGCCGCCGCCCTGGCGGGCGGTCCGGTCGACATGAATGCGTTCTCCGCCGCGTTCTTCGCAGACCTGCCCGAGGAGGAGAGGCGGGTGCTGGAGGCTTCCCTGCGCGAGATCCTGAAGGGCCTCGGTCCCATGAACGCCGTGGCGTGGGGCGTGGACGAGGGCAGGGCGGAGGCGTTCGCGCGCAAGAGGGACCAGGGGGACTTTCCCGACCTGTGATCGGAGACAGACTCCGCCGCTCGGACGGCGGGCCTCCGGCCGGTCCGTAGGCCCGGCCCGCGGCCGCGCGTTGCCTCCCCGCCGACCCCCGGAGTACCGTCCCTCCTCGGGCCCCGCATCCCCCCGTGAACCGCGGCGGAGCGCGGCCCGGGAGCGTGGCTCGATGCAGGCGAACGGACGGCCCGAGGGGGACGTGGCGGCGGAGGAGGCGAAGGAGGGCAAGCGGGTTCCCCCCGGGCCCGCGGACCGTCTCGCCCGCCTGGTCGTCGTCGCCGCGTGCGCGGCCGTGTTCGCCGCCAACGCCGCCTGGATCGTCGCCGAGACCCGGCCTCCCCACTGGGACATGGGGCGGCACCTGTGGAACAGCCTCGTCTACCAGGCCTACGCCGAGAACGGCAGGATCGGCGACGCGCTGCTCGCCTATCTCTACTACCCGCCGCTGGTCTACTGGGTGGCCGTTCCCTTCTACGCCCTGCTGGGCACCAGCGTGGAGGCGGCGGTCGCCGGGAACGTCGTGTGGCTGACCCTGCTCGCGGCGGCGACCTACGGCCTCGGCCGCTCCCTCGCCGGGCCGGGAGCGGGGGCCCTCGCGGTCCTGTTCGTCCTGGGCTCGCCCATGATGGTGACCCAGCTCAAGGAGTTCCAGCTCGACGCGCCCCTCGCGGCGATGGTGGCCGCCGCCCTCCTGGCCCTGGTCCGCAGCCGGGGCCTCGCCGCCCGGGGACCGTCCCTCCTCTTCGGCCTGGCCTCGGGGCTGGGGATGCTCGTCAAGTGGACGTTCTGCCTCTTCCTGGTGGCGCCGGCGGCGTGGGAGCTGGTCCGGGCGGTGCGCCTGGACCGGGCGGAGGGGGGACGGGCGCGGACCGTCAACGCCGCCCTGGCCGCCGCGGTCGCCCTGCCCCTGGGAGGCTACTGGTACGCGCGGAACCTCCCGTTCCTCCGGGCCGACGCGGCCCACTCGGCGTCGGTCGCCGCGGTGGCGGAGGGGGATCCCCAGGTCCTGAGCCTTGCCTCGATGCTCTGGTACGCGGGGAACTTCGTGGGAAACCAGAGTCACCTCGTCCCGGCCCTGGCGGCGGTGGCAGGGCTGGGCTGGGTCCTCGCCGATGGGCAGAGGCGCCGCCGCGCCGCGCCCCTGCTGTGGATGGCGGCGGGGAGCTACGGCCTGCTGACCTGCGTGCCCAACAAGGACGCCCGTTACACCCTGCCCCTGGTGGTGGGCGCGGGGGTCCTGGCGGCGGCCTGGGTGGCCTCGCTGCGCCCCTTGCCCAGGCGGGTGGCGACGGCGGCTCTCTCGGGGTGGTGCGCGGTCTCGTTCGTGGCCATCAGCTTCGGGATCCCCGGCCTGCCCGCCCGCGTGGAGCTGCCAGGGGTGAGGATCGGCCCCCACCCGGTGGTGGTCTTCGCCCAGCGGGGCTACATCATCGGCCCCCCCAGCGGCGAGGACTGGCGGCTGGAGGCGATCTTCCGGGACGTCGCCGCCGATCCCTCCCCCGGCAAGGACCTCTGGTACGTCGGCGACGACACCCTCTGGTTCAACGGCTGGGCCATGGCCTGGTACGAGGCGTTCTACCCCGTCCGCGTGACCTCGGCCCACGCCCTGGAGCCCGCGGGGGACCGGGAGCGCGCCTCCTTCCTGGCGATCCGCGCCACCACCACGCCGCCCGCCCCCGACGGCTTCGAGCCCTTCCGCACCTACCCGCTCCCCGACGGCGGCCAGGTCTCGGTGTTCAGGAGGCGCCCGTGAGCGCTCCGGGCGGATCCGGCTCCGAGGGGCCCCTGGACATCCTGTACATCAGCAACCTTTACCCGCCCCACGTGATCGGAGGCGCCGAGGTCATCGCCGCCCGCCTCGCCGAGGAGGTCGCGCGGAGGGGCCACCGGGTGACGGTGGTGACGACGGGGCCGGCGGCCACCTCCACGGAGGAGTGGGTGTCCGGGGTGCGCGTCGTGCGCCTGGGGGGCCTGAACCTTTACTGGGGATTCGACCGCGACCAACCGATCGTGAAGCGCGCTGCCTGGCACGCGGTGGATGCCTGGAACCCGCGGGCGGCGCATCGGCTCCTGGACATCCTGGACCGGTCACGGCCCGCCGTCGTGCACACCCACAACATCGACGGCTTCTCCCCCGCGGCATGGTGGGCCGCCCGGCGCAGGGGGATCCCGGTGGTCCACACCGCCCACGACTACCACCTGTTGTGCCTGCGGGCGACGCTGCTCCACGCCTCGGGGGCCCGGTGCGACGCGGCGCCTCTGCCCTGCCGGATGTGGCGCTCCTGGTATGCCGGGCGCGTGCCGGACGTGGACGTCTTCTGTGCGCCATCGCGTTTCGTGCTGGAGCGCCACCGCGCCGACGGGCTCGTCCCCCGACGCGGCGAGGTCGTCCGAAACGGGATCCCCTCGGCGGCCTTCGTCGACGGCGGGGGGCTCGCCGCGCCGCCGGCTCCGGGGCTGGGCGTGGCGTTTCTGGGGCAGGTCAGCGAGCACAAGGGGGTCGGCGTGCTCCTGGACGCCATGGCCCGGATCCCCCGGGACCTGGGCGTGCGCCTCGAGGTCGCCGGCACGGGGCCCATGACCGGAGCGGTGGAGCGAGCGGCGAGGCGGGATCCTCGGATCCGCGGCGTGGGGTTCCTGGACGAGAGGGCCAAGGCGGACCTGCTGGGACGGTCCCAGTGTCTCGCGCTGCCCCCGTCGTGGTACGAAAACGCGCCCGTGGCGGTCCTGGAGGCCATGGGCGCGGGTCTGGCGGTGGTCGCCACCCGGATCGGTGGGCTGCCGGAGATGGTGGAGGACGGGAAGACGGGGATCCTCGTCCCCCCGGCGGATCCCCGCGCCCTGGCGGACGCCCTCGCCCTCCTGGCCGCCTCCCCGGACCGCCTCGGGGCGATGCGTCGGGCCGCTCGGGAGGCGGCGGCGGGGCGCACCGTCGGGGTGATGGCTGAAGACTACCTGGAGATCTATCGAGGACTCCTGCGCCCTCTCTCCTCGTGAACACTGGGAGAGCAGGGTGGTATCCGCCCTCGGCCGGCAGCGGCCTCAGCCGCCCAGGAGCGTCCGGACACGGGAGATCCCCCGGGGTCCCACCTGGAGGGCGGCCTCGGTCGCCGCCCTCGCCGGCAGAGCCGGGTCGAGGCGCATCGCCCGGACCAGGATCCGAGCCCACTCCCTCCCCGGACGCACCCGGATGCTGGCGCGGGCGAGGAGGAGCGCCTCCTCCCTTCGCAGGGCACGCAACTGGGCCGCGTTGAAGGGCCCGTGGCGCCCCACGAAGCGATCGAGGAGGTCGAGGTGGATCTCGGCGATGTCCGCGGCCTCCCCGCTGGAGAAGACCCGCGGATGCAGAGGGGCGACCAGGAGTTCGCGCAGGGCGGAGACCTCCCCGGGCCCTACGGGTGCGTCGGGGAGGGCGGCGCGGATGGTCCGGAGGGCGATCTCGTCCGCTCGGAGGAGCTGAGTTTCCCGATGGCGGGAGGTCAGCCCGACCCGCACCCGGGTCAGCACCTCGGGTCGCGGCAGGTTCTCACCCGACGTGACCTCCAGCAGGCGGGCGAACAGGTCGTAGTCTTCCGACGCGTCGAGGGAGCTGTCATAGGTGATCCCATGGGCCTGGAGGACGCTCTTTCGGACGAGGACGGAGGTGTGGAGGAAGGGGGAGTAGAGAATGCTCGCGAATCGTACGGCGGCGGGGCCCCTGGGGACGGGCCACCGGCCGAGGGGCCGCCCCAGGGGGTCGATGCGCCCCCCCGGGGAACCGATCACCCCGATCCCGGGACACGCGTCGAGGAGGGCCACCTGGCGCTCCAGCCGGCGGGGGAGGGCGACCTCGTCAGCGTCCATCCGGGCGACGTACTCCCCCCGAGCCCGGGCGAAGCCCTGGCGTCCGCGCTCCGCCTGGCCCAGGTTGATGCCGTCCCGGACGACGACCAGCCGCGGGTCGGAGAACGACGCCAGCACGTCGCCGGTCCCGTCCGTGGACCCGTCGTCGAAGACCAGCAGCTCCAGCGCGCGGAAGCTCTGGTCCAGGACGCTCCGCACCGCCTGGCCGATGTAGTCCGCGTCGTTGTGCACGGAAAGGACGACGGTGACCCGGGGGGCGTGGGTCGGACAGGAGGTCATCGCGGTCGCGCGGGCCAGGGAAGGAGGCGGGCCAACGCCCGAACCAGGCCGACGTCCGACTCCGCATCCGGGACCGCCGGAGGCGCCGGAGCCGCAGCCCGTCCTCCCGGTCCAGGAAACGCGACGAGCCCCATCCATCGGCCCGCGAGCATCACGAGGTGGGTCGAGGCCCCCGGGACGCCTCGGAAGCCGTCCCGCACGTAATCGAACGGTGGTCCCAGGAAGATCCTCCGCGCCCGCGGCGCCAGCGCGGGACCGAGGGGCCCGGGCAGGCTCTTGCGGTACATCGCCCCGGAACCCACGGAGTAGAGGAACTGCTTGCGCCGGGCGCTCCGGTCAGCCCGGGATGCCGGCGGCGGGTGGAGGACGACCACCTGCGGATCATAAATGGCCTTTGCCCCCACCGCGAGCGCTCGGAGCACCAAGTCATGGTCTTCCCCCGCGCCCCACCGCGTGCCGGCCCCGAGCCTCTCGTCGAGCCCACCGAGCCGCTCGAATAGGGAGCGGCGGATGGCCAGGGATGCGCCGTTTGCGGCCCAGTAGCGTTCGCCGTCGAGTAGGAAGGACTCGGGGCCGGCGGCTGCCGCGAGCGGCCTCCCCGAGACCTGGCAGAGGACGCGCCCGACCACGAGGTCGGGCGACCCGTCCCCTCGTATCCACCCCTCCGTCGCCGCGCCCCACCCAGGCGCACACCGCCCGTCGTCGTCTGCGAAGACGATCCAAGGCGCGTTACCCATCCGTGCGCCCAGGTTTCGATTGTGGGAGATCCCGAGGCGTTCCGACCGCGCGTACCGCACCCCAGGGCGCCCGCGGCACACCGCCTCGGTGGCGTCGGCCCGGGACTGGTCGACGACGATCACCTCCCGATCGAGATTGCCCCCGTGCTCGTCGAGAGAGTCCAGGCACGCGGCGAGGAGGGCAGGTCGGTCGAGGGTGGCGATGATGACGGAGGCTGCCGGACGACGGCTCACGACTGCGAGCCTAGCCGAGGCCATGGTCCCCGTCAAAGTCACGCCGTCGAGAGCTGGGAGGGCAGGCGGAGGTCCACCGTCCGTCAGGGCCGAGGCTGTCCCGGGGTGGCTCGCACGATCGCCCGGTCCTGTCGGCGCCAGAGCGCGGTGGCGACGAGGAGCGAGATGCTCAAAGACAAGAGGGCGACCTTCACCGCGACCTCGGTCCAGGTCCCGTAAGTGCCATCCAGCTCAGTCCCCATGGATCCCGCGAGGGTACCCACGGTGAGGAGCGCGGCCACCCTCCCCCGCTCCACCGGAAGGCCCCCGAAGCGGCGGGCTACAGCCCACACGCCTGCGGCCAGCACGGAGTAGCCCACGACCGTTGCCCACGCCGCTCCTGGGAGGCCCCATTTCGGGATCCACCAGACATTGAGCCCCACGTTGACGAGCGCGGCCGCAGTGGTGACCACGGGTACCGCCGCGTTGCGCCGATGAAAGAAGAGGACGGCGACCCCCAGGAGATAGAGACCCTGGAACAGGGCGCCGACGACGAGGATCGCCGAGATCGGAGCCGCGGCGTGATATCGCTCGTCGAAGAGCAGCCGGACAATCGTCGGGGAGAGAACTACGCCCGCAAGGACCACGCCGACGACCGCCACCATGAACCATGTGACTGATCGGGCGACGAACGGAGCGAGAGACGGGACACCGTGGGCTCGCGTGAACTGGGGTACCCACGCGCCGTTCAACGCTCCCGTCACGAGGTTCGCCGCGTCCAGGAAAACATAGCCCAACATGTAGACGCCCACGGACCCGACGTCGAGCATTCGCGAAAGGATGAAGCGGTCGGAGAGCGCGAGCGCCCACAGCGCCAGCAGGTGGGGGAAGAGCGGCAGGCTGAAGGTGAGTGCGTCCCGAAGCATTCCCCGGTCCCACGCAAGGCCGGTGTGCCGCCGAGCGAACGCGAGGAACGCCAAGGACACGATTCCGGACGAGGCGAGTCGCGCCCAGAACAGGCCATCGACCCCGGCTCCTGCAACGGCCACGAGGGACACGGCGAGTCCGAGGTAGGCGGTGGTACCCAGGGCACCGACCGCTACCAGTGCCTTCGGCATCTCCGCAGCGGCCCAGACAGCCCGGGGCACGACGCCCAGGACTCCTAGAAAGCCCGTCCAGACGATGAGGGCCCCGTAAGGCCAGAATGGGAGATCTTCGCCGAAGACGTGAGGAGCGAGCCATGGCCCCGCCAGCATCAGAACGATGCTTAGCCCCAGACCCCAGACGACCAGGAAGGTCTGGATGGTGCCCAGGAACCGTCGCCGTTCCGACGGCTCGTCAAGGATGAAGTAGTAGCGCGTCACGGCCCCATGGAGGGCGGGGTTGTACAGGCACGCCAGGGCGCCGAGGAGCATGGACCCTAGCGCCCACCGGCCGTACTCGCCCGGAGCCAGGTACACAGTGAACAGGGGCGTCGCGAGGAAGGAGAGGGCCTGAAGCCCGAATTCGCCCACCACCAGTATGCTCGCATTTCGGCCGATTCGGGCGATGCTCGGGACGGAGGCACCGCCGTGGGCGGAAGGGGGCTGGGCCGAGGACCCCTCCCACTCGCGCGAGACCGGGTGTTCGCCAATAGGCGCGGGGGGTTGCATGGAGGAGCCCCTGGAGGTGGCCGGTGGGCGCCGGCCCCGAATTGTCACGAACCCGAACAAGTGTCAAGGGTAGCACCGGCGCCGCCCTGGCTTCGCCGGGTCAGAGCTGCTTCCTCTCGAGTACCCGGGACGGTCCCGCCCACCCGATCCGTCCTGCACCATCTCCCCAAAGAGGACGTGCTCCCCGCAGGCTCGGGTATCGCCCTTCGGGCCGTCGCGAGATCCAGGACTGGCTGAGCCCCGGAAGGGAGCAGGGCCGGACTTCGCGGGAGGGGTGGTTGACCCACATCGCCCAAGACGTCCGGCACCGCGACGCCCCCGTGGCCGGCGAGGGCAGACCGCAGCAGGTCTGGACCGCGAAACCCGAGTGCAACCGTGGGGCAGGGCCCCTCGAGATCCTTGGCGGGCGGGCGGCGCGTGGGTGGGCGGCGAGCAAGGCTCTGCACCCTGCCACATCGCCCCCGCGATTGACAAGTGCCGCGGCGATGCCGTAATCTCCCGCAAGTCGTGACTCATGCTGGCCTCCAATCACCTATACGGGCATGACCGGATCCTCGCTCGCTATTGCGGGCTCACCGCCCCGCGACCGATCTGCGGCGAGCTGCAGCACGGGTGGAACTGGGACTGCGGGTTCCCCATCACGTCCGATCACCGGCGCCCGATCCGCCCCCGGGTGTTCGTGTGGAGTCGTTTCAACCAGGAAGCGGCCCGCCGGAAGACTGCGCTCCCCGCCGTCCCCATCGGCGCCCCCCTGCTCTACCATGACGCGCCCCTCGAGGATCCCGTTCCCGGGTCCTTGCTCGCCTGTCCAGCCCACGGGTGGGAGAGAGGTCCCCTAGTGGGGGACATGCGCGGCTATCTACGATCCCTGGACCTGATCCGGCACAGGTTTTCGCGCGTCACGGTGTGCCTCTACTGGTTGGAGTATCAGGATGCGGAGATCCGCGCCCTCTACGAGGACGCGGGATACCCCATCGTGACGAACGGTCACCGTGACGCCAACCCCGCGTTCCTGGACAACTTGTGTCGCAACCTCTCTCGTCACGAGTACGTCACGACGAATGTCGTGGGGACGGTCGCATTCTACGCGCTGTACCTGTCCCGTAAGATGTTTCTCTGGGGGACTCCGATGTATGCCTCGGATGCGGGCGAAGCGGCTCGGGCGGGACTCGTGGCGATTCAGGAGGGGCGTTGCTCCATACTGCACTATGACCGGTTCGGTGATCGCTGCCACCGTGCGGTCGGCGAGGCCGAGTTGGGGTCGGAGTTCCGGCGATCCCCTCAAGATCTCAAAGTCGTCTTGGGGTGGGACCGAGATCCTCGCGTGATTCATGCCGAGCGGGCCACCAGGAGAGTGCTGGACAGGGTCTGGATGTGGGGCCGCGAGGCCCGAACCGTCGCCATGTCTACTGGAGCCTCCGTGGTCGGAGCTGACAGGCGCCGAGTGCGCTGGGCGAGGCGGCAGGGGCGCTGATCCGACCGCCGAGGGTGACGCCGGGCCGCTCCTCATCCTGTCGTGCTGGGGCGCAGGCCCGCAGGACTACCGCTCCGTCACCGACCTCGCCCCGGGCCGGAACCGTATCCTGGACGCGATCTGCGACGGGATCCTCGACGGGGGGCCATTTCTGGCGCGGGAGTAGCTCAAGTCGGCGGTTCTGGCGCGGTCGCGGCGCGCAAGAGGGCGACCGGGGTGTCCCAGCCAAGCCCGAGGAGATGTTCGATCCGGGCGCGGTCGCGGACGCGGTGGGCGCTCCCCGGACCCTCCTGGGGTCGGCGGGGAGCGCGACCTTCCCGGATCGCGGGCCAGAGCTGGCGGAAGAGGGACTGGACCTCCCGCTGGAGCTGGTCGTAGCTCGTCCTGAGGGTCGCGTCCTCGGGGATGCCCACGCGCCTCTGGGCGATGACGTCCCCCGTGTCGAGCCCGGCGTCCATGTGGTGGATGGTCACCCCCGAGGGCGTCCCCTCGACGAAGCTCCACAGGTTCGGGTCCGCGCCACGGTTCCAGGGCAGGAGGGAGACGTGGAGGTTCACGCACCGATCCCGCAGCAGGGAGAGCACGTCCGGGCGGACGATGTGGCGGTAGCCGTAGCTGACGATGAAGTCGGGAGCCAGGGCCTGCACCTGCGCGGCGTCGATCCGGTCGGACCGGCAGGTGACGTGGGCCCCCTCCTCCCGCAAGTAGTCCACCACGGGGGAGTCGGAGGGGCCGAGGAACAGCACCGTCCCGCCGCTTCGACCGGATCCGCCGGTCACTCCAGGAGATCCCAAGCCAGGGGCGTGCCCCGGGGTATGGCGACCCGGGCCTTGCGCCCCAGGACGAGGGGGAGGAAGCGCGGCGGGAGGCCCGCCCCGGGGCGGATGCTGCGGACGTTGTCGCGTCCGAGCTTGTCTCCCACCCCGATGTCGGCGACCGCGAACAGGGAGCGCCGGAAGCAGTCGTTCCGTCGCTCCTCGGCGCTCCGCTCGAAGGTCGCGCTCCCGACGGCCCTCTCGGCTTCCCGGATCGCCGCGACCAGCCGCGCCAGCTCGGGAGGCTCGATGGAGAAGAACGCGTCCGGTCCGCCGTCGGCCCGCGCCAGCGTGAAGTGCTTCTCGACGATGGACGCTCCCAAGCCCACCGCGAGGATGGCGGCCGTGTCGCTCAGGGAATGGTCCGACAGCCCCGCGACGACGCCGAACGCCTGGGCCAGGTGGGGGATCGTCGCCAGGTTCATCCGGGCGGGATCCGCGGGATAGGCGCTGATGCAGTGGAGCAGCGCCAGGGGAGGGGAGCCCGCCCCCCTCACCGTGGAGACCAGGGCGTCGATCTCTCCGAGGGAGGCCATCCCCGTCGACGCGATCACCGGCCGCCCCTTGCGGGCGATGGCCTCGACGAGCTCCAGGTCGACGATCTCGAAGGAGGCGATCTTGTGGGCAGGCACCCCGAGATCCTCCAGGAACTCCAGGGCAGTCAGGTCGAAGGGCGTCGAGAAGAGGGGGATCCCCAGGTCGTCCGCGACCCCCTTCAGGCGAGGGTGCCACTCCCACGGCGTGTACGCCTCGGAATACAGGTCGTAGAGGGTCCGCCCCTGCCACGCATTGGTGGTGCCCACCCGGAACACCGGGCCATCGCAGTCGATGGTCAGCGTGTCGGGGGTGTAGGTCTGGAGCTTGACCGCGTCGGCGCCCGCTCTCGCCGCGGCCTCGACGAGTCGCGCCGCCCGATCGTAGTCGTGCCCATGGTTCGCGGAGATCTCCGCCACCACGAAGGTCGGATGACCAGGACCCACGAGCCTTGAGCCAATGGGGATCGAGAGGGGGGGCAAGGAGGGATCTCCAGCGCCCGGGGATCGGGTGCGTCGAAGGTCCCCATGGTGTTCCAGGCCCGGGGCAGGCGCAACCGAGGCGGTGACCCCCGCCCCGCCCGGGTTCAGTCCCGCGGCCGCGCCACCTCGTTCGACCACTCCACCATCGCCCCCACCACCCTCTCCGCCCCTCGCCCGTCCACCAGCGCCCGCAGGCGCTCCGCCATGCTCCGCCGCCTCGCCCCGTCCCCCACCAGGGAGCGCAGCGCCCCGGCGACCACGGCGGGCCGCCCCGCCCAGGCCGGCGCCTCGCCCAGGGACTCGACGCAGCCCGCGGCGTGGAGGGCCCGGGTGGCGCCCCGCTGGTTGTCAGCGACCACCAGGACCAGCGCCGGGACCCCCATGAATGCGAGCTCCCAGCAGGTGCTCCCCCCCGCCGACACTGCCATGTCCGCCCACGCCATGAGCCCGGCCATGTCGTCGGTGGCCTCCACCCCTCGGATCCCGGCCGCCGCCAGCCTCGCCCGCAGGACCTCCCGCCTCGGGTGGGCGGCCCCCAGCACCACCGTCGTCTCCAGCTCCCCCGGGGGGAGGAGGTCCAGGGCGTCCAGCACCCGCGAGGTCGCGTCCGCGGGATCGCTCCCCCCCAGGGTCACCAGCAGGCGGCGACCCGCCGACCGATCCCGGGCGGCATCGCCCCTTCGGGCGAGGAACTCCCGCCGCAGGAGCGCGAAGCGCGGTCCCAGCAGGAGCCGGGTGTGCGGGGCGCGCCTCCCGTAGCGGGCGGGATCCGCCCCCAGGTTCGGGTTCAGCACGACCTCCGCCGGCCACTCTCCGGCGTGGCCGTAGTCGTCGACCACCAGGAGCCTCGCCCCCGAGGCCCGGACCGCCTCCTGCCAGGGGGCATCGAAGGCGTAGCCGTCCGCCGCCACCCAGCCCGCCCCCAGGCGGAGGGCCAGCTCGCCGGTCAGGGCCGCGTCGTCCCGTCCCGGCGCGACCTCGCAGGGGTGCACCCCGAAGCCCTCGCCCCGGAGGCGGGCCTCCAGCTCCGGCACCCCCGGGCGGGTCAGGAACTCCACCCTCCCCCCGGCGTCCGCCCACGCCTGCCCCAGGGCGAGGCCGCGCATCACGTGGCCCGCGCCGATCCCGGGCCCGGCGTCGGCGCGGACCAGCAGGGCAGGGAAGGGGGCCGGATCCTTCACGGGAGCGGACCGATCCCCTTCTGGAGCACGGCGGCGTTGATCGCCGGCAGGGACGGATCCGACTCCACCAGGGCCAGGGCCCCCCTCCAGCCGAAGAGGCCGTCCGGACCCAGGCGGGCGTAGATCCTTCGGACCAGCTCCAGGTCCTCGGCGGTGTCGACGGTCCAGCGGTGGTGGGCGTGGTCCCCGTCGGCGGGGATCCCCGCGAGGCGGAAGGCGCCGGGGTGGCGGTACATCCACAGGGTGACGTGCTCGCGATCGGGCCCGGGGGGGGCCTCCCGGGCCGCCCGCTCCAGGGCCTCCACCGTGAACGCCTCGACGTCCAGGCCCCGGGGCCAGGCCCTCTCCAGGGTGTTGGAGGCGTAGTCGACGTCCCCGACGCCGAGCCTCTCCACGACCCGGTCCAGGATCCCGGGGTCCACCAGGGGGCAGTCCGCCGTCACCCGCACCACGGCCCCGGCGGCGAACGCCCCGGCGGCGCCGAGGTAGCGGGCCAGCACGTCGTCCTCGGAGCCTCGGAACAGCCCCACCCCCAGGTCCCGGGCCGCGGCGGCCACGGCGTCGTCCCGGGGATGGGTGGTGGTGGCGATCCCGCACCTCGCCGGGAGCCTCGCCCGGGCCACCCGCTCCATCACCCGGTGGAGCATCGGCCGGCCCCCGACGTCCTCCAGCACCTTCCCGGGGAGGCGGGTGCTGCCCATGCGGGCCTGCACTATCACCACGACGTCCCGGGCCGGGGGAGGGCGCGCGCCGAGGGGATCCCCGGGTCCGCTCACCGGCCCAGCTCCTCCAGGGCGTCCGCGACGGCGTCGACATCCGAAGCGTCCATGCCGGGGTGGAGGGGCAGGGAGAGGCAGCGGCGATAGGCGGCTTCCGCCTCGGGCCACGCGCGCCCGGCGCAGCGGTCCCGGTAGTAGGGGTGGAAAGGCACCGGAAGGTAATGGACCTGGGTGCCGATCCCCCGCTCCCGGAGGTGGACCATCACCTGGTGACGGGTCAGCCCCAGGGCGTCGAAGTCGAGGCCCACCACGTACAGGTGCCAGGCGTGCCCGTAGCCCTCCCGGGTGGTGGGGAGCCGCGCGAAGGGCAGGGGCGCGAGGCGCTCCGCGTAACGGGCGGCCAGGGCGCGCCGCTTCTGGAGGAACCGGGGCAGCTTGCGGAGCTGGCTGGCGCCCAGGGCGGCCTGAAGATCGGTCAGGCGGTAGTTGAGACCCAGGGAGTGCATCTCGTGGTACCAGGCGTTCTTCTCGCCCGTGGCGGGGTCGAAGGCCTCCTCGGGGACCTTCAGCCTCTCGGGCCGACCCTCCATCCCGTGGCTGCGCAGGGCCCGCAGGCGCTCCGCCAGGGCGGCGTCCCGGGTGAGGACCGCCCCGCCCTCGCCGCTGGTGACGTGCTTGACCGGGTGGAAGCTCAGCACCGCCAGGTCGGCGTGGGCGCAGGAGCCCACGGGGAGCCTCCCTCCCCGGCCGTCGGGGTGGTCCGCCCCCAGGGCGTGGCAGGCGTCCTCGATCACCCGCAGGCCGCGGGCCGACGCCACGGCGGCGATCTCGTCCATGGGGCAGGGGTGGCCGGCGAAGTGGACGGGGACGACCAGGCGCGCCCTCCCCTCGGGCAGCCGCGCGAGGGCGGCCTCCAGGGTGAGGGCGTCCATGCACGAGGACAAGGGATCGACGTCCGAGAAGTCCGCCACCAGCCCCGAGAGCTCCATGGCGTTGGCGGACGCGGCGAACGTCAGCGCCGACGTGATGCCCACCGAGCCCGCCGGCAGGTCGAGGGCGAGGCAGGCCAGGTGGAGGGCCGCCGTGCCGTTGGCCACCGCGACGGCGTGGGGGACCTCGCAGCGCTCGGCGAGGGCCCTCTCGAACGCCTCCACCGCCGGGCCCTGGGTCAGGTGGTCCGACCGGAGGGCGGCCACCACCGCCGCGACGTCCTCGTCATCGATCCACTGCCGGCCGTAACCCGCGAGGGCCGGTCGCCGAGGCGGTGACCCCGTCCCGCTCAAGCGTCGTCCCCCGGCTTCATCCCCTCGATCAGGGCCCGGAGCCCCTCCGCGTCCAGCCACCGGTCGTTGAGGTCCGAGGTGTAGGTGAAGCCGGAGGGGACGGGGCGGCCCCGGGGCCCGGCCTCGTCGCGGCTCCAGGCGTGGATGGCGGGGCGGATGACGTAGCAGTCGTCGTACTCCACCGTGTAGGGGGCGTCGTCGGGCGAGATCATCGCCTCGTGGAGCTTCTCGCCGGGGCGGATCCCGGTGTCCACCAGCTCGCACTCCGGCGCGACGGCGTGGGCGAGGTCCACCAGGCGCATGCTGGGGATCTTGGGGACGAAGACCTCGCCGCCCTCCATGTCGGCGAACGCGCGCCAGACGAGCCTCACCGCCTCGTCGAGGGTGATCCAGAAGCGGGTCATCCGGCGGTCGGTGATGGTCAGGCGTCCCGTGGGCCTCTGGGCGGCGAAGGCGGGGATCACGCTGCCGCGGGAGCCCACCACGTTGCCATACCTCACCACCGCGAAGCGGGTCCCTTCGGCCCCCCGGTAGGAGTTCCCGGCGACGAAGAGCTTGTCGGCGCAGAGCTTCGTCGCCCCGTACAGGTTTATGGGGTTGCAGGCCTTGTCGGTGGACAGGGCCACCACCCGCCGGACTCCCCGGTCGAGGCAGGCGTCCACCACGTTCTGGGAGCCGAGGATGTTGGTCTTCACGAACTCGGAGGGGTTGTACTCGGCGGCGGGGACGTGCTTGAGGGCCGCGGCGTGGACGACGTAGTCGACGCCGTTCAGGGCGCGCCACAGGCGACGCTCGTCCCGCACGTCACCGATGAAGAAGCGCATCGCCGGATCGGTGAAGCCCGCGGCCATCTCGTGCTGCTTGAACTCGTCACGGCTGAAGACGATCACCCGCCGGGGCCGGTAGCGATCGAGCAGCATGCGCACGAAGCGCCGGCCGAAGCTGCCGGTGCCGCCGGTGACCAGGACAGAAGCGCCGTCGAACATCCGGATCCGTCCGCCCCTACCCCCCCCGAGCGCCGCCGGGACGAGTATGCGCCCGGCGGGGATCCACCCGCAACCGAAGCTCCGGCGCGGGTACGGGCGCCGTGGGTTAGGATACGGCGTCTCGTCACCCCGATCAGGAGGTGGTCCGCGATGCCGAGCCGCTCGATCTCCCCCGCCGGCCCCATGGACCCGGAGGCCCGCCCACGCGGGTCGCGGCGCATGGCCGCAAGGACGGCCCTCGGGGTCATCGTCCTCACCCTCCTCACCCTCCTCACCCTCCCCACCCCCTCCCACGCCCTGGACCTGTTCACCTGGCGCGCGGAGCAGGTGGTCCGGGTCGGCAAGGGCAGGCCCACCGTCACCGTCCAGCCCCAGGCGGACTTCAAGAGCCTGACGTTGAGGGTCACCCGGGACGACGGCACGGAGCTGGTCCTGGGGGGGAAGCCCGCCGCCAGGGGGAAGGCGGTGGTGCTGACCTGGGACCAGCCCGAGGGGGAGGCCGCCTACCGGGGGGAGATCGCCGGGGTGTACCCCAACGGGGAGGAGTACCGGGTGCCGGTGTCCTTCAGCGTGTTCGTGGGGGAGGGGCTCGAGATGAAGGTGCCCCGGGAGGCCATCGACCTGAAGGCGGGGCGGCTGGAGGTCACGCTCACCCGGCCCGCCGGGAAGGTCCAGATCACCGTGCTGGGGCCCGACGGGCCCATCGCCGAGGAGGCGGCGGAGTTCGACGGCGAGGCGCCCGGGACGCCCCTGCCGGTGACGTGGACCCCGGGGGGGGAGGTGGTCCGCATCGACGTCGTGGGCTACGACAAGTTCGGCTTCTACGCGAGCGAGGAGATCTCCCCCTGGGCCCTGGACATCCCCCACGAGGAGGTGGTCTTCGCCACCGGCAGCCACGCCATCGAGGCCACCGAGCGGCCCAAGCTGGACCGGGCCTGGGACCGGATCGCCCAGGCCGTCGCCCGGTACGGGGGGCTGGTGAAGGTCCAGCTCTTCGTCGCCGGATATACGGACACGGTGGGGGATCGGGGGAGCAACCAGATACTGAGCGAGTCCCGCGCCCGGTCCATCGCCGGGTACTTCCGCCAGAGGGGGTTCGCGGGTCCCATCTCCTACCAGGGGTTCGGAGAGGACGGCCTCGCCGTGGTCACCGAGGACGGCACCGACGAGATCCGGAACCGGCGCGCCGCATACGTGCTGGCGGCCCAGGTCCTGCCGATCTCCGCCGCCATCCCCCGGGCCGCCTGGAGGCCCCTGAAGTGATGCGGACGCGGGCCCGCGCGGCCCCGTCGATCCCCCTGTCCGCCGCCCTCGGCGCCGTCCTGGCGCTGCTTCCCGCCCCCGCGCTCCCCCAGCAGCCCCCGCCCGAGCCGGCGAGCCCTTGGACCGGGGCCCCGGCCGCTCCTCCGCCCCCCGCCGCGGCCGGTGACGTGTGGCGCCAGACCTCGCCTCCCCCCGAGGGGGCCGTCTGGGGCCCCGTACCCCGCGGCCCCCAGGCGACCCCGTCCGATGGTCCTGCCGCCTCTCCCCGCGCCCCGGGCCGTGGCGGCAGGGGGCGCTCCGTCCGGAAGGCCGCGCCACACCCCACCCCCGCGCCCACCGACGCCGACCCCTCCGCCACCCCCGCCCGACCCGGGCACGGGAGCCCCGACCGCAAGGACTGGCCCCCCCTGGCCCGGGAGACCGGCCCCCTCTTCTACCCCCGGGCCTTCGCCCAGCCCACCCTCGGCGAGGACCTCTACGGGCGGGTGTGGCTCACCGACGAGGGGCGCCTCTACCGGTACGACGCCCGGGTGGACGGCTGGCAGCTCTCCGACGACGGCTGGCGCTCCCAGGGGGCGACGGACCGGGTCATGCGGCTCAGCGGGGACACCGCCTACGAGGTCGCCGTCCTCCCCGCGAGCCGCCCGGACCTCAGCCCCACCCTCCAGGTGCGGGAGCTGCGCCTGCCCCGGCAGGACGACCAGCCCATCGCCCCGGGGCGGGTGCGGAAGGCCAGGGCCTGGCAGGTGGCGAGCGAGGCCCAGATCTCGCTTCCGGATGGAGAATTCATCATACGTGACGCGGAGTTGGACGACTCCGCCACCGGTGAGGACGCGGCGATCTGGCTCGTGGTCAGCGACCGGGAGGACCGGGGGCGCCTGCTGCGGGTCCCCTTGGTGGGAGCGGACGTCGCCCTGTCCATCGGCGTGAAGTTCCCCGATCCCCTCACCTCCGTCGCGGTGATCCGGCGCGTCCACGGCGTGCCCGGCGGCCCCCTGCTGGTGGGCACCGATCGGGGCCTCTTCGTCGTGGAGCCCGCCCGGCGCTGGGCCGCCCCCCGACGCCTCGAGGAGACGGCGGGGCGCGCCATCACCGCCCTCTCGGCGGGGACCCGGGCCGCCGGCGAGGTCTTCGCCGGCACCGCCGGCGGGGAGCTCCTGCGGGTGGCGCTGGCCCGGGAAGGGGCGAAGGTGGAGCGGGTGGCGCGCTGGAGCGGGGGAGGGGCCGAGTCTCCCCGCCCTCCCGAAGGGTCGCCGGCCGCGGCCGCGCCGCTCCCGACCTTCGCCCCGGGGATCCCCTCCATCCGGGTGGTGGAGGTCGATCCCCACGGGCTGGTGTGGTTCGGGCCCGCCGACTCCCGGGGGCTTCAGGCGTGGACGCCGGGCACTGGCGCGGTCCACCCCATCCCCGAGGCACCCTCGGGAGCCTGGATCGAGTCCCTCTACCGGGACGGCGCTGGGCGGATGTGGGGGGTCGGGGTCCGCACCGGGCAGCCCGAGCGCTCCATGGTCCGCTTCCCCCTGGACTACCGGCCCGTGGAGGCGGTGGCGGCCGCGGGCGTGGAGGTGGTGCCCTTCGGCCGGGACGTCCTGATCCGCCTGCCCGGGGGGGGCCAGGACCTGCTGACGTGTACCGGCGGCTGGTGCGCGCCCGCCCCCGCCGGCCTCCTCCCCCCCGAGCTGCTGGAGGGGCCCGGCCGCCTTCCCCCCATCGACCGATGGGGGGACGACGTCGTGGCGTGGACCGGCCACGGCCTCGCCCTGTGGTCCCGGGACCCGACGGGCTGGCAGGTCCGGACGTGGCCCTACCCCAAGGGCTTTCTCCCGGAGTCGCCGTCGCTCCACGCGGGACCTGAGGCGGAGCGGGGTGCGGCCACCGTGATCGTGGCCTCCCCCACCGGCGGCGAGATGTGGCACCTCGTCCGGACCCGGGAGGGCGCGCCCCAGCTCACCCGGGCCCCCAAGCTGCATTGCCCCTCGAACCCGAGCCGCACCTGCCTCATCGAGCCGATGCCCGACTCCCGCGGCGGCGTCCGCCTGGCGGGCTCCGACGGCGTCGGTCTCCGCTGGCTCGCCCCCCTGCCGACGTCCGATCCGCCCTCCCTCGGTTGGCGGATCGGCTCGGCCACCCGGGCACCCTCGGGCTACCCCGAGTGGACGCCCTCTCCCCAGCCCCTCGGGGAGCTGGGTCGCGCCGCCCGGGTGCTGATGACCACGTCCGACGGGGGCGTGTGGTTCCAGCTCGGCGACGTGGTGGGGCGGGCCGGCGACGCGCTGCCGGGGTCCACCTACGCCCGGGCCGGCCACGGCTGGCGGGTGTCCCGGGCCCTGGAGGACCGCCTGGGCCAGACCTGGTTCCGCCTGGTGGACGCCGCGGGGGACTCCCGGTGGGTCCTGGGCCCCCAGATGGTGGTGCCGGGGGTCCTGGACCTCGCCGGGCCCCTCTTCTCCCTCTCGCCGGGGCTGGTGGCCCGGACCTCGGTGGGCCACGGCCTGGACCGGTGGGAGCCCCGCCCCGCCGAGCTCCTCTACAGTTGCGGCGAGAGCCCCCGGCGGACCACCTCCATGAGCCTCCCCATCGACGTGGGGTGGCGGGTCCTGAGCCGCTGCCAGGTGCAGACCGTCGCCGCCGACGGGCGGGTGAGCGATCCCCTGGTGGACTGGCGGCTCCACCTCTCGTCGCCCCACATGGGTTTCGCCCTGCTCACCGTCGGCCTCGGCTGGGCCGTGGCGTTGCGCGGCCGGCGGAGGGAGCGGGAGCTGGAGGGGCAGGTGGTGGACCTCCAGTGGCAGGTGGACGACCTCGAGGAGCGGATCCAGGTCATGGACACCCGCTACGTGATCGGCATGCCGCTGCGGGACGACGCCATGTTCTTCGGCCGGAGGCACCAGATCGCCGAGCTGCTGCTGGCGGTCCGCAACCGCGCCGTGGTGACCATCTCCGGCGACAAGCGGATCGGCAAGACCAGCCTGCTGTTCAAGCTCAAGCGGATCCTGGAGACCCCCGACGTCGTCGCCACCGGCGCCGACATGCCGGTCTACCTGTCCATGGAGCAGTGCGCCGACGGGTCCCACTTCTTCCGCCAGCTCCTCAACAAGATCGCCACCGACATCGCCCTGCCCCAGGAGGACCGGGACTCCATCGGTCTCGACCGGGTCGAGTCCGAGATCGCGGCCCGGGACGTCATCGTCGAGCTCTTCTACCTCCTCCAGGACCGGCGCAAGCGCCGGGTGCTGCTCCTGCTGGACGAGGCCCAGCGCCTCTTCCACGACCTCGGCGACGAGGGGACGCGGATCGCCCAGGGCTGCCGGCACCTCGCCTCGGAGTACCCCGACGTCTTCGGCCTGATCATCGCCGGGGTGGACCTGACCCGATACGGCCAGACCCAGGGGCCCAACAGCGACCTGCTGGGGATCGGGCGGATCCTGGTGCTGGGCCCCCTGGACGACGCGGACGCCCGGGAGCTGGTGCAGAAGCCCTCCCGGGCGGACGGGGTCAACTACGACACGTCCTCCGTGGACCTCATCTGTCTCTACACCGGTTGTCGCCCCCTTCGCATCCAACGGCTCTGTTCGGATATCATCGCGGGGTGGCGCCGCTACTGCACCGAGACGCGGATCCGGCCCGAGACCCCGGTGCCCCCCTCATTCGTCGAACGCTATTTCCAGGAGCAGTACGGCGGGCAGAGCGCCCGGCTCGATGCCGCGTGACCTTCCCGCCCCGCGACCCCGAATGACATCCCGAACTGGCGACTCCGGCACGAACCCCTGGACCGGCGGCGGCCCCACCCGCGCCGACCGCTTCTCCCCGGGGATGTGGGCCGACGGGGACCGCTACGTCGGCCGCGCCGTCCTCACCCGCACCCTGGCGGGGGCGCGAAGCTCGGTGTGGATCGTCGGCCGACGGCGCATGGGCAAGACGTCCCTCCTCAAGGCGGTGGAGCGACAGCTCCTCCATGGCGGACCCGACGGGGAGCCGGCGGTGCCGGTCTTCCTCAACATGGCCTACGACCCCAGCGGTCCCGGCTTCGCCCGCCAGCTCCTGCGGACCTTCCGCCGCGCCTGCCAGAGGGCGGGCCTGGCCCTGCCCCCCGGGCCCGCCGCGGGGGCGCCCTCCCCCGAGGTGCTGGACCACGTCGAGGACTGCCTGCTGCACTGGTCGGATCAGCCCCGCCCGCCGGTGGTCTACCTGCTGGTGGACGAGGCGGAGGCGGTGATGGCCCCGTCGGATCCGTCGGGGACCGACACCCTGGACCAGGCCCTCCTGGGGGTGAGGGACCTGGTGGAGCGGGGCCAGGGGCGGGTGCGCTGCGTGATGGCCTCGGTGAAGACCCTGCTGCGCCGCTTCGACGCCGGGACCCTGGTCTCGCCGTTCCTGGAGCTGTTCCGGGTCGCCTACCTGGGGGCGCTGGAGCCCGACGGGGCCCGGCACCTCGTGGCCCAGGGCTTCGACGCCGCCGAGGACCAGGACGCCGTCCTGGCCCGCACCGGCGGCCACCCGTGGCTGATCCACACCCTCTGCCACATCGTGCTGAGCCCCTCGTCCCCCCACGCCACCGAGGCCCTCGCCACCGCCCTGGACCGGAAGGCCGCCGCGGACGTCGCGGCGCGGATCGCCGCGGGGGGCGGGATCCACGCCCCGTTGCGGGACGCGGGCCTGAAGGGACCGGCCCTCTCCCGGGCGGTGGACGCGCTGCTGGACATCTCCTCGATGCCCGAGATGCGGGCCCTCCAGTTCGACCTGGACCACCTGGATCCCCACGAGACGGCGGCGCTGCAGTCCCTCGCCCGGGGGAACCCCGCCCCCATCGCCGACCTGGACATCGCCGACCAGCGGATGCTGGTCCGCCTGGGCTACCTGCGCCGGGACGAGAAGGGGACCACCAGCCTGGCGGAGCCCCTCTTCGGGCGCTGGCTGGACCGCCGCGAGACTCCGTCCGAGGCCGCGGGAGCGGCGGTGGCCCTGGCGCGGGTGGACCTCGTGGAGGAGAACCGGCGGGCGAAGATCGTGGGGCGCCTGCTGTGGAACGACGTGCCGGTGCCCGTCGGACCCCAGAGCTACTGGCTGGCCCGCCTGGCCCTGGAGAACGCCATCGACGAGCGGTTCCCGGGGATCCAGGCGTGGGCGGCGGCCTACGCGATCCACGCCATCCTGGCCCGGGACGACGTCACCCACCGCCCCCCCAAGGCCACGGCCCTCTTCTGGGAGCTCAAGAGCAGCCTCAAGAAGGCGGGGGCCTGCCCCGACGACGAGACCCTCGCCGCGCACCTGCCCATCGCCCGGGGCCGGCGCGCCAACGGATACACGCTCCAGTCGGTGGACCTGGGGCCGGTGCGGGACCGCCTGGCGGGCCAGCCCCGGGAGGTCCTGGACCTCTACTCCGCGTACCTGGAGGGGTGCCGCCGGGCCTCGCCCCGGGCCGGTTCCACCGTCAAGGCCGTGCTCAAGCCCGCCTCCCAGCCCACGGACGAGTGGGGAGGGGACCTGGTCCTGAACAGCCCCGCCCGGGGCGGCGGGAGGGTGAGCCTGCCTCCGCTGCCCCTGCGCCCCGCCCTCTTCCACTTCCTGGGCGCGGTGTTCGAGGAGGAGAAGGAGGGCCGCCGCCTGACCCGCCGTCGGTGGCGGGACCGCTCCCGCGAGGTCCACCCCGACACCGAGGGCGAGGCGGCCCCCGACGCCGACCTGCGGAAGCTCTTCGCGGGGATCCGCTACCCCGTGGGGCTGATCGCCGGGGACCTGGAGGTGGGGATCCAGATCGACGAGTCGAAGTACCTGATCGAGGTGGGCTGGTCCTGAGGCCAGGAGGGGGCGTGCGCCCCTAGCTCTGGTCCGGCGCGCCCCGCGAGACCAGGAGCACCCGGGACCCGTCGGGGGCCCGGTCCGAGAGGTTGAGGGGCTCCATGGGCTTCTTCTCGGCCTTCTTGGACTTGGCCCCCTCGGCGGCCCCCTCGGACTCCTTGGCGGCGGCCTCGGCGATGGACCGGGCCTCGGGATCCCAGTCCTGGGCCTCGGCCCACACCCAGAGATCGCCTTCGGGGAGCGCGGACCACGGGACGGTGAAGGTGTAGGAGGCGCCCTCGCGGACCAGAGCGCCGGTGGCGACCTCCCGCGGGTACTTCTCCTTGGGCTTGTCGTCCTTGGCCGCCTTCTCGGCCTTCTCGGCCTTCGCGTCCTTCCCCTCGGGCTTCTCCTCGGCGGCCTTCACCACCCACTCCGTGGCGGAGCGGATCCGGACGACGCGATCGGGCTCCTTCCCGTCCTTCTTGGCGACGAGCACCTGGACGAGGTGCTCCCAGGCGGGCACGTCCTCGTGGAGGCGCAGGCCGACCTCGAGTCCGTCGGGACGCGCGTGGGCGTGGATCCGCCGCAGATCGGGCACGCGGTCCGCCCCGGCGCCCCGGGCGTCGTACATCCCGTTCGAGCGGGGGACCTCGAAGAGGGTCGGCTCGTCCTTCTTGGCGGCGTGGGCCGTGGCCCCGAGGGCGAGGAGCAGCGGGATCCCGGCCAGGGCGAGGGTCGAACGGTTCATCGGGCGCTCCGGGAGTGGCTCCTCGCCTCCGCTCCGGCGGATCGAGCAGCGCGGCCGAGGAGGATGCCACAGGGCCCCCCGGAAGCCAAGGGCAACGGGGCTACCAGGGAAAGAGGGTACGGCCCACCAGGTAGGCGGTGCCGCTGTCGTGCTCGATGCCCTCGCCCAGCTCGGCGCCGATGAGGAGGTCGTCGTAGCCGTCACCGTCGAAGTCCGGCACCACCGCCACCGCCGTGCCGGCGTTGTCGTTGGACTCCGGGCCGCTCATCCGCAGGGCGGCGCTCCCCAGCCCCGACGGCCAGGGCTGGGTGGTCAGCAGGACGCAGACCACCCCCTCCTTGAAGCTCGGCTCCGTCGCGGCGGACTGGCCGATCACCAGCTCGTCGATCCCGTCCCCGTCCCAGTCGGGCAGCACCGCGAGGGACCGCCCGGCGGCGGCGGACGCCTCCTCCCCCCGGGTGACCAGGAAGGCGTCGGCGGAGGACTCCAGCTCCCCCGACAGCCCCTCCGCCCCCAGGAAGACGTAGACCGCGCCGGCGTCGGTCCCGGTGGTGTCGTCGAGGATCGAGGCGACCACGATGTCCGCCAGGCCGTCTCCGTCCGCGTCCCAGGACCGGATCTCGTCCCCGAACTGCGCCTCGGCCACGTCGCCCCGGATCACCGCCGTCGCCCCCGAGACGGGGCCCGAGGCGGCCAGCGCCGTCGCACCGGAGTAGAAGTAGACCGTCCCTCCGTTGGTGGCGGTGGTGGACTCCTTGGTGGCCCCGATGGCGAAGTCGGGGACGGAGTCGCCGTCCACGTCCCCGAGCCCGGCGACGGACTGCCCGCACCGGTTCAGGGTCGCCAGCCCCTCGTACCGGGCGTCGGCGTCGCCCAGGGGGAAGGTGCCCCCGAGGGCCGGATCTCCCAGCACCAGGTAGACCGTCCCGGTCTGGGCGGTGTCGATCCCGCTGCCGGTGTCCGGCGCCCCCACCAGGACCTCGTCGTCCCCGTCCCCGTCGATGTCCGGGACGTAGGCCACGGAAGTGCCCGCCTTGTCGTCGGCGCTCTCGGCGACGAGGGCGACGTCGGCCACGTCCCAGAGGGCGCTGGACTCGTCGACGAAGCCGGGGCCGCCGAACAGAACGAAGACCGCTCCGCCGTTGTTGCCCGCGGTGTCGTCGGCGGGCACCCCCACCAGCAGGTCGGCGCGGCCGTCGCCGTTGGCGTCGCCGTCCGCCCGCACCTCGGTGCCGGCCAGGCCTCCGGCGTGGGTCCCCGTCAGGACCACGTCGGCGGAGTCGGCCCCCAGGCTCGCCGGGAACCCGTCCCCGGAGCCGAAGAAGACGTACACGGCGCCGGTGTCGACGTCGGAGCCCGAGTCCCGCTTGGGCGCACCCACCACCAGGTCCGGCCAGCCGTCGGCGTTCAGGTCGCCGGAGGTGGCGGCGGCGCCGAACCGGTCGTTCCCCGACTGGCCGTCCAGCACCAGGGCCGCACCCGCCAGGTCCCGGACCACCGGGTACACCACCTCGCCCACGGTCGCCGAGGCGGAGCCAGCCACCCCGTAGTCGATGCCGTCCCAGGGCGTGACCGAGCAGGTCCACACCTGGCCCGTGAGCAGCTCCGAGCCGGGGACGGTCTGGAGGCCGGCGAGGTCGGCCCGGGGGGCGCCGTCCACGTCCCACGCGAACTCGTAGGTGAGGGCGTCTCCGTCCGCGTCGACGGAGTTGCCGCGGCTGCAGACCAGGTCCGTCCCGGGCGTCGCCGGCGAGGGGGACAGGGTGACGGTGGGGGTGGTGGGCAGGGCGTTCTGGACGACCAGGTGCGCCGACTCCGCCGCCGGCCCCTCGGCCCCGTCGCTGCCGGTCACCGTGACCCAGACCTCGTCCCCCCGCACGAAGTTGCTGGGGGTGAGGGAGTCGGAGTTGGGGCCCAGGTTCGTACCGTTCACGTACCAGCGGTAGCGCAGGGTCACGGCGTCGCCGTCGGCGTCGGAGTATGTCCCCGGCGTGGCCGTGATCGCCTGCCCGTCGGTGGCGGGATCGGGGGACAGGGTGGCCCCGTCCACCACCGGCAGGGAGTTCTGCACCGTCACCTGGGCCTGGGCCGCCGGCCCCTCGCCGATCCCGTCGCTGGCATAGACCCGGACCTTCCAGATCTGGCCCTTGGTGGTGAGGGAGGAGGACACGGTGTCGGTCGTCAGGGAGGGATCGACCACGTTGTTGAGGTACCACTCGTAGCGGTAGGTCACCGGATCGCCGTCGGGATCGATCGCGTCGGCGGTGATGGCGACCACCAGGTCGTCGGTGGTGTAGGGGCTCTCGGGGACGATGGCGACGGCGGGCGAGCCCGGGGAGCCGTTCACGACGAGGGTGATGCTGTCGCTGCCGACCTGGCCGTCGGTGTCGGTAGCGGTGAGCGTGATGACGTGGATGCCGTTCTCGAGCCCCGCGGCGAGCTGGGCGATGGTGGTGCCGCTGCCGCCCGCCGGCGTGGTGGAGAGGGGGTCCACCACCAGGGAGCTGGTCCACGCGATCTCGAGGTCCGGAGGCGGGTCCTCGGAGTCCGACACCATGCCCGAGAGGGTGATCGAGGAGCCGGCGCTGAACACCGTGCCGTCCGCCGGGCTGTCGATGCTCACCGCGGGGGCGCCCGACACCGTGACGGTGACGCTGTCCTCGCAGTACTGGGCCTGGCTGTCCTCCACCCGCAACGTCAGGACGTGGCTGCCCGAGGCGAGGGTCACCGGCCACTGGAAGTCGCCGTTCGCGTCGGGCACCGGGGAGCCGAGGGGGCCACCGACGTTGCTGGAGAGGGTGACCACGAGGTCCCCGGCGGCGTCTTCGCCGTCCGAGGCGGTGCCCTCGATGGTGGTGTCGGGGGGGGTGACGGAGCCGGACGCGGGGGAGAGGATCTCGCACTCCGGCACCTCGTCGGCGGGTACCACCGTGAGGTCCACCTCCTCGGAGTCCGTGAGGCCTCCCCGGTCCGTGGCGGCGACCGTGAGGGTCTGGGCTCCCTCGCCGAGGAAGACCGAGACGCTGAAGGTCCCGTCGTTCGCGGGGGCGAGGTCCGCGACCAGCGGATCCACCGACAGGCTGCTGGAGACCGTGATCCGGAGCTGCCCCGGAGCGTCCTGCCCGTCGGAGACGGTGCCGCTGACCGGCACCACGGAGTTCGACGGGAAGCTCGCGCCGGATGTGGGGGAGGTGAGGACCAGCTCCGGGGCGCTGTTGGGATCGACCGTCACCGTCACCGACACCATCCCCTGGTCGCCGTCCAGGTCGGTGGCGGTAGCGGTGATGACGTGGGTGGCGGAGCTGAGGCCGGTGGTGGTGAACTGGCTGACCCCCTGGGAGTCCAGGTTGCCGCGGAACAGCTCGTCATCGACGTCGCTGCTCCATACCACCTCGATGGAGTCCAGGTCGGGGGAGTCGTCCTCCACCCGGGCGACGAACTGCACCGGCGCCCCGGTCACCACCTGGTAGCCGTCCGCCGGGCTGGTGATGGAGATCTGAGGGTCCTGGCGGGAGTCGTTCGAGAGCGTCTTGCAGCCCCCGGCCGCGAGGGCGATCCCCGCCATCATCAAAGGTGTCCAGCAGCGCGCGTTCATCTGGGCCACTCTCCTCCCGGAGTCAGCGAAGGATACCGGGGGCGCCGGACGAGGTCCACTCCCTCGTGATCGAGGACCCCGGCCTCGGCGCGGACCCCTCGGCCCGCGCCCGCACCCGAGCCCGTTGCGGACCGGGCTCGGGCTCGGGACCCGGGAGGAAGATGGCGCGGAGTCGTCCGGTAAGCCGAGTTCTGTTCCGGCCTCGCGGCCGGCGGCGACCATTCGTCTAGGCCCGCGGTCCCCCGCGGGCTCGAGCGGCCGACCCGGGAGATCGGGCGGGCAACCCTCGATCTCTCCCCTATTTGGCCTTGCTCCGGGTGGGGTTTTCCGTGCCCGCCCCCGTTGCCGGCGGCGGCGGTGCGCTCTTGCCGCACCCTTTCACCCTGACCCTCGGGCCGGCGTCGGGGCCGGACCGAGGCGCCGCGGCTGGCGTCGCGGCGCCGCGAGCGCCCCCCCTCCGGGGGAGCGCCCCTGCGGGCGGTCTGCTCTCTGTGGCACTCTCCTGCGGGTCACCCCGACCGGGTGTTACCCGGCACCCTGCCCTGCGGAGCTCGGACTTTCCTCCCGCGGACCCGGCCCCCTGGGAGGCCGCGCCCACCGGCGGTCGCCTGGACGGCTCCGCGCCAACGGTGAAGCTAGGTCGTCCCGGCGGGAGTGCAAGGGACTATGCCTATCCGGTCGTCACGCAGGGTGGTTCGTGACGACTGGCGGCCAGCGCAATGGCTCGCCGTCCTTGGCTCGCCCACAGAGGCACAGAGCGGCCCGTCCGGGGCCCACAGAGAACACGGTGGGAAGAGCGGGGAGGGTCAGGGCTGTGGGTGGCAACCGGGTAGGTCATCAAGGGACCCTGGCGGATTCAGGCGGACTCCGGGCTCCCCGCCGCCTCGGGCCTCAGCACGTTGAGGATCAGGCGCCCGCAGGAGGGGCAGGCGTGGAGGGCCCGGAAGGCCTCGGCCTCGTTGAGGATCTGGGGCGGAACCTGGCGGCGGCAGGTCTGGCACACACCGTCCCGGCACACCGTCACCCCGCCCCGGGCACCGGGAGAGGCCACCGCCCGGCGGTAGCGGGCGAGCACCGCCGGGTCCATCTCCCCCGCCACGCGGTCCCGCTCGGACCTCCTCCCGGACAGCTCGCCGTCGATGGCGGCGAGCCGGGCCGCCGCGGTCCGGGCCAGGTCGTCCCGCTCCGCCGCCGCCGCCCCCTCGGCCGCCCTCGCCTCGGCCACGCCCCGGGCCAGGGCGTCCACCTCGTCGATGAGGGCGAGCGCCTCCTCGCCGAGGGCGTCCGCGCGCTCCCGGAGCGCCTGGACCTCCCGCTGGGACGCGTCGTACTGGGCCTGGTTGGTGACGCGGTCGGCGTTCTCCTCGGCGCGCCGGGCTCGGGCCTCCACCTCCAGCAGCTCCTTCTCCCGGGCGCGGCGTTCCCGGTCCCGCGCGGCGTGCCCCGCCTCCGCGGCCTCCCGCGCGCGCTTCTTCTCCTGGAGCGCCTCCTCCCGGGCCCGGAGCTCCCGGGGGCGGGCCGCCGCCTCGTCCTCCAGGGCCCAGATCGCCTTGTCCGCCTGGTTCAGCTCCCCGAGCAGGCTCACCTGGAGCGAAACGTCCATCCCTCGTCCCTCCTCTCCCTGGGGCGGTCCGCCCGGGCCGGAGCCCTCACACGCTGATGGAGTCCTTGCGGAAGTCGCTGGCCCCGATCTTCACGTTCACCAGCGCCGGCACCCCCGAGGCGAAGGCCCGCTCCAGGGCGGGGCGGATCTCCTCGGGCCTCTCGACGTACTCCCCGTGCCCGCCCAGGGCCTCCACCATGAGGTCGTAGCGGGTGTGGCGCAGGGCGGTGGCCACGGCGCGGTCCTCCCCGTACATCGAGACCTGGCCGCGGCGGATCTGCTGCCAGCTCGCGTCGTTGCCGACCACGCCGACGATGGGGATCCCCTGCCGGGCCGCCGCCTCGAACTCCATGCCGTTGAGCCCGAAGGACCCGTCGCCGTACACCACCATGACCGGGCGGGAGGGATCGGCGAGCTTCGACGCCATGGCGTAGCTCGGCCCGACCCCCAGGGTGCCCAGGGGGCCCGGGTCCATCCAGGAGCCCATGCGGAACACCGGGGCCACGTTGGCGTAGGTGGCCACGATGTCGCCGCCGTCCCCCACCACCACGGTGTCGGGGCCCACGACGGACGCCACCTCCTTGGCGAAGCGCAGCGGGTTGACGGGCACGGCGTCGGAGTCCATCTGGGCCCGCATCGCCGAGAGGCGCGCCTCCTCGATCCCCCGCAGCTCCTCGCGCCAGGCCCGGATCCCCGAGTCGTCCCTCTCGCCCCCCAGGGCCGCGGCGAGCTGGCGCATCGCCAGGCCGCTGTCGCCGGCGATCCCCACGTCGACCCCCCGGTTCCGGCCCAGCTCCTCGGGGTCCAGGTCCACCTGGATGAGGCGCGTCTCCGCGGGGAGCCGGGGGGGGCGCCCGTAACCGATCCGGAAGTCCAGGGGGGTGCCGAAGACCACCGCGACGTCCGCCCTCTTGAGGGCGTGGGCGCGGCTGAGCCGGTAGAACTGCGGGTGGTCCGGCGCCAGGGCTCCCCGGGCCATGCCGTTGGTGTAGACGGGGGCCCCCGTCGCCCGCACCAGCTCCCCCAGTCCTTCCTTATAGCGGCTCCACCAGAGCTGGGAGCCCACCAGCAGCACGGGCCTCTCCGCGTGACGGAGCATCCAGGCGGCCATCTCCACCTCCTGGGGATCGCCGCCGGGCACCGCCGCGGTGCGGGTGTTGCCGTGGGGCCACTCCACCTGGTCCTCGTCCATGCCCCCGACGAGCACGTCCAAGGGGATCTCCAGGAACACCGGCCCCGGCACCCCCGTCGCGGCCTTGCGGAAGGCCATGGAGACGTACTCCGCCAGCCGGCGGGTCTCGGGCACGGTGGTGGACCACTTGGTGATGGAGCGCATCAGCTCGACGTGGTCCATCTCCTGGAGGGAGCCCATCTCCTTGAAGCCGATGGGGCCCTGGCCTCCGATGAGCACCATGGGCACCTGGGCCCTGCGGGCGTTGGCGACGGCGGTCACCGCGTCGGTCACCCCGGGGCCCGCGGTGACCGCGGCCACCCCCACCTGCCCGGTGGCCCGGGCCCACCCCTCGGCGGCGTGGGCGGCGGCCTGCTCGTGGCGGAAGTCCACCACGCGGATGCCGTGGTCGAGGCAGCCGTCGTAGATCGCCTGGATGTGGCCCCCGCACAGGGTGAAGAGGTGACTGACCCCCTCCCGCGCCAGGGCGCGGGCCACGACGTGTCCACCGAACAGGTAAGCCATGGTTCCTCGCTCTCCAGAGCCGGGGCGCCGCTTCCCGGTGGGCGCTCCGGCGGCGGCGGCATCATACCAGCCGGCGGCACCGCCCCCGGCGAGTGACGATATTCGTCACCGATGGCGCATCGTGGCCCCACGAGGTGACAATCCTCGGCACCTCCCCGTCCGGGACGGGCGCGGAGCGGTGGGACGCGAACGGGCCGCGAACGAAAAAAGTAGTCATATCAGCATGTTGAAGTGATCGGCCCCGCGACGCTCGCGTCTGGCACGGGTCCTGCTGTAGGAGGGGGCGCGGCTCGCGGTTCGGATGGAGACGGAGCCGGGAGCGAACCAACGACCGGCCCCGGCGAGGGGTCGAAGAAGGAGAAGAAGATGCGGAACAACAAGGGCTTCACCCTCATCGAGCTCATGATCGTGGTCGCCATCATCGGCATCCTCGCCGCCATCGCGATCCCCAACTTCCTGGCCATGCAGCTCCGCGCCAAGCGCTCCGAGCTCCCCACCAACCTCGACGGCATCCGCACCGCGGAGAAGGCGTACTTCGCGGAGTGGGACGTCTACACGGCCGACACCGCGGTGGCCGGCGAGGGCACCGACGGCATCGCCGACGCCCCCACCGTGGGCGGCGGCTCCGTCGCGATGGGCATCATGGGCTGGGAGTTCGACGGCCTGATCCGCGGCAAGTACACGATCTCTGCCAACACCACCGCCGGCTCGAACGCGGACTTCCAGGTCACCGCGGTGTCCGACATCGACGCCAACGGCGCCTCCGCCTCCTACGTCACCACCGAGGCCGAGAAGCCCAAGATGCTCTCCCAGAACAACGTGTACTGATCTCGACCGGCGCCCTTCCCCAGGGGGTGGGCGCCGAACGCTGAGCCGCGACCCGCGCGGCCGGCCCTGGAGGCTGGCCGCGCGGTGTCCGTTCTGGCCTCCGGGATCCTCGGGGCGCGCCTTGCGTCCGACGGTGGGGGTGGCCTATCCTGGGGGCGCATCCACCACGAGGGGACGGTGGCCCCGCAACGCCTCCTTCGGAACCACCCGGGACTTGAGTCGCTTGGTCGGGCGCGCTGAACTCAGGTTCCTCACCGGAGAGAAGGCCGGGCAGGTCGTCCCCCTCGACGGGGGGAGGACCGTCATCGGCCGCCAGGTGGGAGACGTGATCCTCGGAGACTCCGAGGTGTCGTCGATCCACGCCATCGTCTCCTTCGAGCAGGGGGCGTGGAAGGTGATGGACCTCGGCTCGACCAACGGCGTCTTCGTGGACGGCGTACAGGTGGCGGAGGCGACCCTCCCCGGCACCTGCGAGCTCAAGATCGGCCAGACCCTCCTGCGCTTCGAAGCCCTGGCGGAGGAGGCGGGGGAGGACGAGGAGGCGCCGCGCCCCGCCAGCGAGCAGACGGCGAAGATCCGCTCTCCCCTGCGGGGGATGCGCTCGGTGGTGGTGGGCGGGCCCGTGGACCTGGGGATCGGGCGGACGCGCTCGGCGGCCCCCCTGGACGCGGACACCGAGGAGATCCCCTTGAGCGGCACCGAGTCGGGGGACTCGCACCGGCAGAGGGAGACCCGCTTCGAGATCGTGCTGGAGGTCCTGGAGGGCGCCGACCGCGGGCTGGTGTACCGCTTCGACTCCGACGCCATCCTGCTGGGCCGGCTCAACACCGACCTCGTCGTCCGGGACAGCGACGTCAGCCGCCGCCACGCCATCATCGAGGTGTTCGGCGACGAGGTCTACCTGCGGGACCTCAACTCCACCAACGGCACCTGGGTGAACGGCCGTCGCGTCTCCACCTCGCGCCTCCGCACCGGCGACCGCATCAAGCTCGGCCGCTGCGTGCTCTCCTTCGGGTTCCACTTCGGCGGCGGCCGGCGCTGAGGCCTTCCCCTACCGCGGGCTCCCTCCGGACTCGGCCCACCACGCCTTCCACCGCTCCGCGCCCTCCGTCCCCGAGGGAGGGGAGACCCGCCCCGCGCCCCGGGCCAGGGAGGGCAGCGAGCGCAGCGCCGCGGCCCGGACCTCGGGATCGGGGTCGTCCAGGGCCTCCACCAGGGGGCCGAGCGCCCGGGGATCCCCGGTGGCGCCCAGGGCCGCCACCAGGTGGGTCCGGAGGGGATCCCGCCCTCCGGCCGGCTCCCCGGACCGTTCCAGGGCGCGGGCGAGGGCGTCGAAGGGGGCCCGAGGACCCAAGGCGGCCAGGGCGTCGGCGGCGCAGATCCGCACCGCCAGGGCGGGATCGGCGAGGGCGGCGGCGAGGTCGGCGGCGGCGGCGGGGTCGCGGAGGTCGCCGAGGGCGGTGGCGGCGGCCAGGCGGTCGAGCACGGGCAACCGCGCCAGCCCTTCTTTGAGGGCCCGCAGCGCCTCGCCTCCCCCGATCCGGCCCAGGGCCCGGGCGGCGACCCAGCGCTCCTCCCCGGGGGCGGCGGGGTCGGCGTAAACGCCAGCCAGGGCCGGCACCGCCCCGGCGCCCAGGGCGACCAGGTCCTCGAAGTCCCGCAGCGCGCCGGCCTCGTCCCGCCCCTCCCGGGCGATCCGCCGGAGCAGGTCCAGGGCGGGATCCCCCGAGAGCTGGACCACGGGCAGGTCCGGGGGCGCCCCGTCGCCCGCGGCCGGAGGGGGCGCGGCGGCGAGGAGCGCGGGGAGGAGCGCGGCGAGGGGGACGAGGGGGCGGATGGCGGATCCTCGGGTCGGGTGCGCCGGTCACCCTACGCCGCCGCCTGGCGCGACGTCAAAGAAGGGGGCTCGCCCCATCGCCCCCGGCATGGCCACCGGCCCGGCGCGTCGGTATAATCCGCGCCCCATGCCCAACCCTCCCTTCCGGAAGATCCTCGTCGCCAACCGGGGCGAGATCGCGCTGCGGGTGATGCGCGCCTGCCGCGAGATGGGGATCGCCACGGTCGCCATCTACTCCGAGGCCGACCGGGACGCCCGGCACGTCCGCTTCGCCGACGAGGCGTTCTGCGTCGGCAAGGCGGCCTCGGCCCAGAGCTACCTCCGGGGGGAGGTGGTGCTGGACGCCGCCCGCCGCGCAGGGGCCGAGGCCATCCATCCGGGTTACGGGTTCCTGAGTGAGAACGCGGACTTCGCCCAAGCGGTGGAGGACTCGGGGCTCGTCTTCGTCGGGCCGACCGCCGCAGCGATGCGGGCCATGGGCGATAAAGTCGACGCCCGCCGGACGATGATCGCCGCCGGGGTCCCGGTGGTGCCCGGCACCCACGAGCCCCTCGCCGACGAGGCGGAGGCGGCGCGGGTGGCGGCGGGGATCGGCTACCCCGTCATGCTCAAGGCCAGCGCCGGGGGCGGTGGCAAGGGCATGCGCCGGGTGGAGTCGGAGGCGGAGATCGGGCCGGCCCTGCGGGGCGCCCGCTCCGAGTCCCGGAGCAGCTTCGGCGACGACCGGGTGTACATGGAGAAGCTGGTGGTCCGGCCCCGCCACGTCGAGGTGCAGGTGCTGTCGGACACCCACGGGCACCACCTCCACCTCTTCGAGCGGGACTGCTCGGTGCAGCGCCGCAACCAGAAGGTGATCGAGGAGACGCCGTGCCCGGTGCTCCCCGAGGAGGTCCGGGCGGAGATGACCCGGGTCGCCACCCGGGCCGCGGGAGCCATCGGCTACCGGGGCGCCGGGACGGTGGAGTTCCTGTACGACGCCCGGGACCAGAGCTTCTACTTCCTGGAGATGAACACGCGCCTCCAGGTGGAGCACCCCATCACGGAGTGGGTGACGGGGATCGACCTGGTGAAGGCCCAGCTCGACGTCGCCGCCGGCCGGGCCCTGCCCTTCGGCCAGGAGGACGTCCGCCGCCACGGCCACGCCATCGAGTGCCGGATCTACGCCGAGGACGTCGAGGCGGGGTTCGTGCCCTCCCCGGGGAGGATCGAGGCCGTCACCCTCCCCGAGGGCCCCTGGGTGCGGGTCGACGGGGCGATCCGGCCGGGCTACGCCGTCCCCATCCACTACGATCCGATGATCGCCAAGCTCTCCGCTTGGGGTCGGGACCGGGACGAGGCCATCGCGCGCATGCGGCGGGCCCTCACCGAGTTCGACCTGGTGGGGATCCCCACCACCATCCCGTTCTTCCTGTCGGTGATGGACGACCCGGTCTTCCGCTCCGGGGTCTACGCCACGGACTTCATCCCGGGGAGGGCCGCCCGGGGGGCGGACACGGCCCCCGAGCCCCCCGACGAGGCGTTCCTGGCCGCGGCGCTGCTGGCCTGGCGCCGGGAGCGGGCGGTGGCGCCGGCCGCCGCATCCGCGCCCACGGCGGCCTGGCCGCTGGCGGGCCGGCTCCGGGTCCTGGGAAGGGGGCGCTGACGGTGAAGTGGCTCTACGAGGTCACCATCTCCGGACGGACCGCGAAGGTGGAGGTCGTCCCGGGGGAGGAGGGGCGGTTCACGTTCCTGCTGGACGGGAGGGGGTTCCCCGTCCAGGCGACGGATCTGGGCCCCGCGACGCTGGCCCTGCTGCACTCGGACCGCTCGGCGGAGGTGTCCTGGCGGGCGGGCCCCGAGGGCTTCGACCTGGTGCTGCGGGGTGTCGCCTACCGGGCGGTGGCCGTGGACGAGAGGCGGCGGCGGCTGGGCGGGCTGGCGGGGGGGCGAGGGGCCGCGGGCCCCACGACGGTGCGCTCGGCCATGCCCGGGAAGGTGGTGGCGGTGCTGGTCACCCAGGGCCAGGCGGTGGCGGCGGGCCAGGGGCTGGTGGTGATCGAGGCGATGAAGATGGAGAACGAGCTCAAGGCGCCGGTGGCGGGGCGGGTGGCGCGGATCGCCGTCGTCCCGGGGGGCACCGTCGACGGCGGGCAGGTCCTGGTGGAGCTCGCCCCCCCCGAGGAGGCGGCGGGATGAGCGGAGATCGGCCCCGGGGCGAGGCGACCCCCGAGGACGTCGCCCGGGAGAGGCTCCGCTGGGAGCGGGAGGTCCTGGAGCCCCACCGGGCCACGTCCCGATCCCCGTCCCAGGAGCCCGACGCGGCGGCCCTGGGCCCGAGGTCCCTCCTCTACACCCCCGCCGACGCCCCCCAGGGGGCCTACCTGGAGTCCCTCGGCTTCCCCGGCGAGTTCCCCTTCACCCGGGGGGTGCAGCCCGACATGTACCGGGGCCGGCCCTGGACCATGCGGCAGTACGCCGGCTTCGGCACCGCCGAGGAGAGCAACGCCCGCTACCGCTACCTGCTGTCCCGGGGGCAGAGCGGACTCTCGGTGGCCTTCGACCTGCCCACCCAGATGGGCTACGACCCGGACCACCCCTTCGCCCGGGGCGAGGTGGGGCGGGTGGGGGTGGCGATCTCCACCCTGGACGACATGCGGACCCTGCTGCGGGGGATCCCCCTGGGCGGCGTCAGCACGTCCATGACGATCAACGCCACCGCCACCATCCTGCTGGCCCTGTACGTCGCCGTCGCCCGGGAGCAGGGGGTGGACCCCGGCCGGCTCCGGGGCACCGTGCAGAACGACATCCTGAAGGAGTACGTCGCCCGGGGCACCTACGCCTTCCCGCCCCGTCCCTCCCTGCGGCTGGTGACCGACCTCATCGGCTGGTGCCGGGAGCACGCGCCCCGCTGGAACCCCATCAGCATCTCCGGCTACCACATCCGCGAGGCGGGCTGCACGGCGGTCCAGGAGGTGGCCTTCACCCTCGCCGACGGGATCGCCTACGTGGAGGCGGCGCGGGCGACGGGCCTGGACGTGGACGAGGTCGCCCCGCGCCTGAGCTTCTTCTTCAACGTCCACAACGACTTCCTGGAGGAGGTCGCCAAGTTCCGGGCCGCCCGGCGCCTGTGGGCGAGGCTCGTCCGGGACCGCTTCGGCGCCCGGAACCCCGAGTCCATGCGGCTGCGCTTCCACACCCAGACGGCGGGCTCCACCCTCACGGCGCAGCAGGCGGACAACAACGTGGTGCGGGTGACCCTCCAGGCCCTGGCGGCGGTCCTCGGGGGCACCCAGAGCCTGCACACCAACAGCAAGGACGAGGCCCTCGCCCTGCCCAGCGAGGCCTCCGCCCTCCTCGCCCTGCGGACCCAGCAGGTGATCGCCTCCGAGAGCGGCGTCGCCGGGATCGTCGACCCCCTCGGGGGATCCTACGCCGTCGAGTCCCTCACCGACTCCATCGAGGAGGGGGCCCGGCGCTACATCGACGAGATCGACGGCCGGGGCGGCATGATCGCCGCCATCGAGGCGGGCTACGTGCAGAAGGAGATCCAGGACGCCGCCTACGCAGCCCAGCGGGCGGTGGAGTCGGGGGCGGCCAGGGTCGTGGGGGTGAACTGCCTGCGGGACGAGGCCGAGGCGGAGCCCGGGGGCCTGCTCCGGGTGGACCCCGCCCTGGAGAGGGCCCAGGTGGAGCGGGTCGCCGCGTTCCGCGCCGGGCGGGGGGAGCGGGAGGTCCGGGCCGCCCTGGACGCCGTCACCCGGGCCGCCGAGGGCAGCGGGAACCTGATGCCCCCCATCCTCGACGCGGTGACCCGGGGCGCCACCCTCGGGGAGGTCACCGCGGCGATGGAGGCCGTGTTCGGGCGGCACCGGGAGAACGTGGTCTTCTGATCGGCTTGGATCCCAAGCGGATCAAGGAGCGCCAGCCCGCGGGCGCGCCACGGCGATCAGCGACAGGCCCACCGGCGGCCCGTCCCTCCCCTCCAGCGACAGCCACGCGCCCGCGAAGGCGCGGTAGGCGGTCAGCAGGCCGCCCCCCAGCTCCGAGCGCCCCAGGAGCCGGGAGTTGGCCCACCAGCCCGGCAGCCCCGCCAGGTTGAACCACTTGAGGCGCTCCACCTCGAAGCCGGCCTCGGAGAGGAGGCGCCGGAGCCCCGCGCGCCCGTAGCGGCGGTGGTGGCCCATGGCCCGGTCCGCCTCGCCGTAGAGCCCCTCGTGGGCGGGCACCAGCAGCACCAGGCGGCCCCGGGCGGCGGCGAGGACCTCCCGGGCCCGGCGCAGGGCGGCGAGGTCGTCCTGGACGTGCTGGAGCACGTTCACGCACACCAGGGTGTCGGCGTCGCCGGGCAGCCCCCCCGGGAACGGCTCCGTCACGTCCCAGCGGACGATCCGGACGTGGTCGTGGAGGGCGTACACCGAGGCCAGCCGGCGCAGGGCGATGGGGTCCACGTCCGAGGCCACCAGGTCCCCCCGGCCCGCCAGGTAGGGGGTCAGGGGCCCGTGGCCCGAGCCGGCCTCGACGATGGAGTGGCCGACGTGGGGCCGGATCGCCTCCCAGAGGGCCTGGGTGAAGCGGACCATGCCGCTGGTCTGCTGGAGGGCCCGCTCCCTCGCGGCGCCCTCGGCGAAGTCGTCCCCGAGGCCGTAGCGCAGCAGGCACCACAGGGCCTCCACCCCGTCCTTCCAGGTGATCTTCTTGCCCGCGGCGTAGTCCCGACCCGCGTAGCTGATGGGGACCTCGTACACGCGATAGCGCATGCGGGCGATCTTGGTGGTGATCTCGGGCTCGAAGCCGAACCGCTCGCTGGTGAGGCGCACGGTGCGGAGGACGTCGGCGCGGAACGCCTTGTAACCCGTCTCCATGTCGGTGAGGTTCAGGTCGGTGACGGCGTTGGACAGGAGGGTGAGCAGGCGGTTGCCCACGGAGTGCCAGAAGAAGAGCACGCGCCGTTCCCCGGCGAGGAAGCGGCTGCCATAGACGACGTCCGCCTGGTCCCGGAGCAGGGGGCGCAGGAGGGCGGGGTAGTCCCGGGGGTCGTACTCCAGGTCGGCGTCCTGGACGACCACGAACTCGCCGGTGACCCGGGCGAAGCCGGTGCGGAGGGCGGCGCCCTTGCCCCGGTTGCGGGGGTGGCGCACGCCCCGCACGCTCACCCCGGCGAGGGCCTTCCGGGGATCGAGCCCGTGGCGTCGGAGGTGGGGTTCCAGGGTGGCCGCGGGGTCCCGGTCCAGGGCGTCGACGATCTCCCCCGAGCCGTCGGTGGAGCAGTCGTCGACGAGGACGATCTCCTTGCGCAGTCCCAGGTCGTCCAGGTCGACCGCCAGCACGCGGCAGAGCGCCGAGAGGAGGGTGGGGCGCTCGTTGTAGACCGGGACGACGATGGAGAGCGTCTGGGACAAGCGGCACGAGCGGGCGGCGATGCCTGCCCTCCCGAGCCATCGTATCGGACCGCGGCGCCGGCGGGCAAGGACCGGGGGAAGGGGCCTGGAGCCACACCCGCGGCGGGCCGCCTTCAAGTCACGTCGGCACCGTCCGATGAGCGTGCAGGAGGAGAGGGCGCCTTCCGGAAGGTCCGGCGATGTCCGCCATTCCTGGCACGGAGACGAGCGCGAACGGGGTCGTGGGCGCGGTGGGGAGCGCGGGGGTGGCCGGGACGGGCGACGGGACCCGGGACGGTTCCCGAGCGCCCCTGGAGGTCAAGGTCGAGCTCCGCTCCCACTCGAACTTCTACGTCGGCTTCAGCGAGAACATCAGCGAGGGGGGGATCTTCGTCGCCACCGAGGCGCCCTTCGAGCCCGGGGAGCGGATGTGGATCGAGCTCTCCCTCCTGGGGGAGGAGCCCAGCCTGGTGGAGACCGAGGTCGCCTGGGTGCGGGAGGAGAACCGCTCCACCGGACTGCCCGCGGGCATGGGGATGCGCTTCGTGGATCCGCCCTCCGACCTGGCGAGGCGGATCCAGGCGCACATCGACGCGCGCCGGTTCGAGCCCTTGTTCTACGAGTTCTGAGCGGCCGGACGGGGCGCCCGGCGAGGCGCCGCGCCCGCCCGGCGCGGCCCGTTTGACTTCACCCGACCAGGACTTACACTCGCCATTGCGGGTGCTTGCGCGTTCCCGCCCCGGGGCCGGACGGTCCCGTTCCAGCCCGCCGTTCGCGGCCCGCCGCTGCCGCGCCGAGGAGAGCCTTGCCGGTCCCGGTCCTGAGGGAGAGCCTCCACGCCGCGGGTGTGGACCCCAACGACTTCCGCCTCACCGACATGCACTTCCACACGCGCCACTCCGACGGTCGGGCCACGCCGGAGGAGGCGCTGCGCCGGGCCGACGCCCTGGGAGTGCGGGTGGGGATCACCGACCACAACGTGATCTCCGGGGCGGTGGAGGCGTGGCGACGGGCGGGGGACGACGCCCGGGAGCGGATCCTGCCGGGGATCGAGCTGACGACCCAGGAGCGGGTGCACCTGCTGGTGTGGTTCGACGAGATCGAGCCCCTGGTGGACTTCTACGAGGGGGTGGTCCGGCCGAACCAGAGGCGGGGGTTCACCCCCACGGCGCCGTCGGCCCTCTGGAGCGCCGACCTCCTGGAGGCGCTCCGGAAGGCGGGCGCCCCGGCCCTGACGGCGGCGGCCCACCCATTCGCCGCGGGGCTCAACGGTTACATGAGCGCCCGGGAGCGATTCCGCCACGTCCGGGCCGACGTCGCCCACCTGGACGCCGTGGAGGTGCTCAACGGCGAGGAGGTGGAGTCCGGCAACGCCCGTTCCGCCGCCCTGGCCCGGGAGCAGGGCAAGGGGGCCGTGGCGGGCAGCGACGGCCACGTCCTGGGCGAGCTGGGCCGGGTCGCCGTCGCCACCCCGCGGGACCGTCCCCTGTTCCAGGCGATCCGGGAGCGGGACGTCCGGGTCCTGGACCGCCGCGCCGGCGCTTGGGCGCTGGTGCTGGGACATGGCGCCAAGCTGCCCTACCACGCCGCCCGCCCCTTCCGGGCCGCGTGGGACTACTACAACCGTCGCGCCGAGGCCGAGGTGGGCGTCCGCCCGCCGCCCCCCTCCCGGCCCGCCACCGGCGGCGGTCCCGACGAGGCGGACGCGGCCTGAAGGACGAGGGCCGGGACGGTCCGTCAGGCCTCGACGTCCGCCATCAGGTCGGCCTCGGCCTCCGCCTCGGCCCGGATCCGCCGGCGCTCCTGGACCCGGGCCCACTGGATCCCCACCTCGTACAGGACCATCATCGGGCCGGCGAGGAGGCTCTGGGACAGGACGTCGGGGGGGGTGATCACCGCCGCCACCAGCCAGATCGCCACGACCATGTAGCGCCGGGCGCTCCGGAGCCGGGCCACGGACACGACGCCCGCCCGGGCGAGGAGGCCCTGGACGAGGGGGATCTGGAACACCGCCCCCATCGAGAAGAGGGTGATGGCGCAGTAGGTCAGGTAGTTCCCGATGCTGAGCTGGGCGATCACGTTCGGCAGCAGGGACTCCAGGAAGAAGCCGTTGGTGAAGGGGAGGACCGTGAAGTAGGCGAAGACCCCGCCGGTGATGAAGAGGCCGTACGAGGCGACCACGACGGGGAGGACGGCCCGCCTCTCCCGCCGGTAGAGGCCCGGCCCGACGAAGGCCCACGCCTGGTAGAAGGACCAGGGCCCCGACAGCAGCAGCGAGGCGTAGAAGGACGCCTTCAGCGCCGTCATGAACTGCTCCTGGGGCTGGAGGGTCACGAAGCTGAACCCGGCGCCCGAGGGGAAGAACCGCTCCGCCTGGGCCATGAACACCCGCAGCAGGTCGGTGCCGAAGGGGGCGAGGACGACGAAGCCCACCAGGACCCCGACGAAGATCCGGATCAGGCGGAACCGCAGCACCTCCAGGTGCTGGAGCACGGTCATGGAGTGGGACTCCACCTCCTCCTGCTCCATCCGCCGGCGGGCGGCCCGGGCGGCGGCGGCCTCGGCCTCCAGCCGCGCCCGGCTGCCGGGGGCCCGCGCCACCTGGGGCACGGCGGGCGTGCGGCGCGGGGCCGGGGGGACGCCACCGGGGGCGCCGGGATCGCTCACCGGGTCCCCGATCCTGGACCGGGCGGCTCCGCCTGGGGCTCCGACTCCTCCCCGCCCGCCGCCGGCTCCCCCGCGGGGCGCACGGGGGGCAGCCGTCGCCCCGCCCCGAGCTCGGTGGCCGACCGCACGTCCGCCTCGATCTCCCGCGCCGTCTTCTTGAGGTCCTCGATCTGGACCTCCCTCTCCAGCCCGTAGCGCAGCTCGTCCGCCGCGCGCCGGGCCTGGGCGGCGAGGCGCCCGAGGGTGCGGGCGACGTCGGGGAGGTTGCGCGGACCGATCACCACCAGCGCGATGGCGAAGATCACCACCATCTCGCCGAAACCGATGTTGGGCAGTCCAGGCATGGGGAGCCGGAGCGGCGGGGCGTGGGACCCGCGGGTGCGGGCGCGGGGAGCCGCGCCGGGTACGCGGGGCGATTCTGGATGCGGGGCCGCCGGCGCGCAAGACGGGAGGCGCCTTCGCGGGGGTGTTGTCCGGCGCGGATCCGGTCGATAGGATCGGGCGAGGGGACGTCGCCTGCGGCGCGGGTCCGTGAAGCCCGCCGGGTCACGGCGTCGCCCTCCAGCCCAAGACCTTGTGCAGACTCTTCGCCTATCACGGGAGCGCGGCGGGCGCCTTGCGCCGGTCCCTCGTCGACTGCGAGAACGCCCTGAGGGTCCAGAGCCGTGAACATCCCGACGGCTGGGGGGTGGCGTACTACGCCGACGGCCATCCCTGTCCCCGGGTGGTGAGGGGGGTGGACCCGGCGTTCCGGGACGACGCCTTCACGGCCCTGTGCGGGCAAGTGGCCTCCCGCACGGTGGTCGCCCACGTCCGCAAGGCCACGGTGGGGGAGGTGCACGAGCGCAACAGCCACCCCTTCCACCACGGACGCTGGACCTTCGCCCACAACGGCACCGTCGAGGGGTGGCACCGGGTGCGGGAGGAGGTGGAGCGGGGGATCGGGGACGGCCTGCGGGGGATCCTGAAGGGGGAGACCGACAGCGAGCGGGTCTTCCTCCTCGTCCTGACCGAGCTGCGGCGGGCGGGAGTCGACCTGGACCGCCCCGGGGACTCCCTCCCCGCCGCGGCGACGGTGGGGGCGTGCGCGCGCCTCTCGGAGAGCCTCCGGGATGTGTCCCGGCGTGCGGGGAGCCCGACGCCGACCTCGCTGAACTTCGTGCTGACCGACGGCCGGGTCCTGCTGGCCCACCGGCTGGGGAGGGACCTCCACTACCGGGTCGAGTCCGGAGGTGCCGCGTCCGCATCCGGGGCGGGATGCGGGACGTCCACCGGCACGGCCGGCGTCATGCTCGCCTCGGAGCGCCCCTGCCCGAAGGAGAAGTGGCGAGAGGTGCCCGAGCGGGGGGTGCTCCTGGTGGATGCGCGACTGAAGGTGCGGCTCCACCGGTACGCGGCGGTGGGGATCGCCGCGTGAGGCGTGCATCGCGCCTCGCCGGGCCCCTCCTGACCCTCGGGGTGCTGCTGGCGACGGCGGGTTGCGGGCTCAAGGGCCCCATCGCCTGGGGCGGGGCGGAGCGGGACGGAGCCGGCGCGTCCCGGGGCCAGGAGGCCGGAGGGCTGCCGGGGCGCCCCGGGAGTCCGGCGGGGGCAGCGGCGGAGCTCGATCCCCCCCGCGGGGACGCCGCGGGGGAGGTGGAGGGAGCCTTCCTCCGGGCGGTGTCGGACCAGGGGGGATGCCGCTTCCAGGAGGCGCACGCGGGGTTCCGGAGGCTCCTGGAGGCGTGGCCGGAGCACGACCTGGCGGCGGAGGCGATGCTCCGACTCGGAGAGGTCCTGGCGGAGCCCGCGTGCCCATGCCACGACGTCGAGGCCGCCGCCGCCGCGTGGCGCGAGGTCCTGGACCGCTGGCCCGGGTCCACGTCCGCCGGCCTGGCGCGGGGCTACCTGGCGAGGGAGCGGTCCCAGGCCGCGCCCTTCCCGTGAGCGCTTGTGGAGGGGAGCCCGCGGAAGCTCCGGGGCTTCGCATCCGGGGCGCGCATCCCCTATCATGGGGGCGATCCCGATCCTCGACGGAGAACCTCGACGGAGGACACCGATGACCCTCGTGCCGCCCGCGATCGACATCGACGCCGACACCGCCCTCTTCATCGCCGCCGGGCTCCGCGCCCTGGCCGAGGTCGACGGAGAGCATCCGGCGGAGATCGAGCTGATCCGCCAGTTCGCCGGCGACGCGGAGGTCGATCCTGCCCGCTTCCACCTCGGGGACGGGCACCCGCTGACCACACCCGAGCTCAGGGACGTGTTCCTCCGCTCCGCCCTCCTCCTGGCCCTCGCCGACGGGCGGGTGTCGGAGAAGGAGAGGGACACCTTGATCCGTTGGGGATCCGCCCTCGGCGTGGACCCGGTGGCCCTGGCCTACCTCGACCGGGACGTGCGGCGCTCCCTGCTGGAGGGGTTCGCGGGCGTGAAGGTCTTCCGGGAGCAGGCGGTGGAGATCGGCCGGGGGCTCGGGCTGGACGACGACGAGATCGATGACGTCCTGGGAGAGGAGTAGGGGGAACCGCGAAGCCTCCGCCCCTCCCCGAGACTCCCATGGCCCCCTCCCCGGAAACCCTCCTCATCGGCGCCTCCCTGGGCCTGGACGACGTCGCCCGGATGGCGGAGGGGGGCGTGCGGCTGGCGCTGGCGCCGGAGGCCCGGGGGCGGGTGGCCCGCTGCCGGGAGGCCCTGGAGGCGGCCATCGCCTCCGGGGGGACCTTCTACGGCATCAACACCGGCTTCGCCGACAACCGCGTCCGACCCATCCCGAAGGAGGCGCTCCGGGACCTCCAGCGGAACCTGATCCGGAGCCACGCCGCCGGTGTGGGCGCCCCCTACGCCCCCGACGTGGTGCGGGCGGCGATGGCGATCCGGGCCCACAACCTGGCCCAGGGGTACTCGGGGGTGCGGCCATCCCTCCTGGAGGCCCTGATCGCCCTGTTCAACGCGGGGATCCTGCCCGCGGTGCCGGAGTTCGGCTCCGTGGGGGCCAGCGGGGACCTGGCGCCCCTCTCCCACCTGGCGCTGGTCCTGATGGGAGAGGGGAGGGTGCTGGGGGAGGGAGGCCGACCCGTCCCCGCGGGGCCCGCCCTGGCGGCGGCGGGCCTCGAACCGGTGGAGCTGGAGACCAAGGAGGGCCTCGCCCTGTGCAATGGCACGGCGTTCATCGCCGGCCTGGGGGTGTTGGCCGTCGCCCTGGGCGAGCGCCTGGCGGACACCGCCGACCTGCTCGCCGCGGTGCAGCTCGAGGCCATGCTGGGGGTCCCCGACGCCTTCCTCCCCGAGGTCCACCGACTTCGTCCCCACTCCGGCGTCCGCCTCTCGGCGGCGCGGATCGAGGCATTCACGCAGGGGAGCGGCCTCATGGGGACCCGCGCGGGGGATCCCCAGGACGACTACTGCCTGCGCTGCGCCCCCCAGGTCCACGGCGCGGCGCGGCAGGTGCTGGGGGCGGCCCGGGCGGCGCTGGAGGTGGAGATCGGCTCGGTCACCGACAACCCCGTCATCCTCCCGGACTTCCGAGGCTCGGGGACGGTCCGGGTGGTCTCCGCCGGGCACTTCCACGGCGAACCCCTGGCGGTACCGGTGGACGGGGTGAAGGTGGGCCTCGCCGAGATCGCCTCCATCGCCGAGCGCCGGATCGCCAAGGCGGTGGACGGGCGGGCCGGGCGGAACTACGGGCTGCCCAACTACCTGGTGGCGGGGGACGACGTCGCCGGGCTGCGCTCGGGCCTGATGATCGCCCAGTACTGCGCCGCCTCACTGGTCAACGAGGCCAGGACCCTCTCCCACCCCCACAGCGTCGACAGCATCCCCACCGGGAACGACGCCGAGGACCACGTCAGCATGGGCACCAGCGGTGCCCGCACCGCGCGGATCGTCGCCGAGAGGTGCGCGGACGTGCTGGGCGTGGAGCTGGTGGTCGCCTGCCAGGCGCTGGAGCTCCGGGCCCGGGTGGCGGGGCCGGCGGGTCGTCGGCCGGGGGCCGTGGCCCGGGCGGTCCTCGCCGTGGCCCGGGAGGCGGGGATCGCCTTCCTGGACCGGGACGAGGAGCTGGCGCCGCGCCTGGCCATCGGAGGGGACCTGGTGCGGTCCGGCGCCCTCCTCCGCCTGCCCGAGGTGCGGGAGGCGGCGGCCTGGGCCCGGCAGGTCGCCGCGCCGTCCTGATCCCCCCGATCCGCTCTCCGGCGGCGAGCCTCCCGCCCGGGCGGGGACAGCCGAGCCCAACAACGGCCGCCCCGGCGGCCCCAGGGAACGAGGACCATGGACAACGCGCGCGTCGAACCGAGGATCCCCAGGGGTTTCCAGGACTTCCTGCCCGAGCGCATGATCCCGCGCCAGAGGATGATCGACACCATCCGGGGGGTGTACGAGCTGCACGGCTTCAGCCCCATCGAGACGCCTGCGGTGGAGCTGGAGGAGGTCCTGACCGGGCAGCTCGGGTCCGACAAGGAGATCTTCCGGTTCCTGGACGGCGACCAGCACGTCGCCCTCCGCTTCGACCTGACCGTCCCCCTGGCCCGGGTGTGCGCGCAGTACTCGAAGGTGCTGCCCACCCCCTTCCGGCGCTACCACGTCGGGCCGGTGTGGCGGGACGAGAAGCCCCGGCCCGGCAGGTTCCGGGAGTTCGTCCAGTTCGACATCGACATCGTGGGGGACGCCTCGGTGGACGCCGACGTCGAGGTCCTGGTCACGATGGTGGAGACCCTGCGGAGCCTCGGGGTGCCCTGCTTCGTGGTGCGGGCCAACCACCGCCAGGCCCTCCAGGCGATGATCGCCTTCGCGGGCGTGGACGTCGGCCAGACCGACGAGGTCCTCCGCACCTTGGACAAGCTCTCCCGGCTGGGGTGGGAGGCCGTGTCCCGCCTGCTGGGCAACGCCCCGGGCGACCCCCTGCCGGGGATCGACGTGGTGCCGCTCGGCCTCCCCGCCGACTCCGTGGAGCGGATCCGGCGCTTCGTGGAGATCCGGGGCGGCGACAACGGCGAGGTGCTCGAGGGGCTCCGGGCCTACTTCGGGGACTACGAGCCGGCGCGGCGGGCCATCGCCGACCTGGAGCACATCGACGCCACCTCCCGCGCCCTGGGGCTGCCCGAGGGGCAAGTGGAGATCGACCTCTCCATCGCCCGGGGCCTGTCGTACTACACGGGCCCCATCTTCGAGACGACCATCACCGATCTGCCCAGCCACGGATCGGTGTGCTCGGGGGGGAGGTACGACGGCCTGGTGGCCCGCTTCGGGGACGAGACCGTGCCGGCCACGGGGGCCTCCATCGGCGTGGACCGGCTGTTCTCGGCCCTGGAGGAGCTGGGGCTGGTGAAGGCGCGGCCCAGCGTCACCGAGGCCCTGGTGGTGGTCCTGGACCGCTCCATGATGACCGAGTACTGGAAGCTGGCGGCGGAACTGCGGGCGGCGGGGGTGCGGACCGAGGTCTTCCTGGGCCAGAAGGGCCTCAAGGCGCAGATGCGCTACGCCAACCGGCAGGGGATCCGGGTGGCCTGCCTGCTGGGGGGGGACGAGCTCCAGAAGGGGGTGGTGGCGGTGAAGCGCCTGGACATGGAGATCGAGGCCCAGGGCAAGCAGGTGGAGGTCCCCCGGGCCGAGGTGGCGGCGCGGGTGCGGGACCTGGTGGCGGGCTGATGGGCGGCGGCGGACCGGAGGGGCAGGGAGCGGGCGATCCCGGCGATCCGGGGGCGGACCCGCCGGAGCAGGCCGACGGCGAGGAGGGGGGCGTGCCCTCCGGGGAGGGAGGCGGGGCGCGCTCCGCCGAGGTGTGGCGGGCGGTGGGGGCGGGGCTCTCGGGGGCCGGGCTCGCGGTGGGACGCCTGGCCTCCGCGGTGGGCCGTGGGGCCCAGGCCGCCCTCCAGACCGTGGACCCGGACGTGCTGCGGCACCTGGCCCAGCTCCCCCTCGTGGGCCTGACCCTGCTGGCCCCGGGCCGCCCCCCCGTGCGCGCCCTGCCCGACGACGGCCACCGCCCCGTGGTCTTCGTGCACGGCCTCGGGGGAGGACCGGGGAACTTCCTGGCGATGCGGGGCTGGTTCCGGGTGATGGGCCGAGGCCGCACCTGGTCGGTGGGCTTCGGCGAGGGGGGCGGCGCCCTGGACCTGGCCCAGGCGCTCCGGGAGTACCTGGCGGAGGTCGCCCTGGCCTGCGGCCTCGCCGAGGGGCAGAAGCTGGACCTGGTGGCCCACAGCATGGGGGGCCTGGTGTGCCGCCTGGCGCTGTCGGACCCCGCCACGGCGGCCCGGGTGGAGCGGCTGGTCACCCTCGGCACCCCCCACGCTGGCACCCACGCGGCGCGCTACGCCAACACCCGCCTGGCGAGGGAGCTCCGCCCCGACTCGGAGCTGATGGAGGTCCTGGGGCGCCAGGTGCCCTGGCCCGGCCCGCCCGCGATGCCGCGCCTCACCAGCTTCTACAGCCCCGCGGACATGATGATCCTCCCCCCCGAGGCGGCCCGGGTGGAGGGGGCACGGAACGTGGAGGTGCCGGGCTTCACCCACTTCACCTGGCTGTTCCACCCCCGGGGGTGGCAGGCGGTCCTGACGGAGCTGGAGAGGGAGGAGGAGGGATGACGGCGGCGTGGATGCTCTACGGGGCCTACGGCTTCACCGGGAAGCTCATCGCCCGGGAGGCGGTGCGCCGCGGCCATCGGCCCGTGCTGGCGGGCCGGGAAGCCGCCCGGCTGGCGCCGCTGGCGGAGGACCTCGGGCTGCCCCACGTCGTGGTGGGCCTGGACGACGACCGCGCCCTGGAGCGGGCGGTGGCGGACGTGCCGCTGGTGCTCCACGCCGCCGGCCCGTTCTCGCGCACCAGCGGCCCCATGCTGGGGGCTTGCCTCGCCCGGGGGGCCCACTACCTGGACATCACCGGCGAGATCCCCGTGTTCGCCAACACCTTCCGCCACGGCCCCCGGGCGGAGGAGAAGGGGGTGGCGCTGATCTCCGGCGTCGGCTTCGACGTGGTGCCCACGGACTGCCTGGCGCGCTTCGTCGCCGACGCCGCCCCGGGGGCGACCCGGCTGGACCTGGCGGTGGCCGCCATCGGCCGCCCGAGCGCCGGTACCGCCCGGACGGCGGTGGAGATCCTGGCCCGGGGGGGGCTGGTCCGGCGGGGAGGGTCGCTGGTTCCCTTCCCCCTGGGCGAGGGGGCGAGGACCTTCCGCTTCCCCCACCGGGAGCTGTGGGCGATGCCCTTCCCCTGGGCCGACCTGGAGACGGCGGCCCACACCACGGGGATCCCGGACATCACCGTGTACCTCGCCTACCCGCCCAAGAAGATCGCCGGGATCCGGCGGACGGCCCGGTGGGCGCAGGCGGCCCTGTCCATCCCCCCGGTGCGCCGGGCGGCGGAGGCGCTGGCGGGGCGGGCGAGCCGGGGCCCCGACCCGGAGATGCAGCGCACCGGCCGCTCCTACGTGTGGGCGAGGGCCGAGGGCCCGGGGGGCGCCAAGGAGGCGTGGCTGGAGACGGGGGAGGGCTACCGCTTCACCGCCGAGGCGTCGGTGCGGATCGTGGAGAAGGTGCTGGAGGCGCCGCCCCGGGGCGCCCTGACGCCGGCCATGGCCTTCGGCGCCGACCTGGTCCTGGAGGTGCCCGACACGCGGCGGTACGAGGTACTGCCGGAGGGGTGAAGGGGTGAGCGGAGGGGGGAACGCGTCGACCGCGCCTGCCCGCGGCGGCGACCGGTAAGGCTGCCGCAAGGGGCACATCCCCGCGGTGCGCCCCGTGGACCACCCCGTCGCGGGTCGGGCGGAGGGCGGCTCGGCCGGGGCAGGAGTTGCACCAGCGGTGGGTGCGGGCTACCTTGGCCGCCATGAAGTCGAGCCGCGGGCATGTCCGATCCTCCCGACTCTGCACCTACTACCTGACCATCCTCGTGCGCCGCGCCGAGGAGGACTGCAGGGTGTGGGTCGCCCACTGCCTGGACTTCAACGTCTTCGGCGAGGGATCGACACCTGGCGAGGCGTCGGCCGACCTGGATGAGCCCGTCGACATGGTCGTACTGGACGATCTGGCCGCTGGCCTGGACCCGGAGGAGCGACACGCGCCCGAGGATGACTGGGCCGACGTCGTGCGCCTGGAAGCGACGGGACGCCCCGTGGACGTGAATGGGCTGCCATCCGACCCGGCCGATGTGAGCGTGGTGCTGGTTCGGCGCCTGCGCTCCTATGTCCTCGACGAGCTCACCGGCCGCTGGTGCGCCCCGCCCCACCAGGACACGCGAGGCCGCCAACCGCCATCCATCGTCGCGGACGACGCTCGTCGAGTCGCGTAGGGCATCGGCAGCGTGTCTTGGCGCCTCCGGGAAGTCGTGTCGTTGCTGGCACGGGATCATGGCATCGACAGCCACTTCGGGGCGAAGCACTACAAGCTGACGAAGGCCGGATGCCGGCCCTATACGATCCCCGCTCACAACGGCCTCAAGAGCGTGGTGCGCGTCGAGTACCTGCGCGGCCTCTGCAACCACTTCGGGCTTGATCTGTCCGTCTTCGACATGAAGCCTCGCCACCCGCAGTCCGCCGAAGGACTCGCCGGTGCCGAGCGGCCCGGTGGTCCCAAGGAGAGGCAAGAGCGGTAGCATCCCGACCTCGTTTCTGGGATAGTGCCACCGCGCCGAGTTCCAGCCCGCCGGCTCCCTCCCGGTGGTGCGGCTCCGGCCGTCCCCGCGGCGTTCGCGGGGGGCCCGCGGCGCGGTGGAGTGCGGCATGGCGTGGCGGTGCCTCCGGGCGTTCGGGGCGTTGGGCGGGGTGGTGCTGGCGTTCGCCGTTCCGGGCTGCCATCCGTCGGAAGGCGATCCGCCGGCGGACGACGACGCCACGGCCGGGGACGACGACACCACCGCCGGGGACGACGACACCTCCCCCGACGAGCCCCTGCTGGCGGGTGACTGCGATCCCCTGGTCCCCAGCCGGTGCGGCTTCCCGTTCCCCTCGAACGTGTGGCTGGTGTCGGACCCCTCGACGCCGTCGGGGAAGAGGGTGGAGTTCAGCGAGACGACGCTGCCCATGAGCCGCTCCGGCGTCCGCACCCCGCCGGACGTGTTCCGGCTGAGCGACGGCTTCTCCGCGGGCGCCACGCTGCTGACCCACCTGCCGGGGGCGACGGCCACGGGCCTCGCGGACCCCGAGCACATCGCGGAGTCGGTGGAGCCCGACTCCCGGACGGTGCTCCTGGACGCCGAGACCGGGGAGCGGATCCCCCACTTCGCCGAGCTGGACATGGCGACGGACCAGGAGGAGAGCCGGGCCTTCATGGTCCGCCCGGTGGTCCGCCTGCGGGACGCGGCCCGCTACGTGGTGGCGATCCGGGGGGTCGTGGACTCCTCGGGGGTGGCGCTGGAGCCGACGCCGGTGTTCCGGGCGCTCCGGGACGGCACCGACCACGAGGACCCCTCGGTGGAGCGCCGCCGGGCCCTGTACGAAGACATCTTCACCCGGCTGGAGGCGGCGGGGGTGGGCAGAGGGGATCTCCAGCTCGCCTGGGACTTCTCCACCGCGAGCCGCGAGAACAACACCGCCCCCATGCTGGCGATGCGGGACGCGGCCCTGGCGGAGTATGGCCCCGAGGGTCCGCCCTACGTCGTGGACTCGGTGGAGGACGACTGGAGCGAGCACGTCGCCCGGCGGATCGAGGGGCGGATCGAGGTGCCCCTCTACCTCGACGACCCCGGTCCCGGGGGCGAGATGGTGGTGGACGCCCTGGGGATGCCGGTGAGGCAGGGGACCACCGAGTACCCGTTCGTGGTGCTGATCCCCAGGAGCGCCGCCCAGGGGGAGCCGAAGCCCATCCTCCAGTACGGCCACGGGCTGTTCGGGGACCGTTACTCCGTCCAGGCCCAGGAGTACCAGGAGATGGCGGACGAGCTCGGCTACGTACTGGTGTCCATGGACTGGATCGGCATGTCGGGCGCCGACGTGTCGGTGATCGCGGCGGTGGTGGCGGGGGGCGACGCGACGCGGTTCCGCACCGTGCCCGACCGCAGCCAGCAGGGCTTCCTGGGGATGCTGGTGGCGATGCGGGCGATGATGGGGGCCTTCGCCCAGGACCCCGCCAGCCAGTTCGACGCCGGCCCCTCCATCGACCCGTCCCGGCGCTACTACTTCGGCGGCAGCCAGGGGGGGATCTACGGCGCCAGCTACATGGCGCTGACCACGGACATCGAGAGGGGCTGCCTCGCGGTGCCGGGCCAGCCCTACTCCCTGTTGCTCCCCCGCAGCATCCTCTACGACGAGTTCTCCCTCGCCCTCTCGGTGGCGGTGGAGGACGTCCTGGACACCCACCTGATCCTGGGGGTCGTGCAGATGCTCTGGGACCGGGCGGAGCCCAACGGCTACTCGGCGTACATCGTGGACGACCCCCTCCCGGGCACCCCCTCCCACGAGGTGGTGCTCATGGAGGCCATCGGCGACCACCAGGTGCCCAACCTGGGCACGGAGGTCATGGCGCGGGCCATCGGCGCCCCCCACCTCCAGCCGGGGAACCGGGAGCTGTACGGCCTGGAGCCCGTCGAGGCGCCCCATCCCGGCACGGCCTTCATCGACTACGACTTCGGGCTGCCGCCGGTCCCGACCACCAACGTCCCCATGCGCGAGGGGGAGGACCCCCACGGGAAGGTGGCGGACGTCCTCGCCGCCCGGCTGATGGTGGACGCCTTCTTCCGCACCGGCGAGGTCCAGCAGTTCTGCGACGGGCCCTGCGATCCCGACTGATCCTCAGGATCCGCGCCGCCCCGCCTCGGCCACCAGGGCCCGGCCCACGTGGAAGCCCATGGCGTAGACCGAGACCTGGGGCGGCACGCCGATGGAGGTGGGGAAGAGGGAGGCGTCGGCGATCCACAGCCCCGGGAGGTGGTGGTGGCGGCCGGCGGAGTCCACGGCGGCGGTCCGGGGATCGTCCCCCATGGGCACCGAGGACATGGGGTGGACGGCGGTGAGGTCCAGGCCCCCCGGGCCGTGGTCCGCCTCCGCGATGACCCCGGGGTCGTCGCCGGGGAGCAGGACCGTGGGGGGAGTGGTGGGGACCATCACCCGGCGGGCTCCCGCCGCCAGGAGGAGCCTGGCGCAGGCGGCGAGGCCGAAGGCCAGCTCCCGGCGGTCGGCCTCGTCCGGGCGGTAGCCGATGGAGACGTCCAGGTCGCCGTCGGGGCGGACCGTCCCGGCGGTGTGGTCGTGGAGCATGGTGCTGAAGGCGGCGAGGTGGGCGTAGCCCGCCATGACCTGCCGGTGGAAGGCCCCGTGCCCCGGGATCATCGTCGCCAGCCCCATGGGGTGGCCGAAGGCGGGGAGGATCCAGCTCCGGTGGGGGGCCCCCGGGGCGAAGCCGAGCCACCGGGTGCACTCGTAGCTCTGGGGGATCCCCTCCCAGGCCCGGACCGGCTCCTCGAACTCCCCGGCGGCGGCGATCCCAGGGTGGACCCGCAGGCCCCGGCCCGTCTCCCCGCCGGGATCGGGCACCCTCGAGCGGAGCAGCAGGGCGGGGGTGCCGGTGGCGGAGGCCGAGAGGCAGACCTGCCCGGCCTCGATGGTGACGCGGCCCAGGGGCTCGCCGGGGCCGGCGGGGAGGGCGACGGCCTCCACCCCCACCGCCCGCCCGCCCCGGTGGACGACCCGCACCGCCTGGCAGCGGGTGATCACCCTCCCCCCGGCCCGCACCAGGCGGGGGATCATCACCTTCAGGGCGTTGTTCTTGGCGTCGTAGGCGCACCCGATCTCGCAGAAGCCGCTGCCGACGCACCCGTCGCGGTTGTGGGAGAGCCAGCCCCCCTCCCAGCCGAGGGCCTGGCAGCCCCGCTCCAGCAGGCGGTTGTGCCGGCTGCGGAGCCCCTCGGGGACCGGGCCCACCCCCAGGAGGGCCTCCACCTCGTCGTACAGCGAGTCCCATGTGGCGGAGTCGAGGCGTTCGAGCCCCCGATCCCGGCGCCAGCCCTCCCGGACCTCCGCCGGGATCCGCTTGCACAGGTTGATGTTGTGCAGCGAGGACCCGCCGACGCCCCGCCCCTGGTGGACACGGACGGCGCGGTCGGAGGTGGTCCGTCCGCCGGCGTGCCAGTACAGGAGCGGGAGCATCTCCTCCTCCCGCTGGGTCATCTGGCCCGGGGTGACCAGGGGGCCGGCCTCCAGAAGGACCACGTCCAGGCCCGCCTCGGCGGCGACGGCGGCGGCGGTGGCTCCCCCGGGGCCCGAGCCCACCACGCACAGGTCGGCCCGGACCCGGGCGGGCAGGGGCAGGAGGGAGGCGTCGTAGATCACGGGGCGGCCTCCCATCCGGGGGGGATCGCCCCGGCGGGGGCGGCGAGGGCGTCGTAGGAGGAGGGGCGGCGCCCCGGCGGCACCCGCGGCCCGCCGTAGCCCAGGTCCGGCCACGTCGCCGGGTCCTGATAGTGCCCCAGCATGCACAGGTCCCGGATCCCCCGGTAGGCCTGCCTCGCCAGCCCCCCGTAGGCGTCCAGGGCACGGAGCCACGCCTCCCCCTCGGCGGGGGCGAGGCGGGTGAGGCGCCGGACCTCGCCCCCCAGGAGGGTGGCGTGCTCCACGGTGGCGAGCAGGGCGTGGACGTCCCGGCGGAGCCGCGGGGGCAGGGCGGCGAGGTAGCGGTCCACCCTCGCCGCCACGTCCCCGTAGGGCCCGGGGGCCGGGGGCAGCAGGGCCTCCGCCGCGGCCCGCACCACGTGGGCCTCCCACGCCGCCAGGACCTGGCCGCGGAAGGCGGGCAGGGGGGGGTAGCCGGTGACCCGCAGGCCGACGCAGGCGGCGCCGGCCGCGCCCGCCACCAGCAGGCGCCGCCGGGAGGGGCCCGGAGCCCCGGGGGCGAGACGCCGCTGGAGGGCGCGGGGGAGCCGCTCGCGCCAGTCGGGGTCCGCGGGGGGAGTCTCCCCCCGCCTCGGCGTCACCCAGAAGACCACCCGGTCGCCCGCCCCCCGGGCGGCGAGGAGGGCCGCCATCGCCTTCCCGGAGTAGACTGGCTCCAGGGCCAGCCCCAGCTCCCCCAGGCGGGAGCACGCCCCCCGGGAGGCGGCGGTGGGCACCCCGTACCCCGGGCCGAGCCACCCGCGGTCGATGCGGATGGGCGCCGGGGTCGCGGCGGTGGCGGCGGCGATCCCTCCCTGGACCAGGAGGCGCCGGGTGGCCTCCGCCAGGGCGGCCAGGCGCCGGGGACCGGCGAGCCACCGCTCCACCACCGCCACCGCGTGGACCGAGGCGGGGTGGCCCGCAAGGCCCAGGCCCAGGGCCAGCCCGGCGGCGGTCCCCCCGGAGCCCAGGGGCACCACGATCCGGTCGAAGGGGGGGACCTCGCCGGCCTCCACCTGGGCCACCAGCTCGACGGCGGCCCGGGCGATCCCGACGACCGCCGCGGGCACGCTGGCCCCGGGGGCCACCACGGGGATCCCCCTCAGGGTCGGCCCCAGCAGCACCCGGGGGTGGCGCAGCGCCAGGCCCGCCCGGGTCCCCACGAAGGCGATCTCCGTGGGCCCCGAGGCGGTGTAGGCGAGGTTCTCCAGCACCCCCTCCGACGGCGGCTCCCAGAACAGCACGGCGTCGACGCGGCGGTCCAGCCGGCGCGCCGCGGCGGTGAGGGCCACCAGGTGGCCGGACCCGATGGCCCCGGCGGACGCCCAGGCGGGGGCGCCCGCGAAGGGCGCCGTCGCCAGCAGGCGGTCCAGCTTGCGGACCTTGGTGCCCCCCAGCAGGGGGAGGGAGTCGTCCCTCTTGGCCCCCAGCCAGCGGAGGCCCAGGGACTCCGCCAGCTCCGGCAGGGGGGTGACGGGCGTGGGGGCGTCCACCCACCCCAGCCGGGGCAGGGCGTCGAGGGCGGCCAGGATCTCCAGGGCGGCCAAGGACTCTCCGCGCGGCGCCGCCGGGGGGGCGGCCCCGGGATCACTCCACGGTGAGGACGCCCGCGATCATCTGCCCCATGCCGCAGCCGTACCGCAGCTCGCCGGTCTTCTTGGGGGTGAGCTGGATGGTCACGGGCTGGTTCAGGGGGAGGGCCTGGTCGATGTCGTAGCCCGGCACCACGATGGAGGTGGCGCAGGTGGTGTCGGTCTTGCGCGTCACCACCAGTTGGAGGGGCTCCCCCACCTTCACGGCGATGGGGCTGGGCTCGAATCCCTTGGTGGTCACCGAGATCTCCACCGTCCTCGGTCCCGCGGGGGGAGCAGCCCCGCAGCCGACGTGGATCGAGGCCGCCAACAGCAGCAGGGCCGAGGTCGCCAGGGCGCGGATCATCGAGTCCTCCAGGGAGCGGGGCGGCGGGCCGGCCGCCGCGTCGGCGACAGGATGAGGCCCGGGGGAGCGGGGTTCAAGTCCCCGGGGGCACGGCGTCGCCCCGGAGCGCCATCCACGCGGCGTCCGCCAGGACCTCGGCGGCCTCGGCGACGTCGGTGCGGGCGCGGCCCTCGATCCACAGCCGGGTGAACTCCTGGCTCGGACCCAGCAGCAGGGCGAGGAAGAGGTCCACCGGCAGGGCGCGCAGCTCCCCCCGGGCGACCCGGGGCGCGAGCCAGAGGCGTATCGCCTCGACGAAGCTCCGGTTCGTCTCGCGGATCTCCGCCTCGGCGGCGGAGACGGACTCCGCCCGCCTCATCCGGATCAGGTAGCGGGCCCAGTCGGGGTGTTCCACCACCCAGCCGAGGTGACGGCGCACCAGGGCGCGGACCCCGCCCGCCGTCGCGTCGTGGAGCACCAGCTCGGCGGCGAGGGCCGCCTGGTAGTCCCGCAGCCCCTCGACGTAGAGGGCCCCGGCGATCTGCTCCTTGCCGCCGAAGTGGTGGTACACGCTGCCGGTGCTGGCCCCGGAGCGGGCCCGGATGTCTTCGAGGGTCGTGGCGGTGAAGCCCAGGGTCGTGAAGCACTCCAGCGCCGCCTCGAGGATGCGGCGCCTGCGCTCGCGCGACCTCTCCCGGCGGTTGGTGCCGGCTCCGGAGGCGGGTGTCACGTCGGGACCACGGAGACGGAGACCGCGTTCAGTCCAGCGAGACGCCCCCGGTGGACGACGTCCCCATGTTCACCAGCTTCCCGTCTTCGAAGCGGATCTCCAACGGGTAGCCGGTGGCCCGGACCGCTGCGGCGTACCCGATCTTCACGCCGTCGGACTGGCGGGGCCTCCAGATCTCCACCTTCTTGCCGTCCACGTCCTGCACGGTGGCCCCGAGGGGCTCGCCGACCACGAGGTAGGCCTGGCGCTTGTTCATCCCGTTGACCAGCACCCGGCGGGCGATGGCCTTGGCGATCTCCTCGGGCCAGTCGGGGTTCGCCGCCACGGGATCGACGGAGGTGACGAGCTCCTCGACGGCGGCGCGGACCGGGGCGAAGGCGCGGAACCCGCGGATGGCGATCTCGGTGTCGCGGCCGTCGCTGTCGCCGACGCCGTGGAACACGAGGGTGACCTCGTCGTCGCCGAAGTCCACCTCCTCCAGCTCGATGGTGTCGTAGGGGCGCACCCCGTACCAGACCGTCGCGGCGGCGCCGAAGCCGGCGGTGGCGACCCCGGTGGTGTCGATGGTCGTCCCCTGGGGAGTGACCTCGGCGATGGGGGCCACGAAGGGGACCATCATCGCCATGCCGGACTTGATGGGCAGGTCCTTGAGGGCCCACACCTTCCCCGGGAACGCGGCCTTCACCTCATCCTCGAACGCCTTCTTCTCCGCCTTCGAGAACTTGGCGGCCTCGGCTTCCGCCGGGGCGAGGGCGGGGGCGGCGAGAAGGAGGGCGAGGGCGAGGGCGGCGGTTCGCATCGGGGGGACTCCTCGTTCGGAAGATCGAGCGCGCATTGTACGACCTCCGGTCCTCCTCTTGGAAGTGGCGTTCCATGCCCGTGCCGGCGTCCGTGCCCCAGGCCGAGCCCTTGCCCGACCGGTCCCCTCTCCCGCCCCACCCTCAAGTCCTCCCCCCCGGAGCCGATGAGTAGCGTTGCGAGGGAGAGGGCCCGGCGCCGCCACGGCCGGGCCCGGCGGAGGAGCCGGTGTCGTCCGGAAACCGACCTCGGCCGCCCCCGCGGCGGCGAAGGAGCCCCATGCCGCACCTCCGCCCGTTCGCCCCCCTCGCCCTGGCTCCCCTCCTCCTTGCCGGGCCGAGCTGCGACGCGCTGAGGGACGAGGTCCTCCGCCAGACCTCGCTCATGGAGGCCCGCTTCGTGCCCGCCGAGGTGGGCGCAGGGGTGGCGATGGCCCTGGTGCAGCTCCGGGACTACCAGGGCCGCACCGCGGCCATCGCCGCCCACTGGCCCGACGTCTCGGGGGAGGGCTGCGTGATCCCCGAGATGGAGCAGGTGTCGCCCACGGTCCAGCGCTTCACCTTCAACCACTACTCCTGCGAGGGGCGCAAGGGCTACGTCCACGCCACGGTGGAGACCACCGTCGCGGGGGGCAGCGTGCGCCTGGAGTACGAGGACTACGTGGAGGAGGGGGTGAGCGTCGCTGGCGCCCTCGAGCTGGTGGACGAGGGGAGCGCCGGGCGTGTGCTCCTGGACTTCTCCACCCACTACGACGGGATGGGCGCCGACATCGAGGCCGACGGGGCGTGGGCGGACCTGGAGGAAGGCGGGCTGCGGGTCGACGCCGAAGGGGTCCTGGGGAGCGCCGCGGGCCTGGCCTGGACCTTCTCCGGCAGCGGCCTGGAGCTCCGGGAGGGCTGCGCCGGGATCTCCGCCGGCAGCCTCTCCGCTGGCTGGGAGGACCGCACCACCGTCCGGACCGACTTCCCGGACGGGGAGTGCTCCGAGTGCTACACGGTGTCGATCGACGGCGGCGACACCGAGGACTTCTGCCCGAGCGAGTGGCTCGGGTAGGAACGGGCGCTCCCCCGCAAGGGGGGAGCCCGGGGACCCTCCGCCCTCCTCTGCACCGACGCCCCCGGGGGAATGGTCCCCCGGGGTGTGTCGGCGCGGAGGAAGGGGCGAGGGCGGCCCTCCCTCCCACCGGGGGGAGGGCCGGCCCGGGTCCGCGGGATCAAGGGGTAGGGCCCCTCCCGCGGTTCACTGGGACCCGCCGCCCTCCGGGGGGACGACCACGGGGAGCATGGCGGCCGCGAGGAAGCGCTGGGTGGTGTAGAACGCGTTGGGCCCGAGGGCGGTGCCGTCGGTCCCGATGGCGCCGCCGAGGGTGTCCTGGACCGCCTGGTCCACGTCCGCGGCGAAGTCCGAGAGGCGGCTCGCCACCGTGCCGGCGATCTCCTCGGCAGGAGCCTGGACGTCCTCGCCTTCCCGAGACGCCCCGGCCTCCGGGATCAGCTCCGGAGCGCCGTCGGCCGTCTCCCCGGGGGCTCCGCCCGCGATCTCCCCGGCCATCGACAGGTCGGCCACCACCCCCATGCGCAGGTCCCAGACGTCGGTCACCGTCCGTCCGTAGGGCTCCAGGACCTCTTCCCCCCGCACCGAGACCAGCCAGGCGGGGAGCAGCGCGCCGACGTCGTCCTCCCCCTCGCCGGTCCCCGCCAGGGTGGCGGCGTACCGGTCCAGCACCGACTGCACCTCGTCCAGGTCCCGGGCCTCGGCGAGCCGGGCCCGGGCCTCGTCGGAGACCTCCTCGACCTCGGCCACCAGCGCCATGGAGTGGCTGGCGGTGCCCAGGAAACGGGCGGCGGAAAGGGCCGACATCTGCACCGCGACCGACGCGGCGCTCCGGACCACGGCCGCCGAGATCGCCGGCTCCGCCAGGGCGGGACCCGCGATGGAGGCCGCCGCCGTCATGGCCGCCGCCGCCCGGGTCAGCGCCAGGGCCTTCTCGGCGCTGTTCACCACGGAGACGAACACGTCCTCCATCAGCCCCTCCCGGGCGTCCCCCGTGCCGAAGGGATCCCCGAGGGTGCTGAGCCCGGCGACCTTCTCGTCGGCCCGGGTCGCCTGGATCCGCTGGCGGATCACGTTCCGGACGGCGGTGGCGACGGCCTCGGGCGTGGCCCCCGCGTCCCCGAGGGCCAGGGACTCCTCCACCGCCCGCGCCGCCACGTGGACCACCTCCGCCAGGGAGGCGACGTGCTCCAGCGGGTCCGACTGGGAGGCGACGGCGGAGGTGACGTCGGGGTCGACCAGCACGATCAGCGCCTGGGTCTCCCCGGGGGACACCGCGCCCATCGCCTTGCCGATCTCCTCGTAGACCAGGGCCTCCAGGGTGGTCTCGTCCGACAGGGGAGGCACGTGGATGTTGCCGGCGTAGTCGGTGCCCGCGGGGATCAGCGCCTTGCCCAGCAGCCGCCCGTCCGGCGTGTAGAACGTGGCGACGAGGTCGTCGTCGCTGACCTCGGGCATCCTCGTCGCCTGGCGGTCGGTGATCATCATCGTGCCCGAGGCGGTCACGTGGGTCGCCCCGGACCACACCGTCTCCGGGTTCCCCTTGGCGTCCAGCACCTCCAGGTCCACCGCGATGGGGGGAGCCTGGACCAGCTCCGCCCGGGCGTGGGCGGTGGCGGCCAGGAGGAGGGGGGCGAGGAGCGTCATGGCGCCGGCCCCGATGGGGATGAAGCGAGATCGCATGGCCTCTCCGTCTTCGGTCGGCCGCACGCGGGACGGGGATCGTCCGGCGGCGGCGGGCCTCTCCCGCCGGCAACAACAAGCGTGCCAGGGAGACGGGGCGGCGGGCGCGGGGGCGGGAATGGGAGAGGCGGGGAGGGGGGTCCGGGCGGATCAGAACCCGTCGTCGGCCTGGAAGTAGCTCCTTGCCAGCTTCTCCTCCGCCCAGTGGTTCAGGTCGATGACCCGCTCCTGCCAGCGGTCGTAGGAGAAGTGGTCCTGGTCGGCGGGGAAGAACCGGTAGAGGGACCGGGCCGCCGCGGGCAGCCCGGCGCCGGTGGCGTAGCGGACCAGCAGGGCGCGGTGACCCGCGAGGCGGGGGAGCACCTTCACGGTCTTCCGGGGGGCGATGAGGTTGCCCGACGTGGTGGCCCCCGACGAGATCGCCCCCGCGGCGATCAGGGCCGACAGGTCGCCCTGGGAGCAGCCCGCCAGGAAGATCCGGTCCATGTGACGGGCCGCCGCCATGGCTCCGTGGCTCCGCTGCCACCTCGCGTTGTAGTCCCAGAGGTCCGCCTTGAGGGTGCGCCCGGTCTCGAGGGCGCGGATGGCGGTCTCCGCCGCGGCGGCGCCCCCCCGCAGGGCCCCGCCGATGCTCCAGCCGAGGATGGGGTGGCCCTGGCAGGCGGAGTCGCCCGCCGCCAGCATCCCGTCGGTGACCAGGCTGTCCAGGGGGCGCCGGTGGCCGACGACCCCGTCCCACCGGGCCAGCACCTCCCCCACGCCGTCCACCCGGGCCCGGAGCGCGGCCTCGGCCCGCGCCAGGGCCTCCATGTCGTCCAGGGGCCCGGCGAGCACGGCCAGCACCTCGCGCCTCTGGCCGTCGGTCTGCCAGGCGACGTGGCTCCCCGGACCGGCGGCGCCGAAGGCGACGTTCACCGGCGAGGCTCCCCCCGACGGGCGCTCCCAGCGGAACAGCAGGTGGCGTTCGCTGAGCTGGTCCTCGGGGCGCAGCTTGCCGCTCATGGGCTTCAGGCCGCACCCGTACAGGCGCCGCCTCAGCACGGCGTCGAAGCCGCTGCAGTCCGCCACCAGCCGCGCCCGCGCCTCGCCGGCCTTCCGCACCTCGACGCCCACGACCCGGCCCTGCTCGTCGACGGTCTTGGAGACCTTCGAGTCCATCCGCAGCTCGGCGCCCGCGGCCCGGGCCTCGGCCCGCAGGCGGCGCACCAGGGGGGCGTAAAGGACCTGGGCGAGGCGGGCCCGGCGGCAGGAGACGAAGGCGTCGGGGGTGTCCCCCACGAAGGCGATGGGCAGGTCCTGGGACCGCACCCCGTCGCCGCCTGGCTCGGGGAGCCCGGCAGCCGCGAAGTCCGCCAGGTTCGCCCATTCGGGCATGCCGTCCCCCTCGGGATCGGCGTCGGCGGCCTCCAGCAGCAGCACCTTCATCCCCCGGGCGGCGACCCGGGCGGCCAGCAGGGAGCCGGCGAGGCCGGCCCCGACGACGACGAGATCGTGGCTTTCGGTCGGTGCCAAGGCGAGTACTCCTGGGGGCGCGTCCCGGGGGCCTGGCGGGGCGGCGCGGGACGATAGCACGCCCCCCCCCCGCGGTCGAGGACCGGGTCGTCCCGGTGGGCCGTGGAGAGACAGGATCGGACGCGAAGGCCCCTTCCTGAGGACGCTCCGAACGCATACCCTGGATCGGCGACCGGAGCGCCGGATCCGGGGGGACGAGATGCAGGTCACCTTCCACGGAGTGCGGGGCTCGGTGGCTGTGCCCGGTGGCGGCACGGCGCGGTACGGGGGCAACACCTCCTGCGTCGAGGTCCGCACCGGCGCGGGGCACCGGGTGGTCCTGGACGCGGGCACGGGCGTGCGCGCGGTGGGGGCAGGCCGCCCCGGCGACCCCGATCCGCCCCGGGACGTCTGGCTCTTCCTCTCCCACACCCACTGGGACCACGTGCAGGGCCTCCCCTTCTTCCGCCCGGCCTACGACCCGGGGTGCCGGATCCGCGTCCACGGCCCCAGGTGGCCGGGCCATCCCCTGGAGGAGGTCCTCCGGGGAGCCCTGGCGGAGCCCCTCTTCCCCGTGCCCCTGTCGGGCCTCCCCGCCGCCTTCGAGTTCCACGAGGTCGATCCCGGGGACGTGGTGGAGCTGGGGGAGGGCGTCCGGGTGCGGGCGGCGCGCCTGAACCACCCGGGGGCGGCGCTGGCCTACCGCGTGGAGGCCGACGGGGCCTCGTTCGTGTACGCGACGGACACCGCACCGTTCGAGCCGCGCCTGCTGGTCCCCGGGGCGCTCCGGCGCGAAGGCGAGGACGAGGCCGCGGCCCGGGCCCGCCTGGGGGCGGAGCTGGAGGCGCTCCTGCGGGGTGCCGACGCCGTCGCCTTCGACACCATGTTCACCCCGGAGGAGCTGGCCCTGCACCCGGACTGGGGCCACGGGACCCCGGACGACGCCGTCGCCCTGTGCCGCCTCGCGGGGGCGAGGCGCCTCTTCCTCTTCCACCACGCCCCGGACCGGGACGACGCCGCGGTGGACCGCGAGGTGGCGAGGGCCCGGGCGCTGGCGGGGGACCTGCCGGTGGACGCCGCCTTCGAGGGGCTGACCCTGACGCTCCCGCCTCCCCTCTTGGGCCTCGGGGGCGGGACCTCCACCCACCTGTTGGTGGCCAACCCCACCGCCCAGACGGGCCGAAACGCCGCCCGGATCGACCGGGTGAGGGGCTGGCTCGCCGGGGCGGGGATCGGCTGCGATTTCCTGCCCACCCTTCCCGGGGGCGCCACGGTGGGCGCGGTGCGGGAGGCCCTGGATGCGGGGGATCACCGGGTGGTGATCGCCATGGGGGGTGACGGGACGTTCCGGGAGGTGGCGGCGGGCCTGGTCCTGTCGGCCCGGCGCGAGGACGTGGCCCTGGGCATGCTGCCGACGGGCACGGCCAACGACCAGGGGCGCAGCTTCGGCCTGGACAGCGTGGAGGACGCCCTGGAGGACAACCTGTCGGTGGTGCGGGCGGGCCGCGAGACCCGTTTGGACGCCGGCCACATCGTGACCTCCGACGCGGAGGGGAGGGTGCTGGACGACACCTGGTTCTTCGACTCCGCGGGCTGGGGCATCAGCGCCCGCACCCTTGCGGCGCGCAACCAGGACCGGCGCACGGTGGAGCAGGTCCCGGTGCTGCGGGCGGTGTATCGGGACAAGCTGGTGTACGCCGGGGCGTTCCTCCGGACCTTCCTGGAGTCCTACCTGGTGGCGGACAAGTTCGACGCGGTGGTGGAGTCGGGGGGCGAGCGGGTGGAGCTGACGGGCCTGACGGACCTGGTGGTGAAGGGCACCCGAGTCTACGCGGGGGCCTGGGTGCTGGACCGCACCTCCCGCCACGACGACGGCCTCTTCGAGGTGGTGCCGTTCCGGGGCAAGAGGGACTGGACCTCGAAGGCCATCGTCGACCTGGAGGGCAACCCCCTGACCGAGGAAGTCCTGAACACCATCGGGATCTCCCACTCCCGCCCCTTCCGGATCTCCCGCTGTTCCATGACCTTCCGGGTGCCGGAAGGGGGAGTAGCACTGGCGGCGCAGATCGACGGCGAGGAGTTCCGGGCAACGCCGCGGGTAGAGATCGAGGTGCTGGCCCGGGCGATCCGGCTGATCGTGCCGTGAGGTGGGTGGGGGGGCATGGTGGGTGGCCCGCAGTGTGCGCGGATGGCGTGGGGGAACGGCGGGGGGCGCTGGGGATGGGGGTGATGGTGGGGACCTCGGGGCAATCTCAGTAATTTGAACGAGCGGGCGACCTGAACCTGTTGACACCGGGAGGGACGCGATCTAGCGTCCACGCCATGTGTGGAGCGCGGCGGTTCCTGGTGAGCTGCGTTCGCGCCCCGGTGGTCCCCTGCGCCATGGCTGCTCTCGACCCGGGTTCCGAATCAAGTGAACGCCCTGACCCGCTCCGTGCTGGGGGCGCAGGAGGAGTTCCCTCGGGCCCGAAGCGCAAGCTCCTGGACGTGATCGTGGATGCGCTCCGGGCACGGCAGCATAGCCCTCGGAGGGAGAGCGCCTACCGGCATCGGGTCCCCCGCTCCGCGTGGCATTCCGACCGCCGGTATCCGGCAGAGATCGAGCACCGCAGGTACAACCCGCAGAAGGGGCTGCAGGGCCGGCACCACCTGGACCCCTTCCTGGTCCCGCGGGCCGTCCGCAACGCCGTGGCGGCCGCCGGCCTCACCAAGCGAGAGACCTGCCACTCGTTCCGCCACTCCTTCGCCACCCACTTGCTGGAGGACGGCTACGACATACGGACGGTCCAGGAGCCGCTGGGGCACCCGGACGTCCGCACGACGATGATCTACACCCACGTTCTCAACCGGGGCCCACGAGGCGTGCGCAGCCCCATGGACCACCTGTGAAGCTGGGGCTCATGCGGATCCGCATCGCTCCGACGCCACGCCGGAATCCTCCGGTGGTGCATGGGAGCCGCGAGGATGCGGCAGCCCCATATGCGGACAACTGCGGCGGATCGGGGAGTTACGCGGATCCGTCTACACACTGATGGCACGGACGCTTCGCGCCGTGCCATCGGGCCGCAGATGGAGCATCCGCGGCCCGTTGGGCTCATAGGACGCGGGATCCCCAGGGCTCGACCATGTTCCGTCCGTATGTGGTTGTGGTTCTGGGTGCCCTAAGGTAGGCACGAACTACGCCCGCGCCGCAGTCTGGCCCTGGAGGCTCTATCGATGACTGAAACGTTCTCCTGGCTTTCAACGTCATTCGCGCGCAACACGACCGCGCTCGGACGGTTGTCCACCGAGGCCGTCTTGAACCTCGCCTCGTCGGCCCAGCGGATCACGGTCGTGTCCGCCTTCTACGACGCCGACTTCCTCCACAGCATCGCGAAGGCCGTCCCGAAGGAGCGGAGAGCGCGCGTGCAATTGCGCGTGTATCTGAATGCCTTTTCGGGTCAGCGCCGCGATCAGGACGCGGAGGTTCTGCGAGCACTGGAGCGGCGATGGACCAGCATGAAGCCGGGCTTCCTGGACGCCCAGATCCGTGTGATTCGGCGAACCGGGCTGTTTCACTCGAAGCTCCTCGTGTTTGAGCGAGGAAAGGCCCACACGGCTCTGGTGGGCTCGGCAAATGCGACGACGGCGGCTTACGCGCACAACGAGGAGCTGATGCTGCAGATTACCGGGGGCTCCCTTCCCACCTCGGTGTCTGAGTACCTGTCGGTGCTTGAGAAGCATGGGAAGGAGCTTACAGACCGCACCGAGCGCGCTGCGCGTTCAGTCGCGGAGTTCCTGCGCGACGGGACCCTGTACTTCAAGCCAAATACCATTGCGCAGTTCCGATTCGACCTGCGACTCCCGAGGCGGACCCGTGCTGTGCTCACCAGGTCTGCAGTGAAGATCGAGGGCATGCGGCCTCGCCTGGCTGGTCTTACCTACGATCCGGTCGCAGGACTCGAAGGGCTAGAGTCGGCCGGTGAGCGAGGCCGGCTTCTCCTCCGTCCCGAGGCGATCCAGACATGCTATGGCTGGTGGGTGCCGGAGGCGTACAGACAGACGGTCGAGGCCAAGATTGAGCAGGCGTCGCGGAAGCGCCGACGGAAGGTCGAGGGGCTGGCCGACGCAGTTCTCCGCGGCATCAAGAATGGGGAGATCCTGGCCAATGCACAGAAGAGGTTCCGCGCCCTGAAGACCCTGGTCGATGACCAGGGGCTGGAGGACCCCGAGTCGCTGCGATCGCGCCTTGACCGATTTGATCGTCACGTGGAGCGGATGAAGGCCAAGGTCCAGAACGAGCAGTGGCGTCGTCGCGCGTCTTGTGCATACGCAGCAGCGGTGATGCCTGAAATCTGGGACGACCCTGTTGCATCGGGCGAGTTCCTTGACTCCTACTTCGAGTACGTGGAGTACGTGAACTCCACGCGGTCGGTTCCCAAGGTCGTGCGCTCGCTTCAGGATGCGGCGGGTTTCGCGCAGGGTGCGACCGAGAGCGAGGTTCACAGCGCTCTCGCAGACTTCCTGGAGCGCCACGGCTGGGAGCATAATCGATGGCAGGAGTGACCACCGTCGGATGCCGTTCCATCGCCATCGGCGCATCCCGGCTGGAGCCCAACAGACTGCTGGAGGGGACGGCGCTTCGCACCGCCGCTCAGCGCTGCCGCTGGCCCGGAGGGGAGGAACTACGAAACACGCGAAAGGCGCGAAAATGGCAAGCGGGGAGATCGTGTTCAGGGATGAGAGCTATCAGGCCATCGGTGCCTGTTTCGAGGTCTACAAGGAGAGGGGCAACGGCTTTCTGGAAGCGGTCTATCAGGAGTGCTTGGCGATGGAACTGACCGAGCGGAATATCCCGTTTGAGGATAAGCCGCGACTTCGACTTGAGTACAAGGGGAGACCGCTGAAGCAGGAGTATGAGCCCGACTTTCTGTGCTTCGGGGAGATCATCCTCGAAGTCAATGCAGTCAAGCAGCTCAGCGACGAACATCGTGCCCAAGTGATGGATTACCTGAAGGCGACCGGCAAGCAGCTCGGCTTGCTGGTGAAGTTCGGACACCACCCGAAGATCGAACACGAGCGCTTTGTCAACCAACCCCTTTCGCGTGTTTCGCGTGTTTCGTAGTTTCAACATTCTGCAGGCCAACAAGGTGATGCAGTGGACGCTCGTACCTCGCGCCACTGAGCACGGCGTCAACTCGGACGGCCGGCACCTGTGTGCCAACCCACGCCATTCGGTCCCATCAAGCCGGGAGAGCGCCGGTCGCCGCGATCAAGCCTTCACTGATCGCCGGTTCCGGCTGCGGGCTGGCATACAAGTCGCAGGCACTCATCGCGGACGAGCATGGAGGGCCGCATGACAATGATCGAAACACTCAAGTCCCGGCGCGAGCAGGTACTCGAAGTGGCGCAACGCCATGGGGTTACGTCGATCCGGGTGTTCGGCTCGGTTGCCCGCGGTGAGGAAACCGAAGCCAGCGACGTCGACCTTCTCGTGACCACGGGCCCGACAGTCAGTCCCTGGTTTCCCGCTCGGTTCGTCTTGGATCTCGAGAGCCTGCTCGGTCGTCGCATCGATGTAGTGACCGAGGCGGGCTTGAATCCACACATTCGCAGCCAAGTCCTAGAGGAGGCAGTCGCGTTGTGACAAGGGATTGCGCCTACCTGCAGCACATGCTCGACATGATAGCGCGCATCGAGGCGGCAACGGCTGCGGGTCACGCAGCATTCTGCGGCTCCGTGATTCATCAGGACGCCGTGCTTCGCAACCTCCACACTTTGACGGAGACATCGCAGCGCCTGTCCGCCGGCTTGAAGGCGGCCTACCCAGCGATTGATTGGGCGGCATTGGCGGCGTTCCGTAATGTCGTGGTTCACGATTACCTGGGCATCGACTTGGAGCTGGTCTGGACGGTGGTCAAACGCGACGTTCCGGATCTCAAGGCGAAGGTGACGGAGCTGATGGAGTCGCTATCCTGACGTCTCTTGTCCGCGATGACTCGCGCTGAGGCGCGCAGGGGATGACGCAGGACGTACTCGGAACGCGAGTGATCGAAGTGGCGATGGTCGAGCACAACGAACGCAGAATCTCCGCGCCTCCGCGCCTCAGCGGGAGAAACAGGGACAGAGTTCCAAGCAACGGCCTCAGCGGGCGGAGTACCGGTGCTGAAGCTGGGCGTCAGCACATCGGGTCTTGCAGACAGGCACCGCATGACGGCGCTTGACGGCGGGGGGAGGGCCGACCCGCCGGGAGGGACTCACAGGGCTTCCTGTCGGCTGGCGGATTCGAGTTCCACGAGGTCGATCCCGGAGACGTGGTGGACCTGGGGCAGGGCGTCCGGGTGCGGGCGGCGCGCCTGAACCACCCCGGGGCGGCGCTGGCCTACCGCGTGGAGGCCGACGGGGCCTCGTTCACGCGACGGACACCGCACCCTTCGCGCCCCGCCTGCTGATCCCCGGGGCGCTCCGGCTCGCCGGCGAGGACGAGGCCACCGTCCGCGCCCGCCTGGGAGCGGAGCTGGAGGCGCTCCTGCGGGGTGCCGACGCCGTCGCCTTCGACACCATGTTCACCCCGGAGGAGCTGGCCCT
>JAKLKC010000037.1 GCA_023150875.1 Myxococcota bacterium | reverse complement strand
CGAACGGATGGTGGTGCGGCGGCTGGCGGAGCACTGGTTCCGCATCGACGCCTTGGAGGACGACGACGATGGACACGAGCCGGGACGAGATCCGTGAGCACCTGGAGGCCCTGAAGCTCCGCGCGATGGCCCGGGCGCTGGAGGAGGAGTGCACCCGGTCGGAGCGGGAGAGCCCGAGCTACACGGACTTCCTGCTCCGGCTGCTGCGGCGGGAGCGTGAGGCCCAGTCGGAGCGGTTCCTGGAGTACCGGATCGCCCGGGCCCGGTTGCCGGAGCGGTGGTCTTTGTCCACCTACCCGTGGGACAAGCAGCCCGGGGCGGACCGGCGGGTGATCGAGCAGCTCGCCACGTTGGACTTCATCCAGCGGGGCGACAACCTGGTGCTGATCGGCCCGACGGGCACGGGGAAGACCGGGATCGCGTCTTCCCTGCTGCTGCAGGCCCTGCACCGGGGCCATCGCGGGTATTTCGTGCGGGCGCAGGACCTCTTCGACGAGATGTACGCCTCCCTGGCCGACCGGGGGACGCGGCGGATGCTCGACCACCTGCTCCGCTACGACGTGATCCTCGTCGACGAGCTGTCGTACCTGAACCTGCGCCCGGAGCAGGGGAACATCTTCTTCAAGCTGATGGAGGAGCGCTACGTGCAGAAGCGCAGCACCCTCATCACCACGAACCTCGACTACGACGGCTGGTACGACTTCCTGGGCCGCAAAGACATGGTCAAGGCCCTGCTGGACCGCCTCCGCCACCGCTGCACCACGATCCGCATCGACGGCCCCTCCTTGCGAACCCCCACCGGGTAGCCCCACTCCGAGTCACCCACTCGTCTTCCAGGCCACGGATCTCCCGCAGGTCCCGGGGGGGACGTCCCCCCCGACGAGACCCGGAACGTGGATCCGTTCTCGTGAGCGAAGCCGGTCCTTTCTTGGTGAGCGGCGAGGGTCAGCGTCGGCGTCCATCGGCGCGGTGTCGTCGTCCGTCGGGACGCTGTCGTCGTCGGAGGCCGTGTCGTCGTCGGGGAGCGCGGTGTCGTCATCCGAGGGAAGGCTGTCGTCATCCGCCACGTCGTCGTCGGCGAAAGCGGTGTCGTCGTCGATGGAAGCCGTGTCGTCGTCCCCCGGAGCCGGGCCACACCCCGCGCCCACGGCGAGCACCCACCACCACGTCAGTCCCCACCGCCATCCCGCACCCGTCACGGCTCCCCCCTTCTCAACACGCGCCCGCCACCAGGGCGCCCGAGTCCAGCACGTAGACCTCCTCGACCACCGCTCCCGTCGGTTCCGATGTCACCAGCCGCCCCGCAGGCAGGAGGATCAGCATCGGCAGGTGGGATGCGTGGATGCCCACCCGGGTTCCCCACACGCCGGAGAGGAGTTCCCGATAGACGAGGGACCGGTCGGGGCCGAACTGCCACACTCGGCCCGCGGCATAGCCTGGATCCCCAGCGGCCGCGGGTGGCGTCTCCACGTCGCCGTCATCGAGACACGGATTGACGATGAGCGGCTCCGTACCGGCGACCTCCCGGGGGATGGTCTGCACGACCTTCGGCTGAGGCCCAGCCGCGCCGACGGCGGAAACGAACACCAGCCCCCGCTCGGCCTCGCACCCCGCCAGGGGGAACGGGGACCCCGCGCCGATCCCGAGGTCCGCGCAGCGCGAGAGGACCTGGGCGTCCGTCCATGTGACCAGCGCGAAGGGGTGGTCGGCGGTATCGTCGGCTATCCGGAATACCACCGCGTAGAAGCCCTGGTTCACGTGACCACCCGCCGCATCCAGGCCGTCGAAGCGTGGGAGCACCTCGGCGCACCGGTACCTCCCCAGATAGTGATTCCACCGCTTGAGCGCGCAGAAGGACGGCTTCTTGTACCGCGTGCTGTACAGGACGGGAGCGCCTACGGTCGGATCGAACGGGTCCACCAGCATGCACTCACCGCAGCCCGCGCTCATCCGCGACACCATCAGATCCTCGGTGACGCCGTAGCCATAGAACTCCGTCCAGGTATGGTCGGAGGCAGTCTCCGAGACCACGTTGCTGTACCACCAGACCTTCTGGACTCCAAGCCCCGCGAGGAACGAGAGGCGCGTCCAGACCTGAATGGCCTGCTCGATCTCGGACGTGAACACCCATTCGGGCCAGTCCTTCGCCGTGATCGGAAACATCGGTCGGCCCGCGAGGGCCGCAGCCTCGACCACCGGAACCTGTCAACGAGTTTGAGACACCCGGATGCACTTTTTACTGAACCTCGCCGTCTGTGCCCGCGGGTCGGCGTGGGGGGTTGATCCAGGCGGCCTCGGGGATGGCTGGGGGCTTGGGGATGCCCCGCACGAAGCGCTCTGGGTGTGCGGCGTGGGCCTGGAGGAGAATCTGTGCGCGTGCCGCGACGACGGCGTTGGCGCGGCCGGTGTGGAGTACCTCGGGGGTGAGCAGGGCGATTCCGGAGTGGCGATGGTCGGTGTTGTACCAGCGGAAGAAGGGCCCGCAGAAGGCGCGGGCATCCTCCATGGAGCCGAAGCAGGCGGGGAACTCGGGTCGGTACTTGAGAGTCTTGAACTGGGCCTCGGAGTAGGGGTTGTCGTCGGAGACGTGGGGCCGGGAGTGGGTCTTGGTGACGCCGAGGTCAGCGAGGAGCTGGGCGACGGTGACTGAGGTCATGGAGGTTCCGCGGTCGGCGTGGAGGGTGAGTTGGTCCCTGGGGATCTGCTGTTTTTCACAGGTCTCGGCGATGAGGCGCTCTGCGAGAGAGGCGCTCTCCCTGGGGGCGACCATCCATCCGACGACGTAGCGGCTGAAGATGTCGAGGATGACGTAGAGGTGGAAGTAGGACCACTTGACCGGCCCCTTGAGCTTGGTGATGTCCCACGACCAGACCTGGTTGGGCGCGGTCGCCAGGAGTTCGGGCCTTTGATAGGCGGGATGGCGGAGTTGGTCGCGGCGTTCGCGGACCTCGTGGTGATCGGCGAGGATGCGGTACATGGTGCGCTCGGAGCAGAGGTAGACACCCTCGTCGAGGAGGGTAGCGTAGACCTCGGCGGGGGCCTTGTCGACGAATCGCTCCTGGTGGAAGACGTCGAGGACCTTCTGGCGCTCCGGGGCACTCAGGGCCCGCGGGTGAGAGGACGGCCGCTCGGAGTCCAGCGGGGATGCGGGAGTCGGCTCGGGGTCTGCGGTGGGCGCGGTAGGCCGCTGATGGCGGTACCAGGACGCTCGGGGGACGCCCAGGGCACGACACGCCTCTGCGATGCCGACGTCGGGGGCCAGCGTGTTGGTGGCGTCCATCAGGAGTTCTCGTCGGAGCCGGGGGTCTGGAGGGGGAGCCCCAGGAGCTGGGCTACTTTTTTTTGGACGTCGAGGATGAGCTCGGCCTTGCGCAGGCGCTCCTGGAGGCGGGCGTTCTCCTTGCGGAGCCGGGCGAGTTCGGCCGCCTGGGGGTCCTGGCTCTTCACCTTGGGGCCGCGCTTGACGGGTTCAAGGGCATGAAGGGCGCCCCGGTCCCGGGCCCGCCGCCACTCGGTCAGGTGGGAGGAGTACAGGCCCTCACGGCGGAGCAGGGCGCTGACCTCGCCGGGCGCGGTGCAGGCATCGACCTGCCGGAGGATGCGGAGCTTGTAGGCGGCGCTGTGCGTACGCCTCCGGGCCTTCGCCAGGACCTCGGGATCGGGGAGAGGGTCGGCGCCCGCGGCGCCGGCGGAGGTGTCCCCTCCAGTCGCCCTACGGGCTCCTTCCGGGGACACCCCCGCCGAGGACCTAGTCCCAGTCGTCACGTCGGTCTCCTTGACCATGATCCACCTCGCCGCCCTACAGTAATCTCTGGGGGGGCAGGTGTCTCACTCACGTTGGCAGAGAGGGGTCCGTGCAGGCTCGCGTTCATCCGGAGGTCGATGTGTATAAGTTCCTTCGAGTGCTGGTCTTCATCACTGCGGGCACTCTGTTGGCTTCGTTAGCGTGGGCGCGGGGAGAGTCGGAAGCACAGACGTCGGACAGCGTCCGCGTCAGAACGTCCGTACAGCTGGCCCAGGCGGGCCAGGTGCACTCGACCAATGAGATGCGTTCCGCGCTGGGAGAAGCTGCATCGTTCTACTTCCACCAGCCCCCGATGCTGAAGGTGTCCGTGCGTGTGGACGAAGCTCGCAGTTCGGGGACCCAGTTCGAAGCCTTCATCTCCATCGCACTGGATGATCATCCGGCCCGTCACTTCGTGGCCCCAGTTCCGCTCAATGAGGAAGTTCAGAGCGTGGTTACCGTCCTTGACGTCAGAGCTGTGTTTCGAATCCTCGCTTCAAGCGACCGTCCCCCGGGGGCGGATTGGCGATCAACAAACGTTCCCACGGTAGAGGCTGCGCCGGTGCAGTAGCGAGGTTCCGTTCAAGGTCGACGTCGATCATGGCCTCGCCCGCCTGCATACTCGGAAGCTTGAGTGAGACCGTCGCGGATTACTGGCCCGCGTTGTCCTTCATGCGACGAATCTCGGACGCGAACTCCCACTGGGGACCACCGAGCTTCCCCACTCGGGTGGCTGCCCGCTTGCCAACGGAGCTCCATAGGTAGGTTCTCAAGAGAGATACACCCGTAATTACGTGCACTTACGTCACCGGCTGAAGCCCCACCTGAAGTCGCCCGGTCCCCCGGTCCCGTTTAGGGTGAGCGCGGGTCGCGTTGGTGCTGAGGTAACCGTTCGTAACCGTTCAGGGCCCCCGACGGGGGGAGGGGCCCAATCCAGACAGGGATTGGGAGGGGGGCAGCGCCCCCCTTGAATCGCCAGGACGGCGATTCCCCCGCGGGGGATGCGAACGGCCGAATTCACTCCGGCCGTCCAGGGGGGGCGCGTGCCCCCCCTGAACAGTTACGCTTCGTCTTCACGCCCGCGAGCACCATGAAGGACGAGCCCCGGGACTTCGACACCCCCGAGGGGCCGTGGCGTCCCCGCGACGCCGAGGGCTTCTACCACCCCTGGGTGACCCGGGCGGAGGCATTCGGGAAGTCCCTCGACGTCGCCACCACCCACCTCGTGGCGCGGGTGGGCCCGGAGCGGAGCGCCGCGCTGGCCCGAGCGCTGCCGGCGGTCCTGGAGCACCTCGCGGCCCGGGGCTGGCGGGCGGTGACGGTCCCGGAGCTGGCGGGGGAGGCGCCCTACGCCGGGTGAGCCGTGGGGGGCGCGCCCTCCGCCCTGCCGCCACCGGCTCCCCGCCCCTATACTGCGGCCATGTCGATGACGGACCCTCCCCACAGCCGCCGCTACGACTTCCTGGTCGTGGGCGCGGGACTCGCTGGCCTGTCCTGCGCCCTGAGGCTCGCCCGCCTCGGGCGCGTCGCGGTCCTCGCCAAGCGGGACCTGTTCGACTCCAACACCCAGTGGGCCCAGGGGGGGATCGCGGCGGTGTGGAACCCCGGGGACTCCTTCGAGGCCCACATCGCCGACACCCTCGCCGCCGGCGCCGACCTGAACCGGCGGGACGCCGTCGAGGTGTGCGTGCGGGAGGGGCCGGACCGGATCCGGGAGCTGATCGACCTGGGCGTGCGCTTCACCCGGGACGAGGGCGGGGGCGACGGCTTCCACCTGACCCGGGAGGGGGGCCACAGCGAGAGGCGGGTGCTCCACGCCGACGACGTCACCGGCGCCGAGCTGCAGCGGGTGCTGGTGGAGGCGGCGGGGCGGGACCCGCGGATCGAGGTGTTCACCGGCCACCTCGCCGTGGACCTGATCACCGAGCGGAAGGTGGCGCGCTACCGCGAGAAGAGGCGCCTCGCGATTCGGGGACGGGAGGCCGAGGCCCTGTTCGGCCCCGGGGGCCCGGAGGCGTGGCCCGCCGCCCGGCAGGACCGCTGCCTGGGCGCGTATGCCCTGGACGCGCGGACGGGCAGGGTGACGGCGTTCGAGGCGTCGGTGACGGTGCTGGCCACCGGCGGCGCCGGGAAGGTCTACCTGTACACCACCAACCCCGACGTGGCTTCGGGGGACGGGATGGCGATGGCGTACCGGGCGGGGGCGACCCTGGCGAACATGGAGTTCGTGCAGTTCCACCCCACCTGCCTCTACCACCCGGACGCCCGGAACTTCCTGATCAGCGAGGCGGTGCGGGGCGAGGGGGGCGTGCTGAGGCTCCCCGACGGCGAGGCGTTCATGTCCCGCCACGATCCCCGGGGCGACCTGGCCCCCCGGGACGTGGTGGCGCGGGCCATCGACCACGAGATCAAGGCCCGGGGGCTGGAGTTCGTACACCTGGACGTCACCCACGTGCCCGCCGAGGAGGTGGTGCGGCGCTTCCCCAACATCCACGCCCGATGCCTGGAGCTGGGCATCGACATGACCCGACAGCCCCTCCCGGTGGTCCCGGCGGCCCACTACTTCTGCGGCGGGGTGCTCACCGACCTGCACGGCCGCACCGACCTGGGCCAGCTCTACGCCGTGGGCGAGGTCGCGTGCTCCGGCCTCCACGGCGCCAACCGCCTCGCCAGCAACAGCCTGCTGGAGGCGGCGGTCTTCGCCGCCCGGGCGTCCGTGGACGCCGGCCGCGCGCTGGACGAGGCCCGGCGTTCCCCGGGGGTGGACGTCCCCCCCTGGGACGAGGGGGACGCGGTCCCCTCGGACGAGGAGGTGGTGGTCCTACACAACTGGGACGAGATCCGGCGCCTCATGTGGAACTACGTCGGGATCGTGAGGACCGACCGCAGGCTCGCCCGGGCGAGGCGACGCATCGAGATGTTGGAGGAGGAGATCGAGGAGTATTACTGGAGTTTCCGCCTGACGTCGGACCTCGTCGAGCTGCGGAACCTCGCCACGGTCGCCTCCCTGGCGATCCGCTGCGCCCAGGCGCGCCGCGAGAGCCGCGGCCTGCACTACAACCTGGACTGCCCCGCGACCGACGACGAGTGCTGGAAGCGGGACACGCTGCTGCGGCGGGAGTGGTAGGGCGGGGGCCACCCTTCGTTCCGTTCGGAACGCGGTGTACGTCCCGGAAGTGGCACGCCCCGTGCTCCGTCCTCCGGACGTTCCGGCGGCTCCCCGACGAACGGGGGCGCTCATGGAGGACGTCCGATGCACTTCGATCGATGGAACCGCGCCCTTCTGGCCACGATGGTCCTGGTGGGGGCCGGCGCGGGGACCGGCTGCGTGAGCAAGGCGAAGTACGCCGAGCTGGAGGGGCTCTACCTCGCCGAGCAGAAGGCCCGGGCCGACCTGGAGGGGAGGGCGGCGGCCCTGGAGGAGCAGCTCCGGGGCCTGGCGTCCCAGTACGACGAGCTGAAGGTGCAGGTGTCCCGCCTGCAGGACGAGGCCGGCGTCCAGGTCCGCCTCGCGGACTCGGCCCTCTTCGAGCTGGGCAGCGCCGATCTCTCGGAGCAGGGCAAGGAGATCCTCCGCCAGGTCGCCTCCACCGTCCGGGACGACGACCGCTTCGTGATGCGGGTGATCGGCCACGCCGACTCGGTCCCCATCACCGGCCACCGCCGCTTCACCTCGAACTGGGAGCTGTCCGCGGACCGCGCCGCCCACGTCGCCGAGTTCCTCCAGGACGAGGCGGGGATCCCCGGATACCGGCTGGTGGTGGCGGGCTACTCGGACCAACGGCCCGAGGCCGCCAACGCCGAGGAGGGCACCTCCGACAACCGGCGGGTGGACCTGGTGATCGCGCCGTTCACCGCGGACGACCGCCTCGCCGGCCGCCCGGGGAAGGTGGAGATCGACACCGCCGACGCCGCGCGCATCGCCTTCGTCCTGGGCGTCGACCGCGCCGTGGCCGAGGGCATCGTGCGGTACCGCGCCACCGCCGGGCGCATCGAGTCCGTCGACGAGCTGCTGGGCGTCGAGGGCGTGGACGCCGCGGCCCTGGAGAGGGTCCGCGACCGGATCATCCTCGGCGGCGGCCTGTAGGTCCCTTCAGCCGGGGTGTAGGGGATCTCCTACACCCCGGCGCCTCCCCCATCCCCTCGCCTTCCTCTTCCCCTCGCCCTCCTCACCCCCCCAAGGTCGCCCGAGGTCAGCCCTCGCGGTAGGCGTCCGGGTCCAGTCCGTGCTGGCGCAGCATCCCGTAGACGTCGGCGCGGTAGCGGCCGGCGGCGCGGGCGACGGCGCTGACGTTGCCGCGGTGCAGGGCGAGGAGCCTCGCGAGGTAGTCCCGCTCGAAGGCCGCCCGGGCCTCGCTCAGGGGAAGGACCGCCGTCGACGTCGCTTCGCCGGAGGGGGAGGGGGGATCCCCGGCCCCCCGGGGTGGCGCCACGTCGGCCTCGTCCACGAGCTCCCCCGCCGCCATGATCGCCCCCCGGGCTACGCACGCCTGGAGCTCCCGCACGTTCCCCGGCCAGGGGTAGGACCTCAGGCGCTCCAAGGCCCCGGGGGTGAAGCCCCGGACGTCCCCCCTGCCGAGGCGCGGGGCGCCGTCCGCGAGGAAGCGCATCGCCAGCAGGGGCACGTCGTCGGGGCGCTCCCTCAGGGGGGGCACCCGGATCGGCAGCACCTGGACGCGGTAGAAGAGGTCCTCCCGGAACCGGCCCGCCGCCACCTCGGCCCCCAGGTCCCGGTGGGTGGCGGCCAGCAGGCGCACGTCGACCCTCTCGGGGCGGACGCCCCCCACGGGGGTGATCTCCCCCTCCTGGACCACCCGGAGCAGCGCCGCCTGGACCTTCGGGGACATGTCGCCGATCTCGTCCAGGAGCAGCGTCCCCCCGTCCGCGCGCTTGAACAGGCCGTCCCGGGCGCTCCGGGCGTCCGTGAAGGCCCCCCGCACGTGCCCGAACAGCTCCGACTCCAGGAGGGACTCCGGGAGCGCGGCGCAGTTCACCGCCAGGAAGGCCCGCCCCGCGCGGGGGCCCAGGGCGTGGACGGCCCGGGCGACCAGCTCCTTGCCCGTGCCGCTCTCTCCCAGGATCGACACCGGCAGGTCCGCGGGGGCCACCCGGGAGATCTGCTGGAACATCGCCCGCATGGCCGGCGAACGGCCGATCATCCCCATGAAGCCGTCCCCCGCCGTCGCGGCCCGGCGCAGCTCCTCCCCCCGCCGGTGCTGGCGCCCCTCCCGGACGGCGGCCTCCACCTGGGACAGGAGCACGTCGGGCTCGGCGGGTTTGGAGAGGTACCCCAGGGCGCCCCGGCGCATCGCCTCCACCGCGCCCGGGACGGTGCCGTGGGCGGTCAGGATCACCACCGGCAGCGAGGGGCGGGCGGCGGCGAGGCGCTCCATCACGTCCAGCCCGTCCTCCCCTCCGGCGAGGCGGAGGTCCAGGAGGACGGCGTCCACCTCCTCCCGTCCCACCCACCCGAGGGCCTCCTCCCCCCGGGCCGCGGAGAGGACCCGGAGGCCCGCCGCCCCGAGCCGCATCGCCAGCAGCGTCCGGAGGCTGTCGTCGTCGTCCACCACCAGCACCGTCCCCTCGCCGGCGTCGGCGCCCCCCGCGCCCCCTGCGCCCTTCACGGTTGGCCCTCCAGGTCCACCGCCTTCAGGGCCTCGATCCGCGCCTCCAGGAGCGTCACCCGCTCCTCGGACCGCCGGAGGGCGGCCTCCAGGTCCCGGGTCCGGGCCTCGGCGGCGCGGGCCCGCGCCTCGGCCTCGGACCGGGCCTCCTCGCAGCGGGCGAGGCCGGCGGAGAGGTCCGGCGCCGCGGCCCCCGATCCGGCGCCCCACCCGGGCGAGGGGACCTCGGGGGGCGGTGGGGACGAGGGCCGCGGGCAGCCGGCGCCGAAGCCGGCGAGGCCCATGGTCAGGAGCAGGGCGCCGGCGGCCCGCAGGGGAACCGGGACGCGCGGGGCGGTGGGGGGGGTGGGGGTCTTCATGCCGTCGTCTTCCTCTGCGCCCCGGGACCGGGGCCGGTCGCCGCCCCGCCGCCCGCCGGCAGGCAGATCTCGAAGCGGGCGCCCCGCCGGGTGCCCGGGACGAGGCCGATGGTGCCGCCGTGGGCCTCGACCACCCGGCGGCAGATCGACAGCCCCAGTCCCGTGCCGCCCCCCCGCCGGCCCGCCCTCTCGAAGGGCTCGAACAGGCGATCCGCCTCGCCCGGGGGCACCCCGGCGCCCTCGTCCTCCACCCAAATCGTCACGCCTCCCCCCGGATCCCGGCGCGCCCCCAGCTCCACGGATCCTCCCCGGGGGGAGTGGCGTACCGCGTTGTCCAGGAGGTTCACCAGGACCTGCTCGAAGCGGGCCCGGTCCAGGCGCACTGGACCGAACTCGGCCACCACCGCCAGCCGGATCCCCACGTCCCGCCCCCGGGCCAGCAGATCCAGGGGGCGCGCCGCGGCGGCGGCCAGCTCGCCGACGTCGACGTCCTCCACCTCGGGGGCCCCGTCCGCGGCGAGGCGCCGCGCCTCCAGCAGCAGGTTCACGAGGTTCTGGAGGCGGGCGGCCTCCTTCTGCACGATCTCCACCAGGGTCCGCTGCCCCTCGGCGAGGGGGCCGGGCACCCCCTCGGCCAGCAGGTGCCCCGCCTCCAGGATCGCCGCGAGGGGGGTCTTCAGGTCGTGGGAGACCGCGAGGAAGAGGCTGGCCTGCCCCTCCCGGGCTACCCGGAGGCGCTCGGCCATCTCGTTCATCGCTCCCGCCACCCGCCCGAACTCGTCGTCCCGGCGGACCGGCGCGCGGAAGGCCAGGTCTCCCGAGGCGTAGGCGCGGGTGGCCTCCACGAGGTCGCGCAGGGGGGCGGTCACCCGCCGGGCGAGGCGGAGCGACGTGAACGCGAGCAGGGCGGAGAGGGCGGCGGCGGCGGCGACGAGCCCCCGGGCCGCCGACCGGCCCGCCCCCTCGGCCTCCTCCAGGCGCAGCGCGAGGAGGGAGGCGGCCTCCCCCCGTAGCGTCTCCAGGGCCCCCTCCGCGGCCTCGACGCCGGCTCCCTCCGCGCCGGTGGCCTCCCGCAACGCCACCACGGCGGCACCCGCCGCGGGGGCCAGGGCCGGCTCCCTCTCGGCGAGGCGGACCAGGTCGGCGCCCAGGTCGTGCATCTCCTCCCAGGCGCGGTCGACGTAGCGGGGATCCGCCGAGACGTCCGCCTTCCGGGCGAGGGCCCGGGCGAGCCGGAACCGCTCCGGAGCGTCCTCGGCGAGCCGTGCCGCCGGGAGGGTCTGCTCCCTGAGGGCGCGGGTCTCGGCGGTGACGTCGGCGAGGCGCCAGGCGGCGAGGCCGGCGAGGGCCAGGGCCAGCCCCCCCACCAGGGCGTGGGCGGCGAGGAAGGTCCGCCGCACGGCGTACTGGGGCTGGGGCGGGCGAGGGGGGGGGATGGGAGGGGGGTGAGGCCATGGGCGGGGGATGCTACCCCGCGTCCGGTGGGGCTCAAACCAGTCTGGGACGCGGCCTGGGGGGGAGGGACGGCCGGCGGTGGGGGATCTTGGCTTGGGGGTCGGGGGGGAGGCGGGGCGCGATCACGGGCACGTTCACGAGGCACGAGGCACGTTCACGAGGCACGAGGCACGTTCACGAGGCACGAGGCACGTTCACGAGGCACGAGGCACGTACACGAGGCACGTTCACGAGGCACGGGGCACGTTCACGAGGCACGAGGCACGGAGACGTGCACGTGTTCGCGCCCGTGATCGTGTTCGCGCTCGTGATCGTGATCGCGTTCGCGCCCGTGCACGTGTTCGGGTTCCCCTCTCACCCCAGCCCCTACCCCAGCCGCAGTCTGCCTCCCGGACCCAGGCGGAGGCCAAGGCGCACGTCGATGTCGAGCCAGTCTCCGATCCCCCGCACCTGCGCCACCTCCGCGAACACCGTCGCCCCGGCGTCCATCAGGCGGGCGTATGGCGGGTTGGCGGCCCGGGGGACGTAGCCCAGCTTCCGGCCGTCCCCGCACAGGACCTCGATGGCCAGCCCGTCGTGGGGGTTGCCCGGCTCTCGGCGGAGGCGCAGGGGCGCCCCTGGGGCGAGGTCGGAGGCGGCCGCTCGGGCGTCGTAGTAGGGGATCCCCGCCACGTAGGTCCGGGCGAGGAACACGTCCCCACCGGGCACCTCGGCGACGTCCGGGGGCGCGGCGGCGGCGCGGGCATCGGGTACGGCGGCCCCGGCGGCGGGCAGCGCGGCCAGCGCGGCGATCCCCCGGAGGAGTCCCCGGCGTGAGGAATGGAACGGTGGCGCTTCGCTCATGGGATCCCCCGGGGGCCGGTCCCTCCGCGGAGGGCACAGGCACCGGAGGCAGGTTGTCCCGCCGGCGGGCGGGGCGCAAGGGCGCGGTGGGGGAGGGGTATCGCGGATTGACACCCTACGGACCGCCCGGCGATACAGCAGGTCGCCCTCCACCCAGGTGACCTCCCCGCCGTCCGACGTCCGGCCGGCCGAGTCGCCGAAGAACCTGGCCCGGAGTCCGAGCGTCCCCCCGGCCTTCCCGCCGGAGGGCCCGGAGCCCGACCCGGCGGTCCCAGGGGAACGACGAGCCCTGCTCGGGACGGGGGCTCCGAGCGCCTACAGCTCGATCTGTACCCCCAGTTCGACCACTCGGTTGGGCGGCAGGCGGAAGTAGGCTCCCGCGCCCGTCGCGTTGCGGGACATCACGGCGAACAGCACCTCGCGCCAGAGGGCCATCCCCGGCCTGCTCGTGGGGATCAGGGTCTCGCGCCCCAGGAAGTAGGTCGTGTCCATGCGCGGGAAGGACAGGCCGTCGAACCGGATCGCCCCGAGGGCCTTCGGGACGTCGACGTCCTCCATGAAGCCGTACCGGAGCTGGACGACGAACACTCCCTCGCCAAGGCCCTCCACGGCGGCCCTCGCCTCCCGGGGGACGTAAGGCACCTCGTCGGTGGTGACCGACAGGAAGACGACGCGCTCGTGCAGGACCTTGTTGTGGGTCAGGTTGTGCAGGATGGCCGGCGGCGTGCCCCTCGGGTCGCTGAACATGTACACCGCGGTCCCGCTCACCCGCGCGGGGGGCGACTGGGTCACTTCCCGCAGGAAGTCCCCCCGCGGGACGGTCCTCTCCGCGATCCTCTGCCCCAAGATCCGCCGCCCCCTCTTCCAGGTGGTCAGGAGGGTGAACACCGCCGCCCCGACCACGAGCGGGAACCAGCCTCCATGCGGGACCTTCACGATGTTGGCGCCGAAGAAGGCGAGGTCGACGAGCAGGAAGGGCCCGCAGACCAGCGCCGCCGCCCAGGTGCCCCAGCCCCACCGCTCCCGGGCGACCACGTAGAGCAGCATCGTCGTGATGACCATGGTGGTCGTCACCGCCACGCCGTACGCCGCCGCCAGGCTGCTGGACGAGCCGAAGCCGAGCACCAGGCCGATGCAGGCGACCATCAGCAGCCAGTTGATCCCCGGAAGGTAGACCTGCCCGATCTCCTCAGCCGAGGTGTGGTCGATCCGGACGCGGGGGCTGTAGCCGAGCTGGACCGCCTGCATCGTCAGCGAGTACGCCCCGGAGATCAGGGCCTGGGACGCGATCACCGTGGCCGCCGTCGAAAGCCCCACCAGCGGGAGCAGGGCCCAGGACGGGGCCATGCGGAAGAAGGGGTTCTCGACCGCCCCGGGCGAGGCGATCAGCAGGGCGCCCTGGCCGAAGTAGTTGAGCAGCAGGGCCGGCAGCACGAGGGCGAACCATGCGAGCCGGATGGGGCGCCTCCCGAAGTGCCCCATGTCGGCGTACAGCGCCTCGCCCCCCGTGACGACGAGGAAGACCGATCCCAGGACGAGGAAGGCGCTCCAGCCGTGGTCCGCGAAGAAGCGCACGGCATGGATCGGATTCACCGCACCCAGGATCGAGGGCTCCCGGGCGATGTTGCCGATCCCCAGGACGGCCAGCGTCGAGAACCAGAGGATCATCACCGGGCCGAACATCCTGCCGACCCGGGCCGTCCCGCGGCTCTGCACGGCGAACAGCACCACGAGGATGGCGATGGTGATCGGGACGACGTAGGGCTCGAAGAGGGGCGTGGCCACCCCGAGACCCTCGACCGCGCTCAGCACCGAGATCGCCGGGGTGATCATCCCGTCGCCGTACAGGAGGGCCGTCCCGAACAGCCCGAGGACGATGAGGGCCCACCGGCCTCCCCCCTGCGTCGCCCCGACCGGCGTGACCAGCGAGGTCAGCGCGAGGATCCCGCCCTCGCCGCGGTTGTCCGCCCGGACGATGAACGCGAGGTACTTGACGGAGATGACGAGGACCAGGGACCAGAGCACCAGCGACAGGACGCCGAGCACCGCGGGGGGGGACACGGCCACTCCGTGCTCCTCCAGGAACGCCTCGCGCACCGCGTAGAGAGGGCTGGTGCCGATGTCCCCGTACACGACACCGAGCGCGGCCAGGGAGAGCGACGCGAGGTACCGGCCCCCCGGCTCCCCTTGCGGGTGGCGCCTCGGTCCATCGGGAGCGCGGGCGGCGGAGCCAGGCCGGGTGTCGGGTGCGATGGGAGGGGTCATGCGGGGGGCCTTCGGGTGGGCGCGTCCGAGCCGGGCCGCGGCCGAGCCCGCCGACCCGATGCACTCCCGGTGCCACGGCGCGCGGCGCCCCTCCCGGCCTTCCGGGGCGGCGGCGAGGTCCCGCGATCCGGCACGACGGCCGCCGGGTCCGGCGGCGCTCCCGCGTCGTCCTGCAGGGGACCGGAGGGCCGATCCCTGCGATTTGCAGGACTCGCAGACGCTGGCGGCAGGCGGCTTGGGCCCCGATCCGTTGAGGATCCGGGATCAGGACCTATAGTGGCCTCCGTCTTGCGAAAGCGATCCCCCGTTGTCCCTCTCCGACCTCATCCGACCCGACGCGGTCGTCCACCGCATCCGGGCGCGAACGCGAGACGCGGCGATCGACGAGATCGGCGCCGCGCTCGCACGCCTGCCGCCCGTGATCGACGCCGCCGACGTGCAGAGCGCCCTCCGGGACCGGGAGCGGCTCGGCACCACCGCGGTCGGAGACGGCGTCGCCCTGCCCCATACCCGCGTCCCGGGCGTGCCCTCGACCCGGGGCCTTATCGCTCTGTCCGAGCACGGTATCGACTTCGGCTCCCCGGACGGAGCCCCCGTCCGGATCCTCGTCGCCGTCGTGTCCCCACCCCAGGCTGGCGGCGTCCAGCTCCAGGCGCTCGGGGCCGTGAGCCGGCGCCTGGCGGACGCCTCCATCCGGGCCAGACTGCTGGCGGCCCGGGGCGCCCGCGAGGTCTACGACCTGCTCGTCGGGCCCGAGCCGAGCTCCTCCGCCTCGACCGGTGAGGGGGGGCCTCCACCGTGAGCCCGCCCGCCACCCCGCGCCTCGGGCCGCCGCTCCGCGCGCTCGTCGTCGACGACGAGCGGAACATCCGCTCGACCCTGGCGCTCTGTCTCGAGACCTGCGGCTGCGAGCCGACCGCGGTCGCCACGGCCGACGAGGCGCTGCGGGCCATCGCCCGCGCCCGCTTCGACCTGGCCTTCCTCGACCTCCGCCTCGCCGAGCGGAGCGGCCTCGACCTGCTCGACCCGCTGCTCGCCGCCCAGGCCGACCTGCGGGTCGTCATCATCACCGCCTACGCCACCGTCGACACCGCGGTCAGCGCCATGCGGCGCGGCGCCTGGGACTACCTGCCCAAGCCGTTCACCCCGGCCCAGATCCGCCGGTTCGTGGACCAGGTCGCCGAGAGGCGCGCCCTGGACCTCCGGGTCGCGGAGCTCGAGTCCCGGCTCGCCGACGCCGTGCCCGAGGTGGACCTGACCAGCGTGTCCCCGGCGATGGCAGCCGCGCTCGACGTCGTCCACCGGGCCGCCCCCTTCGACGTGCCGGTGCTGCTCCGGGGCGAGAGCGGTACGGGCAAGGGCGTGTTCGCCCGGGCCCTCCACGCGCGGAGCGCGCGCGCCCGCGCAGCCTTCGTCGTCGTCAACTGCCCGACGCTCACCGAGGAGATGCTGGCCGGCGAACTCTTCGGCCACGCCCGGGGCGCCTTCACGGGCGCCGTGCGGGACCAGCCGGGGCGGGTCGAGGCCGCCGAGGGCGGCACCCTCTTCCTCGACGAGATCTCCGAGATCACCCCCTCGCTCCAGGCGAAGCTCCTGCGCTTCCTCCAGGACCGCCAGTTCGAGCGCATCGGCGAGACCCGGACCCGCACGGCGGACGTACGCATCGTCGCCGCCACGAACCGTGACATCGAGGACGACGTCCGCACCGGCCGGTTCCGGGAGGACCTGCTCTACCGGCTCGACGTCATCGAGGTCCGGATCCCGGCGCTCCGCGAGCGCCCCGAGGACATCCCGCGCCTTGCGGCCCACTTCCTGGCGTTCTTCGCCCGCGCCGCGCGGCGCCCCGCCCTGGAACTCTCCCCCGCCGCCCGGGACGCCCTGCTCGCCTACCCCTGGCCGGGGAACGTCCGCGAGCTCCGCAACGCGATGGAGCGCGCGGTGATCCTGTGGCAGGCCCCCGTGTTGGAGCCCGCCGGCCTCCCCGAGAGGATCGTGGCGCGCGCCGACGCGGGGCCGCGCCTGGGAGGCGAGTTCACCCTCGAGGCCATCGAGCGGGAGCACATCCAGCGGGTGGTCGCCCGCGCGCCGACCTTCGAGGAGGCGGCGCGCGTCCTCGGCATCGAGTCCTCGACCCTGTGGCGGAAGCGGAAGCGATACGAGGCGCCGGACTGACGGTGCTCGAGGGCTCGGTTCAGACGCGGGCCTCGCCCTCGGCTTCCCCGCGTGCCATCGGCAGCGTGAGCCAGAACGTGCTCCCCTGGCCGGGCTCGCTCTCCACGCCGACGCGCCCCCCGTGGGCCTCCGCGATTTCCCGGACGATCGACAGCCCCAGACCCGCCGAGCCCGCCTCCCCGCCCGGGACCCGGTAGAAGCGTTCGAAGAGTCGCGGCAGGTGCTCCTTCCCGATCCCGGGGCCGGTGTCGACGACCTCGAAGCGGACCGCCCCCCCCAGGGCGTGGACCCCCAGCACGACCCGACCGCCCTCGGGGGTGTGCCGGATGGCGTTGTGGAGCAGGTTGCCGAGGGCGATCTGGACGCGCTCCGGGTCGGCCCGGACCTCCGGGGTGCCCGGCTCGACGAACGACGCGAGGTCCACCCTGCGCGTCTCGGCGGCGTCCCGCGCGGCGCGCACGGCGGTCTCCGCCAGGTCCCCGGGGCCCAGGGCCCGCGCCCGCAACTCGACGCGCCCCGCCTGCATCCGGGCCAGGTCCAGCAGGTCGTCGACGATGGACTGGAGCCGCTCGCAGTCCTCCCGCGCCGCGGAGAGCAGGTCCGCCTGCCGTCCGTGGAGGGGCCCCGCCGCTTCCTCGACGCACAGGTGGATGGCCAGCCGGAGCGAGGTGAGGGGGGTGCGGAACTCGTGGGCGACCGTCGACACCAGGTCGTTCCTCAGCTCGTCGAACCGCCTGAGGCGCGTGACGTCCAGGAGGATGACCGTCGCCGCCAACACCTCCCCTCCCTCACCGCGCACCGGCGTCGCCCGGGGCAGCAGCCACCGGTCCCCTTCGACGGACGACACGCGGACCGCCTCCTCGAAGCCGCGGGAGGGGACGTACTCGCCCCGCCCCGCCGCGACGTGGGACCGCAGCGCGTCGAGCACGGACCGCGCCGCGGGGTCCACCGCGGCGAGGGGGTCGATGGCGGCGGGATCGAGGGAGATCCCCAGGAGGCCGGTCGCGGCCCGGTTGGCGCTGAGCACCGTGCCGTCGAGGTCGAACACCACCACCGGATCGGGGATGCTGTCGATGGCCGACTGGGCGGCCTGCTGCGCCTGGAGGAGCTCTCCCAGGGAGCTGCGCCGGTACGCCGCGAGCCGGTCCGCCATCCGGTCGAACTCGGCCCCCAGCGCCGCGATCTCGTCCCGACCCGCCACGCGCACCCGGGCGTCCAGGTCCCCCTCGCCGACCCTCCGGACCGCCTCCCCGAGGGCGGCCAGGGGCCGGAGCAGCCGGGAGGTCATCCAGGCCGAGGCGGCGACGCCCGCCGCGAGCGCGGCGACGGACGCGAAGGTCACCAGGGCGTCGAGGCGGTGCGCGGCGCGGGCGGCCTCCTCGCTCTGGCGCACCATCGCGTCCTGGTTCAGGGTCAGGATGGCGTCGGCGGCCTCCTTCACCGCGCGGAACCCGGGTTCGAGCTCCTCGAAATACAGGGCGCGCGAGCGCTCGGGGTCGCGCACCTCCGCGAAGCCCCGGAAGCGGGCCCGGTAGCGCTCCCACGCCGAGCGGAGCTCCCGCGCCGCCTCGCCTTCGCCGGCCTCGGTAACGTTCCGCTCCTCGACGCCCAGCTCCCTCTCGAAGATCGGCCGGTGGACGGCCGCCAGCTCCAGCCCCTCCTCCCGGTGGCCCGCCACCAGGAAGAGGGCGGCGCTGTCCAGCCGCTCGATGGACTCCTTCATCCGCTGCGCGGCGAGCACGCTGCGGTAGTTCTCCTCCAGGATCAGCCCCGCCCGCTCCCCCAGGCTGGAGACGGTGCCCCGCGCCACGACGCCGAGGAACACCAGCGCGAGGGCGAGGGGGAGCTGGGCCAGGAGCAGCTTCGCGCGAAGGGTCACCGCTGTTCCTCGCGCTCCTCGAAGGACACGATGTGCAGGTCGAGACCCTCGCACTCCCTGACCATCCGGTCCATGAAGGAGCGACCCATCACCCGCTGCCACCACCGCTGGGCGGTGCGGCCGATCAGCACGTAGCCCACGCCGTGGCTCCGGGCGAAGTCCAGGAGGGCCGCCACCGGATCGCGCGCCTTGAGGCGGACGACCTCGGCGCCGAGGTCCCGGGCGCGCTGGATGTTGGCCAGCAGGAGGCGCTGGGCCTCGGAGTCGATCCGCTCCGGCGTCTCCCTCGGGGTCTCGACGTAGGCGACGAACCAGTCGGTGTTGAGCCGCCCGGCGAGCCGGGACCCCCTCCTCAGCAGCATGGCGCTCCGGGGCGAGCGCGAGGCCATGCACACCATCACCCGGCCGCCGGCGGCTGGACGTGCCGCCGGGACGCCCGCCCGCGACCCGGCTCGGCGGTCGACGCTCTCGGCGACCTCGCGGAGCGCGAGCTCCCGGAGCGTCATGAGGTTGTGGGTCCGGAAGAAGTTCTCGAGGGCCCAGGCGACCCGCTCCTCCCCGTAGATCTTGCCGGCGCGGAGGCGCTCGATCAGGTCCTCGACGGCGAGGTCGAGGTTGACGACCTGGTCCGCCTGCTGCAGGAAGGTGTCCGGCACCGTCTCGCGCACGCGGACCCCGGTGACCCGCTCGACGACGTCGTTGAGGCTCTCCAGGTGCTGGACGTTGAGGGCGCAGATCACGTTGATGCCCTCGGCCAGCAACTCCAGGACGTCCTGGTAGCGCTTGGGATGGCGGGAGCCGGGGGCGTTGGTGTGGGCGAGCTCGTCGACCACCGCCACCTGCGGCCGCCGGGCGAGGAGGGCGCCCGGGTCCATCTCCCCCACCGAGACGCCGCGGTACTCCACGCGGCGGGGCGGCACCAGCTCCAGCCCCTCCAGGAGCGCGGCCGTCTCGGCGCGTCCGTGGGTCTCGATCGCCCCCAGCACCACGTCGACGCCGCGACGTTTCAGTGCGTGGGCCTCCTCGAGCATCCTGTACGTCTTCCCGACCCCGGCGGCGAAGCCGATGTAGACCTTCAGGCGCCCCCGCCTGGAGCGCTCGACGAGCTCGAGGAAGTCCTGGGCTCGGGGCCGCTCCGTTCCGGTCAACGTCAGGGCTCCTCGGATGGTGGGCCGAGCTCGACGGCGAGGCGCGCGCGGATGGTACGCCAGTGCCGCTCCACAGCGAAGGCGACGAGCGTCCCCACGAACAGGGCGGCCCAGACGAACCGTGCCCAGGACTCGACCCGCGGGGGGAGCGCTCCAGGCCACGTGGCCACCGGCCACACGGCCACGCTCGCCCAGGCCATCCCCGACACGAACAGCCGCCTCGCGCCGAGGGCGGCCTCGAAGGCGTAGTGCGCCCTGACCGCCGCTCTCATGCGGGAGCCGTCGGGGTCCCGGTCGGGCGAGGGCCTCAGGACGACGAAGTCCTCCTCCACGCCTCACCTCCCCGAAGCAGCCGGCCGATCGACCGGGGGGCGTCCGAACTGCCGGTCGAGGGCGAGGTTGAGGAGGAGCACGTTGACCCGGGGCTCGCCCAGCACCCACAGCGTCCTCCCCTCGGTGTACGCCTCGACGACGGTCCGCACCCGCCCGGGGGCCACGCCCCGCGCCGCCGCCACGCGCTCCACCTGCCACAGCGGCGATGGCGTCCACCGCGCCCTTCCGGACGAGGCGTCCGTCGAGGTCGCGCCCGCTCATGCGGGTGTGGGCGGTGAACGGCACGAACGTCGCCCGCTCGGGGCCCGGAGGCAGGACCTGCGGGAGGCGCTCGCGGACCAGGGAGACGATGGAGCGGCCCTCCGGCGTCTCGTCGGCGAGGCTGGAGAGCAGGGCCGCCTCCGCCAGGGTATCGATGCGGACGGCCGGCGCGGGGATCAGCTCGGTCGCCATGCGGTTGCCGTGGGTGATGGTGCCGGTCTTGCCGAGGAGGAGCACGTCCACGTCCCCGGACGCCTCCACCGCCCGGCCGCTCATCGCCAGGACGTTCCTCCGGATCAGGCGGTCCATGCCGGCGATCCCGATGGCCGAGAGGAGGCCCCCGATGGTCGTCGGGATCAGGCAGACCAGCAGCGCCACCAGCACCGCGGTCGGGAGGGCGACCCCGGAGTAGAGCGCGAGGGGGAGCAGGGTCACGCAGGCGATCAGGAACACGAGGGTCAGGCCGACCAGCAGGATGTGGAGGGCGATCTCGTTCGGTGTCTTCTGTCGGGCCGCCCCCTCGACGAGGGCGATCATGCGGTCGATGAAGGTGTGGCCGGGCTCGGCGGTGATCCGGACGACGACGCGGTCGGAGAGCACGCGCGTGCCCCCGGTCACGGCGGATCGGTCGCCGCCGCTCTCGCGGATCACCGGCGCGGACTCCCCGGTGATCGCCGACTCGTCGACGGAGGCGACGCCCTCGACGATCTCGCCGTCCCCGGGGATGGTCTGCCCCGCCTCGACCACGACGAGGTCGCCGACGTGGAGCGCCGAGGCCGGTACCTCCCCCTCCCCGCCGTCCGGACGGAGCTTCCGGGCGACGGTCTCCCGGCGCATGTGGCGTAGCGTCTCGGCCTGGGCCTTGCCCCTCCCCTCGGCGATGGCCTCGGCGAGGTTGGCGAAGAGCACCGTGAACCAGAGCCACAGGGCCACGGCGCCGGTGAAGCTCGCGGGCGGGGAGCCGGGCGCAGGGACTACGAGGTCCCGCAGCCAGAGCGCCGTGGTGCCGAGGTACTCGGGCGTCCGCCCGACCATCAGGCCGGCGATGAACACCGTCAGCAGGGCGAAGACGAGCATCCCGTACAGGCCGGCGCCGACCCCCCCGAACACGACCTCTCCGAGCTGGATGTTGGCGAGGGGGACCATGCCGCCCAGCGGCGTGAAGCTGTCGTGCATCGCGATCACCGCCCCGCACGACGCCGCCGTGGTGACGACCGCGAACAGCGCCGAGGCGGCGACGCCGAACCGGGTCTCCTTGCCCTCGAGGTTCCCCACGTCGGGGGTGATGACGCACGAGGGCGTAGACGAGGTAAAGGGTGAGGGCGGCGGCGAACAGGCCACCGACGAGGTGCTCGGGGCTCATCGCGACGCTCCGAGCCGGTCGCACGCGGTGACGTAGGCCGCGGAAGCGGCGAAGAAGGCCAGGGTCAGCAGCACGAAGACGAGGTCGGTCATGGGGGTCTCCTGGAGCCTGGCGACGGTGCCGAGGCCGAACGGTGCGGCGGGGGACGTGGGCTCGGATGCGTGGTCTCCCTCGCCGTCCCGGCCCGGGAAGGGCGGGGCGCGGATCGAAGGGGACGGCCCCCTCGGCGCGACCGCTCCTCTGCATCGGCGGTGCCATTCGGCGTCCAGCGCCGCCCCCCGCCCCTCCGGCCAGGGTCGGCTACGGCCGCTCGGGACGGTCGGCCCCCCCAGCCGCCCCGTGGCCCCTTCCGAATGCAGGAGCAGGGGAGGTCGATCCGGTGGTTCGCAGGAGGGCAACGACAACGGCGCCCGGAAGAGGGACCTCGCTCAGCCGTGCAACCGGAGTGACGTCACCGCAGCCTCAGGAGGTGGCGGATCCACCCTCGCCTGTAGGGTTGCCACCCTGGGCGGCCCGTGACGACTGCCGGCTGGTGAAGGTGGCTCGCCGTCCGCGGCTCGCCCGCAGCGGCGCGGAGCGGCCCGTCCGGGGCCCGCGGACAACGCAGTGGGCGGAGCGGGGAGGCCGGGAGCTACGGGCGGTGAGTGGACGGGCGAGGACCCACCTGCCTGGAGCGGTGGGTCGTCTCCGGCGCACTCACGTCCCGTCGGTTCTTCGGGGCCTGGGGGCGCCCGGACCCGCGGGTGGGAGCGAGTCGGCCGAGGGGTCAGCGGTGGACCGCCCCGTTCTTGACCACGAAGTCGATGCGGGTGGAGTTGCGGATGTCCGCCAGGGGATCGGCCTCCAGGACCACCAGGTCGGCGAGCTTGCCCGCCTCCACCGTCCCCAGGAGGCCGTCCAGGCCCAGGTAGCGCGCCCCCTGCACCGTCGCCGCCCGCAGCGCCTCCAGGGGCGTCATGGCCCCGGGGCCCGCCAGGGCCCACAGCTCCCAGTGGACGCCGAGGCCCTGGAGCTGGCCGTGGGCCCCCAGGGTGACCAGGGCGCCCCGGCGGGCGACGTCGGCGGCGTCCCGGGCGGCCTGCTGGTGGTTCCAGTCTCCGTCGTGGGCCTGGACTCCGGGACGCCACGCCCGGCGGTCCAGCTCCCGGCGGGGGTGGTGCCTGAGCAGGCGCGCGTCGTCGATGGGGTCGGCGTGCTGGAAGAACCAGTGCTCCCCAGGCAGCCCGCCGTAGGAGACCAGCAGGGTGGGGGTCCACGCCGTGCCCAGGTCGCCGGGACGCTCACCGTCCCCCGGGGCGCGGCTGGCGGCGAGGAACCGCTTCACGTCCTCGTACACGGGGGAGATCGAGAGGGAGTGCTCCACCGCGTGGAAGCCGTCCGCCACCATGCCCAGGTCCTGGAACAGGTCGCCACCCCCCTCGGTGACGCACAGGATCCGCTCGGCCCGGCACGCCCGGGCGTACCACTGCCGCCGCTCCCGCTGGCCCTGCTGGTAGACCTTCACGCTGGTCGCCCCCAGGGCCTTCAGGCGGCGGACGTGGGCCAGGGCGGCGTCGGGATCGGGGGTGGGCGCGCCGATGTGGCTGAGGGCCCCGTAGAGGACGAAGCCGGTGGACAGGACGCGCGGCCCCTCCATGAGCCCCGCCTCCACCCGCTCCGCCTGGGTGAACACCGCGTCGGTGGAGGCCGAGGGGTCGTGGACGGTGGTGACGCCGAAGTCGAGCTGGGTGAGGTAGCGCCACTCCTGCTCGGGCAGCACGTCACCGGATGCGTAGTGCAGGTGGGCGTGGACGTCCACGAGGCCCGGGATCACCGTCCTGCCCGTGCAGTCCACCACCTGGGCCCCCGGGGGCACCGCCACGTCGCGGCCGACGGCGGCGATCCGGTCGCCCTCCACCAGCACCGTCGCGTCCTCCAGGACCTCGTCGCCCCTCATGGTCACCACCCGGGCGTGGGTCAGGGCCAGGGTCCCCGCCGGCCGGGCCCGGGGCAGGGCGACCCTCAGCGTCACCGCCGTCACCCCGGGCTGGTCGGCGCCGGGGACGTCCGGCAGCAGGTCCTCGGGCTTCTCCTCCTTCCCGTCCCCGGGCGCGGGGGCGTCGAAGTCCCGGGGAGGGGGCGTCCCCACCCCCCGCACCGCCCGGCGCTTGAGGACGTTGCCCTCGGCCCAGGTGACCTCCCCGCCGTCGGGCGTCCAGCCGAGCCAGTCGCCCACGACCTTGGCCAGGGGAGTCACCGGCAGGGTGCCGCCGTCCACCCGCACCTCGCCTCCCCCCCACGCGGGCAGCGCCGTCAGCCAGGCCCGGTGGTGGAGCTTGTAGGCGACCCGGGTGAAGTCCGGGGAGGGCACGACCTCCTCGGCGCCCGAGAACACCAGGTGGGCCCTCTTGTCCGTGCCGTCCGGGGCGACGGAGACCAGGACCTGGTCGTCGGGCTTCCGGGGCTCGGTGGCCCGGTCCTCCATGAACCAGATCCGCTCGCCGTGGAGGAAGAGGCGGGGTGCCCTCTGGGCCGAGCCGCGGTTGGCGGTGGTGGTGACCACGTCGGAGCGCCAGGTCTTCCGGTCCCGGGTCAACAGCACGACCTCGAAGGCCGACTCGTCCCCCAGGTCCGGGGACGCGCCCCCGCCCACGCCCCGGAGCACCGCGATGCGCCCCCCCTCCTCGTCCCAGGCGGGATTCACGAGCTGACCCCGCACGGGGAGGGTCTCGGTGGCGAGGGATCGGTCGTTCCTCGTGACGTGGAGGCGTCCTCCCTCGTCATCTCTCCAGGAGGTCCACGCCAGGTGACGACCGTCGGGGCTCCAGGCGGGCGCGTAGCCGGTGCCCGGCGACAGCCGGACCACGGCGCCGTCGGGCCTCCGCACCCACAGGTCGCCGAAGGCCGAGAACGCCACGGACCCGTCGGGCCCCCAGGTGGGCCAGCGGACCACCTTGGCCACGACCTCGTCGGGGAGGGAGGCGGGCCAGCGGGGGACGTCGTGGAAGGTGAACTCGCCCCGGGCGCGGAAGGGGATCTCGGAGCGGCCGCCGTCCAGGCTCACCCGCCAGAGCTTGCCCTTCGCCCACAGGACCAGGGAGCCGTCCTGGGCGAAGGCCATCCTCGGGTAGGTGCCGTGGAGCGCGAACCCCTCGAGCTGGTCGTGGTCGAGCCAGTCGGCGACGACGCGGCGGCGCCCGGTCTGGATGTCCAGGGCCTCCAGCAGCGTCTTGTCGCGGTCGCGGGACACGAACAGGAGGGTGCGGCCGTCGGGGGAGAGGGTGGGACGGGACGCGCTCCCTGCGCCGGTGGCCACCTTCAGCTTGGAGCCGTTCCGGCGGTCCAGGCGCACCACGTCCCACAGGCCGGCGACGGGGTCGCCGCCGTACTCGAAGCGGCCGTGGCGGGACGAGAACCACACGAAGCGCCCGTCGGTGGTGGCCTCGCCGGCGTGGGGGTGCTCGTCCAGGCGCGTCAGGGCGAAGCCCTTGCCCCCCTCCAGGTGGTACTGCCACAGCTCGGTGACGCCGATGCTCCGGGTGTCCACGGTGCGGCGCCGGGCGACGATCCACGGCCCCGCGGGGTCCCACACGGGATCGGTGAGCCGGGCCTCGTCCTCGGCGGTGAGCTGCCGCCGGTGGGACCCGTCGGCGTCCATCACCCAGATCTGCTCGTTCCCGCCCGCGTCGGACACGTAGGCGATGCGACTCCCGTCGGGGCTGAAGCGGGGCTCGCAGTCCCAGGCCGCCCCGGACGTCAGGCGGGTCGCCTCGCCGCCCGCGATGGGGATCGACCAGAGATCCCCCAGCAGGTCGAAGACGACGCGGTCGCCGTGGACGGTGACCGACATCCAGGTGCCCTCCCGTACGTCGATCTCCACGGAGTGGACGTCGCCGTGGGGCTCCTCCACCTTCCAGGGGGGATCGCCCCCCTCGGCGTCCCCGGGGGTCTCGGGGGCCGCGGCGCGGGCGGGGCCGGTCAGGGCGAGCAGCAGGGGGAGGGCGAGGAGGGTGGCCGGGAGGGGCGTTTCCATGGGCGCGGGAGTGTACCGGAACCCGGCGCCCGCCGCGCCTGGGCGGGGCGCCCCTTGACGCCGCCGGGGCCGGCGCGACAAGAATGGCCGGTCCGGACGCCGCCCCCATGACCCGCAGCCATCGCCCCTCCATCGCCGCCGCGGCGGGCCTCGCCGCCCTGCTGCCCTCCTGCCAGTTCGCCCCCTTCGAGGACGGGCGAGACGCGGGCGACCTCGGGGACTCGAACCCCTGCTACCGGGTGAACCTCCTGGACGGCCTGGACGAGTCGTCCCCGGAGGAGATCCGGGACCTCTTCGACTGCGTCAACCTCGACGGGGCCTTCGAGCCCGCGGCGCCCAGCGTCGGCGCGCTGGTGGCTTCCGAGCTGCGGGACGGCGGCGCCGGCTGGGCCCGTCTCGCCGCGCTGGTCAACTACACCCTCTCCGTCGCCGACCTCGCCGCCCTTTTCGACGCCGTAGAGGTCCTGGCGGACGGTGGGGACGAGCTGCTGGTGGACGCCCTCCACCTGGGGACCGAGTGGGTGTTCGGGCGGGCCCACGCCGAGCTGGAGGAGCCCCTCGCCGCCGGAGAAGTGATCCCCACCGACGGCCCCCTGCTCCCCCTGGTGGGTGCCGTCCGGGAGGGGGCGCGGTGGATCCTGGACGAGGGGGAGACCGCCCGCCTCGCCGAGGTGGCGGCGGCCATGGCCGAGGACGAGGCGGTGCTGGGAGCGGGTGAGGCGGCGGTGTCGCTGCTCCTGTCCAACGAGCAGCACGGCCTGCTGGACCCCCTGCCCCGGGACCTCGTCGACACGCTGATGCGCTTGCAGGACTACGGCCAGGCGGAGGGCTGGCCGCGGAACCTCCTGGTGGACGTGCTCCGGGACCTCCTCGTCGGCACCGCCTCGGGCCCCCCGGTGCTCCCGGACCTCCTCCCCCCCCTGGACGGCGTGCTGAGGGGGGAACTCAACCAGCGGATCTTCGTGGACCAGGTCGCCCGCCTGTACGAGGCGGGGCTGCTCCAGCGGCTCCCCGCCGACCTCCACGCCCTCACCCTGGTGGACGCCGAGGGGAGGGCCCTGCCGGCGGGGGACCCCGCCGCGGCGGGGAGCGTCAGCGCCCTGGAGGCCCTGCTCCTGCTCCTGGAGGCGACGGACCGGGAGCCGTGCATCGACCTCGGGGACGGGCCGCGGACCCTGGCCCGCTTCGCCCTGGAGACCCTCTACGACATCACCGCGGACCCGGGGGACGTGGAGGCGCTGGCGGCGTTCCAGGGGCTGATCGACTGGGCGGCGGACCTGCTGGGGGGATTCGGCGCCTGCGGTCTTCCGCCGGAGATCGACCTGTACACGCCGGCGATCACGGTGCTCCTGGAGTCGCCGGCCCTGGACAGCCTGATCCCCTTCCTGGGGGCCGCCATCGCCCCCGGCGAGCCCGGCGCGGACCGCCTGCCCGAGCTGCTGGAGGTGCTGGACGTGGTGGTGCGGGACGGCTTCGCCCCCGACCTCGACGCGGCGGTCCGGGCCGTCGCCCTGGACCCCTCCGTTGCCGGGCTGGTGGAGCTGCTGGGACGCGGCGCCACCTCCCGCGACGGGGTGGAGCGGGAGTGGCTGGAGGCGGGACTCCGCGGGGTCGCCGCCCTGGTGCGCCCCGCGGACGGCGGCGAGGACTACGGGACGGCCCCCCTCTCGGCCTTCCTCCGGCCCGCGGCGGGCCTCGTGTCCTCGGAGCGGGCCGTCGCGGAGCTCGAGACGGCGCTCCCCAGGGTCCAGGCCCTGCTCCACTCCGAGGGCAGCGTCACCGGCGACCTCGTCTCCGCCGTCTCCCGTCTCCCGGGGCGCGACGAATTGGAGCCCCTCGCCGCCCTGTTCGGGGACGTCGTCGTCGACGTCGCGCTGCTGGAGCACGTCCTGATGCTCGTGGAGGACGACGAGCTCATGTCCGAGGTGCTGCGGGGCAACACCGACCGGGAGCACCTGGTCGGCTTCGCCGGGAGGCTGCTGGGGGACGGCACGGGGGAGCAGTTCGTCGGCGTCCTTCGGTGGTTCGCGGAGTTGCTGAGGATCGTTTCCTGAAGAGACCCGCGCGGGTACCGGCGGTCCCCACGGGCCCGCCGCCGCCGGGGAGGAGCCGGCCTTGTCGGGTGTCGAGTCGCCCGGTGGGAGGGGGATCGAGGACGCCGCGGCGGGGCGGCGGTTCGCCGCCGACGCCCTGGTGTCGCTGGTCCCGGGCTACGCCCACGACCTGAACAACGTGATCGGGGGGGTGATGGGGCTCGTGTCCGCACTCCTCACCGCGCCGTCCCTGGCCCCCGACGTCCGGGAGGACCTGGAGGCGGTGAGGGATGCCGTGCGCCGGGGCAGGGGCCTCGTGGCTCGCCTGGCCGCCGTAGGGGGGACGGCGCCCGACCCCCCGGTGGCGCTGGACCCCGCGGAGACGTTCCGGGAGGCGGCGAAGCCGATCCGACGCTCGACCCGCTGCGTGGTGGCGGTGACGTCCGTGCCGGGCACCCCCCGGGCGAGGGCGCCGGCGGCGGCGGCGGAGCGGATCGCCGCCCACGTCCTGGCGCGGGCCGAGGCCCTCGCCGGGCCGGGGGGGCGGATCGGGGTCGCCGTGGGCCCCGAGGAGAGGGAGGGGGCGGAGCCCGGCGTGCTGCTGGCCCTCCGGGCCGAGTCGACCGCCGGCCCGGTCTCCCTGGACTCCGTCCTGAGTCCGGACCTGGTGCGGGAGGCCGAGGCGGTCGGCGGGACGGCTCGGGCGCGGGGTCCCGTCATCGAGGTGGTCTTCGCCCCCGACGCCGACCGCTGATCACCGGGCCCACCGTAGGCCGGCGGGACCCGGCGCGCTGCCGGTCCCGGGCCGACCGCGTTATCCTCACTTCGTCCCCAGCCACCGGATCCCACCCCGGAGGGGCATGCGTCCCCGCCCACGCCTCGCCGCCGCCGCCTTCGTCCTCGCCCTGCTGGCCACCCCGCCCGCGTCCGCGGAGCCGCCGGCCGGGAGCGCGCCGCCGCCCCCCGGCCTGGGGCCGGCGATCCTCCTCCACGGGATCCGGGGGACCGCGGAGACCTTCACGGGGCTGGTCCCGGTCCTGGAGGCGGCGGGCTACGACCCCATCGTCGTCGAGTACGTCCCGGAGTCCCCGTCCCAGCACCTCCCGGCGCTCGCCGCCTTCCTGGTCCAGCCGACCCTCGAGGCGGAGCTGCGCGCCCGCGGCTGGGGCGAGGACGCCCCCCTGGTGTTCCTCGGCCACTCCACCGGTGGCCTGATCGCCCGCTTCCTCGTGGAGCAACCCGGGGCCGACGTCGACGAGTGGGACGATGCCCGGGGCTGGTCCGGGGACGGCACGCCGGACGTGAGCCCCCGGTGGTCGCGGGCGGCTCGGGCCGTGGTCATGCTCGCCACCCCCAACCACGGGGCCGGCACCGGCCTGGCCCGGTTCGCCTGCACTCGACTGCCCCGGGACCCCTTCCGCTCCGCCGCCTGCGACGTCGCCCGGGGATCGACCTTCCTGCGCCGCATGTCCCGGACCGTCCCCAAGGACTCCCGGGCGGCCTACCTCGGGATCGGGGCGGAGCCCCCCGTCGGTTACTCCGTGGGCGAGGCCGATCTCGACGGTGACGGGCTGCCCCACGGCAACGACGGCGTGGTGCTGGCGGAGTCCCCCCACCTGCCCGGCGGCTCCTTCGCCCTCTGGCGCGGGCAGTCCCTGGGCACCCACACCCGCCTCGCCTGCAACGCCGGCATCGCGGACTGGGTCCTCGGGTTCCTCTCCGCCCCCACGTCCTTCCCCCGGTGGCAGGTGGGGGGAGCCGGGACCTCTCCCCGAGACCTCTGCCGGGGGCGCGGGCTGCCCGCGGCGGTCCGGGCGGCCCGCCCCGGCCCCCCGTCCCCGACCCGCCCGGCGCGGGCGGAGGCCCCGAACCCTCCCCCGGAGATCCGCTAGCCCGCAGGCCCCCGGAGCGCCCCGCGGGGGATCCGCCGGCGAGTGGCCGCGGGCGTTTGCCGCGGCGGGCCGTTCCCGATATCCTCCGCCCGGGGCGGCGTCCCGTCCTCCAAAGGGCCTTGAGCACGATGCGGAGCTCCATCCCCGCCGGACTTCTCGCCGCTCTCCTCGCCGCGGCGCTCCCCGGGACCGTCGCCGCGGAGGGTCCCGGCGGCGCCGCCCTGATCTTCGGCCCCGGCGGCCAGTCTGGAGCCGAGGCCGCCTTGTCCGCGGTCCAGGAGCGGGTGCCGGACCTCCCCACACCGGAGCGGCGGATCGCCGCCAGCGCCGTCCCCCTCCCCGTGGATCCGCCCCTAGTGGCGCTGGGGGCCGATCCTGGGGCCGGCTGCCCCTCGGGCGCCACGCCCAAGGACTGGCTCGCCGTCATCGGCGAGGCCCAGCGCAAGGTGGACGGCCTGGAGTACGAGCAGGCCATCGGCGTCCTTGGCTCGGCCATCGCCGCCCTGCCCTGCGATCGGCAGGTGGTGGCCGCCGAGGTCCCAGGGCGCCTGTTCATGCTCCGGGGCCTCGCCCTCTACTTCCTGGGAGAGCAGGACCAGGCGCGGGCGAGCTTCCGCTCGGCGATCTCGCTCAACCGCTACATCCAGTGGGACAACAACTACCCGCCCGATCCCCGGCAGGCCTTCCTCGACGCCCGGGAGGACGCGCTGCGGGCCGGCACCGCCCGGATCCAGGTCGTCGCCGCCCCGGGGGAGGTCGCCCAGTTCGTGGTGGACGGGTCCGCGGTCGCCGACGCCGGCACGGGGGTCGAGCTGCTCTCGGGCACCCATCTGGTCCAGTACCGCATGAGCGACGGATCCTTCCACTCGGCGACGGTGGTGGTGGGGGGCGGCGAGACCCGGCTGATGGTCACCCGCGCCGGGGCCGCGGACACGCTCCTCGCCGGAGCCCGGCGGGATGCGTCGACCTACGCCGCCCGGGCGCTGGGGTCCTGGCTGTGCCGCACCTGGGGGGTCGACACCCTCTACGTCGCCGACCTCTCGGAGCCGCCTCCCTACGTCTACCGCTTCATGCTGGCCGGCGGTCGTTTCGAGCGCCTGGACGCCCCCGCGCCGGTGGCCGAGGGAGGGGCGCCCGGCGCGAGCCGGACCTACGTGGAGGGCCTGCTCATCCTCCCCAACACCCTCATCGAGGGGGCGCCCCCGGACACTGTGATCAGCGTCGAGGGCACGCGGCTCGATGGGGCCGTCCGCCTCTACGTCGGCGATCGGGTCGCCCCCAGCTTCGCCCGGGACGGCAGCAGGGCGACATTCTCACCCCCCACCGAGCTGAAGCCCGGGGTGTACGACGTCCGCCTCGTGTATGCCGACGGTACCGAGCACGTCGCGCCCCTGGCCCTGTCGGTGCAGCAGGACCCGGCCAGGGCGCCCAAGCCCTCCTCCGAGGTCCAGTACGTGCCCGTCGAGCTGGTGATCAAGGCGGACCGGCTGCGGGTGGGGGTGAAGTGGAGCTACGTCACGTTCCACGAGAGCTGGGCCGACGTGTCGATCGACGCCAACGTGCGCATGGGAGGAGGCTTCTGCATCGACCTCGGCGGCGGGGTCTACGCCCGCCCGGACTCCGAGGAGGACCCGCGCGCTTACTGGTGGGCCGGCTTCAAGGCCCGGTGGTACCCCAGGGTCATCCAGACCTACCTGGGCCTCAACTTCCTCATGATCACCGGGAGCGGCTCGCCGGGCATGGGGAGCCTGGGGCCCCGCGGGGTGCTCGGAATGGACCTGCTCATCCCCGGGTTGTCGGCCTTCTTCTTCAACGTAGAGATCGGGGGCGGCGTGCTCTGGGATCCGACCCAGGGCGGCGACCCCTGGCTGTGGTTCAACGCCGGAGGCGGGGTGGGCGTTCGGTTCTGACCGCGCGGCGCGCCACACGAGACGAGATGGTTCACCCTACCCGATGAACTCCGCGGAACCACTGGACGGCCCCAAGGATCCCCGGGCGGGGAGGGCCCCGCGGGGGCTCCTGCTCGCCGTCCCGCTCCTGGCGGTGACGCTCATGGCGGCCTGCTCGTTCCCGAAGGCCCGCGTGGCGCCGGTGGACTCGATCCGCGCGCCGTCGAGCATGGTCTTCGACCGCCTCGACGACCTGGACGCCCGGACCTTCGACGGCGTCCCCCTGGGCCGGGTCCGCCTGTCGGAGCTTTCCGGCGCTCTGGGGCTGGACCGGTACAGCCGCCAGGACGGCGTTTGGGGCCCCCCCGACCGCTCCTTCCGGGTGGTGGTCCTCGCCGACCCCCGGACGCAGGGCACCACGGCGCTGGTGCTGGAGTCGGAAGATCCCGATCCGGTGGTCGCCTCCGTCCTCGTCCGGGGCTTCTCGGGAGCCCCCCCGGTGCAGCGGCGCTTCGAGGACTTCCTCCCCTGGCTCTCGGAGAGGTTCCGTCCCCCCTACGACGTCTACGACGTCCCGCCGACCGACGAGACGGCCCACCTGAAGTCACCCCGCCGCGACCGATACGCCTTCCCGAGGTCCGGCGGCGTCAAGCTGGGCTTCCTCCAGGCGCACGACGGCCAGTGGTCCCTCGACAACGTGGAGTTCTTCTCGCCGGACTGGACTTCCCAGGCCCTCGCCCGCCTGAAGAACCTCCCGCAGCTCCGCAAGGTGGGGGTGCTGCGCCCGGGCGTTCCGTTCAAGGACCCCCTGGGCCCATCGTCGTCCGCGGCCGGGGCCTCCACGGCGGTGGCGCGGCACTGATCCCCTCTCGGGGGGCCGCGCATTCCTTGACAGCCGCCGGGCACCGCCCTATAGTGCCGACCTTCCGCGGGCCGCCAGCCCGGGTGTTCGCCCGCGCCGTCAGGACCCAGCCGCACCGAATCCCTCGTCGCCCCAGCGGATCCCAGGAGGCTCCCCCCCGATGTCCGTCAAGCTCCGGCTTGCCCGCCACGGTTCCAAGAAGAACCCATTCTACCGCGTCGTCGCGGCCGACACCCGCAGCCGCCGCGATGGCCGGTTCCTGGAGGTCGTGGGCACCTACGATCCCCAGCGGAACCCCACCCACGTCCAGCTCGACGGCGAGAAGATCCGCTCCTGGATCGCCAAGGGCGCCCAGCCCACCGACAAGGTGCGGGCCCTGATCCGGAAGGCGGGCGTGCTGCGTCCGTCCGCCGACGGCGCGGTGGAGTCCGCCCAGGGCTGACCCCCCCGAGGGGGGGGCCTGGGGCTGGGCCTTGGGCCGTCCATCGCTGGCCATCGCCACATCCCCGCCTGATCCTGCCCCGGGCCGCGGATCCGCGTCCTGATCCACCGAGGATCTCCGCTCTTCGCGCCCGCGCCACCTCACCCGCCGCCGAGGTCATCGTGAAGGAGCTCGTCCGATTCATCGTCGCCGCCCTGGTGGACCACCCGGAGCACGTCCGAGTGACCGAGACCGCCGGCGACAGGAGCGTCGTCGTGGAGCTCTCGGTCCATCCTGAGGACCTGGGCAGGGTGATCGGAAGGCAGGGAAAGACGGCCTCGGCGCTCCGGGCGCTCCTGGGTGCCGCCGCGGTCAAGACGCGACAGAGGGTGCTGCTGGAGATCCTCGAAGAGGACGAGGGGCGGGCGCGGGCCGAGGGCTCCGCGACCCCGGAGGGCGAGGACGATGGCCCGGACGAAGCCGCCGGCGAGACCGGCGGGCTCGACCAGCCCGCCGCGACCCCCGAGTCCTGACGGCCTCGACGGGCGGATCCCGCCGGGCGGACCGGTCCCCCCCGAGGAGGACAGGGTCGAGATGGGCCGCCTCGGCCGCCCCTGGGGTCTCAAGGGAGCCGTGCTGCTCCACCTGCACAACCTGGAGTCCCACCTGCTGGACGAGGTCCGGGAGGTGGTGGTGGCAGGTCCCGGGGTGAGCCCCCGACCCGCGCGGCTGGTGGAGGTCCGGCCCCATGGCCGGCAACGGGTGGTCCGAGTCCAGGGGGTCGTGGACCCCGACGGGGCGCGCCTCCTGGCGGGCCTGACCGTCTCCGTGCCCCGGGCCGCCCTTCCGGCGCCCGAAGAGGGCGAATGGTACGTGCGGGACCTGGTGGGATGCCAGGTCCAGGACGACGAGGGCCGGGTCCTCGGCACCTGCACGGGAGTCTTCCCCACGGGCGCCAACGAGGTCCTGGTGATAGGGGAGGGGGCGGACGAACGGTACGTCGCCCTCGTCGACGAGTTCATCGAGAGCATCGACGTGGCCGCCCGCCTGATCCGGGTGCGCCGCTGGGAGGAGATCTAGGCATTCGTTTCGACGTCCTGACGCTGTTCCCGCGGATGATCGCGGGCTATCTCTCCGAGAGCATCCTCGGCAAGGCCGCGGCGTCGGGACGGTTCGAGGTGCGGGTACACGACATGCGGTCCCACGGCGTCGGCCGCCACCTCCAGACCGACGACTACCCCTTCGGGGGCGGCCAGGGGATGGTCCTTCGCCCGGAGCCGGTGGTGGAGACGCTGGAGGAGTTGGGCGTCCCCGCGCCGGGTGCGAGGGTGGTGCTCCTGAGCCCGGGGGGCGAGACCTTCCGGCAGGACGCGGCGCGTCGTTTCGCGGGCATGGAGCGCCTGGTGCTGGTGTGCGGGCGATACGAGGGTGTGGACGAGCGGGTTGGCGAATGGGTAGACGAGGAACTCTCCATCGGGGACTACGTGATGACCGGGGGCGAGCTCGCGGCGCTGGTGGTGATCGACGCCACCGCCCGGCTGCTCCCCGGCGTCCTGGGCAACGAGGCATCCCACGCCGAGGAGTCGTTCGAGGAGGGGCTCCTGGAGTTCCCTCAGTACACGCGCCCACGGGACTTCCGCGGTCGCTCCGTCCCGGAGGTGCTGCTCTCGGGCGACCACGGGAGGATCGAGAGATGGCGCCGGGAGAAGGCCGTCAGGCGTACCCTGGAGCGCCGGCCCGACCTTCTCGCCGGCCGGGACCTTCCCCCCGACCTCAAGGTTCTGGTACAACGCGTCGCCCAAGCGCTGGAGGCGGAGCGGGCGTCGCCAGGAATACCCCCCTCCAGTGACGACCGGGGAGGACCGCCGGGAGGCGGACCAGCCCCGGAGGAGTGAGCCATGGCCAATCTCATCGAGACCATCGAGCGCGAGCAGGTCCCCAACGCGACCCTGCCGCCCGTGCGATCCGGCGACACCGTGAGGGTGCACGTCCGCATCAAGGAAGGCGACAAGGAGCGCATCCAGGTGTTCGAGGGGGTGATCATCAAGATCAACCGCGCCGGAGTCCGGAGCACCTTCACGGTGCGCAAGGTCTCCTACAGCGTCGGTGTGGAGCGGATCTTCCCGTTCTTCTCGCCCGTGGTGAGCAAGCTGGAGTTCGTCAGCCGCAGCCACGTCCGTCGCTCGCGGCTCTACTACCTGCGCGGTCTCTCCGGGAAGGCCGCCCGCCTGAGGGAGATGCGGGAAGCCACGGCGCGGGCCGCCACCGAGACGGCTACCTGGAGCGAGGGCCAGGGGGGCTGAGCCCAGGTGGGTTCGCAGGAGACCGGGCGGCAGGGCGAGGAGGCGGTGGTCCGCTGGCTGCGGCGCCGCGGCCACGTCGTGCTCGCCCGGAACCACCGCGCCGCCGGCGGCGAGCTGGACATCGTCTCCCGTCGGGGTGGTGCCATCTACTTCATCGAGGTCCGCACCCGCGCCGCCGGGGCGATGGTCGAGCCCGGGGAGTCCGTGGACTCCGCCAAGAGGAACCGCCTCATCGCGGCGGCCCGGAGCTGGCTCCGCGGATCCGCCCCCCACGATCGGTCCCTGCTGGCCGTCGCCGCCGTCCGCCCCGGCTGGCTCGGGTGGAGGGTCGAGCTGACCGCCAGCGCCTTCGACGCCCCGGACTCACTGGTGTGAAGGGGGGCTCGGGGCGTTCCGGACCTCGCCCCCCGGGGGGTCAGAACCGGGCCGCGCCGACGAAGCCGATCCGGAGCTGCGCGCTGTCGTAACCCGACACCGCGAGGTAGTTCCGCTCGTCGACCCGCTCGAGCACGTGGCTGAAGGGGTAGACGAAGGCGGCGTCGAGGCGGAGCTGCACCACCGGGACCGGCTGGAAGTACAGACCGAAGCCGAGGCGGGCCGCCATGTACTCGCTCTCCGACGACACCCGTCCAGCCGTGGCGTCGAGCTGGCTGGGCAGCCAGTAGCCCGCGGGCTGGGTGCTCCAGGTGTAGTAGGTCCAGCCGGCGCCGACGTCCACGCTGACACGCCGGCGGGTCTCCCGACTCTCCAGGGCGAGGATCTCGGCACCCACGGCCACGTCGAGCTCGTCCGCGGGGTCGATGGGAGCGCCCGGGAAGGTGACGTTCCCACTGGCGTCCTCGAGGTCGGCCTCCGTCGCCCCCGTGACGAGGTAGCGCACGGCGATGTAGGGATCGACGTTGCCGATGCGCTTGCTGAAGGCCGCGCCGAAGCGCACGTCGGCCGCGCCGCTGCCCGGCCCGAGCTTCCCCCCGTCCCCGGGCTCATCGAAGAGGGTCTTGCCCGTCGGCAGCTTGACGCCCAGGTCGAGCAACACCGTCGCGGCGGCGGGCCGGACGTTCCACCGCTTCTCCGGCGCCTCGGAGATCGGCGTCACCTGGACGCCGATCCACATGTCTCCGAAACCCGCCCGCTGGCGGTCCAGCAGGTCATCGCCGCTCAGCGCGTCGCCTCCCACCATGGTCGCGACCCCGGTGTCGGGGTCGTAGGTCATCTCGTTGGCCTGCCCGTAGTCGAGCTGGTCCTGGAGGACGATGGGGAGGCGCAGGTAGACCTCGGTGCGGGGGGCGGCGCCGAACTCCAGGTCGACGTTGAGCTGGTGATGGGACCGGGTGAAGCGCCCGACCCTCTCCCCCTGCTCCCGCAACGTCCCGAAGAGGAACGATCCCTCGTAACCGATCTCGCCGTCCACGTGCAGGAAGGGCAGTCGCTCCGTCACCTGGGCGGCGAAGCCGGTGCTCCCCGCCGTGGCGAACGTCACCCCGCAGGCCAGCCCGATCAGCCGATGGCGCATGGGCGGTCACGTCTCCTTCGATTGCAGTGGCGCCGCAGCCCGAGGTTACGGGGCCCCTCGCCGGCTGTCAAACCGGGCCGCCGGCCTCGGGACGCTCCCGCCTGAGGCCGAGCTCCTTCATCTTGAGCTGGAGGCCCTTGCGGGAGAGGCCCAGCCGTCGCGCCGCGCGGGTGACGTTCCACGAGTCGTCGTCCAGGGCCTGGCGGATGAGGTCCCTCTCGATCTGCGCGGTCTGCTCGCGCACGCGGTCCTTCAGGCTCGCGGCGGGGCCGGGGTCGCTCCCCCCCGCGCCCTGGGCCCGGAGCGGAATGGCGGCCAGCGTGGCGGCGGCAGCCAGCAGCTCCCTCGGGAGGTCCTGGGGGCAGAGGCGGTCCCCCTCGGCCAGGAGCACCGCCCTCTCGATCACGTTCTCGAGCTCTCGCACGTTGCCCGGCCAGGAGTGGCCCACGAGGATCCCCAGGGCGTCGTCCCGGATCCCCGACACCGTCCTTCCCAGGCGCTTGTTGAACCTCTTGACGAAGTGGTCGGCCAGGTCGGGGATGTCCTCCCGCCTCTCCCGCAGCGGCGGGAGGCGGATGGGGACCACGTTGAGCCGGTAGAACAGGTCCTCGCGGAAGGCGCCTTCCCGCACCATCGCCTCCAGGTCGGCGTTGGTGGCGGCGACGAGGCGGACGTCCACGGCGATGCTCTTGAGCCCTCCCACCCTCTCGAAGGTCCGCTCCTGGAGGACCCGGAGCAACTTGGGCTGCATCTCCCGGGGGAGCTCGCCGATCTCGTCCAGGAACAGGGTGCCGCGGTCCGCCAGCTCGAAGCGGCCGGGCTTCGATGAGACCGCTCCCGTGAAGGCGCCCCGCTCGTGGCCGAACAGCTCGCTCTCGAAGAGGGCCTCGGGGATCGCCGTGCAGTTCAGCTTGATGATGGGGCCCTGGGCGCGGTCGGACTGGCGGTGGAGCGCCGTCGCCACCAGCTCCTTGCCGGTGCCGCTCTCGCCGTGGATCAGGATGGTGGTGGGGGAGGCCGCCACCTTCCGGATGAGGCGGGAGACCTCCTGGAGGGCGGGGGAGCGGCCCAGGAGCCCGGGGACCTCGCCGCCACCCGCGCTGGCCGCCCCCGCGGGGGATGGGTGGGCGGAGTGGGCGTTGGCCTCCCGGGTCCGGAGGGCCTTGGCCAGGACCAGCCGGATCTCGTCCTGGTCGAAGGGCTTTCCCAGGTAGTCGAAGGCGCCCTGCTTGAGGGCCTGGACGGCGGTGTCGACGGTCCCGTGGGCGGTGAGGATCACCACCGGCACGTCCGGCAACCACTCGGTGGCGAACCGGAGGAGGTCCATGCCGTCCCCGGCGGGCATCCGGAGGTCCGTCAGGATGGCGTCCACGGCGGGAGTGGCGCGGCGGGCGATCTCCTTCGCCTCGTCCCCACCACAGGCGGTGATCACCTCGTAGCCCTCCCGCTGGAGCAGCGCCGAGAGCACCTTCCGGATGTTCAGCTCGTCGTCGACGACCAGGATGCGCGTCAATGCTGGAGCCCGTCCGGCGCGCCTCGCGCCGGTCCCGCTGGCGGGGCGGCGATTATACCCCGCGGCCCGGCTGCCCCGCCGAAACCAGGATCGCGTTGACAGCCTCCAAGCCGCGGGTATCCTGGTGCGTCGTTGCTCGAAGTCTCGGAGGTCCACCGCCATGTCCCCCCTCTCCGCCGGATCGCCGCTCCCCCTCCTGATGGGCCTCGCCGCCCTCCTCGCCGCGGGCGGATGCACCACCGCGGTGGACGACGACGATGCGGATGACGACGCGGCGGATGACGACCTGGCGGACGACGACGCGGCGGACGACGACGCGGCGGACGACGACGCGGCGGACGACGACACCACGCCGGAGTTCGCGGAGAACGGCTGGCCGGTCAGCACCGCCCCCGAGGGCTTGGAGGGGACGGGCTACCAGGTCGGTGACATCGTGCCCGACTTCACCCGGGAGGACCAGAACGGCAACGACACCTCGATGTACCAGTTCTACGGGTACACCCTGCTCCTCGAGTTCTCGGCGATGTGGTGCGGGCCCTGCAACCAGATGGCGGACGACTCGGAGGAGTTCTTCGAGGAGCTGTCCGCCGAGCTCCCCTTCTATATCGTGACGGTGCTGGTCGACGACTACCAGTACAACACCCCCGATGTGGACGACCTCCAGACCTGGGTGGAGGAGTATGACCTCACCTACCCGGTGCTGACGGAGGGGGCGGGCTTCACCACCATCTCCGACCACGCCGAGGTCGTGGCGCTCCCCACGGTCCTGGTGGTCGACCCCGAGATGAAGGTCCGGGAGCGCTACGAGGGGGTGCCCGACGAGGACGACCTGGCGGACCTGATCCGGAGCATCGACTCCGAGTACTGAGGCTCCGCTGGGGAGATCCTTGACCGTCCCTTGACACCGGCCTCGTCACGATGCCCTAACCTGACCCCGCCGATCCCCAAGGCGGGCCGGCCGGACCACGGAGGCATTCACGATGCGCAGCGTTCTCGGGGCGACGCCCACCCTCCTCGCCCTCCTCGGCATGCTGGGAGGCTGTGGTCCCCTGGCCAGCAACTTCTCGGACGGCGACGACGACGATGACGACGCCACCGGAGACGACGACGCCACCGGCGACGACGACGCCACGGGGGACGACGACTCCGCTGGAGACGACGACGCGGCGGGCGACGATGACGCCGCGCCGGACAACGCCTGGCCCGCGGGCGACGCGGTGCCCGACGACTTCGAGGCCACCGGCACTGACGTCGGTGAGTACGCGCCCAACTTCAGCCTGATGGACCAGAACGGCGACACCGTCGAGCTCTACCAGTTCTACGGGATGAAGATCGCCCTGGACTTCTCGGCGATGTGGTGCGGCCCGTGCCAGCAGGCGGTGGCCGCCGCCCAGGACGTCTACGAGGAGCTGGTGGGGGAGGGGGAGCCTTTCATCTACCTCATGGTGATCCTCGATGATGAGAACGGCCGCCAACCCAACCAGGAGGACCTGCAGCGCTGGGCCGACGACTACGGGGGCGGTCTCACCTTCCCTGTCCTGGCGGACGAGCAATACGCCACCGCCGACGAGTGGGCCGTGACCGGCCTGCCTACCTTCTTCCTGATCAACCGGTACATGAAGGTCTACGACAGCACCGCGGGTTACGCCTCGTACGTGGACTCCTGGATCGCCAGCACCATCCGCGAGATGTACTGATACCGTGGGCGACATCCACAGCGCGCGGAACGGCCTCCTCCTCCCCCTCCTCGCCCCGGCCGTCCTGTGGGCCCTGGCGGGGTGCGCCCAGGCGCAGGGCGACGACGACGACACCGCCGGAGGCGACGAGATCGGCTACGACGTCGGGGAGATCGTCCCCGACTTCTCGCTGCCCGACCAGGACGGCGCCGACACCACCCTGTCCAGCTTCGCGGGGCAGCGGGTGCTCCTGGACTTTTCGGCCCTCTGGTGTACCCCCTGTGCCGAGGCGGCGGACCACGCCGAGGCGGTCCAGGGCGACCTCTCGGCGGAGTTCGCCTTCCAGTACGTGATGGTCCTCGCCGAGGGGGAGGTCCCCGGGAACGCCGCCACGGTGGAGGACGCCGTCACCTGGGCCGACGACCACGGCCTGTCCATCCCCGTACTTGCCGACGTCGACGGGGTGGTGGCCCCCGGCTTCCTGGCGGCGGCGGGCCAGGGGGCTCTGCCCCAGTTCTACGTGCTGGACGAGGACCTCCGGGTGTGCGCGGTCCACGTCGGCTACGGCACGGGGGACGAGGAGGCCGTGGCCCAGGCGGTGCGCGCCTGCGGCGAGTGACCTCCACCGGCCCCCCTCCATCGAATCCAGCCGGGGGCACGGGCGTCCTGGCCGGCGGACCGTGCCGAAGACGGGAGCGATAGACATGAACGGAGCGATTCGACGCGGCGTCGCCGCCCTGGTGGCCGCGCTGGCGCTGGCCTCGTACGCCCCCGACGCGAGGGCCATCGGCGAGGCGGCCGCCGACTTCAGCCTCAAGGACCTCAAGGGCAGGACCGTCCGCCTCGCGGATTACTCCCAGAAGGGGGTGGTGGTCCTGAGCTTCTGGGCTACCTGGTGCCAGCCCTGCATGGCGGAGATGCCTCACCTGGAGGCCATGTACAAGGAGCTCAAGGGCTCCGGTCTCACCGTCCTGAGCGTCAACACCGACGAGGCGCGGAACCACGCGCTGGTCAAGAGCACCATCCAGCAGAAGGGCTATACCTTCCCCGTCCTCCTGGACCAGAACACCCAGGTGATCACCCAGTACAACCCCCGGGGCATGATCCCCTACACGGTGGTGATCGGGCGCGACGGGAGGGTGAAGGCCGTCCACGCTGGCTACTCTCCGGGGGACGAAACGGCGCTCAAGGAGGAGGTCAAGGCCCTTCTGGCCGCCGACCCCGGCCCCCCTCGGGCCACCCCGCCATCTCCCTGACTCCGGCTCGACGTCCGATGCCCCACGGTCTCAGCCCCGGCCCCCTCGTTGCGGCCGCCGCCGCGCTGGTCCTCGCCGCCGCGCCGTCGCCGTCGGCCGCCTTCTCGTTGTCCAAGGACCCCGAGAGCCCCGCCTCGCGGGTGTCGATCAACGTCACCAACGACTTCAGGTTCAAGTACTACCTCCTTCCCGAGCTCCCCGAGGGCGATCCCCTCTTCTACGCCCTCGACACCACCGACGTGCCGGTCCTGCTGGACCGGCTGACGGTGAGCGGAGGCACCCGCTGGCTGACGGCGGGGGTCCAGGTGGACGGGATGCTCGCCTTCCCCGGGGCGGATCGGAGCCTGGTCGTGGGGGAGGCCCCCCCCGGCGAGGGGAGGCCCCAGGGGTGGGTGACGCCGGAGAAGTTCTACGTGCAGCTCCGGCACCGGGTGGTGCAGGGCGAGGTCGGCGACACCTACGCCGTGCTGGGCCGGGGCCTGGCGATGGCCTTCATCAAGACCCCCGCCATCGACGTCGACACGTCGGTGCGCGGCGGCCAGGTGCGGGTGACCACCGACCCCTTCGACCTCACCCTGATCGGCGGGGTGACCAACCCCCAGGACATCTCCCTGGAGAACGTCAACACCAACCTGCAGGCCATCCCCGGGGACCTCGCCGTCGGCGGCCAGGCGTCGATCCGCCCGGTGGACGGGCTCACCCTCTCGGCCATCGGCTCCCACTTCCGCGTCCATGGCACCTTCGCCGACCCCCACGAGCAGGGCTTCACGCCCCTGGGCACGGCGGTGGGCGGGTCGGTGGCTGGGCTGGCCTTCGACGGCAACCTGGACCTCTATGGCGAGGCGGTGGGCTACCTCTACAGCGGCGCGCTGAAGGAGGCGGATCCCGAGCTCCAGGAAGGGGCGGCATACGCCGTCTACGCCAGCGCCATGGCCCTGCTGGGGAAGGTGACCCTCCTCGGGGAGTTCAAGCGCTACCGTCACGCCCAGGAGCTGGGCCCCACCAGCGGGACCGCCTACCTCGCCTACACCCGGCCCCCCACCCTCGAGCTGGAGGACATGGTCACCGAGGACGCCTCGTTCACCGTGGGCAGCGACGACCTGTGGGGGTGGCACCTCCGGGCCGCCACCGCGGCGGGGGACGGGACCCTCATCAACCTGAACGTGGCGCAGTTCATCGATCGGGACGTGGACCCGGGCCAGCGGGACAACGAGGTGGTCGTCCACGGTTACGGCGGCTTCGAGCGCTACTTCTCCAGCGGCCATCACCTGATCTTCACCGCCGGCTACCGGCGGGACATCGCCGTCGCCCGTGAGTTCGAGCCCGGCGACCACCCGCACCAGGACCTCTGGCACGGGGACCTCTCCTACGCCCTGGTGCTGGGCAGGGGGCACGTCCTGGAGGGGCGGACCCGGTTCCAGCGGTTCGCCACCTACTTCGAAGACCCGTTCTCCTGGGTCAACGCCGACACGACCCTGAGCTGGGTCTTCCGGGGGCGCTACTTCCTCGCCGGGACCCTCGGCTACACGTCGGACCCCTCGATCCAGAACCTGGCCCTCGGCGGGATCCGCGGGAACCTCCTCCACTCCGATCCCGACGAGGGGAACGAGAAGAGCCTCTACGGGGCCATCGAGGTCATCGCCCGCCCCGACGACGCGGTGCAGCTCAAGGCGTTCGCGGGCTCGACCCGGGGGGGGATCGTGTGCAGCGGCGGCCAGTGCCGCCTCCTCCCCGGCTTTCAGGGCTTCCGGTTCGAGACTTCGGTCTCCTTTTGAGGTCCGTCCGAATCCCGCCCGGGCCCCCTGCGTCCCGAGCCCGGAGGCCGCGTTGACCCGACCGCCCACCCCGTTTAACCTCAGCCCCCACGGCGATCCGCTTCGCCCGACACGAAGCCCCTCGGAGGAACTCCATGTCTCGTCTGGCCGCGGTGCTGGCCCTCGTCGTCGCTTCTGGTCTCGTCCCCTCCGGGGCCTCCGGTGGGGAGCTGCGCGTCAAGTCCGTGAAGGCGAACTCCACCCTCCCCGAGAAGGACGGTGAGAGCTACGCCGAGTCGAACGTCCTGGACGGGAAGGCGGGGGCGTACTGGGCCGAGGGCAAGCCCGACGCCGGCATGGGCACGATGTTCACCGTGAACTTCGACGGCGAGGTCACCCTGTCGAAGATCAAGATCTGGAACGGGTGCTGGCAGACCGCGGACCTGTGGAAGCGGATGTACCGGGTGAAGGAGATCGAGCTCAAGTACCCCGACTTCACCTACGAGCGCATCACGATCTCCGACGGGCAGGAGCCCCAGGTGGTGTCGCTCAAGGAGCCCAAGAAGCTCGACAACGTCAAGCTGGTCATCAAGGGCGTCTACCCCGGCACCACCTTCCAGGACACGGCGATCTCGGAACTCCGCTTCCTCGATGACTCCCCTTCGCCGCTGGTGGAGGGGGCGCAGGCGTCGGCCTCGTCCGAGCTCCCCCCCGAGAAGGACAACCTCGATCCCAAGGCGTACGCCGCCGCGAAGGCCACGGACGGCTTCGTGGACACCTACTGGTGCGAGAACACCCCAGGGAAGGGTGGGCCGGGGCAGGGGATCGGGGAGTGGCTGCGGGTGGACCTGGGCTCCGCGGTGGCGGTCAAGACCATGCGCATCGCCATCGGGAACGGCTTCGACCAGAAGTCGTTCACGCACAACAGCCGCCCGCTGGTCTTGAAGGCGGAGTTCTCCGACGGCTCGGTGCGGGACGTGACCCTCGAGGACAGGCCCGGCCTGCAGGACGTCGACCTCGGCGGCAAGAGCCTGTCCTGGGTGAAGCTCACCATCGTGAAGGTGGCCGAGGGCACCCGCTGGAACGACACGGCCATCGCCGAAGTCCAGTTCGTGCGCTGAACGGTCAGGTGACCTTCTCGCCCGTCAGGGCGAACATCGCCTGGCTGGGGCCGTTCTCGTCGACGATGACCCTCAGCAGGGTCAGCCGGAACACCAGCTTCTCGGTCCCCCGGTCGTCCACCAGCTCCATCACCTCGCCGGCGCGGACCGGAGCCTCGAACTCGCCGCCGGGGTCCACGTTGAAGTGGATGATGGGGGTGCGGCCGTCGGCGTCCATGCGGACGAACTGCACGTAGACCTGGCCTCCCACCTTCGGCTCCCACCGGAGCGTGCCCCCGGGGGAGAGCCGGAGCCAGCGGGTGGTGGACGGGATCACCGTCTCCATCCGGGCGTCCAGGTCGTCCTGGCGCTGCGTCATGGTGGTGAGCCGCAGGCTGTCCTCCCGGACGGTGTCCTTCAGCTTGCCGAACTGGACCTCGAGGTGGGTCAGGCGGTCCTCGATATCGGATCCCTTCCCGGCCCGCGTGCCCCGCGATCCCGCGAGCAGCGCCACTCCCACCACGGCGGCCATCCACAGCCCGCGTTCGAAGCTCCTCATCGATCCCTCCTGTCGAGTTCCCAGTCCCTGGGAGTGTTGTTCCGTTCGCGTCCCGCCCCCGGGCCCTACCCCTCGGGAACGACCCCGTCGAGGTCCCGCGCCTTCCGCTCGTCCAGCAGTCGCGCCACCGCCGGGTCCGCCGGCAGGCCAGGGGAGACCTCGTGGATCCGCACCACGGCGCGACCCCCCGAGAGCACGAGATCGCCGACGTCGTCCCCCCGGCTGCCCGCCGCGACGAGCCACGCCCCTCCCACCTTCGCGGCCCGGTCGAGGGTCGAGCGATCCCCGGCGGCCACGACGACGTCCACGCCAGGGACCCGCCGTGCGATGGCGCGGGCCTCCCTCGCCCCCGTCGCCGCCAGCAGCACGAGGGTCTCGACGCCCGCCTTCCGGAGCCCCGCCGCCGCCGCTCGGGCGCCCTCCAGGGGGTCGGTTGTCACCCAACCGTGGCCCCGCAGGCCCCCGGGCATGACCCCGACGATGCCCACCGGGTGTCCGCCCCGGGAGACCACCACGGAGGGGCTGAACAGGGGCTCCCCGCTCTCGGAGGACCGGAGGTTGGAGGAGATCCAGGGGAACCGGGAGCGGATGGCGAGGCGGGAGAGGAACTCGACGCCCTCCGCGAGGTCCAGGGGGCCGACGTTCACCGCCGTGATCCCCAGCACCCCGTAGCCATCGACGAGGGTGAGGGCGTCCAGACGCCGTCCCGCCGCCTGGCGCGGCGGCCCCGCCACCCGGCTCGGGAAGAGGAGGTTCCCTGCGTCCAGGGCGACGGCTGGCACCTCTCCGGACGACAGCCCACGGACCAGGGCCACCCGCTGGGCGAGGGAGCCGGTGGGGCTCTCACCGCACGAGCATGGGGCTGAGTGGCCCCGTACGTCGCCGGAATACAGCACCCGCAGCGGGGGCGGGGAGGCGAGCGCGGAGCCCGGCCACGCCTGGGCCAGGACGACGGCCAGGAGGACCAGGGGCGCGAGGGGGCGCAGCATCCGCACTCGCTAGCACTCCGGGCGCGCTGGTGTCAACCGGCCGGGCGCGCGAGGGCGCCGGAGCGGGGACCGCGGCCCTCCTCGTGCGCCCCGACCCGCCACCGGGGTCCGTCTGGCACGGAGCGTGATCCGTCCGCGCCGCGACGGCCCGCCGCCGGCACGAGCCCGGGGGCAGTCCTGGGAAGGAGACCACGCTCCCATGACGCAGACTCCTCGCATCCCCGGCGCGACCGGCGCCGTGATCCTCACGATGGCGTTGTGCTCCCCGGCCCTCGCCGCGACGGGCTCCCTGAGCGGGCAGGTCGAGGCCCCGCCCGACGTCGCCGAGCCCGGGGGAACCCTCGTATGGGTCACCGTCGATCGATATGAGCCCACCGGCGAGCGGGTCGCGGTGGCGGACGCCGAAGTCGTCCTGGACCCCGATGGTGGCTTCACCCTGACGGACGTCACGTCCGACGCCGAGTTGCTGGTGGTGTCGGCCCTCGACCCCGCCACCGGTGAGACCCTGGGCGCGGGACTCGTCCCGGCGGGCATCGACGACGGGAACGATGTCGCCCTACCCCCGTTCACGCCCGCGACGAGCCTCGCGGCGGAGGTCTGGGACGAGGTGCTCGCGGACCCCGAGCTGGGGGCGAGGCCGGACGAGCTGAGTCCCGTCCTCCTGATCGCCCTCATCGACGACGGGGTCGCGGAGGCGGCGCGGGAGTTCGGCCTCGCCCGAGGGGTGCTCGGGCGGGGGTTCCTCGGGGCCAACCGCGCCTTCTTCGGGGCCCTCGGACGGCTCGGGCCCGGGATCGGGACCGGTCGCGTCCATCGGGCCCTCGGCCTCGGGTTCCGCGGTCTCGGACGCTTCGGGACCGGGCCTGGCGTCGCTCCCCTCGGCCTCGGCCGCCTCGGGCTCGGGCTCGGAGGGATCTGGCCCACCGGCTTCGCCCGGTTCCGCGCCCTGGGCGCCGGCTACCCCGGCTTCGGGTCCGGCTACCCCGGCGCCGCGGCCTGGGGCGGCCCGATCCTCGGCGCCGGATCCCTGGCCCCGACCTTCCTCTACGGCGGCCTCGCCTCTTGCGGTGTGAACCCTCTGGACGCGGCCCTGGCCTTCCAGGCCGCCGCCGCGGCCTGGGCGCCCCTGGTGTACGGTCTGGCAGCCCCCTACGGATCGCCGGGGATGGACCTCGGCCTCGCGGCGACCCGGGGCGCAGCGGGCGTCCAGGGTCTCTTCGGCCTGAACGCCGCCAACCTCGCGCTGCTGGCCGCGAACAGGCCCCTCAACGTGGGGTACGGCAGGGGCAACCTCGGCCAGGCCGTGCATGCGGCTCGGGGCTTCGGCGGGATCGCCGGCGCGCAGGCCTCCATCGCGCCCTGGCTCCTCGGCGGCCCCCGGATGGGGATCGGCGCCCTGGGGCCGGGGATCGGCGGGTCGCGGGTCGGCCAGCTCCAGGGCGTGTACCAGCAGGCCTTCGGCGCCGAGCCCGGGAGCCTCCAGGCGTACGCGGACGCCCTGGGCATCGCGGACGCCGAGGTGCGCGCCCTGCGCGATCACGTCCGACAGGCGTGGGAGATCGGCGGGATCCAGTGGGCCGCGCCGCCGGAGGCGTTCGGCCGGTTCGGCGAGGCGGTGGGCGACGCCTACGCGCGGTTCCAGACCGATCTCGGGGCGGAGCTGGAGCGCCAGGCCCTCGGCGGCGGTGCCGACGACGAGATCGCCGGCTGCGTGAACGCCGTGATCTGCGCCGTCCGCGCCGGCCAGCTCGTGGACCCCTTCGGTGGCGGGGGGGCCGGGGACTGACGCCCGCGGGCGTTCCGGCGCGAAGCAGGGGGCGGCCCGATCTCCCGAGGGAGGCCGGGCCGACCCACATCCGGCGGCCTCAGCCGAGGGCCAGCATCGCCTCCACCGGCCGAAGGGCCCGAAGGCGGATGGCCTCGTCGATCTCGATGCGGGGCTCCAGGTCGCGCAGGCAGAGGTACAGCTTCTCGAGGGTATTCTTCTTCATGTGCGGGCACTCGTTGCAGGCGCACGAATCGGACTCGGGGGGGGCCGGGATCAGCTCCTTGTCGGGGCAGCGCTTCTTCATCTCGTGGAGGATGCCCGACTCGGTGGCCACGATGAACTGTCGGGCGGCACTGCCCTCGGCGTGGCGGATGATCGCCGCCGTGGAGCCGACGAAGTGGGCGAGGCGCAGGACCGGGGCCTCGCACTCCGGGTGGGCCAGCACCAGCGCCTCGGGGTGGCGGGCCATGAGGTCTCGCAGGCGGCGCTCGCTGAAGGTCTCGTGGACGACGCAGCTCCCCGACCACAGGACCATGTCCCGCCCCGTCTGCTGGATCAGCCAGCGGCCGAGGTTCCGGTCCGGGGCGAAGATGATGGGGCGGTCCTCCGGGATGGAGCGGATCACCCGCGCGGCGTTGGAGGACGTGCAGATCACGTCGGTCTCGGCCTTCACCTCGGCGGAACAGTTGATGTAGCTCACCACCGCGTGGTCGGGGTGCCGGGCCTTCAAGGCGCGGAGCCCCTCGGCGGGGCAGGCGTCGGCGAGCGAGCACCCGGCGGTGGGGTCGGGGAGGACGACGACCTTGTGGGGATTGAGGATCTTCGCGGTCTCGGCCATGAAGTGCACGCCGGCGAAGACGATGACCTCGGCGTCGGTGCGGGCCGCCGCCTGGGCGAGCTGGAGGGAGTCGCCGACGGCGTCCGCCACGTCCTGGATGTCCGGATCCTGGTAGTAGTGGGCCAGCAGGACGGCGTTCCGCTCGCGCTTGAGCCTCTCGATGGCTTCGAAGAGGTCCACGCCCGGCTCGATCGACTTGCTGGCGCTCCCGATCTCCACCCTGTCCATGGCCTGACTCCACCCGTATCTGTTCAGGGGGGTCTCGCGACCCCCCTCGCGGCCGAAGTGAATTCGGCCGCTTCAACTCCCCGCGGGGCGTCGGGCCGGGCCCGACGTCCGGGGGATGCCGTCCCCCGCCCAATCGCTGGCGCGATTGGGCCCCACCCCCTGACGGGGTCTGAACGCTTACCTCCACCCTCCTCCCACCGGGAGGGGAGGCGGGAGACTAACGACCGGGGCCGCCCCACGCAAGGCGAGGCGGGCTGGACCCCGAACCACCGGCCCGGGGATCAGGGAGAGCCGACCCCCAGCACGGCGTACACCGCCCCGGTGTCCGCGACGTCGCCGTCGCCCGCCCCTTCGGCCCCGATCACCAGGTCGCCGAGGCCGTTGCCGTCGAAGTCCCCGGCGGCGGCGATCCCGCTCCCCGCGCGGTCCTGGCTCGCCTCGCCGATGAGCGCCGCGTCGGCCCCTCCGAGGGGGATCTCCCCGGCGACGGGCCCGTACAGCAGGTAGACCGTGCCGCTGTCGCTCCCTCCCCCGTTGGCATAGGCGGCGGAGACGAGCACGTCCGCCAGGCCGTCCCCGTCGACGTCCCCGGCGGCCGCCACTCCGAAGCCCGCCCGGTCCCCGGCGGCCTCGCCCCGCATCCTCGCCCTGGCCTCGCCCAGGGGGACCGGGCCCCGGTCCGCGGCGCCCACCAGGTAGGCCGATCCGGCCGAGAGCAGCTCGCCGCCCCCCTCCTCGTCCTCCCCCACGGACCAGATCGCCCCCACGAGGAGCTCGAGGGCGCCGTCGCCATCGGTGTCTCCGGCGACCGCCACCGCCCAGCCGGCTCCGCTGCCGGCGGCCTCCCCCGTCCAGCGGGTGTCCGCCGCCCCCTCGTCCAGGTCCCCCGGGAGGGGGCTCAGGAAGAGGGCCGCCGCTCCCGCCTCGTGGGTGGCGTAGCGGGCGGGCGCCCCGGCGAGCAGGTCCGAGGCGCCGTCGCCGTTGGCGTCGAAGGCCGCGGCCACCGACCATCCCAGGCCGCCACCGGGCACCGTGCCGGTGATGCGGACCATCGCCTCTGCGAGGGTGCCCTGGCCCGTGGCTGGGCCGCGCACCACGAAGACCGCGCCCTCTCCCTCGTCTCCGGCCCCGGGGGCGCCCACGATCACGTCGTCGAGGCCGTCGCCGTCGACGTCCCCGGTGGCGATCGCCGCGCCGGCGAGCTGGCTGGGCTCCGCTCCGACCCAGATCCCGTCGGCCGCCTCAAGGGGGACGGTGCCCTCCACCGGCCCCAGCACCACGTACACCGCGCCCGCCCACGCCCCGCCCCGGGAGTTCCGGGGCGCGCCGATCAGCAGGTCGGGGACGCCGTCCCCGTTCAGGTCCCCCGCCGCCACCGAGGTCCCCGCGGCGTCCCAGGCCGCCTCGGCCACGAAGGTCGCCGCGGCCCCGGCGGCGGTCGCCGCACCCTCCAGAGGGCCGTGGAAGACGTAGGCGCCTCCGCCGTCGCACCCGGAGCTGTCGGTGTCGGTGCACGTCCCGACGTCCACGCCGCAGGCGCCGGCGACGACGTCGGGGATCCCGTCGCCGTCCACGTCGCCCGCCGAGGCCACCGCGCACCCCAGCCCATCCCCCTCGACCGTCCCCGCGATCCGCCCGTCGGCGGCGGAGAGGTCCACGGTGCCCACGAGGCTGCAGTCGGTGTCGACCTCGCCGTCGCAGTCGTCGTCCACGCCGTTCCCGCAAGTCTCGGGGGCGCCCGGGAACACGGCGGAGTCGCCGTCCTGGCAGTCCGTGTCGTCGCCGACGTACCCGTACGGTGGCCCGCACGCGCCCGCGGCGTCGCCAGCGTCCCCGAAGCCGTCCCCGTCCTCGTCCCGGTACCAGGTCGGGGCGTCGACGGCGTCCTCGTCCTCGTAGCCGTCGCAGTCCTCGTCCAGGCCGTCGCAGGTCTCGGAGGCCGCCGGGCTGACCTCGGGGTCGGTGTCGTCGCAGTCGGAGCCGTCCTCGACGTACCCCTCGGGCCCCTCGCAACCCCGGAAGATCGAGAAGAGGTCGCCGTAGCCGTCGCCATCGGCGTCGGGGTGCCAGAGGGGGGCCCCCTCGATCACGTCCTCGTCCACCTCGCCGTCGAGGTCGTTGTCGACGCCGTCGCAGACCTCGGGATCCCCGCCGGCGGAGTCGTCGTCGCCGGAGGGTTCCGTCGTGCAGGCGGCCAGCAGGGCGGCCAGGGCGAGGGGGAGGGCTCGGGACCAAGGACGCAAGTCGGGCTCCCGGTCGGGTCCGCCCGCCGGGCGGGAGGGGGGATCGAGGGGCGAGGCCAAGGTCTACCGCGGCGGGCGGGGAGCGTCAATCGCCGCCTCCCGCGGCCATCCCCGGAGCCCCCCTCCCGCGGGAGGGGGCGGCGTCCCCCTGGCCCATCGCCGCCCGGGCGCGGGTGGCGAAGAACCACATGGCGGCGACGGTGACGGCGTCCAGCGCGAAGGCGGCGAGCTGGAACGGATGCCCCTCGAAGGCGAACGCCACCAGGAACCCCAGGGAGGCCGAAGCCTTGAGGAACAGGAGGAGCCACAGGGCCGCGAAGAAGCGCCGCAGGTCGACCTGCAGCAGGACGCAGCCGAACCCCAGCGTGAACACGTTGGCGACGGCGAGCACCCGCCACACGACGCTGTCCTCGGCGTGGGCGTAGGGCCCTCCCCCGAGCGCCGCGTCGAGGGCCAGGAACGACGCCATGGATCCCGCGGGGTCGATGGCGTAGAGCGCCGCGGGGATCAGGAAGTTCAGGGCCAGCACCGTGTACACCACGTGGAACGCCGTCTTCATCGCATTTCCGTGCCTCCGCGGGTCGCTCAGAGGGTGTTCCCAGCAAGAAGTCCCCGGGGGCATCCCCCGGGGACTTCCGTGAACGCCGTAGCCAGCGGGCTGAGGGTCGTCGCGAGCCGTTTTCGCCGACCGAGGCTGCGGGATTGGCGTACCACGCGTACTCCGACCCGCGGCCGACCGAGGCGGAAGCGGCGCAGCAGGCCATTCGGCACGCGCAGCAGGCGTTCATGATGGGAACACCCTCTCAGGTCCAGTCGCCGATCACCACGAACGCGCCCCAGTGGTACGGGTGGGCGAACCGCTCGTCCCGCAGGAGCTTCCTCTGGGCCCGGGCGAGGGCGACGGCCCGCCCGGCCCCCGCCGCCAGCTCGGCATAGAACGCCTTCATCAGCTCCCCGGTCCCGTCGTCGGAGACCTTCCACAGCGACGCCACCAGCGTCGGAGCGCCGGCGCGCCGGAACTGGTGGGCCAGGCCGGCGATCTCCCTGCCCTCGCCGCCCTCGCCCCGCCCCCGGATCCCGATCCCCGTTTCGCACGCCGACAGCACCACCATGTGCGCGGTGCCCAAGGCGTCGGCGAGGGCGGGGATCTCGCGGTAGGAGAGGCGCGCCGCCTCGCCCTCCCCGGCGAGCAGGATGAAGGAGGACGGAGGATCCGAGGCGTCCAGGACGCCGTGGGTGGCCAGGTGCACCACGGCCCTGCCCGGCGCGTCCCTCGCCAGGGCCTCCCGGGTGGCCCCGGCGCCCAGGTGGAAGCGCCCCGCGGGGAACGCGGACCGTAGCGCCTCCACCTCCCGCGCGGCCGAGGGCAGCGTGCCGTCGGGATCCCCCATCGCCAGCAGCGCGCCGTCCCGCAGACGGAAGGGGGCCCGGTCACCCTCGGCGCCGCGGATCGAGCCGACATGGGTCAGGGTCGCCACCGCGTGGGTCTCGCCGAGCCACCGCTCCCCGTCCCACAGGGCCGCGAAGGGCAGGTAGCGCAACGCGCCTCCGGGGCAGACCAGCAGGGTGGAGGCCCGGGCGAGGTGCTGGGCGACGGGGGCCACGAGCCAGCCGTGCAGCCTTCCCAGGTCCTCTTTCAGGCGCGGGAGGTCCGCCCGGTCCTGGGACCGGAGCGCCCTGAGGGTTCGGGACACCGCCTGCTCCACCTTCCTCGCCTCGACGGGTGGCTCCTCGAACGCCAGGGACTCGCGGGTGAACACCAAGAGCACCAGCCGCTCGCCCACCAGCATCGGCTGGAGCACGGCGACGTCCGCGGGCAGCGCCCGGCGGGTGGCCTGGAGGTCGTCGGGGTCGACCCGCACCGCCGAGGCGAGGTCGGGGCTGGACTCCCGCAGGTCGTCGACGAAGGCGCTGAACTCGATGCGCGACCGCCGGAGCCCCTCCCGCAGCGCCTCGACCCTCTCGGGATCCCGCTCGGGCTCGGCCGCGCCCAGCGCCTCCTGGAGGCGGGCAGAGAGGGCTCGATCCCTTCCTGCGAACCGGTCGTATCGGGCCACCAGGTCCCCCCCGCCGTCGTCGGCGGGGAGGCCGCTCCGGAGGTCGGCCACTTGGAGGCGTTCGCTGTACAGGAACGCGCCCAGGGAGTCCCCCGTGGCGAGGAGCGCTCCCACCAGGTCCTCGTAGGGGGAGGCCCGGGAGGCGAGGAAGCGGCCCGCGTCCGCGGGTTCGTCCGCCCCGTGCCCGTCCCGCAGGGCCTCGATCACCTCCACCGCCTCCCTCAGCCGCGCGATCCCCGTCTCCGGGTCGCCCTTCGCCAGGGCGGAACGGCCGAGCAGGTGCAGCGCACGCCAGCGGACCTCGGGCAGCAGCTCCCCCCGGGTGAGTTCCACCGCCCGCTGGAGGGCTCGGCGCGCTTCGCGTTCCTCCCCGATCTCCCCGAAAACCCGGCCGAGGGCGAGGGACGCCCGGGCCTCCCCGGCGTGGTCGCGGCGCGAAGAGGCCCGGTCCCGCGCGCTGGAGAGGAGGGACCGCGCGCCCCGGTGGTCCCCCCTCGCCAGGGCGAGGACACCCATGTCCAGCTCCACCGCCGCCTCAATGCCTTCGTCTCCCGCCCGGGACGCCAGCTCCAGGGCCTCGTCGTAGGCCGCCCGGGCGCCGTCGAGGTCCCCGGCGGCATGCAGCACCGTAGCCGCCCCCAGGGCCGCAGCGGCGGCGCCCTCGGGATCTCCGCGCGCCCGCAGGGCGTCCCGGGAGTGGGCGTACAGCTCCGCCGCCCGCCCCGCCTCCCCCGCATCCTGGAGGACCGCCGCCAGGTTGTGCAGGGCGTCCAGTTCGCCGCTGGCATCGCCGACCCGGCGGTAGAGGGCCGCCGCCCGGTCGAGGTCGTCCCGGGCGGGGCCGAGTCGCCCCAGGAGGCGCAGGGCCGCTCCCCGGGCGTTGAGCGCGTCCGCCACGCCTCGATCGTCCCGGGCGGCCTCGAAGAGGCTCAGGGCGGCCTCGAAGCGGGCCACGGCCGACCGGAGCTGACCGAGGTCCCCCTCGGCGATCCCCAGGCCCAGCAGGGATCCCGCGGCCTTGAGGGGGTCCCCCGCCTCCCGGAAGGCCCCGAACGCCCGTTCGAACCTCCGGGCCGCCGGCTCCGGGGCTCCCAGGTCGAGGTCCACGAGGCCGAGGTCGTGGAGGGCTGCCGCTTCGCCGACGGGGTTGCCCAGGGAGCGCTCGATCCGGGCCGCCTCCTCGAACGCCCCCCGGGCGTCGGCGTGGCGTCGCAGGCGCCGGTGGACCGCCCCCAGGTGGAGCAGGGACTCGGCCTCGGCCCCCCGGTCACCCGCCCCTCGGGCCCGGCTCAGGGCCAGGCTCCACTGGACCAGCGCCCGGGGGAGGTCCCCCTCCTCCAAGGCGGCACGGCCGGCCAACATCGCCCGCCCCACGGCGGACTCCGCCCCCCGCGCCGGCGGGCCGAGGGCCGCCAGGGCGAGCAGGACGAGGACGAACAGGGCGCTCCGCCCTCGGAGCGGCCGTCCACCCGCCGCGCCGGCTCCCCTCGCCGCCGCCGCAGAGGGCCCGGCGTCAGTGCGGTGACGGGCTCGATCTGCCTGTACCGGACCGGGCGACGAAGGCATCGTCGACTCCACCCCGCGCGAGCCCCCCGGCGCATCGGAGAGGATGGCGGGTCGGCGGCGGGGAGGCAAGCGGAAGGCCCTGTTCCGCCGTGCTCGGCCACGGCGGGGCCCCGCGCCGCTGGGAACGAAGCGGCGCCTGCTCCTCTCCGTCCGTCAGCACCGTGCCCCCCCAGGCCCAGGAAGAGTGCCATCCCCCTGTCGAGCGCCCGGACCCCGGTGCCGGCGAGCCGGCGGAAGACGCGCCGGACGCGGCGTTCGTCCACGGATCGGAGCGGGTCGACCCAGGCCCGAGAAGGCCTGGCGAGGTCGCTCCGGCCCCTGACGACGGCGGGCACGGAGCGCCCACACCCTCCCTCCCGGTGACCGGAACGACCGCGACGAGAGGGAAGCGCTGCTCCCGGTTCACCTCCGGGTCGCTGACCACGACGCAGGGCCTCGTCCCGCGCCGTTCGTGACCGACCGTCGGATCGAGCACCACGAGGGCCACCGTCCCGCGGTCCAGCCTCACTCCGTCACCCATCCCTCAGGGTCCCATCCCGGCCAGCAGCGCCCTGGCGTCCTCCAGCCCCGGGTCCAGGTCCAGGGCCCTGGAGAGGGCCTCGCGGGCGCGGACGAGGTCCTTGCGGTCCAGGTGCCCAAGACCCTCGGAGAAGGTCAGCGCGGCCTCCAGGGAACGGCTTCCACCCTGAGGGGGGGACCCGGCGGGCGCGCGTGGGGCGCCCGCGGGGGAGGGGACGGGGCCCTCCGGGCCACCGCGGGTCGGTGCGGGGGAGCCATCGGGCGCCGGTCCCGGGGCGAGGGCGGCCCGCAGCCGGTCCGCCAGCTCGGCCTGCAGGGAGAGGAACCGCTCCCTCGGTCCGCCCACGCCCGCGGAGGCGAGCACCCGGGAGGTCTCCACATCCACGACCCGGGCGTCGATCCGCAGGGTCCCCAGCAGTTCGAAGTACGCGCCGAGCACCAGCCGCCGCGCTCCCAGGAGTCGCCCCACCCGCACCGCCGCCGCGGGATCGGCGAGGTCGCCGCGCTGGAGCTGGTGCTCGTCCAGGACTGCCTGGAGCCGAGCCCTCTCCACCACCGTCACTCCCGGTGTGCCGTGGAGGCCCGAGGTCAGCATCTGGGCCAGGCCGACCTTCAGCATCTCCAGCTCCGGGTTGCCGGAGTTGTCGAAGTAGAGCACGGCCACCGCCTCCTGGGAGTGGGCGGGAAGGGCCCCCAGGAGGAGCCCGAGGACGGAGGCGAGCACCGCGCCGGCCACCCGGCGCGGGCGCCGAGCCCGCGGCACCGCGCCCCTCGCGGAGCGGGAACTCACTCGTCCTCCGGGAGCATCGAGAGCAGGGAGGTCGCCGCCTGGGCCATGGATGAGTCCGGCGACTCCCGCAGGAGGCGGGTCCACGCCGCGCGGGCGTCGGCGAAGCGCCCCGCCTCGCTGTAGGCATAGCCGGCCGCGTACAGGGCCTGGTCCCGGGGCACGGCGAGGGGAGCCCCGGGGAGGTCCGCGAAGCGCTCGAACTCCCGCGCGGCCTCCTCGAACTGGTGGAGCTGCTGGAGCCTCGCAGCGCGGCGGTAGACGAAGAGGGCCTCCAGCTCCGCGAGTCGGAGGGGCGCCAGCCGGGCCTCCTCCCGGGTCCTTCGGGCGTAGGCCGGATCGAAGCGGGCTGCGGGTGCCGACCGCTCCCAGAGGGCCAGCCGTCCCAGCGCCCCCTCCCAGTCGGCGAGGGCGACGGCCGCGTCCACTCGGGTCCGCCAGAGGCGGCCGGCGTGGAAGTCGTCCGCGGTGGACTCGAACCGCTCCAGGGCGCCGGCGGCGAACGCCTCGGCCTCCGGCGCGTTCCCCGCGTCGAGCAGGGCGGACGCGAGGGAAGCGGCCCTCTCCGGCGACGGGTCGGCCTCCCAGCGCTCTCGAGCGCGATGGAGCTGGGTCTGCCGCCCCTCCCAGCGCGAGATCGCCGACGCCACTTCGGCCACCGCCTCCGCCCCCGGGCTCGCGGCCTGCAGGCTCCGGTGGTGGGCCCGGCAGTCGTCGATCCGGCCTGCGCGGATCAGCGCCCGGGCGTAGGACTCGTGGTCGTCGTCGTCCACCTCCCTCCCCGCGGCGAGGGCGGCCGCGCGGAGCGGCTCCCACAGGCCGGGCGCCACATCCGGAGGCGCCGAGTGGAGCGCCGTGGACATGCGCGCCCGTAGGGACTCGTACGCCTCGGCCCAGAGAGCGGCGTCCCTTTCGCGCCGGCCCGCGGCGATCTCCTTCTGCCGGCGGATCGCCGCCCCCACCGCCTGGTCCACCGCGAGGAACCAGGGGGAGCCGGGGTAGCGCTCCATGAATCGCTCGCCGTAGGTCATCGCCGCCGCGTCGTCCTTCAGCCAGCCGGCCGAGAGGGCCGCCTGGGCCAGGGCGAAGGCGTTCAGGGTCCCCATCTGGGGCGCCGCGCGATAGAGGGGCACGGCCTCGGGGATGGAGGTCTCCAGGAGCGCCTTGCAGATCCGCCGCGTCCTGCGCGCGTTCGCGGGCTGCTGGATCTCGGCCATCCGCGCCGAGAGCAGGTCCGGCAGGTCCTCCACGGGACCACCGTCCCGCGCCCGCGCCTCCAGGAGCCCGGCCAGGTCGTCCAGTGTGGCGGCCACCGAGTCCGCCCTGCGCCGCCTCGCCTCCGCCACCCGCGCCTGGAGCGACTCCAACCTCGTCCGCGCCGCCGCGAACGTCCCGTCGTGGGACAGGGCCTCGTCCAGGGCGGCGCTCGCCCGCTCCAGCTCCCCGGCGTCCAGGGCGTCGAGGGCGCGGGCGTACGCCACGACGGCGTCGAAGCTCTGGGTGGCGACCCGCTGGAGCAGGACGCCTTCCCTGGCGGTGAGCGCCACGTCCAGCCCTTCCACGATCCGGCGGGCCAGGTCCTTCTCCAGCACGAAGAAGTCCTCGGCGGGTCCGCTCACCGCCTCGCTCCTCAGGACCTCCCCGGTCTCCACGGAGACGATGCGGGCGTCGATGCGGAGGTCGGGGGAGACGGAGATGAAGGCGCCGGTCAGCAGGTAGCGCGCGCCGACCCCACGTCCCATGCGCTGTGCGGTGGAGGGATCGAGGAAGCCGGAGTCGGCGAGGCGCAGCTCGTCCAGGAGGGCCTGGAGGCGCTCCCGCTCGACGAGCTGGAGAGAGGAGACCTGCGCCAGGTCGGTGACCAGCATGTCGGCCAGCCCCTTGCCCAGGGGGTCGAAGCGCGCGTCGCCGGAGTGGTTCGCGAACGGGGCCACCGCCAGGGGGATCCGAGCCGCCGCGACCGCGGAAGCGGGGGCGCCCCCTCCGGCGCCGCCGGCCCCGGGGGAGGACCCCAGGGCGGCGGCGACCAGGGCGAGGGCGACGGGGGCGAGGCGGGGCGAAGAGCGGTGTCGGGGAGCCATGGACGATGGAGTCTAGCGCAACCCCGGCGACGGACCTCAGCGGCGCACGCGCTGCCAGTGGCCGGGCTCCCAGACCCACCGGTGCCCGCGCTTCTCCCAGTGGCCGGGCACCCAGCGCTGGCCGGCCCTCTGCCGCTCCCAGTGACCCGACCGCCACACCCAGTCGTGGCCCCGGCGCTCCCAGTGGCCGGAGACCCAGACGTAGTTCGGGCCGGGGGCGGAGGGCTTCACCTCCACCTTCACCGGCGGGGGCTCCACGTCGACCTCCACGACGGGGCTCCGGACGATGACGCGGCACGCGGGGGCGACCGCGAGGAACGAGGCCGCCAGGACTCCGGGGACGATCCAGCGGGACAGGGCAGGGGGGATCCGCATCGCTCGCAGGACTCCTTTCTCCATGTGCGCCTCCTGGCGCGGGGTACGGCGGCGGAGACGCCGAGGCGGCGGCCCGCATTCGAGGGTACATGGTAGAGGATCCGCCCCCGGGCGCTGCAACTCGGCACCGCAGCACCGATGAGACCGCAGCGAGGAGGCGGCCGCACCCCAAGGGGGGGCTGGCGGCCGGCGTCCCGGAGTGCGATGATGCGCCCCCGTCGCCGGTCCGGGATCGGAGTCCTCCGCGCGCGTCCCCGACGGCTCGATGGCGATGACCCACGACTACAGCTACATCACTGGCGCCGCCGACCTGGCGCGAGCGGTCGAGCACCTGTCCCGCGCCGACGTGATCGGCGTCGACACCGAGGCCGACTCCTTTTACAGCTACACCGAGAAGGTCTGCCTGATCCAGGTCACCGGAGCGGGGCGCGACTTCATCATCGATCCCCTGGCCATCCAGGACCTCTCGCCCCTGGCGCCGCTGATGGCGGACCGAGCGGTGACCAAGGTCTTTCACGGAGCAGACTACGACGTCGTCTCCCTCAAGAGGGACTTCCGCTTCGAGATCCGCAACCTCTTCGACACCATGATCGCCGCCCAGGCCGTCGGGGTGGAGCGCTTCTCCCTCGCCGACCTGGTGGAGCGGGAGTTCGGTCGGGTGCTCGAGAAGAAGTACCAGCGTCACGACTGGTCCAGCCGTCCCCTGGAGCCCCAACACCTGGACTACGCGCGCCTCGACTCCCACTACCTCCCCGAGCTTCGGGACCGACTCTGGGCCGAGGTGGTGGAGAAGGGGCGCCAGGAGCAGGTGCTGGAGGAGTTCGCCCTCCTCGAGGAGAGGGAGTGGACCGGCAGGGCCATGGAACCCGACGATTGGCTGAGGGTGAAGGGGTCCAACCGCCTCAAGCCAGAGCAGCAGAAGGTGGCGCGGGAACTCTACCGCCTCAGGGACCGCGTCGCCCGGGAGCTCGACCGCCCTCCCTTCAAGGTGATGGGCAACGACGCGCTCCTGGAGATCTCCCGGGTCCGGCCCCGGTCCCGGGACGCGCTCCGGGGTCTGCTGGGCGAGCGCCACTTCCTGTTTCGCCGGTATGCGGCGGACGTGGTCCAGGCCGTGCAGAAGGGGATCGAGTCGGAGGAGTCCCTCACCGTCCCCCGCAGCTCCCGGGGGGACGGCAGCCGGCGCCCCTTCTCCCGAGAGGACGACCGCCTCTTCGAGAGCCTGAAGGCGTGGCGCAACAAGGCGGCGGAGGGCCGCGGGGTCGGGCCGGCGGTGGTGGTGTCGAACGTGGTCCTCAAGGCCATCGCCATCGCGCGGCCCCGGGACGAGCAGGCGTTGTCCCAGATCCCCGAGATCCGGCGGTGGCAGGTCCAGGAGTTCGGGGACGAACTGCTCCGCCTCGTCGCGGCGGACGTCCTGCAGCCCGCGAAGAAGTAGGCGGGTTCAGGGCGGGGCGCCGGCGATCACGGCGATGGCGTCGATCTCCACCCGGGCCCCCCGGGGAAGCTGGTGGACCGCGATCGTGGCGCGGGCCGGCGGGGGATCGGGGAAGCACCGGGCGTAGACCTCGTTCATGGCCCCGAAGTCCGCCATGTCCACCAGGTAGACGGTGGTCTTGACCACGTCGGCCAGGGACGCGCCCGCCGCCTCCAGGACCGCGCCGAGGTTGGCGAGCACCCGCTCCGTCTCGGCGGCGACGTCCCCCTGGACCATCGCCGCCGTGGCGGGATCCAGGGGGATCTGCCCCGAGGCGAAGACCCATGATCCCGCACGGATCGCCTGGGAGTAAGGGCCGATGGCCGCCGGAGCGGCCGGGGTGTCCACGCGGTGTCGCATGGGGCGGTTTCCTCCTCTCCCCCGCGTCAGGTCTGGGGGCGCCCGGCGCCGAGGTGTGGCTCCGAGACGTCCGGGACGCCATGACCCTCGGGCACGCCGCCGGGATGGTAGACCCCCACGTAGGGGATGTTGCGGAACCGCTGGGCGAGGTCTAGCCCGTAGCCCACGACGAAGGCGTTGGGGATCCGGAATCCCACGTAGCTCACGTCGACCTCCGTCCGTCTCCCTTCCGGCTTGTCCAGCAGTGTGCAGACCCGGACGCTCGCGGGGCCGCGGGTGGAGAGGTTCTCCAGGAGGTAGCGGAGGGTGAGACCGGTGTCGACGATGTCCTCGACCACCAGGCAGTGGCGCCCCGCGATGGGCTGGGAGAGGTCCTTGTTGATCCGGACCACGCCGCTGCTCGCCATCCCGTCGCCGTAGCTGGACAGCTCCAGGAAGTCGCAGGTCAGGTGCAGGTCTATCCTCCGTACCAGGTCCGCCATGAACAGGAAGGACCCCTTCAGGATCCCGATCACGGTCAGGTCGAGCCCTGCGTAGTCCCGGGTGATGGCGGTGGCCAGGACGGCGACACGCTCGGCGATCCGGGCTTCGTCGATCAGGACGGTGACGCGTTCGTCGCGCATGGGGGCTGGGCTCCTGGGGCGCTGGGGCCCGCCGCGGGGTGGATGCCCCGGCGAGGGGGGACGCGGAGGCGTCAGTCGCTGTTGTTCATGACCTCGCCGACGCCCCCCGCGCCGGGCACGATGTACTGGTGCTCGTCGAGCCCACGCTCCTCGTCCGGGCGCTCGCCCGGGGGGAGGGAGAGGACCCCCGGTGCGCTGAGACCCCGGTCGAGCCTCAGGGCATAGATCTGGACCTCGGGGTGGGTCCGCGCCATGTGCCGGATGTACTCCGGCGTCACCACGAGGTGCATCGCCACCACTCGGGCGGGCTCCCCCCGGCCGCTCTCCCGGTAGTGCCTCAGGGCGAAGTCCATGGAGAGCCCGGTCGCGCCCATGGGATCGGGCAGGAGGAGGTGGGCGCCTGTGACGGGGCCGCCGATCTTCGACCCCGCGAAGTCGATCCCGACGACCTCGCCCCTCTCGTCCGCCCGGCGGTTCATGTACAGGTGATCGACCCGCACCCTGGAGGGCGGGAGCACCTCGCACAGGGACGCCTGGACGTGGTGGGCCGGGAGGGTGCCGGCCCGGGCGACCCCCGCGACCACGACCCGGACCTGGGGATCCACGACCTCGGTGTCCAGGGCGACCTCCGGGTGCCGCAAGGTCATGCGCGTCGGGACGCGCACCACCGTGCGGGGCATCTCCAGCCCCACGACCGCGCCGAGCAGGAGGTCGTAGAGGCGCCCCACGAGGCGATTGAAGTGGGGCTGGACGGTGTCGGGGCTGCACGCGATCGCCAGCAGGGACGCCGCCCAGGGGTTCGAGAGGACGTGGACGCCCGGGCCGTACCGGTGGGGTACCTCGCCGAGGAGCCCGGGCAGATCGCGGCTCTGGATGTCGATCATCGGTCTCGCGTCCGGGCGTGGCCCGTTCGGGGGCGTCTTTCCTCTCGCTGCGCGCCGGTGCCCCTAGGGGAGGGGCGGGCCTTCCCGTTCAGTCGAAGTGGAGCCGCAGCCCCCCCGAAGCCCGGGCACCGTGCCATACGTGGTCGCGGGCCTGCATCATCCAGGCGGCCTCCACGAACAGCTCGGCGGGCCCGCCCAGGGAGAAGCGCGCGCCGATCCCGGCGTCCACGATCAGGCGCTCCTGGTGGTAGAGCGCGATCCCGGACACGCCGAGATCGAGGAGGGCGTAGATCCCGACGGCGGAATCGACTCTAGGCTGGAGCTGTACCGAGAGGCCGAAGGTGAAGACGCCGCTGTGGGAAGGCGCTGCGTCATCGCCGGTCGCCACCGTCGCCGCGTAGAGCGCGCGGGCGCGCCCGTTGATGCGGGCGGCCCGCCGTCCGACGACGAGCTCCAGTCCCGCTCCCGCGTCCGCCCAGGACGACCCGTCGTTCTCCGGATCGTCGTCGTCGAGGCCCGGCCCCAGGAGGGGGCCGCTCTGGAACCCCCCGAACCCCAGCGCGCCGAGCCCACCCGCCCCCGCGGGCGGGGCCGCGAGGCAGAGCGCCACCGCGCATGACACGGCGAGGGCGAGGGCCGACCTGGACATCGGGACTCCGGTGGGGTCCGCGGCGAGCCCGGAACCCGGCGGACCGGACGTTACACCGGGGCCGCCCGCCGGTCAACGACGTCCCCGCGGCGCTGCCAGGGTGCCCGCACCTCGGGAGGCGCCTAGAATACCCATGCCGGACGTGGCGGAGCCGGGCTTACCTCGTCTGGCTGCACCGAAGGGAGCGCGGGACATGGCGACCCGGAAGGGATCCCAAGGGACGGCGACCTCGCCCCAGGGCGCGGCCCCGCAGGGCGGCGGGCAGAGCCCCCTCGACTTCCTCCCCGTGAACTTCACCGTCTCGGCCCGAGACCGCGTGAAGGCGATGGGGGGCGCGCCGGCCTTCGCCGTGCGTGCCCGGAGGTGGGAGGACGCGCTGAGGGTCTTCTGGTCCCGGGTGGAGAGGGCGTGGGAGCGCGCGGGAAGGGAATCGGCGGACGATGCCGAGTTCGGTCGGCGCTGGGCGGCGGAGGTCGCCGGACTGGACCTCCGCCCGTTGCGGGACGAGGCCGAGGCATTCAACCGCTACTTCCCCGTCGAGGCGGACCTCCCCATGGACCCGGTCTCGGGGGACTACACGCGGCACGGCGAGCGGTTCGCCCGGGTCGTCCCCCCGACCCCGGAGGACGTGCTCGCCCGCTTCCCGGCGGCCCGCGGGGGGCGCTGAGGGCCCCCGACCGTCCGACCGGTTCTCGGACGATCCGTCCGGAAATCGGACGGTCCGCCGGACGCCTCGCGTTCCGGGTTCCGCCGATTCTTCCAGTGATTTCGCACTCTTGAGGTTGAGTCCGCCCGCTGGCTCGCCCCTTGCTCCCTGAGGGCCCAGGAGGCGACGGACCCATGGACGACAGCGGGAGACCATCGGCGCGGGGGGCGCTCCGAAGCGGAGGACCCTCCTCCCGGGGGGCGCCATGAGGGCGCGGGTCCTCTCGGCGGCCATCGACGGCCTCGATGCCTACGTCGTCGACGTGGAGGTCGACCTGCAGGCGAGGCTGCCGGGCATGGCCACGGTGGGTCTGCCGGCGGTGGCCGTCCGGGAGAGCAAGGAGCGTGTCCGTTCCGCCATCGCCAACAGCGGGTTCGAGTTCCCGAAGCGTCGGATCACCGTCAACCTCGCCCCCGCCGGCAGCCGGAAGGAGGGGACCGCCCTGGACCTGCCCATCGCCGTCGGGATCCTGCGCGCCGCGGGGGCGATCCCGGGCGAGCGGGCGGACCGGTACCTCATCGTGGGGGAGCTCAGCCTGGACGGCGAGGTCCGGCCCGTCCGGGGCGTGCTCGCAATCGCGTTCGCCGCCGCCCAGGCGGGCCTCGCCGGGGTGGTGGTGCCCGTCGGCAACGCCCGGGAAGCGGGACTCGTCGACGGCATCGAGGTCGTCCCCGTAGTCCGGCTCACCCAGGTCGTGTCGTGGCTGCGAGGCGGCGAGCCCCAGCCCCCACTCCCCGCCGTCCCACCCCAGGACCGCGCGCCCGAGGACGCGGAGATCCCGGTGGTGGACCTGGCCGACGTCAAGGGGCAAGCCGAGGCGCGCCGTGGGCTCGAGGTCGCCGCCGCGGGGGACCACAACCTCCTGATGGTGGGGGCGCCCGGCGCGGGGAAGTCCCTGATCTCCCGCTGCCTTCCCGGCATCCTGCCTGCCCTGTCGAGGCCCGAGGCCTTGGAGGTCTCGAGGATCTACAGCGTCGCCGGGCTCCTCCACTCGGACGCCGGTCTGCTCCGGACCCGCCCCTTTCGCGCTCCGCACCACACGCTCACGCCCCAGGCGCTGATAGGGGGAGGCAGCCAGCCCCGTCCGGGGGAGGTCACCCTGGCCCACCACGGAGTGCTCTTCCTGGACGAGCTCCCCGAGTTCCCCCGGACCGTGCTGGAGGTGCTGCGGCAACCCCTGGAGGACGGCGAGGTCACGATCGGGCGCGCCCGGGCCACGGTCCGGTACCCTGCCCGGTTCACCCTGGTGGCGACCGCGAACCCCTGCCCTTGCGGCCGCCTCGGGGATCCCGACCTGCCCTGCGGTTGCCTGCCCCAGGCGGTGCAGCGTTACCAGGGGCGGGTCAGCGGCCCGCTGCTCGACCGGGTCGACCTCCAGATCCACGTCTCCCGCGTCCGGTACCCCGAGCTGAGGGGCGCGCCCCCGGGCGAACCCTCCCGCTCGGTCCGGGAGAGGGTGGAGCGCGCCCGGGACATCCAGCAGGGGCGGTTCGCCGATCGGCCTCCGGCTTGCCGCACCAACGCTGGCATGAGCCGCCGGGAGGTGGAGCGCTACTGCTCCCTCTCCCCGGACGCGGAGCGCCTCCTCCGGGCAGCCATGGAGCGCTTCTACCTCTCCGCCCGCGGGCACGACCGCGTCCTGAAGGTCGCGCGGACCATCGCCGACCTGGCGGAGGAGGCGGACATCGGAGCTCCCCACCTCGCGGAGGCCATCCAACTCCGCACCCGGGTCGCCGAGTCCTCGATCGCGGCGGGAGTGGGGACGTGAGGGCGGCGGACCGGGAGCGGGGCGGCGCCCGCCTTCCGCGACGCGGGGGGCCAGGACCGCTACGCCCAGAATGCGAGGACCAGCACGGCCCCCACGAGCCAGCTCGCGGGCCCGAGGCGCCGGAGCGCGCGGGCGAGCCCCGGATCGTGGGGGGTCTCCGCCCGCAGAGCCGGCGCCAGCGCCCACGCCAGGAGCGGGAGGGCCAGTGGCCCGGCCAGGGCGGAGGCAGGGGCGAGCCCCGCGACATGGAGCAGGACGGGCACGGCCCCCACGGCGCCCCCCAGCCATCGCGACCCGTCCCGCGCGCGGGCGAAGCCCAGCAGCAGGGCGGGGGAGCGCAGGCCGCGGGCCGCGTCGTCCGGCATCCGGCGGAGGTCGGCGACGTGGCGGTAGAGGCCCGCCGCGAGTCCGGCCACGGCACCCCCCGCCCAGGTCGCCGGGGGAGCGGTGCCGGTGGTGGCGAGGGCCGCCCCCACGGCGGGCAGCGGGCCCATGGCGAGGGCGAACAGGAGGGGGGCGACGGGCCCGCGCCGGGGAAGGGCCGAGGAAGCGACGAAGGGCATCGCCGCCACCGCGCCCCCCAGCGCGGCGAGAAGGGCCACGGGCTTCCCCGAGGCCAGGTACAGCCCCGCGGCCATCGCCGGGACCAGCAGGACCGCCGCGCCGCCCGCCACCCCCCGGGGCGTCGCCCACCCCCTCTGGAGCACCTTGGTGCCCCGGGGACCGATCAGGGCGTCGGGGCCGGCGAGGTGGTCTCGCAGCTCGTTGAGCAGGTGGGCCGCGGCCTGCACGCAGGCGACCGCGAGGAGCACCAGGGCCGCGCGGTCGTCCCATGCCGCCCCCGCGGACGCGAGCCCGACGGCGGCGGGCACCACGCCCCGGGAGAGGTCCATGGGACGAACCAGCAGGGCGGCCACGCGCCAGGCCGGCGGGCGCGTCCGGACCAGGGAGGAGCGGGGGACCCATCGGATCACGGCGGGTGCGCGGGAGCCCGGTCCCACCATGCGGGCCAGCCGCGAGGGGCTTCCCAGGCGTCCGGCGTCGCTCGCCAGAGCGCGGTGGGGCACCCCGCCCACGGTGCGGACGGGGTCCCTCAGGACCCGGTCGAGGTGTTCCCTGGGGACGATCTCGATCAACTCCGCCGTCCCAGCAGCTTGCGGCGGAGCTGCTCGAACAGGCGGCCTTCCGCCGTGTCCGGCACCGCGGAGGCGTGGTGGTCCGCCAGGGCGGTGTACTCCTCCGCCAGGGCGCGGACCTGCTCCAGCGCCTGCTCCCTGACGGCCTCCGGAAAGAGCCTCCCGTACGCCTCGCGGCAGCGAGCGGCGTCCCGCCTCGCCTCAGACGCGAAGAAGTCCGCCAGGGGCCCCTCGGCTTCGGGGTGGAGGCCGACCATGGCCGCGGTGACCGCGTTCGTCTTGCCCTCGCTCCAGTCCGCGAAGGGAGGTTTGCCCGTATGTTCGGCATCGAAGTCCAGCACGTCGTCGGTGAGCTGATACGAGATCCCCGTGTTCCTGCCGATGGCGGCCATGTCCGGCGCCAGGTCCTCCCGGCCGGCGATCCGCGCCGGAAGCCAGGTGCACAGGGAGAGGAGCGAGGCGGTCTTCAGCTCGGCCACCTCCACGCAGGCGCGGACGTCGGCGTGGACCAGGCCGCGCAGTTCGTACTGGAGGGACTCCCCGGCGACCAGGTCCTGGATCGTCGCCGACACCGCGCGCACCACCTCGAGGTCCCCCAGCTCGGCGAGTCGGCCGGTGACCTCGGCGAGGATGGAGTCCCCCGCCAGGACCGCCAGCGTGTTGTCGTAGAGCGCGTTCGCGCTGGGGCGGCCCCTCCGGGTGAGGGCGCGGTCGATCACGTCGTCGTGCAGGAGGCTGGCGCCGTGGATCAGCTCGGTGACCACCGCGTAGGGGCGGAGTCGGGATCCCTCCACGCCGAGGGAGCGCCCGAGCAGCCAGACGATCATGGGGCGTACGAGCTTGCCCGGCTCCCGGAACAGGTGCACCCGCGCCTGCCCGAACCGTGGCGCGAGGGCGGCGCGGGGGTCCGCCTCGAGGTCGTCCAGGAACGCCGCCACCCCCCGCCGGGCGGCTACGGCGTGCTCGGCGACGGCCGTGGACCTCGCGGCGCGGGCGGTGATGGCGCGAACGACTCCGGACATCAGCGTCTCGTCCTTCCCAGCACCGGGGGGCAGGCCGGTCCGCCCCCGCCCCACGTCGCGTCTCAGCCCCGCCGCCGAAGCCTCTCCAGGGGATGGGGCCGGCCCACCTCCTGGGCCAGGAGCCTGGCGGCGTCCTTCAGCACCCGTGCGAGGCCCTGGGTCTCGGGGCTGCGGACGCTCACCAGCACCCTCAGCAGGCTCTGGCCCACACGGGTCATGCCCAGCAGGAACTCCACCCTCCGGCGGTCGTACGGGCCCTCTCCGCGCACCCTCATCTCCTCCGCCGCCGCCTCCAGCGCCAGGCGAGCCCTCTCCAGCAGCATCCACTCGCGACCGCGGAGCACGTCCGAGATCACCGGCCAGACGTCCGTGGTCGCGGCGTACGGCGCGGTGCGGTGCGGGCCGGTCTGCGCCACGAGCCCGAGGCGCTCCAGTTCAGCCATCGTCGAACTCACCAGGGCCTTGCTCACGTCCAGGGTGCGGGCGACGTCCTGCTGGCTCCGGGGATGGGAGGAGAGGGCGAGGAGCGTCCAGATCCGTCCCTGCACGCTCTTGAAGCCCCAGTACTCGATGAACTCCCCCACCCGGTCACACACGGCCAGGACGCGACGGTCGAGCAGGGAGGCCCCGGGGACCGCCTGCCCGGAGTCTGCGGCTTCCTCGATGGTGCCTCCGTCCTCCGGTCCTCGCACTCGGCCCTCCTCGGTCCTGGTCGCCCGCCGTCGGGCACTCTATCATGGTGGCGCTCGCAGGAGTTCAAGTCCCCATGAACAACCTCGGTGGCGGAAACCTTCGGTCAGGGCCGTCCTCGGCCCTGCCCTCGGGTCCGCCCCAGGGCCCTTCCGGGTGCGTCCCGCACCCTCATCCGCCGCAGGCGGCGGGCCCTGGGCGTTTGGCTACGCCAAACGCGTCCCTCCGCCCCTCGGCGGGCGGTCCGGAAGCTCCTGCGGGGCGGCGCCCCGGCCTGCGTCCGCTGCGGGTGGTCCCGGTGGAGTGGCCGCGGGACCTCCCCCTCGATCCCCCGCGCCTCGTCGCCGGCTGGCCGAGGGGCCGGGTCGCCGCGTTCCGGACCCCGGACGGGACCGACTACGTGGGGCTCGGCGAGGCCGCGCGCCTCGATCTCGGGCCCGGGGCGGGCCTGGGCTCCCTGTCGTCGCGGTTGGCGGCGCTGGCGGAGAGGGTGGAGGTTCCCGATTCGGGTCCGGCGCCCCTCCTCCTGGGTGGCTTCTGTTTCGCGCCGCCGGCGGCCCGCGGCCCCTGGACGGGCTTCCCCGACGGCCGCTTCGTGCTCCCCCGGATCACGGTGGTCCGTGCGAAGGGTCAGCAGCCCCGCGCGTGGTGGTGCGGTCGCCCGGACGGGGGAGC